>CAYSRC010000035.1:0-25915 GCA_964433495.1 uncultured Oscillospiraceae bacterium
CGTGAATTCTGCCGAGTGTAAGTTGTACGACACTCGGCACACCCTACGGGAATATGTAGGGCGTGCCGCGCGTCCGTTCCGCTTACGCGCGACTACGCCCCGCGAGAGTATTATGTAGGGCGTGCCGCATGTCCGCACCTTTAACATGCGGCCAACTCGCGGGAATATGCGAGCCGTGTCAGCGTCAGCTGACTGAGGGATTGACGCGCAAACCCTTGTCGTCTGAACAATCCTTTATCGCGATAATAGACAGCGCGCTGCAAACAATTCCTCCGTCGCGGCTGTCGCCGCGACGGGCCCTGCATACGCCCGCAGGGTCTGCCGGATGTTAAAGGTACAGGCATCCGGCACAATCCCGCCGCCGGGCCGCTCTTCACCGCAAAAAACAATAACGGTAAAATATAAATAAAAGAATAAATACACGGAAAGGTCAACGCTTATGTCGGTAACGGAAAGGTTTTTAAAGTATGTGTCCTTCGACACGCAGTCGGAGGATTTTAAGGAGTCGGTGCCCAGCACCGAAAAGCAGCTTGCTCTCGCGCGGGAGCTTGAAAGCGAGCTCTCGGCGCTCGGGGCGCGCGACGTCTGCCTGTCCGAGCACGGCTATGTCTACGCCAAAATCCCCGCTTCGAGCGGAAAAGAAGGGCTGCCCGCGATAGGCTTTATCGCACACATGGACACCTCCAACGCCGTCAGCGGAAAAGACGTAAAGCCGGTAATCACAAAAAACTACCGCGGCGGGGACATTAGGATGTCCGAGCGCTATATCCTGCGCGCCGCCGACAACCCCGGTCTCGCGGACTGCGTCGGCGAAGACGTGATAACGACCGACGGCTCGACCCTTCTCGGCGCCGACGACAAGGCGGGCATCGCCGAGATCATGACCCTCGCCGAGCTGCTGCTGTCCGCCGACGCCCCCGCCCACTGCGCCGTCAGCATCTGCTTCACCCCCGACGAGGAGGTCGGCAGAGGGGTCGACTTTTTTGACGTGACGCGGTTCGGCGCCGACTTTGCCTACACCGTGGACGGCGGCCCCGTGGGCGACCTCAACTACGAATGCTTCAACGCGGCGGGCGCACGCGTCTCGATAAAGGGCACAAGCATCCACCCCGGCTCGGCCCACGGTCGTATGGTGAACGCCTGCCTTGTCGCCATGGAGCTTGAGGCGATGCTGCCCGCCCACCAAAAGCCCGCCGCCACCGAGGGCTACGGCGGCTTTTTCCACCTCGACAGCATCAAGGGCAACGTCGACGGGGCCGAGATGTACTATATCATCCGCGACCACTCGAGCGAGCTCTTTGAAGAGAAAAAGCGGCTGTTCCGCGACGCGGTCGCCTATCTCAACAAAAAATACGGCGAGGGCACGGTGACGGCCGAGATCTCCGACCAATACCGCAACATGCGCGAGGTTATCGAGAACGGCAGCATGCACCTTGTGGAAAACGCCGAAAGGGCGATGGAGAGCCTCGGTATCGTCCCGCTCGTCTCCCCCATCCGCGGCGGCACCGACGGCGCGCGCCTGTCCTTCATGGGCCTCCCCTGCCCCAACCTGTGCACAGGCGGCTTCAACTGCCACGGACGGTACGAGTTCACAACGGTGCAGGCGCTCGAGAGGTGCGCACGGCTGCTCGCGAAGATCGTCGAGATATACTCGAGATAACGCCTGCGCAGCTGCGCTTTTTATAAATAAAAACACGTGTCCCCTGCCCGCGGCCGTAAAGCCTGTGGGCAGGGGACACTTTTTCACAGACGGGCAGCCGCCCCGACACGCGTCGGCGGCCTACTCCCGCCCGAGCTTCTCCGCCTCGAACACCTCGGGACGAACGGGCCGCAGCTCCGCCGCGCCCCGTCAGCGCACCAGCAAAGCAACCAGCGCGCACACAACAAGGGCGGCCGCCGCGCCTATCAGCACGCACAGCGCCCTTTGGTAGGGGCGCTTGCCGATTTCGCGCTGCTTCGTTATCTCATCAAGTCCCTTGCCCTCGCTGAACGCGACAATCTCCCGGTAGGTGGACACGTCGTTGTCCCGCTTGATGCGCTCGATTCGCAGCGCGAGCGCCATCGTCGCGCCGAACAGCAGCCCCCACGGTATCAGCCCGTAAAAGCCGAGCAGGCCCGCCAGCGGGACGGCGCTCAGCACCGTCAACGACAGCAGCACCGCAAAAACGCCGCTGTATCGGTTGAAACACTCTACCGTCTCTGCATCGACCGTCTTTTTCATCTGTTCAACATCCCCCTTTTGGATAAGTGTGTCGACGCTCACGCCGAAAAGAGAGCTCAACAGCAGGATGCTCTCGAGGTCGGGACAGCTCTTTTCGGTTTCCCAGTTGGATATCGTCTGTCTGCTGACGTACACCCTCTGCGCAAGCTCCTCCTGCGACAAGCCCCGCTCGACGCGGAGCTTTTTGATCCCGCTTCCTATCTGCATCCCGTGTTTCCTCTCCACTTTTCGGCGGCCCGCCGCACCGAGTATTCTATCATTCAAGGGGAACCGCCGTCTGTCAAAATCCTTTTGCAGCTCCTGTTCCTATTCTATCATCCGGGGGAAACGCTGTCTGTCAAAACCCTTTTGCAGCGGTCTCCTCGCGCGCCGCCGCGCCCAAAAACGCCGCTCCGCGCGTCCTCCCGACCCGTAGCCGCGTTTTTCATTTTTCCGCCGCGCCCCAAAAACGCTGCCCGCGAAAGGGGCCGGCCGCCGCCTCTCCCGGCTCTCGGTTCGGGGCGCCGGGGTCGCCGAGCCGCCCGCGGACGCCGCCCCATGATGCAAAAAAACAGCCGCTCCCCGCAGCTGTTTTTTCTTTTCTTCACGTCCTTTGACAGGGCGGACGCCCCGGCCGCAATGTACTGAACCTCTCCGCCTTTAGAGTGCCTGCGAGGGGGCGGAATACACGCGCGCCGCGAGCTCGCTGTTGAGCATGTAGAGGCTGCGGGCGTCGTCGCCGAACAGCTCCATCTTGGTTATCATGTCGGACGAGTTCTTCTCCTCCTCGCCCTGCTCCTTGATGAACCAGTCGAGGAACTGCGTCGTGCGGAAATCGTTCGCCTCCCGGGCGGCGGCGTAGATCGCGTTTATTAAAGAGGTGACATAGCGCTCGTGCTCGAGCCCCGCCTTGAGGGGGTCGAGCAGCGTCTCAAACGTCTTGTCGGGCTTGGCGACGGCCTCGAGCGTCACCTCGACACTGTTGTTGTGCAGATAGCGGTACATGAGCATCGCGTGATCCTGCTCCTCCTTCGCCTGGATCTCGTACCAGTTTGCAAAGCCGTCGAGGCCCTTGCGGGAGTAGAAGTTGGCGATGTCGAGATAGAGATAGGCGGAGTAAAACTCCTTGTTAATCTGTTCGTTGAGAAGGGATGCGATCTTTTTGTCCATTGTAATTGCCTCTGTATCAAAGTAAGTTTTGTTATTCTTTGTCTTCCGGTGCGACGATATCCCGTAAAGGCGTCCCGCCCCTTTCCGTCAAGCCCGCTTAGGCTCCCGCGGCTCACACAACAAGCATGCCGACGGTGTACACCAAAAACGCGGTTATCCACGCGACCGCCGTCTGCGAGAGCATGGCGAGCGCCGCGCCCCACCCCGAGCCTATCTCGCGCTTTACCGCCGACATCGCGGCCACGCACGGCATATACAAAAGGGTGAAGACAAGGAAGGAGAACGCCGCGACCGGCGTGAAGATCTCGGCGAGCGCCTGCGACAGCGGCACGCCCGACGACCCCAGCAGGACCGCAAAGGTGCTCTTCACCGTCTCCTTGGCGGTCAGGCCGGTGATAAGCGCGGTGGACGCCCGCCAGTCGCCGAACCCGAGGGGCTTGAAGACGGGCGCGATGAACCCGCCGATCGCCGCGAGCATGCTCTCGCCCGCGTCCTCGACCATGTTGAAGCGAAAGTCAAAGCTCTGCAAAAACCAGACGACGATGGTCGCGACAAAGATGACGGTGAACGCCTTTACGATAAAGTCGCGCGCGCGCTGCTTGATCGTCAGCCATACGTTTTTTGCGGACGGGAACCTGTAGGCGGGAAGCTCCATCACAAACGGCACCGGCTTGCTTTTAAAGACCGTGTTTTTGAAGGCGAGGCCGTACAGGATGCCCACGACGATGCCGATGACGTACAGCGAGATCATCACAAGCGCTTTGCCGCGCTCAAAAAACACGTCGGTGAACAGCGCGTAGATCGGCAGCTTTGCGCTGCACGACATAAAGGGCACCAGCAGGATGGTCATGCGCCGGTCGCGCTCGCTCGGCAGCGTCCTTGTCGCCATGATCGCGGGCACGCTGCACCCGAAGCCGATCAGCATCGGGACGAACGAGCGGCCCGAGAGCCCGATCTTGCGCAGCAGTTTGTCCATGACGAATGCGACGCGCGCCATATAGCCGCTGTCCTCGAGAATGGACAGACAGAAGAACAGCACGATGATCGTCGGCAGAAAGGACAGCACACTGCCCACGCCGCTGAACACCCCGTCGATGATGAGCGAGCGCAGCATGGGGGCAATCTCGAGGCGCGTCAGCAGGCCGTCGACAAACGCCGTCGCCGCGTCTATCCCTTGCGAAAACAGGTCGGACAGCGTCCCGCCCACGGGGCCGAAGGTGATCCAGAAGATAAAGAGCATGATGCCGAAGAAGATGGGCAGCGCCCATATTTTGTGGGTCAGCACCTCGTCTATCTTCACCGAGCGCTGCTGCTCGCGCGAGCGGGCGCCCTTTTTCACGTTTTTTCTGCACACGCCGTCGATGTACTCATAGCGCATGTCGGCGAGCGCCGCCTCACGGTCGGTGCCCGTCTCCTCCTCCATCTCGGCGACGATCTCGTCGACGATGCGCACGTCGCGCTCGCATATCTCGAGCCGCTTGAGCATCGGCTCGTCGCCCTCGACAAGCTTGGTCGCCGCGTAGCGCGCGGGCACCTGCTTCTCCTCGGCGTGGTCCGAGATGAGGTGGGTCACGCCGTGTATGGCGCGGTGCACCGCGCCCGAGCAAAAGTCCAGCCTTTGGGGCAAAATTCGTTTTTTTGCGCACCGCTCGGCGGCGGCCACGAGCTCACCCACCCCCTCGTTTTTGCTCGCCGAGATGGGCACCACCTCGACCCCGAGCGAACTCTTGAGCCCCGCTATGTCGATAAAATATCCGTTGGCGCGCACCTCGTCCATCATGTTTAGAGCGATGACGGTCGGCAGCCGCAGCTCGAGCAGCTGCAGGCTGAGGTACAGATTGCGCTCAAGGTTGGTCGCGTCGACGATATTGATTATCCCGTCGGGGCGCTCGTCCAAAAGAAAGTCCCGCGTCACGACCTCCTCGGCCGTATAGGGCGACAGCGAATAGATCCCCGGCAGATCCACCACCGAGATGTCCCGATGTCCGATGACGGTGCCCTCCTTTTTCTCGACCGTCACCCCGGGGAAGTTGCCGACGTGCTGGTTGGAGCCCGTCAGCGCGTTGAAAAGCGTTGTTTTTCCGCAGTTTTGGTTGCCTGCGAGCGCAAATGTCAAGCCCATCTCTTCCGCCTCCCTGCGCGCCGTCATCGCACAAGCCTGCGCGGGCAGGCGCCCCGTTTGCACCCGCCCACGTCGCTGCCGCAGCACGCGGCATGGCGCGTCTCGGGGTCGATCTCGATGTTCTCGGCATCCTCGAGCCGCAGCGTCAGCTCATAGCCGCGCAGGCACAGCTCGAGCGGGTCGCCCATCGGCGCGACCTTTCTCAGCATCACGGTCGTCCTCGGCGTAAGGCCCATGTCGAGCAGCCGCCTGCGCAGCGCCCCCTCGCCCCTTACGACGGTGATCCTCCCGCTCTCCCCTATCTTCAGTTCGTCAAGCGTCATAAACTGCTACAACTCCTTCTTTTTGGGATCTTGTCCCGCACGGCGGGCAATCTGTTTTATATCTATTTCCGCAAACTGAGCTTCAGCACCCGGCCCGCCCGCGCGCATGGGGCTTGACCCGCAGCAAAAGTGCGCCCCGGCGATTCGGTGCTTTTTTTATAAACGGCGAGACCGCCGCCCGCGCGGGGCGGCGGCAGCCGAAGAGACTTTTTCAGCGCGGGGGTCAGCCCAGCCTGCGCGCGGCCTCGAGGTGCATGTCGATAATTCTGTCGCTGTCCGCCCGCACCGCGACATAGACGTTGGGCTCGCGCCCCAGGGTGTCGTTGATGTCGGTCACGGTGCACCCGCAGGTGAACGCCCCGTCGAGGTCGACCTCGACATAGTGTTTTTCGAGCTTCACGACGCTCTCGTCCTCAAGCCACGCGACGGGCAGCGAGTCGTGCAGCATCGCCCCGTCGATTCCGGTGAGCTGCCGGGTGACGTCGATGTAATGCTGCAAAACCGCGGCCGCAAACTCCCCGACCCTGCCGGTCTGCGAAAGCTCCTTTTGCTTTTCGGACGAGATGACGCACTTCATGGTGACATCGAGGCCGAACATGACGACCTTGACGCCGCTTTGCAGCACCACCTGCAGCGCGTCGGGGTCGTTGAAGGTGTTGGCCTCGGCCGAGGGCATGATGTTCCCGCCGAACATCGCGCCGCCCATGAACGCGACGCACTCGACCTTGCTCTTGAGGCGGGGATAGGCGAGCAAAAAGGTCGCGACGTTGGTGATGGGCGCGGTCGAGACGATCGTCACCGGCCCCTCGCTCTGCTCGACGGCTCTCGCCATCAGCTCTGCCGCCGTGCAGCCTTCGACTTTTCTTTTGGGGACGGGCAGCCGTGCGCTCATGTTGCCGAGGCCGTCCGCGCCGTGTATGTCGAGACCGATCTCGCTTTCCTTCCTCGCATAATCTTTGAGCAGCCTGTGCGCGGCGCCCCGTGCCACGGGCGCGTCAATCCCCAAAAATTCGCACATCTTAAGGGTGTTCTCGGTCGTGGCGTCGACCGCGTTGTTGCCGAAGACGGTCGTCAGCGCGACGATTTCGATCCTGTCGCTCGCCGCGGCGAGCATCATCGCCAGCGCGTCGTCGACACCGGTGTCCATGTCGAGTATCACACGTCTCTTTTCCATTCATCGCACCTCCCCGTCAAATTTGTCGACACAGTCAAAGAAGAGCTCTGTGAACCTGTCCCTGTCGACGCTTGTGCACAGGTTTACGTTGGGCTCGCCGAATCTGCCGAGCCAATCGACGACCGTCTGCCCGTCGGCAAGGCTCCCGCGGCACTCGCAGAAGACGTGCCGCGGCTTCATCTCGGCCATCGTCGGGTCGATGCACACGGCCGCCGCAACGGCGTCGCACGAGATCATCCGCTCGCTCATGATCCGCTTTTTCTCCTCGGAGAACTTCCATCTGCTGAGGGACTCCTCCCTAAACTCGATGATGCGCCTCATAAGCCCCGCGATTCGGTTGCTCTCGGGCAGCGTGCGGATTCTGTCCCGGTCGGCCGCGTCAAAATAGCAGGTGTGGCAGGTATCGAGGTCGACCATGGTGAGCGTTTTGAACCCCGCCTTCAAGACGATCTCGGCGGCGTGCGGGTCCTGATATATGTTGAATTCGGAGTAGGGCTTCGAGTTGCCCGCAGTGGCCGCCCCGCCCATTACGGTGATCTGCTTTACAAGCTTCGGCAGCTCGGGGTGCACGAGCAGCGCGATTGCGAGGTTGGTAAGGGGCCCCACGGCGATTATCTCGAGCTCGCCGTCCTGCCGCTTCGCCTCCTCCCAAATGAGCTCCCACGCGGTGCGGTCGTCATACTCCTCCCGCTCAAGGGTGTATTCATATCCCCCGAGGCCGCCCGCGCCGTGGGCGTACTCGGCGCGCGGCATACGCTTTACGATCGCCTCCTCAGCCCCGACGCACACGGGGCAGTCGATGCCGTACAGCCCGCGCAAAAACAGCGCGTTGCGCGCGGTGTGCTCGAGCGCGACATTGCCGTGCACGGGGGTTATCCCCCTGATGTCAAACTGTCCGCACGCGGCAAGCATCATGATGCACTGTGCGTCGTCGACACCGGGGTCGCAGTCGATGATCAGCGGTCTTTTTGTCATTCCTCGCACTCCTTTTAACATACTTTTTTACAGAAACAATTATATATTATATTAAACGCGAAATCAATAAATCGGGGGCGTCGGGACGAGGTGCGGCGAGGTGTTTTTTAATATCCCCGACGAAAGAGACGCCGGACGCACACCGATTGCAGGGAGATGATTCTTTTGTTCTTTTCGATCAAGCTCCGTCCTCGGCTCGTCGCGGCGGTGCTGGCGGCGGCGCTGCTGGTGTGCGGGCTCGTCTCGGTGCGCGCGGGAGAGCGCGGGCCCGAAATTCTGCCCGAGCCCCTGCCCGAGGACCCGCGCCCCGACCTCTCGGCGGCCGAGCACGTCGTGTGCCTCACCTTCGACGACGGCCCCTCGCGGTACACCTCGCAGCTTTTGGACGTCCTCAAAGAGCACGGGGTCAAGGCGACTTTTTATGTCACGGGGCAGAGCGAGGAGGACTTTGAGATGATTGCGCGCGCACACGACGAGGGACACCTTATCGCGCTGCACACCTATACCCACGACTTCGCCAACTACGCGTCGGCGCAGGCGTTTTGGTCGGACATCGACAGGCTCGACTCGCTTATATTTGAGCTGACGGGCGAGCACAGCCGCTTTCTGCGGTTTGCCGGCGGCAGCTCCAACACCGTCTCGTCGCGCTACGCGGGCTATAACATCATGCGCGAGCTTGTGCGCGACTGCGGCGAGCGCGGCATAAGCTACTGCGACTGGAATGTCGACACGAGCGACGCGGTGGGGGACAAAAAATCGGCGTCGTACATATCGGACCGCGCGGTGAGGGGTGCGCTCGAGCACCGTGTGTCGGTCATCCTCATGCACGACGGCGCAAGGGCCTCGACGATCGCCGAGGCGGTCGACGAGATCATAACGCGGCTCGAGGACGAGGGCTGCGTCTTTGCGACCGTCGACATGCTCGAGGAGCCGGTGCACCACACCATGCCGTGAGCGGTCGCTTTCATTTTCTCTTTACCCTGCATTTTTCTCTTTGCCCTGCGCCCGCACTCACGGTTCCTCCGCGGCAGTCCTGCCCTTAAGCCCCCCCCCGTAAAGGGGACCGTCGGCGGCAGCTGCCGGGGGAAGACTGTTGAGCTGTGTTTCCCGGCCCTAAAAGGCTCCTCGCCGCGCGGTCGGGCTTAATCGGAACGACAGCTTGGCCATGCGAACGCCTCACGGGTGCAGAAAGGGCGTGACGGCGCAAGGCCTCATCGCTTAAGCACGTCCTGCCGCAGCTTAAGCACTGCACACGATCCCTCTTGCACCCCGTCACGCACAAAACCCGTTTTATCGCGCGCCGGGAGAAATCGTCGCGCTCTGCATTGAACCTGCGGGCGGAATGTAGTAAAATAAAGATGTATTGCGGCATCCCGTCCTTCCCTCGACCGTGACGGATGGGCCGGACGGCATATGCAGACGAGCTTCTCTGCGCCGCGCACCTAAGCCTAAAGCAACGGAGGGCACTCTTTTCATGTTCGGATACATCCGCCCGCCCGAGGAGGCGCTCGATGCGCAGGATAAAGAGGTCTATCGCGCCGTCTACTGCTCGCTGTGCCGCGAGCTGCGGGGCTTCGGCTTCGGCGCGAAGATGTTTTTGAACTACGACTTTGTCTTCGCGGCGCTGCTCGCCATGTCCCAGCGGGACGGCGAGACCGAGCCGCTGCCCGCGCGCTGCAACACCTATCCGTTTAAAACGGTGGGAGAGATATACGATCCCGCGATAACCCGGTGCGCCGCGGCGCTGATTATAACCTGCCGGCACAAGCTTGCGGACGACCGCGACGACGAGCGCTTTGGGGGCTCTGCCCTCGCCCGCGCGGCGGGGCTTGCCACCGCTCGAGCCTACAAACGGGCGCTCGCGCTGTCGGGGGATTTTGACGACTTTCTGCGCGGGCAGCTGCGCCTTCAGGCACAGCTTGAGGCACAGCGCTGCCCCTCGTTTGACCGCGCCGCCGACCCCACCGCCGAGGGGCTCTCGTTCATGCTGGCGTCGCTTGCGGACGAGCGCAACAGGCGCATCTTTTCCCGCCTCGGATATCTCATCGGGCGGTTTGTGTACATCGCTGACGCGGCGGACGACCTCGAGGACGACCTGCGGCGCGGACGATACAACCCCGCGATATATGCGTTTGATCTCTCGCCGGAAAGCGACGACGCCGCGCTCGAGGGTGCACGCGAGCACATGCGGGAGATTCTCCGCGGCACCGCGGCCTCGGCCGAGCTGTGCTGGCGGCTTGCGGACAAGCGGCGGTTCGGCAGCCTGCTCGACGCCGTCATCTACCGCGGCCTCGACGGCGCCGTCGCCGCGCTCGGCACAAGGCAGGGGCAAAAAAGGCGGGCGCGGCGCAGGGCCTGAGCGGACGGAAAGTTTTACGATTCTTCAAACCGCGTTCACACCCGTTTCACGCTTTCGGCGCAAACTTATCTTGTCTTTTTATGAAGGGCTGTTGACAGGGCTTTTGGGGACGCGTTGTTTTCGTGTTCCGCGCCGAAAACAAGCGCTGTCCCTGCGGGGGCCCTATTGCAGCCGCCGTCCGCCGCAGGCAATCCCTTCGCCGTGATATCTCCTTTGCGCACGCCTCACATCTTCCCGCGAGGCGTCCCGAGCGTCGTTGCCGTAACGCGCGGGACGTAAGGCGTTAAAGCCTCGCCGCAAAACCCGTTGTCTCGTGCAAAAAGACAGCTCGGAGCAATCGTGCCGGCGCCCTTCTGTTTAGATTGCCGCAGCAGCATTTTGCCTGTACGAGCTCAACAACCGTCTTCCGCATCTTAATCATCGGCCCTGCGTCCCTGTGACGAAACGGCCTTAAACCCATTTAAACCCAAAAGAGAGGAACTTAAAAGGATGAACGACCCCTACAGCGTGCTCGGCGTCAGCCCCACGGCGGACGATGAACAGATTCGCGACGCATACAGGCGGCTTGCCGAACGATACACCTCGTCCGACTTTGCGGGCGACCCGATGGCGGAGGTTGCCGCCGAGCGCATGCGCGAGCTCGACGAGGCATATGACGCCGTCATGGCGCAGCGCCGCGCAGGCGGCAACAGCGCCGGGGGCCCCGCAAACGGCGGGCAGAACAATGCGGGCTATTCCTACCGCGAGGCCCCGCAGTATGCAGGGGCGGGCTCCGGCACGGGGCAGGGCGGCGGGTACGGCGGCGCGGGCTACGCGAACCCCGGGCGTCACCCCGCCTTCAACGAGGTGCGCTTGATGCTCTCGCGCGGCGACGTCTTTTCGGCCGAACAGCGCCTGCTCGCCATGTCCCCCTCGATGCGCGGGGCCGAGTGGAACTTTCTCATGGGCAACGTGTGTC
The DNA here is from genome assembly GCA_964433495.1 of uncultured Oscillospiraceae bacterium. Taxonomy (GTDB): domain Bacteria; phylum Bacillota; class Clostridia; order Oscillospirales; family Ruminococcaceae; genus CAYSRC01. The sequence goes on from CAYSRC010000035.1 coordinate 11,282, forward strand.
AGCGCAAGGGCTGGCTTGACGAGGCGTACAACTATTTCGGCAGGGCGTCCTCGGCAGAGCCCTCCAACCCCGAGTACGCCGCCGCCTTCAACAACGCCTCGGGCGCAAGGGCGCACGGGGCGGCAAACACGAGCTACGGCGCGGGCAGGGCGTCGTCCTACGACGGGTGCATGGGGGAGATGTGCAGTTTTTTGCAGTGCTACTGCTGCTCGAGCATGTGCCTCGACGCGTGCTGCAGCTGCCGATGACGCGGGCGCGCCCTCTACCCGTCCCGTTCGGCGGGGAAAGCATACGAAATACAGAGGATGGCTGTCATTTTGAATAACCGCAGAGAAAAAAGCTTCAGGGCCGCGCTCGGCGGCATCATGAGCGCCGCGGCGCTCGTTTCGCTGCTGCTGGGGTCGATGCTGCCGTTCGCGACCTACTCCGCCCCCGCGCTCGCGTCGCTCTGTGTGCTCATCTTTTTTGACGAGCTCGGCACGAGCGCCGCGCTGACGATGTACGCGGCGGTGTCGGTTCTCGGCGTGATTCTTTGCCCCGACAAGGAGGCGGCGTTTATGTTCGTCTTTTTGCTCGGCTGGTACCCCATCGCAAAATCGCGCATCGACAGACTGCCGTCGAGGGCGGCGCGGGCGGCGGTCAAGCTCGCCCTGTTCAACCTCGCCGTCGGCCTCATGTACGCGCTGCTGATAAAGGTCTTTATGATGGGTGAGATTGCCGACGACTTCAGGGATTTCAGTGCCGTCATGTTCGCGGCGTTCGCCGCGGCAGGCAACCTCACCTTTGTGATTTTTGACGTCCTGCTGACCAAGATAACACTGGTTTATACCGTCAAGCTGCGTCCGCGGCTGCTGTCGCGGCTCTGAGGCGGAAAATATCTCCGGCGTCTCTTTCCCGTCTCCTCAAACCCGTTCTCAACGCCGATCGGGGCCGGGGCGGGCGCCGTGCGGCGCGCGCTTCCTTCGGCGCTTGACCCCCGCCTTTGTTGCAAACGGGCCCGGAACGTGGTATATTAGAATAATCCCTGTTGCGGGCAAGGCCGACAACGCAGGGGCGCTTTTAGAAGCACGGCAAACCGACTGCGCGGCGGCGTTTTTCGCCGCCGCAGATAGAATAAGGAGACTGTTTATGTGCGGAATTGTAGGATATTCGGGCAAGCAAAGATGTCTTCCCGTCCTGCTCGACGGCCTGTCAAAGCTTGAATACCGCGGCTACGACTCGGCGGGCATTGCGGTCGTCGAGAACGGCGAGATTGTGACGGTAAAAAGCAAGGGACGCCTGAGCGAGCTCGAGCGCAAGTTGCAGGGGCTGCCCCGCATCGACGGCGTGTGCGGCATCGGGCACACCCGCTGGGCGACCCACGGCGAGCCCAGCGACATAAACTCGCACCCCCACTCGAGCTCGAGGGTCTCGATCGTCCACAACGGCATCATCGAGAACTATGTCGAGATAAAGGATTTTTTGAAAACCAAGGGCTATGATTTCGTGTCCGAAACCGACACCGAGGCGGCCGTCAAGCTCATCGACTACAACTACTGCCGCGGCGGCGAGCCCGTGAAGGCGATCGCCGACACGGTGGCGCATCTGCGCGGGTCCTACTCCCTCGCCATCGTCTTCAGGGATTTCCCCGACAGGGTGTTCGCAGTGCGCAAGGATTGCCCGCTCATCGTCGGCTACGGCGAGGGCGAGAACTTCGTCGCCTCCGACATCCCCGCGATCCTCAAGTACACCAAGCGATACTCCATCCTCGACGACGAGATCGTGTGCGCAACGCCCGACGGCGTCGAGGCGGTCGACCCCTACGGCGACCCGGTCGAGCTCGAGGTCCTGACGGCCACCTGGGACATCGAGGCCGCCGAAAAGGGCGGGTACCCGCACTTTATGCTCAAGGAGATAAACGAGCAGCCGACCGCCATCCTCAACACGATAAACCCGCGCGTCAAGGACGGCCTCCCCGACTTTTCGGCCGAGGGACTAAGCGACGAGGTGCTGAAAAACGCCCCCGCGATACAAATCATCGCGTGCGGCACCGCCATGCACGCGGGGCTTGTCGGCAAAAACGCGATAGAACAGCTTGCCCGTATCCCCGTCACCGTCGACATCGCGTCCGAGTTCCGCTACGCCGACCCTATCCTCAAAAAGGAGGAGCCGGTCATCGTCATCTCTCAGTCGGGCGAGACGCTCGACACGATACACGCGATGCGCCTTGCCAAAAAGCAGGGCTGCCCCATCATCGCCGTCGTGAACGTGGTCGGCTCGACCGTCGCGCGCGAGGCCGACGCGGTGCTCTACACCTGGGCGGGGCCCGAGATCGCGGTCGCGTCCACCAAGGCCTACTCGGTACAGCTCGCGATTCTCTATCTTTTGGCGATACGGCTCGCCTATCTCAAGGGGGCGCTCAGCCGCGAGGAGACCGCTGAGCAGACCCGCCGTCTGCTCAACCTGCCCGAAACGGTCAAGGCCATGCTGAACGACACCGACAGCGTCAAGCACATCGCCAGCAAATACATGAATTCGGACAACGCGTTCTTCATCGGGCGTCTTCTCGACTATGCGCTCTCGCAGGAGGGTTCACTCAAGCTCAAGGAGATCTCCTACATCCACAGCGAGGCCTACGCCGCGGGTGAGCTCAAGCACGGCACCATCTCGCTCATCGAGGACGGCGTCAGCGTCGTCGCCATCGCGACCCAGCGCAGGCTCGCCGAAAAGACCTTCAGCAACATCAAGGAGGTCAAGTCGCGCGGCGCGCGCGTGTTGCTCGTCACCCTCGAGGACATCGAGGTGCCCCGCGACCTCGCGGACGACATCGTCCGCGTGCCCGTCGAGGACGACTTCCTCTCGCCGCTCGCGGCGATCGTGCCGCTTCAGCTGTTCGCCTACTACATGGCGGTGTTGCGCGGCTGCGACGTCGACAAGCCGCGCAACCTCGCGAAGTCGGTCACCGTCGAATAACTCTTTCGCGCTGTCTTTTCTGCCCGTTTAACCCCCTTGACACCGCGCCCGCGTCAAAGGGCAGGCGCGGCCGTTGCGGCGGCGTCCCACGGCCCGTTCGGCTGCCCCCACCCTTTTCGCCTGCGCTTTTCTGTCCGGCTACAGGGCTCGCTTCGGGCTTTTCTCAGAAAAATTTCCCCGCGCTGCAGCGGGGAAATCTCATTTTCGGGCAAAATCCGTGAGGCGACAGTCAGCCCTTCAAAGCACCCGCGCCCGGCGGCGCTTTGCGCTGGGAAAGCGCTTTGTCCTCAGGCGCTGTCCGGCTAACTAAAGGATATAAAAGGAGAATTCGCGATGTTCGGCAAAATTGCGCTTTGTGCATGTTCAAATCTTCTCCCGGATGATGAACGGGGTGAAATGCGGAAGCTAAAGAGTATGCTGGAACGCTTTGGGGTGACGGTCGCGGAAAGCCCCTGCATGTATGCAGACGGTCGGGACGGAATCGGCCTGGGAAAGAGAAAAGCGGACATCCTGAACCGTTTTTATGCAGATCAATCTATCGACGCGGTTTTTGATGTTTCCGGCGGCGATACCGCAAATGAGCTGTTGCCGTATTTAGATTATGACCTGATAGGGCGAAGCGGCAAGCCCTTTTTCGGTTACAGCGACCTCACCACTGTTTTAAATGCGATCTATGCAAAAACGGGGAAATCCTCTGTCCTTTTTCAAATAAGGAGCTTAGTGTGGGACGAGACGGGCATTCAGGCGGACAGATTCGAACGATATCTCCGCGGGGACAAGGAGCTGTTTTCGCCGCGATGGAATACCCTGCAAGGAACGGGCGAGGCGGAAAAGCTTAAGCGCAATAATACGACTGTCGGCGGAAACATCCGCTGTTTTTTAAAGCTTGCGGGAACGGGCTATTTCCCGAACACGGAGGGAAAGCTTCTTTTTTTGGAGGCTTTAGGCGGCGGGATCCCGCAGTTGTCAACATACTTTGCGGCTTTGGAGCAGCTCGGAGTTTTCAATAAGGTATCGGGCATTCTTCTCGGTACGTTCACTCAATTGGAAAAAGAACGCGGCGGACAGTGCGTGTATGACATCTTGAAGCAGCATATTTCGCACGAGATGTTTGTGGCAAAAACACAGGATGTCGGCCACGGCAACAGCGCAAGGGCGTTGACAATCGGATAAGAGAGCGGGCGGGCGTCGGCGGCACGGCAGACCCAAACGGGCTTCGAGCGCCGCCGCAAAGCGGTTATAAGGTGCGGCGGCCCTTTGCGCCCCCCGCTTCAATCCCGTAAACAGAACATCCCCCGGCGATGCCGGGGGATGTTCTGTTTTAGGCAAAGCCCTCTGTTCCCTGCAATACGTCAAATACTTAAATACTTAAAACAAAAGAGCCCTTCCGCTTTTACAAAGCTCATTATGCATCGGTTCCCACCGCCTTGCCGGTCACAGTTTGACCTTGTCGATCACATCGTCATAGACACAGCGCAGGATGTCATAAAAGTTTTTGGTGTTGCCCTCCCTCAGCTGCATATATCCCTCGAGCCCCGCGTTGACGAGGTCAAACACGAGGGTGTTTTCGCGGTCGACCGACTGGTCCAGGATGTCTTTAAACATCCCCTGTGCCTCCTCGGTGTCGCAGCCGAACTTGGACACCGCCGCGCTTATAAAGCTCACCTCAAACGCATGCATGTCCTCGTCCGAGGTATCCTCTGTCACAAACACGCCGCTCAGCATCCCGAACAGAAATGCAAGCAGCACATAGTACTCGGCCCCGCTCGATTTGTCGACCCTATGTCCCTTAAACGCGACGAGAAGGTCGGCATAGCCCGCGCACTCCTTTATCCTCTGTGCGGCAGTGTTTTCACTCTCCATCTTATCTCTTTCCCTCCCATGCAGCGGCGCATTGCGCAGCAAGCATCAAATATAATTGTCGTTATCGCCGCGCCCCCGCTCTCCCGCACAGCATGCAGCGTCCGAAAGCCTCGCGGCAGAACCAACGGGCGACAAAGAAACCGCTCTGGCAAGACGCGGCAAAACCCGAGCCGCTCGTTTGGGGCGGGACACCGCGCGCCCCGGGCCGGCGCACCGCGCGGACAGCCGCACTTTTATAAGGTATCCCCTGCGGCTCAAACCCTCCCCGCACAAAACACGGGGCAAGGGGGGACCCGACGTCGTCCGCACGGCAAACCGCCGCCCCGTTCTTGAATTCCGCCCCGCTCACCCGGGGCGGTTTTTCGCCACACATCCGGCGTCCCCTTTGCACGGCTTCGGACAAACCGCCGCGTGTCAAAGGGGCGTCCCGCAAACCCGAGCAAAAAGCTCAGCTGTTCTTCATCACGGCGTTCTCGATGGCGTCCGCCGCGTGCTCACAGAGGTCGCAACACATCTCAAAGCACTCGTATATCTCCTTGAACGACATCTTGTCGACGGCGTCCAGCTTGTCGTCGGTGTATATCTCGCGGATTGTCTGTATATACAGCGCGTCGCCCTCCGACTCGATGTTGTTTATCTCAACGATGAGCGGATGGAGCTTTTGTGAGCGCTTGTAGTTGGCCAGCTCTGCGACCGCCTCCCTGAGCGCGGAGGTGATGCGCACGATGATCTCGCAGAACTCGTCCGCCCGAGGCACAGCCCGAGGCACATTGTACATGTACATCTTTATCGGCACGTCATCGATGGCGTCTGTTATGTCGTCGATGATCTGGATAAGCTCATAGATATCCTCGCGCTCGATCGGGGTGATAAACTCGCGCACGAGCTTCTCCATCACGCGGTGGCGCGCTTCGTCCCCGCGGTGCTCAATCTCGTGGATCTCCTCCATCGCCTCCTCGGCCGTCTCGACGTCAAAGTCGCGGATAAACTCGCGGAGCTTTGCGGCCGCCTCGCAGGTGAACCCGCACATCTCAAGCATCTTTTCAAAATAATCGTTTTTGTTGTTTCGAGCCATTGTCCTTCCCCCGATAAATTCATATGTTTTGTTTTTCCGGCGGCGCGCCCGCGCCGAACAGGGCCCCGCGCCGTGCGGCGGTTAAAACAGCGCCAAAAACAGCTTTGCCATGGCATAGCCGATGAGCCCGCACCCCGGGAACGCGAGCACCCAGGTCCAAACCATGTCGCCCACGACCGACCAGTTGACCGAGCGCATCCTGCGCGCGGCCCCCACGCCCATGATGGCCGAGGTTTTTGTGTGCGTCGTGCTGACGGGCACGCCCAAAATTGAGGACAGCAGCAGACAGGCCGCGCCCGCGACGTCGGCCGAAAAGCCCTGATACTTCGAGAGCTTGACCATGTCCATGCCGACCGACTTGATGATGCGGTACCCGCCGACCGAGGTGCCGAGCGCCATAAACGCCGAGCAGGCGAACATCAGCCAGATCGGGATCTGCAGCGTCTGCACCTGCGCGCTTCCGCTCGAGAGAAACAGGCCCAGCAAAAACACGCCCATAAACTTCTGCCCGTCCTGCGCCCCGTGCATAAACGCCATTGCCGCACCGCTCGCAATCTGCGCGCCGCCGAAAAACCGCTCGGCCGACCTTCTCTCGGCCTTTCTGAACAAAAACGCGACGATCTTGACCACAACAAAGCCCATCGCAAAGCCGAGCACCGTCGAAAAGACAAGGCCGTACAGGACCTTGACGATCTCGCCGCCGTTGATCCCCGAGACCCCTCCCTGCAGCGCGATGGCCGCGCCCGCAAGCCCCGCCACCAGCGAATGGCTTTCGCTGGTGGGGATGCCGAAATACCAGCACGCGGTCGACCAGATCACGATGGACGAGAGCGCGGCCGCCAAAGCCGCAAGGGCCCTGTTGGGGTCGTCGCCGAAGTCGACCATGTTGTATATTGTCATGGCGACGTTGCTGTTCAGCCGCGTCATGATGAACACGCCCAAAAAGTTGAAGATCGCGGCCATCGCTATGGCGGGACGGACACCGAGCGCCTTTGTCGACACGCAGGTGGCAATCGCGTTGGGGGCATCGGTACACCCGTTGACGGTGATGACGGCAAGCGTCAAAACCGTCGTGATGATAAGCGCCGGATTTGCCGCAAGATGCGCAAAAAAGTCCGAAAGTGGCATAGTCATCCCCCAAAAAAGCATATTTCCGATATTATCTTTTATTTAACTATATCATTTCTGTCGACTTTATTCAACAAATACTTGAAATTTATGTCCCGGGCCTGCCGGAACATTTCGCGTCCCCCGGGAATAAACTGATATTGATGTTTGCGAGTGCGCCATGTTATTTTTCAACCGCGGGGAGGGACAAACCATGAGCAGATATCGCCGAAGCCCGCTCATTCGCCTCACACCCGCGGCGGTGCTCGCGGCGGCGACAGTCGCGGCACTGCTGCTCGCGGCGGGTTCCCGTTCAAAGGGCTCCAAAAACACGTCGGACAGCTCCGGCTCCTCCGACTATATAAGATGCCCCGTGTGCGGCTACACCCTCGAGACCTCGCTCACCTCGGGCTACGGCAGACGCGCCGACCCCCTCGAGAGCGGCGGGACGGAGCAGCACGACGGGCTCGACCTCGCCGCGCCCGAGGGCACCCCCGTCATGGCCGCGCAGGACGGGGTGGTCAGCTCCGTGCAGCACTCGGACACAGGGTACGGCAACATGGTCGTCATCGACCACGGAAACGGAAGAACCACCCTCTACGCCCACTGCGCGCGCCTGTTTGTGGGGGAGGGCGAGCGCGTTGTCAGAGGGCAGATCATCGCGTCGGTCGGCTCGACCGGAAACTCAACGGGCCCGCACCTCCACTTTGAGATGCGCCTGGGCGGCGTGCCGCAGAACATCCCGTAGGGATTCCGCGGGAGATGAAACACTGCGGGATTATGCGGAGTATGGGAGAGGACTTTGGGGGTCGCAGCAAAGCTTTAACCTCTTAAATACCCGCGCGGTGTTTTTGTACAGCTTCACCCTGCGGCAGCGTTCTGTCCTAAAAGCGCCCCTTGCCGAACACAAGTTGCAGCCGAATTCGTATCCACCCGGCGTTTTCTGCCGCCCAATCGCGGGAATATGCGAGCCGTGTCAGCATAGCTGACTGATGAGGGGGTAGCCAAGCTTCCTTATCTGACTTCATCCCCATGTGAACAAAACGCCGCCTGCCGCCTCATCCACCGCGGGGCGGTTCCCCTTCCCCCCACGCCCTGCACACTCCCGCAGGGTGTGTCGGCGTTCGTTCCTATTAACGCTGACCGGGGGAAGGGTTCCGGGCGCTAAGGCCTCGCCCATCCATCGAGTCCGTGCCCTTGAGGCTCCCTTACCGAACGGCCGAGCTTAATAGGAACGATAGCTCGGCACTCCGCGCGGCAGATGCGCGTCGCAATCGGTACGGCGTTCGGGGGTTCCCATACTCTCGGGAATTCTGTCGCGCGTCCGTTCCGCTTACGCGCGACTACGCCCAGCGAGAGTATGCGGGGTGTGTAAAGGGAGCTGTCGCACTTGTGCGACTGAGGGATTGTACCCATGAGACTCCATCGCCTGAACAGTCCTCTTTTTGCAGCTTTATCCCGTCCGTCCGCAGCCCTCTGCTTCCCCCTTGCCGGCCGCTTTCACCGTCCCTTATCACCCTTCCTGCGCGCACAGCGCGGTGATGAGATCCGCAAGCGCGCCCGCAGCCGACGCCGCCGTCGTGTAGCCGTAACCGTCGTCCTCGGTCATGACCGCGACCGTGTACCGCGGCTCGTCCGCCGGGAAAAAGCCGGTAAACCAGCCGATGATGCACTCGGCGCCGTCCTCGCCCGATCGGCCCGTCTGCGCGGTGCCCGTCTTGCCCGCCGCCGTGGTGAGATAGGGCTTTGCGTTTTTGCCCGTCCCGCTTTGCACCACCTCGGCAAGACAGCCCGCGACCGTCTGCGCCGTGTCCTGCGACATGATCCGCACGGGGGGCTGCGGCACGATTTTGTCGCCGCCCACCCTTTTTATTAAGCTCGGCTCAACGTACAAGCCACCCGTCGCAAAGCAGTTGGTCATCGCCGCAACCTGAAGGGGGGTGGCGAGCAGCTTGCCCTGTCCGAAGCAGTGGTTGATAAGCTCGCTTTCGCTTTGCAGCTCCTCGACCGTCGGCACATATCCGCCGTCGCCCGAAAAGCCGTCCCAAAGAACCGTCTCGCGCCCGAGCCCCGCCGAGCGCGCCATTGAGTACAGCCCCTCGGCGCCGAGGCTGCGCCCGAGCGAGATAAAGTACACGTTGCACGAGTCGCACAGCGCCCCCTCGAGATAGAGCGGGCCGTGCACAGCGGCGTTGTTGCAGGTGTAGGTGCCCGAGTCGGTCTCGACAAAGCCCTCGCACTCGTAATAGTAGTAGGGAGAAAACCCCGCCTCGAGCGCCGCCGCCGCGACAAGCGGCTTGTAGACCGAGCCCACATTGTACGCGCAGAGCGCCCTGTTCAAAAGGGGCGAGCCCTCCCGCTCGAGGCTGTCCGCGACGTCGGTCGGGTCGAAATCGGGCCGGGACACCATCCCCTTTATCTCGCCCGTTTCACACTCGAGCACCACAATCGCGCCGCGGGTGAGAAATTCGTCCGCGACAAACTCGCACGCCTGCTGCACCTGTCTCGAGAGGGTCAGCGTCACCCCCTCGCCCTCCCCGCCCGTCTCGACAATCGGCGTCGACATGGTGTAGACGTTTCTTCCGAGCGCGTCGACCTCGACCGCAATCGACGTCCTTGAGGTTGCGCCGTCAAGGTAGTCCTGGAACGCGCGCTCAAGCCCCGACACCCCCTCGCCGTCGTATCCGAGATAGCCTAAAAGATGGACGGCCGGGTGGTCGGCCGTGTACCTCTCGCGCACGCCGACGGTCCTGAACGGCGCAAGGCCCGCGCTGTCCGACAGCGCCGCGATGTAGGGCAGCTTTGTGCCGTCGTCCTCGGCCTGCTCGCTGACATACGCCGACGCTGTGCGCAGCGCCGCCTCGGTCGGGATAATCACCGCGTACTCTCGCAGCTCCGTCCCCGTGATTCGCTGCCCGTCGTCATAGAAGAAGTCGGGGCGCTCGCAATAGATTTCGATCTCCCGCCTGCCCTGCCGCGCGGCGCTGTCTGCAAGCTCACTGTCGGTCGCGACGGTGAACAGCCGCGCCTCGACAAACCCGAACAGGAGCATCATCACAAAAAAACCGATAAACAATCTCTTTCTTGTCAAAAAAATCACCCCGTTTATCCTTGTCAAAAACGGGATGATGTATTCGCTTCTTTGCCCGATACCGTCACACGCCCCTGCCTTAGCGCGCACATGCCCTTTTTCGCCGCCCGCTGCCGCGATTTTGCTGAGCTCAGGCCTATAAAAATATACAAACAGTAAAGCTCTTTCGCGTTTTCCTCTGCCGAACGCGGGGGATGATTTGGTTTTACCGAATTTCCGTCGCCGTCCCGTTCCTATTCCGACCGGCAAGCGCCTTTTTTTCGTCCGCCGGTGCGATTTCGGCGGGTGCGGGATCACAAAATATACATACAGTAAACCGCCCTTTGTCAATTATCGGAAGCCTCTCTCGCGATCCCGAAATCGCGTCATATCCCGAGGATCGTGAACACGTCGTATTCTCTGAAGCAGGCCTCCGCCCACGGGACAGCCTCCGCGATGGCCTCCCGCTGTTGCGGGCCGTCCTCTTTGCTGCGCTTCACGATCTCACCCCACTGCTCCTTTGTGACAACGGTTATCCCGCAGCGGTCAAAATCCTCTATAACGCCGGCGACGAGCTCGGACAGCCCGAGGCTGTCCCACTCTTCGTCGCTGATGCTGATCGAGTCCCGCAGCCAGCACTCGCCGTGATAACGGCCTTTTTGAAATTCAAGATAGCAGCTGCTGCGGGACGCCTTTCGCTCCGCTTCGTTTATAAAATACCTCATGCGGTCCCCCTCAACTAAGCCCCCCTGCCTGCCGGCAGAGGACGCAGCCGCTTGCTCGACGCGGCGATAAGCCGGGGCCGGTCAGCCCGCGCTCACAGCGCCGTTTTTCGATACTCGGCAAAAAAGAACAAGGGCAGATCGCTGTTTTTATCTATACCGTCGTATGAAACAGGTTCCCATGTTTCTTTCAGCATAAGCCCGTTACTTGCCGCCGCGTTTAAATAACGGGACAACGGCCGATGAAAATGCTCTGTCTCGCCCCAAAAACCATTTGTGAATTGATAGGGCTTGATGTATTTATCTATCGCTTTCGCATACCCGCCGCCGTTTGGATCTTTAAGCCAACGGCCGCCGTAAAATGCGGGATGAACAATTGAGTAATACAGGATTCCCCCCATTTTAAGTATCCTTCTGCATTCCGAAAACACAAAATCAATATTCTCGACATCCATCAGAACCTGATTTGAAAAAACAACATCAAACCGATCGTCTTCAAATGCAAGCGGCGCGGTGATATCCATAACAGAAAAATCAACGGCAGGATACCGCTCTCCGGCTATTTCAATCATTTTTTCAGAACCGTCAACGCCGATCACCTCCGCCCCGATGCTTTTAAAATAATCCGCATAAACTCCGTAGCCGCAGCCGAGGTCCAAGACCTTCTTCCCGTGAAGCTGCTTAAACCTCTCTTCAACTATCCGCCTGTTGCCCTCCGCGAACTCCGATTTTTCCTGATCTGCCATGTACCTCGCCGCGGCGTTGTCCCATTGGTTCAATACAGGTATGTTCGGCATCTTTTTCCCTCCCGTTTCTTGTGTTCAAGCCGTGTCGGCCGCCTTATTCAAAAAGATAGAGCACCTCGCGCACGTCCCTGCCGCCTATGTTGTCGTCCCTGTATACCCCGGAACACACAAAGCCGTTTTTTTGATAAAATCCCCGCGCGCGGCGGTTGCCCTCCAGCACCCACAGGAGCACCTTGCCGAACCCGAGCCGATGCAGCTCCTCAACACATCTGCCGAGCAGCGGCCCGCCGTACCCCTTTCCGATGTAATCGGGCGCAAGATAGATCGAGACGATCTCCCCGTATTCGCTGTACGCCGGCCGGCGCGACCGACAAAAGCTTGCGGTGCCGATCATCTTCCCGGCTTCTGTCGCAACAAGATTGCTCATGCCGGGCTTTCCGATGCCGCTCACCCACTTTCCCTCCGGGATGCTGTCAAGATAATCCTGCGGGAGAATGTCCTTGTATGCGTATTTCCAGCTGCGCTCGTATATCCCGCTTATCTCGAGGAGGTCGTCCCCCTCGGTGACATACCTTATCTCCATCCCGACATCTCCTTTCGCATCATTTCGGCCGCATCGTGCGTCATATGCTCGGACAGCATGTTTTTGGGCGCAAAAGGGCCGCAAAGCAATATCTTTGAATGGGTAATTTCGCGTGACGAACAAGGCGCGGGACGGATAACCAAACCCGCCGAAAGGTGCATGTCAGCCCCCAAAAAACACACTTTGCCCCCCTTTCGCCGAAAATGAACGGGCGGGCCGATCTGCACCCCAAATTCCGCTGCGGCGCTCTTCACTCGCGGAATTCACTCTCCTGCTTCATTTTCAAAAACTCGACCGAAAACACGACGAGCACCGCAAGGGACAGCGCGCCGAACACCGCCCACACAGCGCTTTTCATCGCGGCGGCAAGCGCCGCCGAGACGGCAAAAAGGTACATCCACGGCGTTGCCCTCACCCTGCAATATCTCTTTTTGTCCTCCAAGGTCGTGTGCAGCTCGAACGGTCTGCCGTCGTTTATCTTTTCGACGATCAGCAGCTCTCGGTGAAGGGTACCTCGGTCGGTTGCGAGTCTGCCGCCCTTTTGGGCCCACGGGCGCAGCTTCACTTTACCGAACGAATAATCGAGGTTTATGTTTTTAAAGAACACGCGGTACCCGCACCCGCGCAAAAAATCGGCATAATCGTCCGCGTCCGATTTTGATCTATCGGCGACAAACTCGACCGCGTAGCGGTATCTATCGGGTTCGCACTCGGTGAACTCATACACGGCCCTTGTCGTCTTTTCAAGCCGATAGCCCCTTGCGGCCATCCTGTTCAGCCACCGGGCCTGCGCCGTCAAAAGCCCGCCGAAAAACCGAAAGCACCTTTTGCTCACCTTTTCAACCTCCCGCCGTCAATCCCGGCCTTTGCCACAACGCGGCCATTGGCCGCTCAAGTGCTATGCGCGCCGCTGACCCGCAAGCCCGATTGCAACAAAACACTGCTGTCGCTTCATCAAAAACACTGTTTCTCAATCCGAATTGCCAATTATTTCGCCCGCCGTCCTCGCAAGTTCATTCAACCGCTCAAGCTCGGCGCGTGCAGCTGCCTTTCCGTGCTCGGTTATGACATATTCCTTTTTTCTGCCCGAGCCGTCGCCGAGTTTTTGGATAAGTCCTTTTTGAAGCAGCGTATTGAGCGCGCCGTACAGCGTTCCCGCCCCGAGCGTCAGCCTGCCGTGTGTCTTTTTCTCGATAAACTGCATTACGGCATATCCGTGCCGCGGCGTATACAGCGAGAGCAGGATGTAAAATGTGACCTCAGTCAGCGCCCCGCCGCGTATGTTGTCCCTCATAAGTCCCTTTATAGTACGTTTACTGTAATATAATATATCACTAACCGTAACAGCAGTCAATCATGTATTTAAAGTTTTCGCAAATAAGGCCTCCCATACGCAAAGCTCCGCGCCCCGTCTCCCAACGACACGAACCGCATTCGCGCAAGGCGGAAGCTTTTATGAGGCCCGACACACCCCGCCGTTTTGCATATATATCAATAATCTCCGCACAACAAAGTCCCCCGGGATCGCACAGTGCGGCAAAGTTAGCGAATAACAGAGATACAAATATTCGGCAGAGTTCGCGAGAGCGTGTAAATTCCACGAACGCCGTAGCCATAGCGACGCGCGGAAGGCGCATATTCCCGCGCCGAATGTCGAGCGTTGTTCCTTTTACGCTCGACCACACCTCACGGCAGTATGTGAAGCGTGTGTAAAGGGAGTGTCGCGAAGCTGCCGCAAGCCCAAGCCCCCTAACCGCGCGGATTGTCTAACGGGTCTACTGCGAGCCCCTCAAGCCCCCCTTGTGCAAAGGGGGGAGGGCCGCGGAGCGGCGGGGGGATTGACGGAGCGAGCTAAAATCGCAACATAAAGCACATTTTAGACGACAAAGTTCTGCACAATCAATTCCTCAGCCAGGTAACACTGACACGGCTCACATATTCCCATGAATTGGTCAAATGTCAGCGGAACGGACATTTGACATTCGACGCAATTTCATGCGCCTTTCGGGTTATCGTTCCGATTGAGCCGACAAGCCCGACCGCCGCCTCTCTCTTTATACTCCCCCTGTATATTCCCGCAGCGTGTACCTAGTGCCATGGCGAGTACTCCGCACATAAAGCGTGCGAATATAATGTTAAGAAAGGGTTCCGAGAAAACCGCGGCAGATGAAGCCGGTAAGCGTTTGTAATGCGCAAAAACAGGGCCCGCTCTCGCAAAGCCCTGCTGTGTTCTTCATTTAAGAAAAATATATCCACCCCTCAGCGCCTGCCCGATATAAAAAACAGAGTCGGCCGGGCGGATGCCAAAACAGCCCAACAAAAAAACAGGGCCCCGCTCTCGCGATGCCCGTCCCAAACTTAACATATTCCCGTACTCTTGACAACGCGCTGGGCCGCAAACGAGGTGAACCCGCGGCGAAGGGAACACAGACGTGCGAGCTTAAGCCGCAGCAAAAGGCTCTTTGACAAATCTGACAAACAAAGCTCAACACGCGATCTTGTGCCAACAAAAAAAG
>CAYSRC010000036.1:0-25764 GCA_964433495.1 uncultured Oscillospiraceae bacterium
GTTCGGTACAACTCACGAGATTATGTGAGCCGTGTGTAAAGGGAGCTGTCGGCTTTAGCCGACTGAGGGATTGACCAAACAAGGCCTCGTCGCCTAAACATGCCTTGTGTTGCGACTTTAGCCACCGGCTCACAATCCCCCTGCCGCTCCGCGGCCCTCCCCCCTTTGCACACGCCCTGCATACTCCCGCAGGGTCTGCCGAACGCCGTTCCGATTGCGTTCGGCCCCCTTACACAAGGGGGGCTTCTTTGCTCACAGCAAAACTCCGAATTTGTTTTAACAAACAGAATATCCGATCGTGGTTTACGCAGCTTCACCCCTAAGGCAAGTTCCTTTCTTCCTCCCTGAATGCACCTGCATCCCTGCTTACCGTCACATTCCCTGCCCCCAAAAACATCGGGTTTACGCCCGCCGTCCCACGGCACGATATGTACGCCTTTCGTTTGCTGCAAGACGTGTGACACGTGGGCCGCCGAACAAGTCACAAAAAAAGAAGGGCCGCAGCCCTCCTCTTTTAAACGACGCTTAAGGTTACGCGCCCAAACTCTCAAGAATCTTTCGGAAGTTGATGATCGTTATCAGCCTTCCGTCAAGCTCGACAATGCCGGTGACAACGCCCTCGCCGCCGTATATGACCTGGTCGGGCTCTTTGATGGCCTCGCGGTCCACCCTCTCCATGCCCTCGACCGAGTCAACATGAAAAGCAAAGCTGCGCTCGTCATACATTGTGCAGATAAAGACGTCCCGCTCAAGGTCCATCCGCATGAGGTCAAAATACATCGCGGTGTCGATTATCGTCACGACCTGGTCGCGCAGCTTAAAAACGCCCTCGACAATCGGATGCGATTTTTGAAGCGGAGTCACCTCGGTGGATCTCATTATCTCGAGCACCTCGTCAAGGTTGACCGCAAACAGCTTTTCACCGACAGTAAAAACCATAATCTGATCGGTGACACTGTCCATCACATTGTCTTTAACAATAGCTTCGCTCATAAGCAGCTCCTATTCCTTTTCAATAAAGGGCTTCTGCGTCAACCCGTGCCCTCCGCCGAGCCCCAAACCGGCGGAACCACCGCTCCGCCGTCCGCAGGTCAGTCGCGGCGCCCTCTTAAATAAAGGGAAAACGGCCGGTCGCCCGCGGGTTATCCGTCCGACCTCGGTGCGCGCGTTGCGGCTTGTGTCCTTTATCGCCCAACGGGCGGGCTTTTTCTGCGGACAGGCCGACGGATTTTGTCAGATATTTGGTTGCGAGCGCCGCGTTAAAGCGGCGCTCGCTGTCTGCTTTCAATCTGTTTCGGCGAAGCTGTTAATACTTGCCCGAACCCGTCATCGCGAAATCGTTGAAATCGCCCGAGCCTATGTCATCGTAGCCGCCCTGATGGGAAGAGCCCGCGCTCTCCTTGAGCTTGAACTCACTGACGAGATCCTTGAGCATCTGGGCCTGGCCGGACAGCTCCTCGCTGGCCGCGGCGCTCTGCTCGGCGGTTGCGGAGTTGGTCTGAACAACCGAGGAGATCTGGTCGATGCCGACCGTGATCTGCGCGGCGGCGTTCGCCTGGTTGGCGGAAGCGCGCGAAATCTTGTCAACAGCCTCGACAACCTCCTGCGCACCCTCGACGGCGACGGTGAGCGACTGAGCGGTGTCGGCGGCAATGTTGGTGCCGTTCTTGACGGCCTTAAGGGTGTTCTCGATGAGGGCGGAGGTGTTGGAGGACGCCTCCGCCGACTTGCTGGCGAGGTTCCTGACCTCGTCCGCGACGACGCCGAAGCCCTTGCCCGCTGCGCCCGCACGCGCGGCCTCGACGGCGGCGTTAAGCGCAAGAATATTGGTCTGGAACGCGATATCCTCGATCGTCTTGATAATCTTGCCTATCTCGCTCGAGCACTCGGAGATCTCATCCATGGCGGAGAGCATCTCCTGCATCTTCTGGTTGCTGGTGGCCATCTCCTCGCCGACGCCCGAAACCTTCTCGCTGGCTATCTTGGCGTTGTCGGCGTTCTCGGAAATCTGGGTAGAAATCTCGTTGATGGTGGCGGCGAGCTCCTCGACGGAGCTGGCCTGCTCGGTCGCGCCCTGTGCAAGGGCCTGCGAGCCCGAGGACACCTGGTCGGAGCCGGAGGAGACCTGGTTCGCGGCGGTGGCTATCTGAGACAGCACCTTGTCAAACGCCTCGATGGCGGAGCCGATGTTCTGAGCCATCTCGATGAACTCGCCCCTGAAGTCGGCGTTGAGCTTGACGGTGAGGTCGCCGTCGGCAAGAGCGCCCATGCCCCTCGAGATCTCGGAGACATACGACTCGAGGGTCGTCGCCATGTCGCGCATCGAATCCGCGACGGTGCCGAACTCATCCTTCGAGACATAATCGACATTGATGCGCAGGTTGCCCTGCTGAATGGAGGCGGTCGCCTCCTGCATCTGACGCAGAGGCACCGTGATCTGCTTGGTCAGCAACAACGCGACAAAGACAGCAATCAACAGCGCCGCAATGCCGACCGCCACCGTGATGATGATCGTGAGCGTGACCTGGCTCGAGATGTTCTCGATGATCCGGGTCGCCTGTATTCTGACCTCTTCAATCATGGCGTCGGCGATCGATTCCATCTCGTCCAGTGCCGGAGTGATCGACGGAAGGGTCTGCATCGAATCCGCACCGTTGCGGATGCGGTTCACCGCGTCCTCGATCGTCTCCGCGTCCGAGATAAACGCCTGCACCTCGGGGCTGTCGGCCCCGCCGACGCTCTTGACGATCTCGGCCTGCTCTTTGATCGTGTCGATGCACGCAAAAATCGCTTCAAACTTCGCGTTGGAATAGTCGTTGAGCACGATCTGCGAATACCCCTCCGTCTGCAGCTTGAACAACTCAACGCGGATATTGTTCAGCGCGCCTCTGACAACATAGACCTGGTTGGCAAAGATGTCGACTTCGTTTCCGACCGAGCTCACCTGCAGAACGCCGACCAAAACCGTCGCAATCAGCATCACGACAACGATGCCGAACGACACCAACAATTTGTTTCGTACCTTCAGATTCTTCATACCTATGTACCTCTGTATTTTTATTGAAACTAAAAATTAGTACCGAAATGATCAGTTGCCTACCTCGAGCGTTTTAGAGATCATCGCCTTCAAAATCTCCAGCGACGTCAGGTTTGCGTCGTAGGCATTTGACGCAGCCATCAGGTCGATCATCTCTTCGGTGTTGTCGACGTTGGGGTAGTAGATGTACCCATCCTCGTCGGCATACGGGTGGGAGGGGTCGTAGACAGGCTTGAAGTCCCTGTCGCTGTCGACGACATTTGTGACCCGCACGCCGCCCGAGGCCACCGCGAGCTCATCCGAAAAGCTCAGCGACTGCTCGTGGAAGATCACCTGACGCCTGCGGTACGGATCCTCTCCCGCAGGTGCAACGGTTTCGGCGTTTGCAAGGTTTTGAAGCGTGACGTCGGCCCTGAACCTCTCCGCAGTCAGGGCGGAACCGACAATATCCAGCGAACTTAAAAAGGCCATTTTCACTCCCCTTTTTGCAAACCGTCTTTTTATTACTTAAAGCTGCTTCCCAATACGGTGTTCAGCTTGGAAAACTCACTCTTTATCTGCTGCATGAGCAGGCTGTACTGGACGTACGCCTTGTACATCTCGACGCCCTCCTTGTCGATGTCGACGTTGTTGCCGTCGGGCAGCAGCGAGTTGTTGTCGGTGACAACCTCGGCCGTCAGCACGTCGGGGAGGTTTTCGAGGGAGTAGTCGCCCGTGGTATAGAGCCGCTGCTTGAGCTCCTCATCAAACACAAGGCTCTTGGACTTATAGCCCGGGGTCTCGATGTTGGAGATGTTCTGCATGTGAAGATCCTGCTGCAGCCACGCCATCTGCGCGCCCGCCTGCAGGGTTTTTATATAGCCCGAATCGATCATACGACCTTACCTCCGAAATTTGTGCCGGGAGCCGCAGGCGAGGAAGCGGCCTGCGTGCGCACCGACCTGTCGGCCTGTACATACGCGTCGCGCAGCTGGGTGATCAGCGGGATCAAATCCTCGAGCCCGTCGGCGTTTTTTTCGACGTTCGCTTTGATAAGCGTCCTGTTGAAAAAGTCGTACAGCGAGCGCAGGTTTTCGGATATCTCGTACTTCATGTCGAGCGACGAGATGAGGTGGTTGGTGATCTCCTGCGCCTTTTTGAGGTTTTGGTTGGTCGCGGAGATATCCTTCTGCTTGATGGCCTCGATGGCAAGACCTATCCGTTTGAGCATTTCGTCGTACAGCATTCTCAGCATGTCGCCGGTCGTCATCGTCTTTACCGACTGCTGCTTATACGCCGCATAGGGATTCTGCATGACCGCACTCCTTTTTTATACTGTAACACACAGCGACGCCGCGCACAAGTACATTTTTGCCCCGGCATTCGCGCCGCTCGCGTCGAAGAAAGGACGGACAAAACACCCGCAAACCGCAAAAAGGTCGACACAGACCCCGTCAATCCCATGGGTCGGCGTCAAAAAAGCACGGCTTCACCGGGCAAACGCATTCATACGCTTACATTGTAGCACAGTTTTTTTTTAAATGGTAGGGGTAATAATCTACAAGGAATAAAAATTTTTGAGAAAGTTTTGACATTCCGGCCCGTTTTCGCGAAAAAATGTTCAAAACCGGCTCCCGGCGCGGTGCGTCCCCCGCTTATTTAAGATTCCCGGCCCGAGAAGCCCGCCGTCGCGCAAAGCGCCCCCGCGGCCGCCGAAAGCTGACCCCCGACGCCCGACAGCCGCCCCCGGCGTCGGCCGAAGGCGGCGAAGGTTTTTAATGTTTTTTTACGCCGAGAAGTAGGAGGCGAGCATGTTGCTTTGGGTGTTGTAGTTGCTCATCGTCGTCTCCATCGAGTTGAACAGGTTCCAATACCGCTGCCTCTCCCTCTCATATTTGTCCTTGAGGTCGTTTATCCGCTCCTTGATCTGCACGAGCTGGTTGTACAGTGTGTTGGACTTTTCGGTCGAGCTCCCCTTGATGCCCGCGAGCTCGATGAGGGTGCCCTTGGTGCCGCCCGTTGTGCGCACCGCCGAGTCGAGCGCGTCCATGAACTTGACGGCGAGGCCGTTTTCGGGGTCGGTCCACAGCTTCTTTATCGAATCGGGGTCCGCGGCGAGCGCGTTGCGGAACGCCGTCTCGTCAAAGGTCAGCAGGCCCTTTTCGCCGTTGCTCGCAAAATAGGACGTCGTCTCGATGCCGATGTCATACAGCGCATAGGCAGAGCCCGCCGGCCTTGTGTAGAGCGAGCCCCTGAGCGCGGACAGCATGCTCTCGATGGCGGAGTCCCTGCGGATGAGGCCCTCCTTGGCCTTCTCCTCCCACAGCTCGATCTCCCGCTCGCTCATCTCCTTCTTCTGCTCGGCGGTGAGCGGGGCGTATTCCTTATAGGTCGGGTCGGCGTCCACAAGCTCGCGCAGCTTCGCGACCATCGCGTTGTAGTCCTCGATAAAGCTCTTGAACGCGTCGACGATCTTCTCGGTGTCGCGGGTCGTCTCGACAATTGTCGGCTCGTACTCGCCGTCCGTCTTCGAGCTCACCCTTGTGAGCTCGAGCATCAGCCCGTCGACCGAGAACGAGTTACTGCTTCTCGTCGTCTCGACGCCGTTTATCACGACCCGCGCGTCCGAGCCCGCCGTCACTGCATCCTCCGCCGCGGCGCCGTCGCCCGTGCTTATCTTATCCGCGCCGAAGATCTTTGCGAGCTCGCTGTCGGTTAGGTCGATTTCGCCCGTGCCCGCTTCGTCCGCCAGCACAAGTCGGCCGTCGCCGCCGTAGGTGACCTTTATGCCGTCTATCGACGCTATCTCGGAGAGGGTCGCGGCGGGGGTGCCGTCCTCCCGCAGGACCTTGTCCGCGATGTCCTTCAGCTGAAGGATATCCGATATCGCCGTACCCGCGCCCGCGGCGTTGGATTTTGCCGAGGTGTTGAGCCCGAGCGCGAACGCGATGTCCGACTTCATCGCCGCTGCCAGCGCCGCGCCGTTCTCCGAGTCGACCGATGCCGCCTCGAACGAGACGACGTAGCCGTCCGCCGTCCTGAGCGAGCCGTTTTCAAAGCGGATGTTCGCCGTCCCGGTCGAATCGGTGCCGTAGGTGTTGGCGAGCCATTTGTTGAGGTTGCTTATGATCTCGCTTGAGGTATAGGTGTGGCCCGTCTGCTTGCCGAACGAGAGCGTCTTGGTCTCGCCGTTGACGGTGATCGTGAACGACGCCTCCTCGGTGGCATAGTCGCTCGCGAGTGCTCGGCCCCTGATCGTGTCGACCGTGAGCTGCCCGCTCACGACCTTTGACGCGGCGCCTATCGTCGCCTCGCCGAACAGCCGGCCGAGCAGGTTGCCCTCGTTTTGCACGACCTCGATGCCGTACTTCTCGCCCGTCTCGGTCGCCGAGAGGCTGAACCTGTCGGACAGCGACGAATAGCTGAGCTTGACGCCCGCCTTGCTGGCGTTGACGGCGTTAATGACGCTGCTGAGGGCGTCGTTGCCGCTGAACTTGAAGTCGACGCCGTTTATCGTGAAGGAATAGCGGTCGCCCGTGAGGCCCAGATCCTTGAGCTTGCTGCCGAGCGAGATGAGGGTCGAGTCACCGGGGGTGAGGCCGTACTTTGACGCGTCCGACCCGGTTATCTTGAGCTCGTGCCCGTCGGGGTCGGCGATGTCAAGCGACATCTTGATCGCGCCGTCGACGAGCTCGGCCTTGACGTACCCGCCGAACGCCGACTGCATCTCGCGGTTGAGCGCGTCGGCGACCGACTGCGTGCTGACCTTGCCGTCCTTTGAAAAGTCGGTGACGCTTATCGTCTTGGTCACGCCGTCGAGGGTGACATCAAAGCTCACGCCCGCGTCGATGTCGGCGAGACCGCCGCGGTACATCACACCCGTGGCCGCGCCGTCCTCGTCGGTCACCGACGACTCGTTGAGGGTCGAAAGGCCCGTCATCTGAAGACCGAGCGCCGTCGACTGGTTTGTGAGCACCTCGGCCGTGGGGGAGCCGTACTCGAACACAAAGCGCAGCTCGCCGTCAAACATCTTTGCCGACGCGCCCGTCAGTCCGTTGCGGCGGAAGGCGTCGTTGAACGCGTCCGCCATCTCGTCCTCGGTGCTGACACCGTTGAGGTTGACCTGCACCACCGAGTTGCTTATGCGCATGGTGACGACCTTTGAAAAGTCGGTGTTCAGCGACGAGGGGTTGAGCGTGCTGCCCTTTAGCACCGTCTCGCCGCTGAGCTTCTCGGTCCCCGTCAGCTTTGCCGCCGTCGCGAGGTTTTTGACGACGATGCTCGTCTCGCCGGGCTGCGCGTCGCCCGTGCTGATTATCTTGACCGCGCTGCCGCTCGCAACACTTGAGGTCATGGTGTCAAAAAGCGTGCTTTTGGCAAAGTTGGTTGAAAGCGACGAATCAAAGCTCGTGTCAAAGTATTTGTCCCTAAAGCCCTTGATGGTGTCGATGACGTCGCGGTATATCTCCTGCTTCCACTCGGTTTGGGTGTACAGCTGCTGCTGCGCGTCCAGCTTGCCCTGGGTGCCCGAGAGCATCTGCTCGACCATACTCTCGGTGTCCATGCCCGAGATGAGGCCCGACATGCCCTTGTTTGTGCTCGCGCTGACGCTGAAATAGTTTGAAGAGCTTATATCCATAGCATTTCTCCAATCCGCCGCCCGAGGGTTCATCGCCCCGCCGGCCGCCGCGCCGGGCGGCGAAAATGCGGCTGTCGTTCGTGTGTGCCGAAAACCGAAAGCTTATGTGCGGCAGGGTGCCGTCGCGCTCAAGCCCGCGGGCACACCTGCTGCCTGTTCCTCTACAGACAGTTATCGCACGCTTTTTTCAAAATGAAAGCGTCCGCTGATAATTTTTGCACACCCCTTGCCGACAAACATCCGCGGGGGGCGGCAGAGGGGCCGAAAGTCGGACGCCCGTAAACGAGGTTGAGATGCATAAAACCGCAGCGGAGGGCTTGCGGGAAGTCGGCCGCAGGCGCAGCAGAAAGCATATTCAAACGACGATGCTTTACACAAACAATCCTCAGTCGACTGCGCCGACACGGCTCGCATATTCCCGCGAGTTGGTCGAACGGCAGCGGAACGGACACCCGACACGCCCTGCATATTCCCGCAGGGTGGCCGCATGTTAAAGGTACGGACATGCGGTACACCTCACGGGTGTATGTGAGGCGTGTGTAAAGGGGGCGGCACAGCGAAGCCGTGGCGGGGGGATTGACAATCCAAGGCGAAAATCTCAGCCGTTTTTTCGCCTGCCGTCCTATATCCGCCTTGGCGGCGTTAATCCTATATAAACCTCCCCTTGTCCGCGCCCCTCGCGGCCTCGCCGAGGCCCGTCCTGACGCTGTCTGAGTACCTGCCCGCAAACCGCGCCGAGCCGCGATTGAGGGTTTCGATTCGCTCGGTGACGTCCCGCTTTAAAAAGTCGATGCGCTCGGCAACAGCCGCGTTGTTGAGCATCGCGCGGTTCCACAGCGCGTGCACGCCGAGCGACAGGTCCCGCACCCTGCGGGCGCACTCGCCGTCGCCCCTCGCGTCACCGCGAAGGTTGAGCGCGTCAACGAGCCCGGGGTCATCCCCGCACGCCGCAAGCGCGCTTTTTCTTATCTCGGCAGCCCGCTGCAGCGCTTCGCCCCGGCGCTCGGACAGCTCGGCTATCTCGTCGGCCTCGGCGCACACCATCAAGTCGGTGAGCTCGCAAACCTGCAAAAAGGTCTCTTTTTCCTCCTCGAGCAGCGCGGCGACGCGGTTTGCCCTGTCCCTGTTATCCATGCTTTGACTGTTGCACTCCTCTTTGATATAATAGTTGCGATATTCTATTCGCCTTTTTGCCGCGCAAACGGCGGCCGGACGGGCCGTGTCGGCTTTTGAGGCACGCGGGAGCGGAGCCCGCGCCCGAAGCGCCCCGGTTGAACCCATTTTACCATGTTTCGCCCAATTTTGAAACCATCGGCGAGGGGGGAAATTCACAATGCTTCAATATACGCTTGAATGGTTTCCCGCCCTGCTGCGGGACGAGTCGGGCGAGGAGCTCGCCTCGGGGCGGGCATGCTTCAACGCCGAGAGCCGCGAGGTCGAGTTTGTCAGCGACTTTGTGCCCATCTTTCCCCTCGGGACGGCTATGACGATCGAGCGCCTCTACCGCGGCGGCGCGGTGCACATCTTCGACGGCGGCGTCTACCTCTCGTCCCGCAAGCTCATGCGCATCGTGTCGGTGAAGGACAGGCTGTGCTACGGCGCGCAGTTCGTCTACTGCACCGATCTCGACCTGCCCGCCGAGCTCACCCTGACAAGCGACCCGCCGCCCAAAAAGGGGTTTCACCTCTTTAAACACGCGCCCGTCGAGCCGGGCCTACGCGTCGAGCACGTCACCGTGACCGCAATCAACCACGAGAGACTCACCCTGCTCTACGGCATGTTCGAGCCGCTCGGGCGCAGCCGCGACGTGACGATCCGTCTGCTGCCCCCCGCGCCCGCGTTTTCGGCGGCGCTCGAGATCGAGGACGAGTTTCTGTTCGGCCCGCGGGCGTCGTACAGCTGCGCGATCTCGTCGGTCACGTCGGGCAGCGTCGACGAGGTCGGCCGCTATGTCTATGACCGCTACCCGCTCGACCCCGCGACACTGTCCGAGCGGAGAAGCCCGCTCGAGGTGTCGAGCGCCGGCCTGTCCCTCTCGCAGGGCTCCCCGACCGTTCGGGACGAGAGCAGCAGCTTCGAGATGCTCGACATCCCGAACGCCCTTGAGGAAAAGAGCGCGAAGCTCTGATAAGCAGGGCCGCACCCTCAGCTCGCGCTTCGGCAGGGGGCAGGCCGGCTCAAAGCCATGCGAAAAGCGCGCCGCCGTCCGCCCAGGGCTTTGTGTCCGCAGGTCCTGCCGCTCCATCCGTCAAACGCTTTCGCTCAAGGGCGTCCGCGCCGTCCTTTCGCCGCGCAATGCCCCGCGTACAAGCGTTTCCGCCGGGCGTACATGACCCGCCCGTCCGCCGCTTTTCATAAGAGCGTCAAAAGGCCTGCCGCCCGCATTGCACGGGCGGCAGGCCTTTTTTGTTGTGACGCCGTTCAAAATGACGCAGGCCGCCGTGCGTCTCGCCCCGGCCGTTTTCTGCGGCGCAGGAGCGGATATCGCCCGCGCCCGCACAGAAGGGCGGAAAATCAGAGCGTGACCAGCGGCTTTATCAGATCCGCGGGCTTGTCCTTCATCAGCATAAGGGCGGGCTCGACGTTTTCAAGACCGTTGAACCTGTGCGTAATGAGCTTTTCGGGGTGGATCCTCGCGGAGAGGACAAGGCGCGCAAGCTTTTCCGAGCGCAGCCTGCCGCCGGGCATGAGGCCGCCGACGATCTGCTTGTGGCCCATACCGCAGCCCCACTCGACGCGGGGAATCCTGACATAGTCGCCGTCGCCGAGGTAGTTGACGTTTGCGATCTTTCCCCCGGCCTTGACCATGCGCACCGCCTGGTCAAAGGTGTCGTTGTTGCCGCCCGCGACGATCACCTTGTCGACGGGGCCGTGGTTTTTGTCGAGGATCTGCTCGACAATGTCGCCCTCGCGATAGTTGACAACGTCGGTCGCGCCGAACTCTCTTGCGAGGTCGGCGCAGCTTTTGCGGGAGCCGACCGCGTAGATGTCGGCGGCGCCGCGTATCGCGGCCGCGGCGACAGCCATGAGCCCGACGGGGCCGATGCCGATCACGGCCACATTGTCGCCGTATTGGATGTCGGCGAGCTCGGCGCCGTGGAAGCCGGTGGGGACCATGTCGCTTATCATGCACGCCGCGCCGAGATCCATGCCCTCGGGGAGGTGCGCAAGGTTTCCGTCGGCGTCGTTGACGTGGAAATACTCGCCGAATACGCCGTCCTTGAAGTTGGAGAACTTCCGGCCGCTGAGCATCCCGCCCGAATGCATCGAATAGCCCTCCTGCGAGGCGAGGGCATTCCAGTCGGGCGTGATGGCGGACACGAGAACCTTGTCGCCGACCTTAAAGTCCTTCACCAGGCTGCCGACCTCGACGACCTCACCGCCCGCCTCGTGTCCGAGTATCATGTTGTGACGGTCGCCGATGGCGCCCGCCCACACGGTGTGCACATCCGAGGTGCAGGGCGCGAGCGCCATTCACCGCAAAAACAGGCCTCTTTTCTGCTCTGCATCGAGTCCCCTGCGCCTTTTTGCGCTGTGCGGCGGCGGGCGCTCGGGTGAGATGAACGCGGCCGGGCGTCGCGGGACGGGACGAGGCCCGTGCGGAACCCGGCCGCCGGACGCTCGCGTGCGATAAACGCGGCCTGCCGCCGCATATCGGGACAGATAAAAGGGCGCGGCGATGATCGCCGCGCCCTCTTTGATGTTCTGTCCGTTTTGAATCGTCGCCCGAATCGACGACGCTCCGCCGCGTCCTCCCGCTCAGCCCTTGCGGATCTTTATGTTCCTTGCAAGCGAGTGCAGATCCTCCACCGAAACGGAGGCCGCCGCCTCCTGCGCCTGCTTGTTTTCGAGCAGCGTCAGGTACAGCTCCTTGCGCCAAATATGCATCCTGCTCGGCGCGTCTATGCCCAGCCGCACCTGGTTGCCTATCTCGGTCACCTTTATCTCGATTATCTCGTCGCCCCCGAGCTCGAGAACAAGGGATTCATTCAGCTTTCTTCCGATTACCAGCATCACTCCGCCTCCGAATACAGCGGAAACCGAACCGGAAAATCCTGCTCGAGCACCACCTGGGCAGCGCAGTGCGTCTTGCAGTTGATCACGAGCGGGCTCTTCAGGTTAACGGTCGCCTTTTTTACATCCTTCGGGACCGTCGCAATCACAAAGACCTTGCGGCCGTCCTCATCAATCCCGCTCGCGGGGGTGTCGGTAAAGTCGGGCTCATAGTCCTCAAAGACCACGGTGCTGAACAGCACAAAGCACAGCGAGGGCTCTTCGGTGGACTGAAGCCACGCGAGGCCGTTCTCGTCCTCGCTCAAAAGGGCATAGGTCCTGTATTCCTCAAAGCCGAGGATGGGGGACGACATCTCGACCACGCTGTCCCTGTCCACCTCGATCTCTCCGAAATCACGTGTGTTAATCTTCAAATTCATCTTGGGGGCAATCCTTTATTCGCGGTTATTCCTGCGGCGGCTCGTAGTTGGGGTCCGAGCTCTTGGGTATGTATATCGGCTCGCCCATGTACTCGATCTCGACGCGCGCAAACTCCAAAATCTCAAGCCTTATGCTGCCGGGGATGTAGGTGAGCTCGGTCTTCGGCTCCTCCCACTCGTAGTTGGTCTCGCTCGGCGTGAAGCTGAAGTTGACCGAGTTGGGCTCCCACGATATCTCGACGCCGCCGCTCGGCAAAAACATGGTGTAAAGCTGCGGCTGCTCAAACATCTTCTGCTGAACGACCTCGCTTATCGTCCTGTCCTCCTCTTTGTTGCCCAGCTCGTCGCCGATCTCGACGACGTTGCGCACATACCGCTGAAACTCTTTTACACTGTTCTTGGCGTTGGCCTCGATGGAATCGCCCACGCTCATAATGCCGAGCGATTTTCTCGACTCATAGGTGTCGAGCTTGACCTTGATGTTGTTGGACTCTATCTTGAGCTCAAGCGGTTCGGTCTGCGCCGAAAACTTGGGGATGAGGTCGGGATTGTTCATCTCAAGTCTTCCGGGCTCGATCTTGAGCTCGTATTTCATCGGGGTCGAGGTAATATTCAACAGCTGCATTTCTAAAAATCACTTCCAAAATGATTAGTTACATTCAACGTTTAAATCCGCAAAGCCGTGCACCCGAAACCAAATCAGTTGAGAAAATCCATCAGCGACACGGGCAGCAGGTTGGCGCCCATCTGGAGAATCGCCTTGAGGACGTAGTCGTTCATCGTCTGGTTGGTCGACTCCTCCTCATAGTTGGTGCCCATCAGGTTCTTGATGCGCTCGTCATAGTTGTCGACCGTCTTGTTGCCGCGGGTGACGAGCGTCTCGAGATAGCTCGTCTTGGAGCCGAGCTCGGTCACGTTGCTGAAATACTTGTCGTTGAGCTCGCGCAGATGGGTGTTGAGCTTGTCGAGCCTCTCCATGTCGTTCGCGCGCATCGCCTTCTCGATCTCGGTGAGGACGTTGTAGAAGTTGTTGGACATCTCGGTGTCGGTCTCGGAGTCGTAGGGCGGGACCTCGCCCGCCTTGACCGCGACGACGGGGTTGGTGACCCTTATCGTGCTGTGCAGCTGCGAGCCCGCGACGGTGAGATCGGCCGCGTCGATCGCGACGACGCCCGTCGGGCTGCCGACGGCGGCGGTGACAACCTTGTCGCCCTCGTTCGCGGCGGCCCCGGTGTTTCTGTAGGTAAAGGCGAGCTTGCTGCCGTTGACGCTCACCGAATAGGTCGCGCCCTTGTACTCGAAGGTCGCGTTTTCCTTTGCGAGTGCGCTTGCAAGCTGCGCCGCGCTCTTTGTGTCGCCCGAGTCGATCGTGATGCCGTTGTCAAACGAGACGCCGCCGATGTTGACGTTGAACGGCTTGCCGTCGGCGTTGTTGTTGGTTATCTCGAGGTCGCCGAGGTCGATTTCAAAATAGGGGTCGACCTGCGCGATGTCCTTGTCCTGGATGGAGGGCACCCTGCTCGTCGAGGTCGTCATGCCGAAGCCGAAGACGTCGAGGCCGGAATAGGAGATCTTGAACGCCGAGTCGGGGTCGACCTGCGGGCCGCGCATGACTATGCCGAGACCGATGTCGAGATATACGTCGTCGTCGAGCGGGATCTCCTGCTCGTTGCCGTCCTTGTCGACATAGTAGAGCGACTTGTCGGCGCGCTGAAGGATATTGTCGACATCGACGCCGTTGTAGGTCATCTTGCCGTCCTTGTTCACCGCGAAGGGCGCATAGCTCGCGTTGGTGCCGCTGAACAGGTACTTGCCGCTGTACATCGTGTTGGTGAACTGAACGATCTCGTCGCGCATCGCCTTTATCTCGTCGGCGATGGCGGCGCGCCCGGTGTCGCCCGTGGGGGTGTTTTTGGCCTGCACGACCAGCTGCTCGTACACGCGGACGTTCATGTCGTGGATAGAGCGCATGGTCGACTCGACCATCGAGAGCTTGTCGTTGACCGAGGCGATGTTGTCGAGCTGCTTCTCGGTCTTGTATTTTTCCATGCGGATGTTGAGCACGCGGTTCGCGGCCGAGACGTCCTCCGACACCTTTTCAAAGCGGTGACCCGACGCTACGCGCTCGTTGGTCTTCGCATAGTTTTCCTTTGCCTGAAAAAGATAACTGAGATAGTTGCGCGCAATCGTTCTGTCCGAAACCCTCATGTTGTCACCCTCCCGTCAAATGGTCGGCGTCACGCGGTCATCACAGGCCCGCGCGGCCCATCTTGTTAACAATCACGTCCAAAAGCTCGTCGAGCACCGTCATCATGCGGGCCGCGGCCTCGTAGGATTTTTGATACTGGATGGCGTTCGCCGTCTCCTCGTCGCGGCTCACGCCCGATATCTCGTCTCGCCGCGCAAGGAAGTCGTCCGCGACCTTGGCGGTCGAATCGCGCCTGCCCTCCTGGAAAGCGATATCCGAGCCGAGGGTCGTCAAAAAGTCGACCTCAAAGTCGACAAAGGTTCCGACAAACTCGCCGCCGAACGACTTGAAGGTGTACGAGCCCTCGGTCAGCGCGGTGACGATCTGCTGGGCATAGTCCTCGACAAACTCGGCGCGGTCGTATACGAAATAGCCGTTGCCGGCGTTGTTCCACTCGTCGCTTATCGAGATGCTGCCCGCGGTCACGGGGATGTTGCCGTTTGTGGTGCCGTCGGGCATCTTCGCGGCCACCAGCGTCCTGTACAGCGTCTCGCCCGTTATGGGGTCGACGGCGGGTTCGCCCGTGTCGGGGTCATAGACGGGGATCGCGTTGTTGACGACCTTTGCAAACTCGTTCGCATAGGTGTTTATCTTGTCGCGGTAGTAGTAGATGCCGCGCTCGATCGACTCGGTCGAGTTTTGGATGTTGCTGCCGCGGCCGTTGATGTAGTCGATGTATCCGCGCACGGCGCCCGTCGAGGGGGCGACGTCCTTGCCGTCGGTGCGCCACGAGAGCTTGACGGTATAGTCCTCGTTTCGGTTGAGGCCGATGCCCGTCACCTCGGTGCCCTCGGGGGTCTCCTTGATGAAATCGTGCCCCGCAAAGGTCACGTCGATCGTGCCGTTTGCGTTGCTCTTGACGCTGATGTCGCCGTAGCCCGCGAGCTCGTCGAGCAGCAGGTTGCGCTCGTCGAGCAGCTCGTTGGGGCGGAAGTACTCGTTGTCGGGGTCGCACTGAACCGTCGCGTCCTCGCGGATCATCTTGTTTATCTCGGACAGGTGCTGACCTATCTCGTTGATGCGGTCGACGGTTATACCGAGGTCGGTGATCTGCTGCTCGGCGACGTTGGTGAGCTTTGCGTCGAGCTGCTGCAAAACCTCGACGACGTTGCGGAAGCTCGCAAAGACAAGCCCCGCCTGCGAGTCGGAGGTGGAGTTTTGCACAAAATCGTTGATGCTGTCGTACATCTGCTTCATCGCGCCGTAGAGTCCCGACTCGTCGGTGATGTCCTCGCCGTCGCCGAGGGCGCTTTGGATGTCGCTGAGGATGTCGGCGACCTGAGAGTGGTAGCTCGTCTTACCGTACTCCTCGCGGAAGCGCCTGTCGAGAAACTCGTCGCGCATTTGGGAGACGCCGAGCGCCTCGACGCCCTGGCCCATAAGGCCGACCCTGCTGCTCGCGACACGGCTGGCAAAGCTCGCGGGCGCGAGCGAGGCGCGGTCGACGCGCTGCCTTGTGTAGCCGTTGGTCTCGATGTTGGACAGGTTGTTGAGCGTGATGTCGATTGCCTTTTGGTTGGTGAATATGGCGGCCTTGGCTGTCTCAAAGCCCATAAATGTCGGACGAAGTCCCATGGCTTTTCTCCCTAAACTTTTTCCTCAAATGAATTGCGATAGCCGGCTTCGGGGCGGCCCGCCCTGCTGTAGACACCCGAGTCCTCGGCGGGGCCGCCGTGCGCTAAGAGGTCGAACATCTTAAGATCCTCCCGCGCGATGTCGAGCGCCGCGTCGTTCTCCTGCCTCAGTCTGTCGAGCAAAACCCTCCACTCGAGAAAAAGGCTCTCAAGAGCCTTTTTCTGCTCGGGGTCGTCGACCCTGTCCGCTATCTCCTGTGCGCTCAGGCCCTCAAGCCCTGCCTCGGCCTGCGCCTTGAGACGCAGCGTCTCGAGGTTGTCAAGCTGCATGATGGCGGACTGCTGGGCGCTGAGCACCGAGTTTATCTTTGAATAATCCCCGCTGAGGAGGAGCTTGCGCTTTTCGCCCTCGTACTCGAGCATGTCCCTGCAATGGCTCATGCACGCCTCGGTCGCGTCGATAAGCGCCCGCAGCTCGGGCTGTTCAAGACTTAAGCCTCTCATTCTTTGATCCCCAGCACGTTGACGAGTATCGACTCCGCAAGGCTCATCGACGTTATCGGACACGCGTCGCCTGCGTATTGCTCACGCAGCTCGGCCAGGCGGTCGCCGCCGAGGGTCGAGTTGAAGTCGGACGCGTTTTCGCGGGTCTCGGACAAGAGCTGTGCGCGCAGGCTGCCCTGCGAGCTTATGCTGACGGCATCCGCCGCCGTTGCGTTCGCGTTTGCATTCGCGCCGCCGCTGTTTGTAAGCTTTGTCTCCCCCGTCGGTTTTTTAACACCTTCGGCGGTGACCCTGTATCTGTAATAGTCCTTTACGCTGTTGATGTTCATCACAGTCACCTACCTAATATGTTGTGTCTCTACTACAGTTATGCTACACAAAATCATAAATTAAATCAAGTGCCAAAAAATTTTTTAAATATTCTTTGTGCCGATTCGGGCGTGTTTTTGCCGCTGCGCCGTCTGCCGCGCGCACCCTTTTTGCCGTGAACTTCGAGCCCCGCGGCCGCATACCGCCCCGTTTTTTGCCCGCGGGCTCCCGCCGCGCCGCCGAAAAAGGCCGCTGCGCTACGCCCCGTGCGGCAAGCCCGCCGCAAAACCCACTTCCATTTTCCTTCATTTTATATTATCATATTATATAAAGAAGGAAATTATATTGTTTGAGGCTTTCAGCAAAAGCCTCTCGGGAGTGTGAGCAAATTGGCAAAGGTCGTTTCACTCATCAATCAAAAGGGGGGCGTCGGCAAAACCACCTCCACAAACGCGATAGCCGTCTGCCTCAAGCACCTGGGCTACCGCGTGCTGTGCGTCGACTTTGACCCGCAGGGCTATCTCACGTTCAGCATGGGCGCCACCACCCGCGACAAAAGCAGCATTTACGACGTGTTGAAGCACACCGTAAAGGCGCAGAGCGCCGTGCAGAAAACACGCGTTACCGATATTATACCCTCTGACGCGCTTCTTGGCAACGTCGAGCGCGAATTTTCCGGCGCCGGCACCGAGCGAATGCTGAAGGACGCGCTGCGCCCCGTGCTCCCGCTGTACGACTACATCCTCATCGACTCGCCGCCCGAGCTCGGGCTGCTGTCCTCTAACGTCGTCGTCGCGTCCGACGTCGTCCTCATCCCCGCGCTGACCGACGGCTACAGTTTGCAGGGCATCGTGCAGGTGCACGAGACGATTCTGCGCATCAAGCAGGCCTTTAACCCGGGGCTCGTGCTGGGCGGCTTTTTCCTGCTGCGCTACTATCCCCGCGAGAACCTCAGCCAGATCACGGCGGGCGCGGCCGAGCTTGTCGCGCAGCATCTCGGCATCCCGTTTTTGAAGACCAAGATACGGCACAGCAACCTGATAACGACCGCCATGACGTCGCTTCAGATGGACATCATCGAGGTCGACCGCCGCAACAACGCCGTCAAGGACTATGCCGCGCTCGTGCGCGAGCTCATCGACAGGGGGGTGCTGTAAATGGCTGCGAAAAAGGCCATTGACAAGGACGCGCTGTTCCAAAAGATCCTGCCCGCCCTCGAGGACAACCCCTTTTCGATGATGCTGCCCGAGCAGGTCGACCCCCCCTCCCCCGACGCGCTCGCCGCGCTGCGCGAGCGGCTGTTTGCGCGGCCCGAGCGCTCGGATCCCAACCTCGTCTCCACGATTAACGTGATGGAGACGATGGTTCTGCGCCAGCTCGACGCCGTCATAGACAAATTCAACGTGTGCAGCTGCGACCGCTGCCGCTGCGACGTCGCGGCGTACGCCCTCAACCTGCTGCCCCCGCGCTACGTCGTGACCTCCTGCAAGTACCTCGACGAGGTGGTCGCCGAGATCCCCTCGCGCGAGGTGACCGAGGCGCTTATAAAGGCGGTGCTGCGCGTCCGCCAGCACCCGCGGCATTAAGGTCGCGGCGGTCGGTTCACACGCCTTTTCATTTAAAGCCGCACAGCTGCGTTTCGGG
Organism: uncultured Oscillospiraceae bacterium; assembly: GCA_964433495.1. GTDB lineage: Bacteria > Bacillota > Clostridia > Oscillospirales > Ruminococcaceae > CAYSRC01. Next base: position 18,368 of record CAYSRC010000036.1, read on the forward strand.
GCGGTCAAGAGACGCCCCGCGACGGGTAAATCTATATAATAATTGCAGCCCCTGTCACGGACATTCCCGCGGCAGGGGCGTTTTTACTGTTTTGCGGGCCGCGTGCAGGCGCCGCCCTCCGTGTATTAAGAACCTTGCCGCAGAAATGAAATAACAGAAAATTTCGCGTGGATGCAAAATCCTTTCAATGCTCTGCCGCGAGCCTAAAGCCCCTCTTACCGCGCGGTCGGCCGGTCGGGCTTAATCGGAACGATATCCCGAAAGGCGCATGATATCGCGCCGAATGTCAAATGTCCGTTCCGTTTACATTTGACCACTCCGCGCGATAGATGCGCGTCGTAATCGGTACGACGGCCGAAAGGCGCATAATACCGCGCCGAATGTCAAATGTCCGTTCCGCTTATATTTGACCACTCCACGCGGCAGATGCGTGTCGTAATCGGAACGACGCGCGGCAGGATTCACATATTCCCGTGAATCCTGCCGCATGTACGTACCTTTAACATGCGGCCACCCTGCGGGAGTATGCAGGGCGTGTGCAAAGGGGGGCGAGCCGCAAAGCGGCGGAGGGATTGTAAGGGAACAAACGCAGGCCGCTGCTAAAGGCTTTAGACACCCGGCCCCGCGTGCAAAAGCCGACCCCCGAAAAGGAGGTCGGCTTTGCGCTTTTCCGCCGCGCTCAAGGCGCTCGGCGCTGTATTCTTCGTGAAACTTTTGGTTTTGTTTCACGCGCCCGTGTTCTCAAACTGACTGTTGTACAGCTCGCTGTAGAACCCGCCCATCGCCATCAGCTCGTCGTGGGTGCCCTGCTCGACGATGTCGCCGTCGTTGACGCACAGGATGACGTCCGCGCCCCTGACGGTCGAAAGCCTGTGCGCGATGATAAAGCTGGTTCTGCCGCGCATGAGGTTGTCCATCGCCCTTTGAATCAAAATCTCGGTCCTCGTGTCGACCGACGAGGTCGCCTCGTCGAGGATGAGCACCTTCGCGTCCTCAAGGATCGCCCGCGCGATGGTCATCAGCTGCTTTTGCCCCTGCGAGATGTTGGTGGCCTCCTCGTTGAGCACCATGTTGTACCCGTCGGGGAGCGCGCGCACAAACTTGTCCACCTGCGCCGCCTTTGCCGCGGCGACGACCTCTGCGTCGGACGCGTCGAGCCTGCCGTAGCGCAGGTTGTCCATGATGGTCCCGCCGAACAGCCATGTGTCCTGAAGCACCATGCCGAACTCACTGCGCAGGTCGGTGCGGTCAAAGTCGTTGATGTTGTGCCCGTCGAGATAGATGGCCCCGCCGCTGAGCTCGTGGAAGTGCATGATAAGCTTGACAAGGGTCGTCTTCCCCGCGCCGGTCGGCCCGACAATGGCGACCTTCTGCCCCGCCTTTATGTCGGCGCAGAAGTCCTTTATCACCGTTTCCCCGGGGTTATAGCCGAACCTCACGTGGTCGAAGCGGATGTTGCCCTCGACCTTCACCGCGTCATCCCTCTCGGCGTCGCCCTCGTGCCACACCCTGACCTTGGGCTCGGGACGCTCCTCCTCCGGCTCGTCCAAAAACTCAAACACCCGCTCGGCGGCCGCGACCGTCTGCTGAATCTGATTGGAGATGCTCGCTATCTGGGTGATCGGCTGGTTGAGGTTGCGCACATACTGCACGAACGCCTGGATGCCGCCGATCGTCATCGTACCCGACGCCGTCATCGCCGCGCCGACCACGCACACCACGACATAGCTGAGGTTGCCGATAAAGCCCATCAGCGGCTGCATGAGCGACGACAAAAACTGCGAGCGCCACGCCGAGTCGTACAGCCTGTCGTTTCTCCGCTCAAATTCCTCAAGCGAGCGCCGCTCGCCGTTGAACGCCTTGACGACGATGTGCCCGCCGTACATCTCCTCGACATGTCCGTTGACGTCGCCGAGGTTCTGCTGGTTGCGCACAAAGTACTTTTGCGAGTGCCTGACGATCACCGCCATGCCCGCCGCCGAAAGAGGGATGGTGAACAGCGCGATGAGGGTCATCGCCCAGCTTATGCTCAGCATCATCGCGAGCACGCCTACAAAGGTCACGACCGACGTGATCATCTGCGTCACCGCGCCGTGCAGGTTTTGCGACACGGTGTCGACGTCGTTGGTGATGCGGGACAGCACGTCCCCCTGCGAGGTCCTGTGAAAATAGTCGAGCGGCAGGCGGTTTATCTTTTTGTCGAGCGCCTCGCGCAGCCCGAAGGACACCTTTGCGCTGACCCCCGCCATGATATAGCTCTGCGCGTAGGAGAACCCGCCGCTCACCGCGTACAGCCCGAGGCAGAGCAGCAGGATGCGCCCGATATAGTCAAAGTCGATGCCGCCCGTGCCGCTTATCACCGCCGCAAGCCCCCGCGTGAGGGCGTCGGTCGCAAGCGCGAGCACCTTCGGCCCGACGATCGCGAACACCGTCGAGAGCGCCGCCAGCGCCGCCACCGCAGCGATGAGCGCGAGGTGCGGCTTTAAAAAGCGCACGAGCCTCGACAGGCTTCCCCTAAAATCCTTCGCCTTTTCGGCGGGCGCCCCCGGTCCGTGCGGCCCGCGGGGGCCGCGCGGCGCGCGCGCCGTCCTTGCGTTATCTGCCATTTTCGCTCACCTCCCCCGCTTGCAAAACCGAGCGCCTGAGATCGTCGGGCGAGAGCTGCGACTCGGCGATGTCGCGGTACTCCTCACAGCTCTCGAGCAGCTGCGCGTGGGTGCCTCTGCCCACCACTCTGCCCGCGTCAAGCACCAGGATCTGGTCCGCGTTCATGATCGTGCTCACCCGCTGTGCGACGATGATGACCGTCGCGTCCTCGGTGAACTCGCGCAGCTCGCGCCGCAGCTTCGCGTCGGTTTTATAGTCGAGCGCCGAAAAGCTGTCGTCAAACACATAGATGGGCGGCTTTTTGGCGAGCGCCCTCGCAATCGCGAGCCGCTGCCGCTGCCCGCCGCTGACATTCTTGCCCCCCTGCGAGATGGGCGACTCGGTCCCCTCTGTGAGCTCCGACACAAACTCCTGCGCCTGCGACACCCGCAGCGCGTCCCGCTCGTCGGCGTCGCTCACCCGCTCGCCCGCATACCGCACGTTGCTCGAGACGGTGCCCGAGAACAAAAGCCCCTTTTGGGGCACAAAGCCCACCGCGTCGCGCAGCTCCTTAAGCGAAAGCCGCCGCACGTCGACGCCGTCGATGCTGACGCTGCCCGAGCTTACGTCGTAAAACCTCGGGATGAGGTTGATGAGCGTCGACTTGCCCGACCCCGTGAGGCCGATGATCGCCGTCGTCTCACCCGGCCGCGCGGTGAAGCTTATGCCGTCCAGCAGGTTGTCCTCGGCGCGGTCATAGCTGAAGCAGACGTCCTTGAACTCCACCGTCCTGCCGCCCTTTGCCTCGGGCAGGGGCGCCGGCCTTTCGGGGTCCGCGATGCTGTTGCCGGTCTCAAGCACCTCGGCGATGCGCGTCGCCGAGACCGACGCCTGCGGGATGACGATGAACATCATCGCGATCATCAAAAACGACATGATGATGTGCATGGCGTACTGCATGAACGCCATCATGTCCCCGATTTGCAGCGTCGAGCTCGCAATCTCGTGACTGCCGAGCCATATGATTGCGACCGTCACGCCGTTCATTATGATCGTCATAAGCGGCATCATCAGCCCCGCAGCGCGCTGAACAAACCGCGTGGTGCCGGTGAGGTCGCCGTTTGCGCCCGCAAACCGCTCCTCCTCATACCCCTCGTTGCCGAACGCCCGGATCACCATCAGTCCCGAGAGCTGCTCGCGGCTGACGAGGTTGAGCCGGTCTATCTGACTTTGCCGCCGCTTGAACCTCGGCATGACCACCGAAAACAGCACCAGAATGATGCCGAGCATCACCGCGACCGCAACCGCGATGACCCAGCTGAGCGAGGTGCTCTTGCCGAGGGCCATCACCACGCCGCCGATGCCCATGATGGGCGCATAGCATACCATGCGAAGGCCCATGGTGATGAGCATCTGCACCTGCTGCACGTCGTTGGTCGAGCGGGTTATGAGCGACGCGGTCGAAAAGCGGTCGAACTCGGCGCTCGAAAAGCTCTCGATCTTGCGGAACACCGCCAGCCGCAGGTCGCGCGACAGCCCCGCGCCGATGCGCGAGGACAAAAAGCCCACGACGAGCGACGCCGCGACCGCCGCGAGCGCGACCGCCAGCATGAGCCCGCCCTCCTTGAGGATGTAGCCCGTCCTGATGCCGTCGGTGTCCACCCCCAGCTCGCGGTAGAACATGCCCGTCAGCATCGTGCCCGTCTGCGCGCCGATGCCCGCCCCCTCGGGGGAGGAATAGCGCTCGTGAAGCGCCCCCTGCGGGAATGCCTCGAGCGCGGGCAGGACAAGGGGATATATACTTTTTATATCGAGGTCGCTCATCGACGCCCCGTCGTCCTCGCCGCCGCCCGAAAGGGCCCCCGCCGGCGCGGCCTCGCTCAAAAACCGCACGAGCGAATAGGCGGCGTCGGCATAGTACCCCGCGGCCTCGGCGTCCTCGCCGCCCGCGCGGGCGTACACCCCGCCCTCGAGCGTGTAGGCGTCCTCAAAATACCGCGCCCCCTCGGGGGACATAAACGAGGTCACCAGCTTCATCGCGTCGGCGCTCAGCTGCTTCGGGGTCGTCTCCTCGATGCCGCCGAGCTGTATGCCGACGTTGACGATGTTGCTCATGATGTTCGGCAGCGTCAGGTCGCAGTAGGCCTGCAAAAACAAAAACGCGAGGCTTATCACGACAAAAACCGCGAACGGCTTGAGATATCTTAAAACAGTCTTCAAATCTCGCTCCTTTCCGCCGAGCAAAGCCGCGCTGCGCAGGCGGGCCTTGACGGCATCGTTAAAAATCGCTGTGTCATTCTGTCAAACAAAACGATTTTATACTTATTGCACATATGCGTCAAGCTTTTTTAGGGCATATTTACGAAAAATTCATCTTTTGTCCACGGCCGCGACATCTTGTGCGCCCGATCGACGCAGAAAAAGAGGGGGGATAAAAATTGCCGCCCGGGGGACGGCACAGGCTTAAGGGCTTGTCGTAAGCTAAAGCCCCCGAACCCCCTTCCCCCCCAGCCCCCCGGACTCCCTTCGGCTCCGCTCTTTCCTCGAAAAAAAGATAAAAATTTATCGTAAAACATTAAAAACATATTGACAAACAACATTTTCCGGGTATACTTATCTCATCAACAGTATGAGGAGAATACACCATGTTCAAAAGCAACGAAAAGCTCAACAACGCCGCCATGATCATTTCGCGCGTCATCGAGATAGGCCTTTGGGTCGGCACGGGGCTGCTGTCTGCGGCGCTGCTGTCCTTCCTCTTTTTTAAGGACAGGTTCCTCCATCTCTTCCTCGGATTCAGGGGTGTCGAGTTCGAGATTTTGGGCTATACGATAAATGTAGCCGACGCGTCGGGCAATCTGCTGACGCCCAACTTCATCGCCGCGCTCGTCGTGGGGGTCATCACGCTCGGGCTGTCGGCGATGATCTACCGCAACGTCTGCCTCATCTTCAAGTACACGATGGGCAAGACAAAGCACTCAAAGGGCCTCACGCCGTTCCAGCCCGACAACGTCCGCATGCTGCGCGAGATAGGCATCTTTTCCATCGCCATCCCCGTCGTTCAGTTTGCCGTCGACAACCTTCTTGTGCTGATAGCGGGCGTCGACGCCGTTGAATCAAGCTGCTCGCTTTCGGGCGTGTTTTTCGGCATCCTGCTGCTCTGTCTGTCCCAATTCTTCGCGTACGGCGTACAGCTTCAAAAAGAGCAGGACGGCCTTGTCTGACATGGGCAGGATCGTTTTAAAGCTCGGGGTCGTCATGGCCGACAGGGGCGTGTCGCTGGGCGAGCTCGCCGAACGCGTCGGCATCTCCAACGTCAACCTCTCGAAGATCAAAAACAACAAGGTCAGCGCCGTCCGCTTCTCGACCCTTGCGGCGATCTGCGAGACGCTGGGCTGCGAGCCGGGCGACATCCTCAAGTACACCGACGACGACTGATCGGCGGGCAAACGGGTATCGCGTGTTTTCGACCGCGCAGGGCGCGCGGCTCTCTTATGGGGCTGCGCGTCCTTTTGCAATGTCCTTGTTTTTTCGCGGGGGCCGATATATAATTAAATAAACGGCATGGGCGTCCCAGCCTGTAGCCTTTAGCGGCAGACACCGTGCCGCGGTTGTATACACAATCTGCACAACAAACAGAGAAGGAGTTATCAACATGTCTGAAGAATTCATGTCCTATGATCCCTGGCGCGGCGTAACCTCCCGCAACGGCATCCCCGGCGACGAGCTCATCTCGGCCCTTCAAAAGTCCATCCGCAAGGGCAAGGAGGAGACCGCGTGCCGCGTCGCGTACGAGATGTACATCACAAGCGAGCAGTTTGAGGACAAGCTGTGGCGCAGGCTCAGCGCCATCTCGTGTGAAGACATCGGCTTCGGCGATGTGATGGCTCCCGTCGTCGTCGACACCCTCGACCGCATCCGCAAAAAGTTCCCGTACACCGACGGCGACCGCCCGCTCTTCTTCCTGCACGCGATACGCTATCTCTGCTCGCGCAGCAAAGAGCGCTCGACCGACTGCCTCAAAAACATCATCATCAAGGACTTTGAGAACGGCTACGTCCCCGAGATCCCCGACTATGCCTACGACATGCACACGGGCAAGGGCCGCGAGCTCGGCCGCGACATCAACCACTTCCTCGACGTCGCAAGCGCCGTCACCCCGCTTATGGAGGGCTATGACGACACCTATCGCCAGCAGCTCAAGGAGATGATTAAGAAGGAGCAGGAGGGCACGCTCGAGAAAAAGGAGTGCGTCACCCGGCCCTTCTCCTACAACACCTGGCAGCACTGAGCCGCCCTTGCATTTCGCATTTTTCGGTCAAACGGACAAAAAGCGCTTCGCCTTCCCGTGCGAAGCGCTTTTTTGTCGTTTATTTGTTGTGCAATGATTTTGCGGCAAGCGAATTTTGTATGAAAAGAGGGGATTTAGCCGCAAGACCGCTGCAAGCCCTAAAGCCTGCGCCCGTCCCCCCGGTTGCGGTGCCCTTGAGCTTCCCCCGTGGGGGAAGCTGTCGACAAAGTCGACTGATGAGGGGGGAGCTGCTTTTTTGTCTTTATCCTTGCTAAAAAAAGAAGCCTCTTCACCCCTCATCCACCGCGGAGCGGTCCCCCTTCCCCCGAGGGGGAAGGTTTCCAAGTCCCAAAGCCTGCGCCCGTCCCCCGGGTCGCGGTGCCCTTGAGCTTCCCCCGTGGGGGGAAGCTGTCGACAAAGTCGACTGATGAGGGGTTAGCTGTTTTTTTGTCTTTATCCTTGCTAAAAAAAGAAGCCTCTTCACCCCTCATCCACCGCGAAGCGGTTCCCCTTCCCCCCA
>CAYSRC010000037.1:0-24816 GCA_964433495.1 uncultured Oscillospiraceae bacterium
CGTCAAAAACGCGCTGCGCAGCCTTTGCGGCAGCAGGTAGTAGACCGCGACCGAGACGAGCGCGAAAACTAAAAACAGGGGAGACGAGACCGCCATCGGCTATGCCCCCCTTCGGTGGCGCACGATATAATCGGACTCCCGGTCGGTAAAGATGAGCTCGGCGAGGGTGCGCTTGAGGGGCGGGTTGAGGTGGAATCCGTCGTAAAAGTTGTCCTCGTTCTCGGTGAACTCGTTTAAAAACTGCATGTCGAGCACGTCGGCGCGCTCGATAAGCCGGGTTTTGAGCTCGCTTATATCGTCGTCGATGCCGAGCGTTTCGGCGAGCTCAAACAGCGACTCGTGCATGGGCGGGAACACAAAGGTCAGCTTGACCCCGTTCTGCCCGCACCAGTCGATGATCTCGTACAGCTTGTCGTAGGTCTCCTGCTCGATGACATAGTCGTCGCCGAGGTTCTCCGCGATGATGTCGCGGTAGTTCTCGAGGTCGAGGCGGTAGCTCACCCCCCGCTCGCTCGGCAGCTCGACCGGGGTGAACTGCGTCGGGTCCTCGGGGTACTCGAGCCAATCGGGCCTCGAGAAAACCCCCGCCAGCATATTTTTTACACTGCACCTCGCGCTGTTGAGCGCCTCGAGCCAATAGTTTATACGGGGGATAAATTTGAACACGTTTTGCGCGCGCTCCTCCATGGCGGGGATGCGCCACGCGTCCTGCGGCCCGCCCGCGGAGTAGAAGTTTATGCCGAACACGCATTCCTCGAGCTCGGTGTGCTCGGCGGCAAACCAAAACAGCTCGACGCACTCGCCGAGCGTCGCGCCGCCGAAGCCGAGCATGGTGTACTCTCTGCCGGTGAGCTGCTCGATATAGTCGGTGTTGAGGTTTGCGGTGCGCGAGTCGCCGAGGATGATGCGCGATGGGTGCTCGAGCATCACCTTTCGCATCGACGAAAGGGGCATCGACCCGTAGGTCGCGTCCCCCCGCAGGCAGAAGTAGTCGTAGGGCTCAAACGCAAAGAAGAGCACAAAGAGCACGACAAACGGCAGCAAAAACAGGGCCGCCTTTTTTATAAGCCTTTTCATCCCATGTCCTCACATCAAATAATCGGCCTCCGGCTTCGGCGCGCGGGTCCTTCAGCTGAACTGGCTGTTGTACAGCTCTCGGTAGATGCCGTCGCGCTGCATGAGCTCGGCGTGGGTGCCCTGCTCCTCAACCCCCTCGTCGGTCAGCACGATGATCTCGTCGGCGTTGCGCACCGTCGAGAGCCGGTGGGCGACGACCAGCGTCGTGCGGCCCTCGCACAGCTTGTCCAGTGCCTCCTGAAGGATGTGCTCGGTGACGTTGTCGAGGGCGCTCGTCGCCTCGTCAAGGATGAGGATCTGCGGGTTTTTGAGGAATATCCGCGCGATCGCGATGCGCTGCTTCTGCCCGCCCGACAGCTTGATGCCCCGCTCGCCGACATAGGTGTCGTACCCGTCGTCGAGCGAGGTGATAAACTCGTCGATGCTCGCCTTTTTGGCCGCCTCGACGATCTGCTCGCGGGTGGCGTCGGGCGAAGCGTAGCCGATGTTGTCGGCTATCGTGCCGGTGAACAGAAACACCTCCTGCTGCACAAGGCCGATGCCCCGCCGCAGGCTGCCGCGCGTGATTGTCTCGATGTCGCGCCCGTCTATCGTTATTCTGCCCCCGCCTATGTCATAAAAGCGGGGCAGCAGGTGGCACAGCGTCGTCTTGCCGCCGCCCGACGGCCCGACGAGCGCGACCTTTCTGCCGTTTTTGATCGTTATGTTGAGGTGGTCGAGCACGTTGCTCTCGCTGCCGTAGGTGAAGCTGACGTCCTCAAAGCATATGTCGCCCGAGAGGTCGCTCACCTCCTCGGCGCCCTCCTTCTCCTGCTCGACGGGGGCGTCCATGATCTCGCAAAACCGCTTAAAGCCCGTTTTGCCGTCCTCAAACATCTCAAAGAACTGCATAAGCTTGCGCACGGGGGTGATGAACTGCCCGATAAACAGAAAGTAGGCCGCAAAGTCGCCGCCGTCGATGCGGCCGGCGAAGAAATAACAGCCGCCCGCGACGAGCACCGCGAGGTACATCAGGTCGATGAAAAAGAACATGCTCGAGAAAAAGCGCGCCATCGCGCCGTAGGCCATGGTGCGCGCCTTTTTGTAGTTGACAAGGGCCCGGTCGAACTTGCGCATCTCGCCGAACTCGTTGTCAAAGGCCTTGGCGACGCGGATGCCCGAGATGGAGTTTTGCAGCTCGGCGTTGATCTCGGCGGTCTTTTTTCTCGACTCGACAAAGCCCGTCTCCATCCGCTTCTGCATCTTGACCATCACGAATATGTAGAGCGGCAGAAACGCGAACACGATGAGGGTCAGCGGCAGGTTGACGGTGCACAGGATCACGAACGAGCCGACGAGCATGATGCCCGATATCAAAAAGTTTTCGGGCCCGTGGTGGGCGAGCTCGGCGACGTCCTGCAGGTCGTTGACGACGCGGGACATGATCGCGCCCGACTTGTTTTCGTCAAAATAGCTGAACGGCATCTTTTGCAGGTGGCAAAAGACGTCCCTGCGCATGTCCGCCTGCATCTTGACGCCGATGATGTGCCCGTAATACTGCATACAGAAGTTGAAGATCAGCTTCAGAAGATAGATCGCCAAAAGCGAAGCCGCGTACACCCACAGCAGCCGCAGCTTTCGGTTGGGCACGACGTCGTTGATGATGTTTCGCGTCAGCATGGGGTAGACAAGGTCGCACATCGAGATGAAAAAGGCCGCGAGCATGTCGCCTATCATCGACCATTTATAGGGGCGGTAGTAGGCCAAAAACCGCCTCACCGGCCCCTTTTGTTTCGGCTTTGTTGTTTCCGTCCGCATCGATACACTCCGTTTCCGCTCGTATGTCCTTCGGGCCGCGCGGCCGGCTTTTCACACGAACTAATCTCCGGGCCGCACGGTTTGCTCGCAAGGCGCGCGGCCCGCTGCGGTATGCCGCCCAAAATTCCCATATATATTTTTTATTTTACCACAAAACGCGTCGCGGCGCAAAGTTTCACGCCCCGCGACGCCGCGCGCCGCCCCCTCCCTTGAGGGGAACGCTCCTTCGAAGGTTTTGATGCTTTTTAAACTGTCACGCCCTTCATCCCCTCCCCGCAGGCCGCCTCACGGGGATTGCTGTCGGCCCCGAACAGCCGCCCTTTACAGGCCGGCCGTTCGGCAGAGGGGCTCCCTCAAGGACACCCGCTTTGCGCACGCCCCGCATACTCCGTGCGGGGCGTCTCACGCGTTCGTTTGCTGCAAATCAAAATAAAAAATCCCCGGCGAGGGGGATTTTTTATTTTCTGTGCCGGGACAATACGCATCGCGGACTTTTGAGCGCAGGCGGCGCGGCGCCGTCCCTTCACCCCGCAGGGGAGTGAAGCCGCGAGGTCTCTCGGGGGCGCCGCCGCACGGCGAAGCGCCGTCGTGAAGCCCCCGATGCCTGTGTTTTATAATTATTCAAAGGTTGTGCTATAGCTGTTCGGTTCGCCGTTTAAAACATGTTGGAGCATGTGTGCCTTGAGCTCCTCATAATCTGTGGTGCTAAAGCACGCGCTGCAGTTGCAGTGATAGTGCGTGACCTTTGGCGCATGATAGGCCGGGTTCTTGTAATGTGCCACAAATTCCTCGTAGGTATTGAACGTATTGCCGCAGTCATAGCAGGGGAACTTCTCGGGCTCGGGTTCGGACCGGGGAGCCGGTTCGGGTTCGGGCTGAGGGGTCGGTTCGGGTTTAGGTTCGGGCTGGGGCTCGGGCTGTTGAGGAGCGGGATCCGAATGACTCGGGGTCGTCGGATTCGTTACGCCGGGAGCGCTCGGCGTCGCAGACGGTGCGGTCGCGGTCGGGGCCTTCGGAGCGGTCTGCGACGGCTGCTCGGTCTGTGTCGACTGAACGTTCTGCGTGCTCGGGGAGGTCTGCGTCGGCCGAACCGTCTCGCCGACCTCGTCGTCCTTTTTGCCGTCGTCGGCCTCCTCAGACTCGTTGTCCTTCTCGGTCTCGTCGACAATGTCGCCGACCTTTTGGGTCTCTTTATCTTCGAAATTCTGTGCCGTGTTCACACTCATGTCGCGTTCGTCAGGCGCGTCGGCTGCATCGGCCGCGGCAGCGCCGCAGCCTGTCAGCAACAATACCGCAGCGGCGGCACATGCCACAATCTTGAGGGTGAAAGCCTTTTTCATTTTTAACACCTTGACCTTTCCCGGTAATTGAATTTGTTTGTTATCTGCCGAAACGCTTGCTTGATAGACGCGCGGCGCTGCCCTTTGACCTTCCCAATCACGGAAAGGGGGAGGACGAGCGGCGGAGCGGGCGGATATCTGCACTCCTGCGCAAGCGAAGCTTAACGCTGTTCGCGAGGACGAGATGCGGGGTGAGGCGAACATCCTGACTAAACCCCGCTCAGCAGCGTCCGAAATCAATATCATTAGCCGACGCCCCTTGCCGCCGCTTACACGCCTCCCTTTCTGCGGTCTTTGCCTGCCTACAAGCATAAAACGATTGAGTGAGGGGGTCGGTTGCAGGTTTTAAAAAATCTTTTTGAAAATTTTTGAAATCGGGAACATGTATATATTCGGCGGGCAAGCCGCATCACGGCCTTGCCGCTGCCGCAAAAAACTACTTTTAAACGCGGCCGGGCTGCCGGGCTATCGTTCCTATTAAGCCCGACCGGGCGGCTCTCCCTTTGCACAAGGGAGCCTCAAGGGCGTGCGTCCCGAAGGATGGGCATAAACTTTAGGGCCCGGAAACCTTCCCCCGTGGGGGAAGGGGGATCGCCCCGCGGTGGATGAGGGGTCAGGGAGCTTCTTATTCTCAGCAAGGATAAAGACAAAAATCCCGCTATCCCCTCATCAGTCGACTTTGTCGACAGCTTCCCCCCACGGGGGAAGCTCAAGGGCACAGAACTTAAAGCCCCCTTACCGCGCGCATCTGCCGCGCGGAGCACTCACACATAATACATATATAAACGAATGTTTGTCGAGCGGTTTGACTTTTTGCGCCTTTATGCTGTCTCTGTGCATAGGTACGAGCCGTCGGCAGCCGGAACCGAACGACAAAAGAATTAAAAACACACAAAAACAAGGGCGCCCCGGCGCCCTTGTTTTTGTGTGCAATACACATTCTATAATCAGTCAGTCAGTCGGCCGGCCGGCGTTATCTCCGCAGGGCCGTGTGCCGGGCCGCATGAGGCTCAGTCGTCAAACTCAAAATCGCCGTCGTCCTCGTCCTCATCGCGCCTTCTGCCCGCGAGGGCGACGCCGACTAAGGCGACGATCAGCAGCAGCGCCGCCGTCGCGATTGCGACGACCACGCCCGTCGAGCCGCTTGCGCCCGTGAGCGTCGAGCCGTGCGGTTTGACATAGGTCACGCCGCTGCCCGACGAGCCGCCGCTTGAGGGCAGCACGGAGGACAGATAGTTGTCCCTGTGCCCGCCGCCCGTCGAGGAGCCCGAAGAGCCGCCCGCACCGCCGCTGCCGTTCGAGACGGGGCTTCCGTCGCCGAGGGGCGCGCTCGTCTGCTCGTCCTTCTTCTCCGCCTCGGGGGCGGGGATGGTGAATATCCCCATCGCCGAGCCGTTGGTCGAGACGATACCGAGGGTGTAGGAGCCCGGCTCGAGCCCCTTGAGATAGTTGTCCTTGAGCGTCACGACGATGCTGCCCTTGTGCACGGTGTAGAGATCCTGCGAGAGGGTCTCGCCGTTGACGGTGACGCGCAGAAAGTTGACGTACTCATCGTCCGAGCGAAACGCCATCGCGTCGCCCGTGTATTTTGCGCCGCTGCCCGCGACCATGATCGGGATAAACCCGTCGGTCTTGAACGAGCCGTCGGGGTAGTGGGTGGTGTGCTCGGTGACCGAGCCGCCCGACGACGTCCTTGTGACGACCGTCGTCCCGTCGTCGCGGTATTCGGTTTTGACCCCCGAGCCATCGGGCGCGACCGCCGAGTACCAGACGACCTTGCCGCTCGGGCTGCTGTGTGTCACCGACGAGCTGCCGTCCTTTTGGTAGACTGTCGAGGTGGTCGTACCGTCGTTCGCGGTGAAGAGCACCCTTGTCACCTTTCCGTCCGCGCCGACGGCGGTCTCGGTGACGCCGCCCGCGCCGTACTCGGTCGTGACGCCCGAGCCGTCGGGTGAAAACACCATGCGCTTGACGAGGCTGCCCGCGCGGTCGCTCAGCGTGACCGTGACCGCCCCGCCCGAGCCGGTGTAGCTGTTCACCGTGTAGTCGCCCGAAATCACGTTGACGGTGCGCGCCGCCGCGTTGCCCGCGCAATCGACCGCCCTTATCTCGCACGCGCCCGAAAAGCCCGAGAGTGCAAACTCGCCGTTCTCATCGAGCGCGACGGGCAGGCCGTTCACCGTGACCTTCACCGCGTGCTCGGGGAACACGTTGTCCCCGATTGACAGGGTGAGATTGTTGTCGCTCACCCTGATGCGCGCCGACTCCGAGAGGTATTCGCCCTCGTCCGCCCCCTCTATCGCGGGCTGCTCCGCATCCGAGACAAACCCCGCTGCCGCGAAGCCGACGTTGCCTGCGCGGTCGCGCGCGCGGACGTACAGATAGCCCTTCTGCCCCCCGTCTGTTCTTATCGGCTGTCCCTGCTCGACCGCCGTCCACACCCCGCCGCCGTTCTCGGCCTCGAAGTCTGTGGGCGCGTCGGACACCGTGTACTCGATGCCGTCCGCCCCGAGGCCCTCGTCGTTCACCCTGACCTTAAAAACGCACTCGCCGCTCGAGAAGAAGGCGGGCGACGGCAGCGAGCCTGTGCCCGTCACCGAGCTGTCGCCGAACAAGATCGTGACCTCGGGCGGGGTTGCGTCGGCGAGCAGCTCGCCGTACTCGGCGCCGCACCGCTCGCAGCGCGCCCGCTCGGTGTAGGTCGCGGCGCCGCCCGTGTGGGGCTCGACATAGCCGTCGAGCGAGGGGTCGTCGGTCTCGACCCTGACGCCCGCGCAGTTGGTATAGTAGTATTTCGGGATATCCTCCCCGCCTTCGCCCGTCGTGCCCTCGAGCGACTTGAGAAAGTCGTCGGTCAGCTCGAAGACGCCGCCGCACCGTTCGATCGCGTCGTTGACGGCCGCGACCGCCGACTCGACGGGGACGGACGCCGAGCTCGCGTAGTCGATGACGACCCCGCTCGCATTGCGCAAAAACACCGAGACGGTGTCGCCGCGCTCGTCGTCGTTCTCGCCCTCAAGCTTGGGGCAGCTGCCGAAGTAGAGGCAGCCGTCAAAGCTCCCCCCCTCGCCGTTGACCCCCACAAGGCCGCCCGCAGTCTCTCCGCTGACGGTGCAGTCGGTGACGCATCCCGTCACCCGGCCCTCGTTGAGGCCGACTATCCCGCCGATGCGCTCGCCCGAGAGCAGGCCGCCCACGCTGCCGCCCGCAAAGCAGCAGGACACCGTGCCGGCGTTGACGCCCGCGACTGCGCCGAGGTTGCCCCCCGCGCGCGCGACGTCGACCGACAACAGCCGCACGTTCTTTACCGTGCCCTCGTTGAGGCCGACGAGGCCCTCCGACCCGGTGAGATTTTTTATCGTGCGGCCGCCGCCGTCAAACACGCCCGAAAAGCCGTCCCTGCCGATGCCGTTCCACGAATATCCCTGCATGTCGATGTCGGCGGCGAGCAGGGCGCTCGCGTCCCTTGCGCCCGAGTTGACGTGCTCACGAAACCACATGAGCTCGGACGCGGTCTCGATTATGTATACGCCGTCCTCGAGGCTCGGCTCGTCGTAGCCGGCGGGCTCGCCGCCCTCGCTGCCCTCGTCGGGGTCGTCGTTGTCGGTCCCGCCGCCCTCGGACGAGCCGCCCGTGCTCTGCCCGTCACCCTCGAGCGCGTACAGCGCGCCGCAGCCCGCCGACAGCGCGAGCGCCAAAACAAGCAGCAGCGAGAGCAGCCTCGACACCCTGTTTTTCTTTTTCATGTTGTCCGACCTCCTGTGCTGAAGAGGGATGCGCCGAAGCGCTGTCCGACGCCGGTTTTACCGCGTATCGCGGTCAATGTATATATCGGTATACCGATGTATTTTTGATTTCCGGGCAGGGCGTGCGCCTTCTGCCGCCCATCCCTTTGCCTGCCTTTAGCCGCCTTTCGGAGAAAGGAACGCCGCCGGCCGAAAAAACAGCGCATGAAAAGCTGTCCGCATAAAAATACATTTTAATTTTACCACAATCGGGGGGTATATATCAACAACGGCCACAGGCTTGGGGTTCCGCAGGCATGCCGACCTCTTGAAAGGACCGGGCGTCCGGGAAGCCCCTTGCCGGACGCAATCGGTACGGCGTTCGACGCACCTTCGACACACCCTGCGCGGGAATATGCAGGGCGTGTGCAAAGGGAGAGTCGGCCGGTCGTACCGATTACGGCACGCATTTATCGCATGAAGTGTTGGCCGTCATACCGATTACGGCCGACCGCGCGGTAAGGGGGGCTTGGGATACAGCAAACCTTAAAGCTTACATCAGTCCCCCGGGCCGCGTGCCCCTGCCCCCTGCCGCACGCCCGCGCTTTAAGCTGAACGGGGGGATATCTCGTTATTTAATCAGGTCGGCCTGTGCGCAGCGGCCTCGCCGCCCGCTCCCTGCGGGGCGTCCTTTTTAAGGCGCAGCAGCGTCACCGTGTCCGCCGCGGCCTCGGCGGCGTTTTCGCCCTTTAGGACGGTGACGGCGAGGTAGCTCTTGCCCTTGAGCGAGACGAGCGCCCGCCGCGTCTTTGAGCGGATGAAGCTGTCGGTGTCCACTTCGCCGAGGCGGTCGCTGTAGAGATAGACGGCGTCGCCGCCCTTAGCGACGACCTCGTAGAACCCGAGGCGCGACGCGAGCGCACGGGTGAGCGAGATGAGCACGAGGGCGTTCACACACTCGGGCGGTCTGCCGAAGCGGTCGGCGAGCTCGTTTGCGACGTCCTCGGCGTCGTCGGACGACTGAATGCCCGCGATGCGTTTATACATTTCGATGCGGCTCTCGTTGTCGGGGATATAGCTGTCGGGGATAAAGGCGCTGACGCCGATGTCGACGGTGCACTCGACGGGCTCGGCGGCGTGCGGGAGGCCCTGCTCATCCTCTATGGCGCGCTTTAATATGCGCACATAGGTGTCGTAGCCCACCGCCTGCATGTGCCCGCTTTGGCGGGCGCTGAGCACGCTGCCCGCCCCGCGGATCTGAAGATCGCGCATCGCTATCTTGAAGCCGCTGCCGAAGCTGGTGAAGTCCCGTATCGCGCCGAGGCGCTTTGCCGCGACCTCGCTTATCTCGCGGTCGCGCCTGAAGGTGAAGTAGGCGAACGCGCGCCTGCCCGAGCGCCCGACCCGCCCGCGGATCTGATAGAGCTGGGCGAGGCCCATGCGGTCGGCGTTCTCGACGATGAGGGTGTTGCAGTTGGGCACGTCGACGCCCGTCTCGATGATCGTCGTGCACACGAGTACGTCAAACTCCCCCTCGAGCAGTCTGCGCCAAACGTCGGACAGCTGCTCCTCCCCCATCCTGCCGTGGGCGATCTCGATGCGGGCGTCGGGCACGAGCCGCGAAATCCGCGCGGCGCAGCTCTCAATCGTCTCCACCCGGTTGTGCAGATAGTACACCTGTCCTCCGCGGGACATTTCTCTCTTTATCGCGTCGGCGACGATGCCCTCGTCGTACTCCATCACAAAGGTCTGCACGGGGTGCCTGTCCTCGGGCGGCTCCTCGATGACCGACATGTCGCGTATGCCGCTCATCGCCATGTTGAGCGTCCGCGGGATGGGGGTGGCCGACAGCGTCAGCACGTCCACCCCCTCAAACGCCTGCTTGAGCTTTTCCTTGTGCGCGACGCCGAATCGCTGCTCCTCGTCGATCACCACGAGGCCGAGCTTTTTAAATTTGACGTCCTTTTGAAGCAGCTTGTGGGTGCCGATTGCGATGTCCACCGAGCCGTCGCCTATCCCCTTTATCGCCGCCTTGACGTCCTTTGCGGGGGTGAAGCGGGACAGCATCGCGATCTTGATGGGATAGGCCTCCATGCGTTCCAAAAAGGTCTTGTAGTGCTGAAGCGCGAGGATGGTGGTGGGCACCAGCACCGCGCACTGATAGCCGTCGCTGACGCATTTGAACACCGCCCGCAGCGCGACCTCGGTCTTGCCGACGCCCACATCGCCGCACAGCAGCCTGTCCATGGGCCGCGGGCGCTGCATGTCGCGCTTTATCTCGGCCGAGGCGCGCAGCTGATCGTCGGTCTCGTCATAGGCGAAGCGCGCCTCAAACTCGCGCTGCCAGTCGGTGTCCTGCGAAAACTCGATCCCCTCGGCCGTCTCGCGTTTGGCGTACAGGGCGATGAGCTCGCCCGCCATCTCGCGTACCGCGCGGTAGACGCTCCCGGTGGTCTTCTGCCACTCGCCCGAGTTGAGCTTCGCGAGCTTGACCGCGCCCGCGTCCCCGGGCGAGACGTACTGCGACACCATGTCGAGCTGTGTCACGGGGACGTACAGCGTGTCGGCCCCGCGGTATTTTATCTTGATATAGTCGCGCACGAGGCCGTGGTGGTCGATGCGGTGGATGCCGTCGTACATGCCGATGCCGTGGCTGCGATGCACGACAAGGTCTCCCTCGCGCAGGTCCTCAAGGCTCGTGAGACCCGCGCCGTCGACGGCGCGCACCCGCTTCTTTTTGAGCGGCTTGTTTTCCCGCCTGCCCGTGATGACGCACAGCTTGGGCGACGTCATCTCAAAGCCCGACGACAGCGAGCCGACCGACACCCCCACATGTCCCGGCTGCGGCACCTCGTCATCGCTGCGCACCGCATCAAAGCCCTCGCGCTCGAGGTCGCGCACGAGGGCCGACGCCGCGCGTTCGGTCCCGGCCAGGACAAGGCACCGATAGCCGGTTGCGAGATACCCGCGGAGGTCCTCGCACAGCACGTTGAACTCGCCGCTCCAGCGCGGCATCGAGTTGCCGCCGAGGGTGATGAGCCGGTCGAGGCGCGCGGGCGCTGCACGTGTGAAGGCGTCGGCGAGCACCGTCGCGGGGTGCTCGACCGCCGAGAAGTCGTCCTCGTACCACATTCCGAGCTCTTTGCAATACATACCGTGCGCCTTGAGGGACGACAGCTGCTCCGAGTGCTGCCACAGCAGGTTTTTGGCGCGCTTTTCGAGCGCCGAGGGCTCGTATACAAAGAAGACGGGGTCGTCAAAACAGTCGCTGAGCAGCCCTGCGGCGGGATAAAACAGGTTCATGTATCGGTCGGTCGCGGGCGGGGTGATGCCGTCGCGCAGCAGCTCTGCGTCCCGCAAGGCCGCGCGCCGCAGCTCGGCGGGCGCGCGCTCGCACAGCTTTTGCAGGCGCTCGCAGGCATCGGCAGGGGGGACGATCTCGCGCGCGGGGGTGACGGTGACCGTTTTTACGCGCGCCGTGCGCCGCTGTGTCTCGACCGAAAACTCGGACATTCGGTCGATCTCGTCGCCGAACATCTCGAGCCGCACCGGGTTTTTGCCGCTGCTCGGGAAGATGTCCACGATTCCGCCGCGCACCGCGAACTGCCCCGGCCCCTCGACGCGGTCGCCCCTTGTGTAGCCGCAGCCCACAAGGCGCGCGCACAGCTCGCCGAGCGGGACGCAGCCGCCCGTCTCAAGGGTGAAGGACAGGCTCTCATACAGCTCGCGCGGCATGGTGAAGGACATGTACGCCTCGAGCGAGCAGCACACGACGCGCGCGTTCCCCGCGAGCGCACGGCCCAAAACGGCCAGCCGCGCGAGCTCGTCGTCGTGCGAGGTGCTCTCGACGTCCGCGAGGGTGAAATCGCGGGAAGGGAAGGCGCACGCCCCCGCCCCCCGCCACATCGAGTTGATGTCCTCGGCGGCGGCGACGGCTTGGGCATCGGTCTCGGTGATAAAGACGACGGGGCGGCCGAGCCTTTTTGCAAGGGCCGCCGCGTAGAGCGCCGCGTGGATGCGGTGCGCCCCGAAGAGCGCGCACCTGCCGTCCGAGGCCATCGTGTCGCACAGGGCTTCAAACTGTTCGGTTTCGCTTATTGCGGAAAAAAGCTCCATGGGAAATACCCTCAAATCGGTAAAATTGCAGTTAAAAATAACTAAAAGTATAAAAATAAGGCGCACGGATACCCGTTCGGCCGACACGGACACGGCGGGCTCCGCTTGCTTGCGGCGGGCGACCGGGGGCGCGGCCGTCGGACGGGGACCTTATTGCGCAGATGCGTGTTACGGGTATACCGACACATGCCGCTTGAGGATGAACCCCGTCGGCCGCGCAGCGCAAAACACCGTATGGATATCAGCCGTTAAAGCGGCTCTGCGCGAGCCCTGTCTGCCCCGATACTATCAGCTCGCAGGCGGGGAGAATGTCGGAAAAGCGCTTTTCGATCAGCAGCCGGTCGTCGTGCGAGGGGGAGGAGAGCACCCAGTCGGCGAGGTCGGCGTCGGGGTGCGGTTTTTTGCCCACCCCGATCTTTATGCGCGGAAAGGCGTCCGAGCCGAGCGAGGCGATGATGCTCTTGACGCCGTTGTGTCCGCCCGCCGAGCCGTCGACCCTTATCCGCAGGCAGCCCGGCTCGAGGGAGACGTCGTCAAAGATGACGATGACGTTCTCGGGCGGCAGGTTGTAGTACTGCGCCGCCGCGGCGACGGCGTTGCCGGACAGGTTCATAAAGGTTAGCGGCTTTAAAAAGACGGTCGGGACGTCTGCGATACGCCCCTCGCCCGTAAGGCCGCCGAAGCGCGAGCGCGCGATGCGCACCCCGAGCTCGTCCGCGACAAAGTCGACGGCGTTAAAGCCCGCGTTGTGGCGCGAGCGCTCATACTGCTTGCCGGGGTTGCCGAGTCCGACGATCAAAAACCCCGCGGTTTTCTTTTTAAAAAACAAGATGTGCTTCCTTTCGGTTTGATAAGATGGGCACGCAAAAGCGCCGCCGAAGGCCGGCGTGAGACGGCCGACGCGGAAGAGAGAAAAGGCCGCATTTGCCGCGGACATACGCCGCACCGGGCCCCGCATGCTCCCGCAGGGCGTGTCGAATGTCCGTTCCGCTGCCATTCGATCAACTCGCGGGAATATGCGAGCCGTGTCAGCGTCAGCTGACCGAGGGATTGTTTGAGAAAAGGCTCATCTCTCGAAAAAACTTTTTGCTGCAATCCCCGCTTACTACCTAACAATCTCTCCGTCACGGGAACGGCGCGAAGCGCCCGCAACAAATGAGGCGGTCTTGAGCCGAATTTGCCCGTAACAATGTTCTCGGCGGTTTGAGGCTTCGCCTCAAACACCCCTGCGCCGACAGCGCAGGGGTTGGTCGCCCGCAGGGCGGCCCGCCGAGGTTATTATACCACACCCGTGCGCCGCGCTCAAACGCCGCAGATGCCCGCCGCGTGAGCGCCATATAAAAACCGAAGCGCGCCGTATCTGCACGTGCGCGCCTCGGTTGTGCTCTTGTCGATATCCCCGAAAACGGGGGCCGGATTACTCGGTGATGACGGTGTCCTCCTCGAGCTGGCTGCCGACGACCGCGATAAGCGACTGTCCGGTGTTGACGACGAGCTCGTTGCCCTCGCTGTCAAACAGCTTGATGTTGGAGGCGTACACGCCCTTTGTCCAGGTGATGCGCTCATAGTGGCCCTGCGTGAAGTAGTAGCCGGTGCCGCCCGCCTGATAATCGATCTCGATAAGGCCGCCCTTTTCCTCGGTGCCGGGGATGACCTCGACGTCGGCGTAGAGCAGGAGCACGTTGTCAAACGCGAGCTGCTGGTCGTTGTACGCCTCGTCGATGTGGGGCCTGCCCTTCTGCCATTTGAGGTACTTTCCGCTCGCCTCGTCATAGCGGAAGTCGCCGTCGAACTCGTTGTTGCGGAACGAGTAGGGGAAGGTCACCGCGGTCGCGACGCCGTCGTCGGGGACGACGGTCTCATCCTCGGAGGCGAAGTTGAAGAAGGAGGTCAGCGAGGATCCGCTCTCGCTCTTCATCTTCACCTTCTCAAGCGTCTCGTCGATGAGCGAGCCGCTGGTGAAGTAGGTGTGGACGATGTTGGAGCGGTCGGGCCACTTCCACAAAAACGAGGTGACGTTGTTGCCGTCGAGGGTCCTGAAGGCGTTCTCGTTGATGGCCTTGTCCGCAAAGACCGAGGTGCCGATGTGGGCGACGATGGGGTCAAGCGGGAAGATGAGCTCGAGGAACTGGTCGCGCAGCGAACGCAGCGGGCCGATGCGCTCGACCTCGCGGGTGTCGGAGAACAGAGCCATGAGACGGGTTATGCCCGCCTCGGTCTCGATCTCGACGATGATGTCCGCCCTCGAGATGCCGTCCTGCGGCTTGCCGTTGTAGTCGCTGTTGTCGATCGAGATGGCATAGGGTCTCATCCCGACGCGGTCGCTCGGGAGGTTGTAGACGCCGGTCAGGGGGTTGAGGGCGTCCTTGCTGGCCGTGACCTCAAGCGCCCCGCCCGGGTCTTCGCTTGTTCCGACAAGCTCGTCGGAGATGTTGAGGTCGATCTGTTCCTGCCCGCCGTCCTCGCCGCCGGAGCAGCCGACAAAGGTCAGCACAAGCGCGACGCACAGCAGGAGCGAAATAATTTTCTTCATTTCGATTTGGCTCCTTTTCACAATCTCTTCCCCTTGTGCGCCCGCGGGCGCAGGGGGTAAAAACGGGTTAACGGTGTATCTCCCGGCACATCTGCCGATACACGTGCATTATTATACTATCTTGCAGGCGATTTGTAAACCCAAAAGAAATCTTTTGCGGCAGATGCGCAGGGCGGATGCCCCGGGCCGCGGGGCGCTGCGGCTTGAAAGTTAAAAATCCCCGTGTTACAATTCGGATAACGGCTGGAACAGGTTATCAGGCTATAGGTTAGGTGTCGCGCGCAGAGCGTTTTGTTGCAAAGGAAGGTTGCATATGAGCAAAAAGGGTGTAAAGCGTCTTGTGATCGCGTGCTGTGCGGTCATCGTCGCCGCGGCCGCGGCGCTCGCCGTCCTCTTTTATCTCGGCGAACGGGACAAAAAACGGGCTCTTGAGGCAGAGCAGCTCAGAGCATCGGCGGCGCTCGAGCTCGAGGGGGTGAGCATCGGCCCGTGCGGGATCGACTTCACCTTTGCGGACGGCTGGCGCTATGCCGAGGACGGCCTCGCCGACCCCGGCATAAAGGTGGTCGTCGGGACGCTCTCGCCCGAGCTCAGCGCCGGGTTCGGGA
The DNA here is from genome assembly GCA_964433495.1 of uncultured Oscillospiraceae bacterium. GTDB lineage: Bacteria > Bacillota > Clostridia > Oscillospirales > Ruminococcaceae > CAYSRC01. Next base: position 15,197 of record CAYSRC010000037.1, read on the forward strand.
CAGAGGGTTCGCGCTGCGCCGTGTCGCTCGGCGGGCAGACGGTGTTTGAGGGCCCCGTCTCACAGCTCGGCGGGTTTGTGCCCGAGGAGCGCGGGCCCTATCGCTTCACCGTCACAAGCGAGGCCGAGACCGACGAGGGAAGCGGCGTCTTCACCCACGAGTTTTTAATAGAGTACGACGCGCAGCCCGTCTTTACCCTGTCGTCGGACACGGTGCTTCAGGGCGACACGCTGGTCGTGCGGGGGCAGAATATCACGACCGACGTGACGGCGTCGGTCGAATACGACTTTCTGCCGTATATCAAACGGACGGGGACGGCCTGTGTGGGCTACATCCCGGTGAACCACGTGCGCGAGCCGGGCGAGTACACCGTCACCCTCAGCTGCGGCGGGCAGGACTACCCCCTCACCTTCACGGTCGAGGAGCGCGACTTTGAGGTGCAGCACCTCACGATAAGCGCGACGACGGCGTCCGACACCTACTACAGCAGCGACGCCAACGCCGAGTACGCGCGGGTCATGTACCCGCTGTTCGACTCGGTCGACCCCGAGATGTACTGGGGCGGCGAGCGGTTTATCGAGCCGGTCGGGGGATACACGATCACCACGACGTACGGCGTCAAGCGGTACATCAACGACAGCACTTCGCCCACCCGCCACGCCGGGATGGACATGGCCTGCCCCGAGGGCACGCCCGTCGCGGCGCCCGCAGGAGGGAAGATATTGTTCAGCGGCTTTTTAAAGCTGTCGGGCAACACCGTCGTGATTGAGCACGGCATGGGCCTGCACACCGTGTTTATGCACATGGTGTCGCTCGACTGCGAGGAGGGGGACATCGTCGCGCAGGGGGACGTCGTGGGCTATGTCGGCTCGACGGGCTTTTCAACGGGGCCGCACTTGCACTTTCAGCTCATGGTGGGCGGGCAGAGCATAAGCCCGCACGCGGCGCTCGACGGCACAAGCGGCATCTACGAAATCTTTGCGGATGACGCCGAGAATTGACAACGGCGCGCGGCAGGTGTTAATATAACTAACACAATAAGCGGGGGCATTTTGTTTTAGCTCCGAGTACTGCCGCGCGGTTCGTGAGAGCCCGCAGGAGCGCCCGCCCCTGCCGACAAGCCTTTTAATTTTGCACCCCCGACGGAGGATAAAAACGTGAGGATAAAAAGGATGTGCGCGGCGCTCCTGTGCGCGGCGCTGGCAGTTGTGATGTGCGCCTGCTCGCAGCAGGAGCCCGCATATGATTTTTTGAACGTAAAATGGGGCTTCACCCGCTCGCAGGTGGAAAAGTCGCAGCAGAGCGAGTACCTCTTCGCCTCCGACGACCTCATGATGTTCGAGGGCACGTTTGAGGACGAGCCGGTCGAGATATACTATTCCTTTTCGGACGATGGGCTCAACGAGGTGATGTGCTCGGTCGTCACGGGCGAGCGCACCATTGCGCAGCTCATCGAGGATTATCTCGCAATACGCGAAAAGCTCACCGCGCAGTACGGCGAGCCGCTCGACCCCGACTACCGCGTGTGGATTAACAGGGACAGCGAGTTTGCGAACGACGCGGAGCACCTGCTCATCTATCATCAGCTCATGAAGTACGAGACGGTCTGGCGCACCGGGACGAGCGAAATCACGCTGACGTTCGAGTTTGCCGACACGCGGCTCAACCTCTCGGCGGACGCCGTGCCCCTTCCCGAGGGGCAGCAGTGACGAGCGGCGCGCGATGCAGCGCAAGGACGATAAAAACAAGAGAATAACTGTCAAGGGGGGCAACGAGCCCCCCTTTTTTCTATATGGGATCGAAAATTGTTTTGCTGCTTACAGCGTCACCTTATCCCCGTGTGATTTCGGCATCGACACCACAATAAACTCCGCATCCTCCTCAGATGTGTTCATCATTTGATGGATCTCCGACGGCGCAATTTCGACGCTTGTGCCTGCCTTCAGCCCGACTTTTCCGTTTTCCGACCTCATTTCGGCTTCGCCGGACAAGATGTAAAAAACTGTCGGGCTTTACTGTGAAAGTGCATATCCTCCGACGTGTGCGGCGGCATTTTTTTCCGCTATGATGCTGAGTTCTTCACTGTCGACAAGGTGCCGGCCGTCACAGACGGTTTTCCAATGATAGTGTTTTGCGTGTTCCCGATCAATCACGTTCATGCAGGGGACCTCCGTAAAGCATGGATCTGATTTATCTTATCCTTCGGGTATCCTTTCGGCCGCCGGGATATCGCAGTTTGCTGTGATAAAATCAACGATATATCCGCGCCCTTTGCGTTGGGCCGCATGGAATCCCCGCCGTAATCCCCGGCTTTGCGGTTGCTTTTTGCGTTCGCAGCCGGTTAAAGGGCTGTCAAACGGCTTTTCTCTGTGCCGAGCGGCGGGGAGGGACAGACGCCGTATTCCCTGCTCACTCATGTCGGGTAAAGGTGAGGTCGTAGTAGTTGAGACGCGCTTCGTCGTAGTATTCGCGCAGCGTGAGCTCGTCGTCGGTGAGGGACAAAATCTCACGTATAAAATAGTACTCGCCGTCGTCCGTCCCGCCCTTATAGCTGAACGAGAGGATGACGCTCTGCTCGACGTACGCCCCGAGCGTGCCGCTCACCTCGCTGACCTGCGGCCACTCGCCCGTGAGGTAGCCGTCGACCGCGTCGTTCGGCTCGTAGCACGCCGACGAAAAGGCGTCGCCGTCGATCTGCAGCACCTCGAGCAGGGGCCGCTCGGGGTCGCTTCGCAGCGAAAACTCGCCGCTTACCCACGTCCCCTCGAGCTGCTCGAGGACAAGCTCCTCCTGCGAGGGGGCCTCGGCAAGGCGGAATATGCTGAAGCCGGTCACGATGAACAGCCCCGCTAACAGCAGCGCCACAACGGTGACGCCGAGCTTGCCGTACGGCTTTTCGACGGGTTCGTCCGCCGCCTGAAACGCGGGGTCCTTTATCTGTTTTTCCAATGCGCCCGCCTCCTCTGTCTGCCGGGTCTCGCGTGCGGGGGGCTCGGGCAGCTCGACCTCGACGTCCTCAAAGCTCAGCGCGCTGTTTTTGTCGAGCCATTCCTTGACGTCTGCCCCGCCGTAGGTGCCGGCCTGCGCCGCCGCGCCCGCCGCTTCACCGCCGTCCGCGGTCTGCGTCCCGCGGGCGGTCTGTTCGAGCTGTGCGCGCCCGCCGTGTGCCTGCGCGCCCGCCGTTTTGCCGCGCGTCCTTGCCGGCTCGTGCGCGCCCTGTCCGTGCTCGACAGGGGCGAACATCGCAAAGAGCGGGTCGTCAAACTTTTCGTTGTGCGGGATATCGGCCTGTTCCTGCCGCGTGCCCGCGCTTGACACGGAGGAGGCGGACGACGCCCGAAAAGTGTGCTTTTGCCGCGGCTGCTCGGCGCCGCCGGCCGCACCCGTGTCCGTCCCCGCTTTCAGCTCGTCGGTTGAAAAAGAGATCGCGCGGGGCAGCGGTTCGTCGCCGCCGGTCCTGTGCGCGCCGCCGTCGGGCGAAACGGCGCCCGTCTTGTCCGCCGCCGACAGGGACGGGTCGTCTCTTTTGGGTGTATCGCTGCGGCCCGATGCCGCCGCGCCGGTATCCCGCCGCCCCCCGGGCCTGTCCTGCGCGCCGGGGATCCGAAAGCTGACGGCCGCCGGGCTTCGGTCGCTCTGCGCGGTCTGCCGCGCGCCTCCGGGTGCGGCCGGGGTCGCGCCCGCCTTCAGCTCGTCGGTCGAGAAGGAGATCGCGCGGGGCAGCGGTTCGTCGCCGCCCGTTTGCCGCACGCCGCCGTCGGGCGAGACGGCGCCCGTATTGTCGGACACACCGCCCCGTACATTTCTGCGCGTGCTCTCTGCCGCATCCGAGAGGGCGGCGCGGGGTGCGGGCGTGCCGCCCGAAGTATTTGAGGCCGCCCCGCCGCGGGGCATAGACGTGCTTATCCCGCCCGCTGCGGCCGTGGACGGGCCGTCCTGTCGGGTCGGCGCGGTGCGTTCCGTGCCCTGCCGCTCCGTCTGCGCCGCCTCGAGCAGCGCGGCGTCCTCGCCGAGCAGGTCGACAAGCGTTCGCTTGCGCTGCTCGCCCGTGGTCTTCGGGGCCTTCGGCACCTCGTCGAGGTAGTTTACCTCCTGCTTTTTTCGGACGGGCTCGGTGACGAGGGTGAGGTCGTTGAAGTCGAACGCCATGTTGAGCTGCTGTGTCTCGGTGAGGGCGGGCTTGTCCGCGCCCTCGACCTGCTCGACCTTCACCCCCTCGGGCAGGGGCGCGCCGTCGTCGATGTAGACGATGTTGCCGAGGGGGGCAAACGCCCAGTTGTCCTCGGGGTCGGCGTCGGGCGGGCAGCAGTTGCGGCAAAACGGCTCGTCGTCCGCGAGTATTCTGTTGCAGTTTCTACAGTATCTCATAGTGTTTACGTGTTTCCGCCTGTAGGCTTCGGGATGTTTTTTAAAAAGAGCCCGATGGGGCAATATACCTATCTATAATATAATACCGAACCTTTTTTGTAAAGAAGCGGGCCGGTGTTTGACGCGGCGGGCAAACCGCCGCCCCCTCCCGGACGGGGTGCGGCCCGTGCGCGGAGCGGGGCGCAAGGGCCGCCGTCGCCCTGCCCCCTGACCCGGACGGGCCCCGCACGGCGCGCGGGGCGGGGAGGCCGCTGTCCGCTTGTATGATACACACGGAACAGTTGCTTGATTTTACAAAAATCCTCACCAAACTTTGCGGAAAAAATATATCAATGTTGCACAAAGTTTTTGTTGACATCCCGGTTTGACGGAAGTATAATAATAAGCTGACACTATAGTGGATTTTAATGTCCTTTTCCTTTGAAAAAAACGACAGGGCCGCTCAAAAAACGACGGATTTTTGGGCTGCGGAGCACAAAAAACAGGCAATATTCAATAAAATCCTTCTATGGTAACGTTGACGAACAGGAGTGACGGCTAATATGGCAAATGTACATCCCGTAAAGCTGGGCACGGGCGAGAGGATGAGCTTTTCGCACATCAACGAGGTTCTCGAGATGCCGAACCTCATCGAGGTGCAGAAAAACTCATACAACTGGTTCCTGTCCGAGGGGCTTAAGGAGGTGTTTCGCGACGTCTCCGCGATAGAGGACTACACGGGCAACCTGGTTCTCGATTTCATCGACTACCGGCTGGAGGACACCCCCAAATACTCGGTTGAGGAGTGCAAGGGCAGGGACGCCACCTACAGCGCGCCGCTGCGGGTGACGGCGCGCCTTCTCAACAAGGAGACGGGCGAGATAAAGGAGCAGGAGATCTTCATGGGCGACTTCCCGCTCATGACCGACAGCGGCACCTTTGTGATAAACGGCGCCGAGCGCGTCATCATCTCCCAGCTCGTGCGCTCGCCGGGCGTCTATTTTGACATGACCCGCGACAAGTCGGGTAAAAAGCTGTACACCTCCACCGTCATACCCAACCGCGGCGCATGGCTCGAGTACGAGACCGACACCAACGACGTGTTCTATGTCCGCATAGACAAAAACCGCAAGATGCCGGTGACGGTGTTTCTGCGCGCGCTGGGTCTTGAGAGCAACGAGCAGATTTTGGACTTTTTCGGCGAGGACGAGCGGCTTGTCGCCACCCTTGCCAAGGACACGACGACCAACCGCGAGGAGGGTCTGCTCGAGACCTACCGCAAGCTGCGGCCGGGCGAGCTGCCGACCGTCGACGGCGCCCGCACCCACGTGAACAACCTGTTTTTTGACCCGAGGCGCTATGACCTCGCGCGCTTCGGCCGCTATAAATACAACAAAAAGCTGTCCCTTGTCCCGCGCATATACGGCCGCACGCTGACGCGCGAGGTCGTCGACCCCATGACGGGCGAGGTGCTGGCCGAGGCAGGCGACGTCGTCGGCCGCGAGCTCGGCGACAGGATAGCGAAGAGCGGTGTCTCGGTGGTGTGTATCAAGAATGAGCTGCACGAGGAGGGCGCGCCCGAGGTCAAGGTGATCTCGAACGGCATGGTCGACCTCGCCGACTTTGTGTCCTTTGACCCCGCCGAGGTCGAGATAAACGAGAAGGTGCGCTTCTCGGTGCTGCGCGAGATCCTCGAGAACAACCTCACCGACGCCGAGATAAAGGACGCGGTGCGCGCGCGCAGGGATGAGCTCGTGCCCAAGCACATCACGATCGACGACATCATGGCGTCGGTCAACTACATGCTCAACGTCGCCGACGAGATCGGTACCGTCGACGACATCGACCACCTCGGCAACCGCCGCATCCGCTCGGTGGGCGAGCTGCTGCAAAACCAGTTCCGCATCGGCTTCGCGAGGATGGAGCGCAACATCCGCGAGAGGATGACCCTGCAGGCGCAGGAGACCGACAGCATCACCCCCCAGGCGCTGATCAATATAAGGCCGGTCGTCGCGGCGATCAAGGAGTTTTTCGGCTCGTCCCCGCTGTCGCAGTTCATGGACCAGACCAACCCCCTGGCCGAGCTGACCCACAAGCGCCGTCTTTCGGCGCTCGGCCCCGGCGGCCTGTCGCGTGACCGCGCCGGGTTTGAGGTCCGCGACGTCCACTACAGCCACTACGGCCGCATGTGTCCGATCGAGACCCCTGAAGGCCCGAACATCGGCCTTATCTCCTACCTTGCGACCTTCGCGAGGATAAATGAGTACGGCTTCATCGAGGCGCCCTACCGCCGCGTCGACAAGCAGACGGGCATCATCACCGACGAGGTCGTCTACATGACCGCCGACGTCGAGGACGAGTATGTCGTCGCGCAGGCGAACGAGCCGCTCGACGAGCAGGGCCGCTTTGCCCGCAAGAGGGTCAACGCCCGCCACCGCGACGAGATCATCGAGGTGGACGCCGCCGACGCCGACTATATGGACGTGTCGCCCAAGATGGTCGTCTCGGTCGCGACGGCGATGATCCCGTTCCTCGAGAACGACGACGCCAACCGCGCGCTCATGGGCGCCAACATGCAGCGGCAGGCGGTGCCGCTGCTGACCACCACCGCGCCCATCGTCGGCACCGGCATGGAGTACAAGGCGGCCGTCGACTCGGGCGTCTGCGTGCTCGCCAAAAAGGCGGGCGTCGTCACCCGCGTGTCGGCCGACCGGGTCACGGTGCGCAACGACGACGGCACGCAGAGCGAATACCACATCATCAAGTTCCTTCGCTCCAACCAGGACACCTGCTTCAACCAGCGCCCCGTCGTCAGCGTGGGCGACCGGGTGCACGAGGGATCGGTCATCGCCGACGGCCCCGCGACCGACCACGGCGAGATCTCGCTCGGCAAGAACGTCCTCATCGGCTTCATGACGTGGGAGGGCTACAACTATGAGGACGCCGTCCTCATAAACGAAAAGGTCGTGCGCGACGACGTGTTCACCTCGATCCACATCGAGGAGTACGAGATCGAGTGCCGCGACACCAAGCTCGGCCCCGAGGACATCACACGGGACATCCCGAACGTCTCGGAGGACGCGCTCAAGGACCTCGACGAGCACGGCATCATCCGCGTCGGCGCCGAGGTCACCGCGGGCGACATCCTCGTCGGCAAGGTCACCCCCAAGGGCGAGACCGAGCTGACCGCCGAGGAGAGGCTGCTTCGCGCGATATTCGGCGAAAAGGCGCGCGAGGTGCGCGACACCTCGCTGCGCGTGCCGCACGGCGAGTACGGCATCGTGGTGGACGTCAAGGTGTTCACCCCCGAAAACTGCGACGAGCTCAACCCCGGCGTCAACATGGTCGTGCGCTGCTATATCGCGCAGAAGCGCAAGATATCGGTCGGCGACAAGATGGCGGGCCGCCACGGCAACAAGGGCGTCGTCTCGCGCATCCTGCCGCAGGAGGATATGCCCTTCCTGCCCGACGGCACCCCGCTCGACATCGTGCTCAACCCCCTCGGCGTCCCGTCCCGAATGAACATCGGGCAGGTGCTCGAGGTTCACCTGGGCCTTGCGGCGAGCAAGCTCGGCTGGAAGATCATGACCCCCGTCTTTGACGGCGCGAACGAGTACGACATCTTCGACTGCCTCGAGGAGGCGGGCTGCGCGCGCGACGGCAAGACGTGGCTGTACGACGGGCGCACGGGCGAGCGGTTTGACAACCGGGTCACCGTGGGCTACATGTACTATCTCAAGCTGCATCACCTCGTCGACGACAAGATCCACGCCCGCTCGACCGGCCCCTACTCCCTCGTCACCCAGCAGCCGCTCGGCGGCAAGGCACAGTTCGGCGGCCAGCGCTTCGGCGAGATGGAGGTTTGGGCGCTCGAGGCGTACGGCGCGGCGTACACCCTGCAGGAGATCCTGACCGTCAAGTCGGACGACACCGTGGGGCGCGTCAAGACCTACGAGGCGATTGTCAAGGGGCAGAACATCCCCAAGCCCGGCATCCCCGAGTCGTTCAGGGTTCTTATCAAAGAGCTTCAGGCGCTGTCGCTTGACGTGCGCGTGCTCGACTCGGAGGGCGAGGAGGTCGACCTCAAGCAGGAGTTTGACGACGACATAAGCTTTGCGGGCGCGATGGAGATGGACAACGTGCTCGTCGACTCGGAGCTTGAGAGCTTCACCGTCGAAAACCCCGACGGCTACTCGGACGAAGAGGACGAGGAGTTCCGCGAGGATGAGGACGAGATGTTCGAGCCCGACGAAGCCGACCTCACCCGGCAAGACGAAGAACTTTAAGGAGGGCGCATTTTGGAACACAAGGTATTTGACGCAATAAAGATAGGCCTTGCATCGCCCGACCAGATCCGCGCGTGGTCATACGGCGAGGTCAAGAAGCCCGAGACCATAAACTACCGCACGCTCAAGCCCGAGCGCGACGGCCTCTACTGCGAGCGCATCTTCGGACCCACCAAGGATTGGGAGTGCCACTGCGGAAAGTACAAGCGCATCCGTTACCGCGGCAAGATATGCGACCGCTGCGGCGTCGAGGTCACCCGCGCAAAGGTCCGCCGCGAGCGCATGGGCCACATCGAGCTCGCCGCGCCGGTGTCCCACATATGGTATTTTAAGGGCATCCCCTCGCGGATAGGCCTCATGCTCGACATCACCCCGAGAGACCTCGAGAAGGTTCTCTACTTCGCGTCCTACATCGTGACCGACCCCGGCTACACCCCGCTTGAGGAGAAGCAGCTGCTGTCCGAGAGCGAGTACCGCGACATGCGCGAGCGCTATGAGGACGAGTTCAGCGCCTCGATGGGCGCAGAGGCGATCCGCGAGCTGCTCGCGAAGATCGACCTCGACGAGATGTCGGCGTCCATCAAGGCCGAGCTCGAGACGGCGTCGGGCCAGAAAAAGGTCCGCATGCTCAAGCGCCTTGAGGTCGTCGAGGCGTTCAGGCAGTCGGGCAACCGCCCCGAGTGGATGATTCTCGACGTGGTGCCCGTCATCCCGCCCGACATCCGCCCGATGGTCCAGCTGGACGGCGGCCGCTTTGCGACGAGCGACCTCAACGACCTCTACCGCCGGGTCATCAACCGCAACAACCGGCTCAAGCGTCTGCTCGAGCTCGGCGCGCCCGACATCATCGTGCGCAACGAGAAGCGCATGCTGCAGGAGGCCGTGGACGCGCTCATCGACAACGGCCGCCGCGGCCGCCCCGTCACGGGCCCCAACAACCGCCCGCTCAAGTCGCTGTCCGACATGCTCAAGGGCAAGCAGGGGCGC
>CAYSRC010000037.1:24826-25157 GCA_964433495.1 uncultured Oscillospiraceae bacterium
GGCAAGCGCGTGGACTATTCCGGCCGAAGCGTCATCGTCGTCGGCCCGGAGCTCAAGCTCCATCAGTGCGGCCTGCCCAAGGGCATGGCGCTGGAGCTGTTCAAGCCCTTCGTCATGGAGCGCCTGGTCAATACCGGCGTCGTGCATAACGTCAAGAGCGCCAAGCGCATGGTCGACCGCGGCGAGACCCGCGTGTGGGATATCCTGGAGAGCGTGATCAAGGAGCACCCGGTGCTGCTCAACCGCGCGCCGACGCTGCACCGCCTGGGCATCCAGGCCTTTGAGCCGCTCCTGGTGGAGGGCAAGGCGATCAAGCTGCATCCGCTGGCCT
>CAYSRC010000038.1:0-24516 GCA_964433495.1 uncultured Oscillospiraceae bacterium
CTTCGGCGACCGCCGCAAGGAGATGCTGCAGGATATCGCCATCCTCACCGGCGGCAAGGTGATAAGCGAGGAGGTCGGCCTCACCCTTCAGGATACCACGCTTGACGACCTCGGCACCGCCGCAAAGGTCGTCGTCAAGAAGGAGAACACCATCATCATGGGCGGCAAGGGCGACAAGAGCGAGATCGACGCCCGCGTGCACCAGATCCGTGTCCAGATAGACGAGAGCACCTCCGACTTTGACCGCGAGAAGCTTCAGGAGCGCCTTGCGAAGCTGGCGGGCGGCGTTGCGGTCATCCGCGTGGGCGCGGCGACCGAGGTCGAGATGAAGGAGAAGAAGCTGCGCATCGAGGATGCGCTCTCCGCCACCAAGGCCGCTGTGGCCGAGGGCATCGTCGCGGGCGGCGGCGTCGCGTTTGTCAACGCCACCGAAGCCGTCGCGAAGACGGTCGACGCGATGACCGACGGCGACGAGAAGACGGGCGGCCGCATCGTCCTCGCCGCGCTCGAGGCCCCCGTGCGTCAGATCGCCGCGAACGCCGGGCTCGAGGGCTCGGTCATCGTCGACAAGATCCGCACGAGCGGCAAGATAGGCTACGGCATGAACGTGGTCACCGAGAAGTACGGCGACATGATCGCCGAGGGCATTGTCGACCCGACCAAGGTGTCCCGCAGCGCGCTGCAGAACGCAGCTTCGGTCGCGAGCATGGTTCTCACGACCGAAGCGCTCGTCGCCGACATTCCCGAGGAGAACCCCGCGCCGATGGGCAACCCCGGCATGGGCATGTATTGATAGGCTTTCTCTCATATCGAATAATTCTGCAAAAGGGGCGTCCGCCGGAAAGCGGGCGCCCCTTTTGCAATTGTGTATAAAGAACAACGGAGCCCCGCTCTGCATCCCCGCAGGCGGGGCCTTTGCGCCCGTTTGGCTTGTTGAAGGAGCGGCGCGGCCCTCAGGGACGCCCCGTCCCCGTTTTGCAGCCCGCTGCAGCCGTTTTTGCCCGCGGCAGAAAAGCGCGATATTCGGGGGCAAGGCGTGCTATTTCATACAAAAAAACGGTTATTTATGCCGCGGCGGCAAAATTTAAGACGAAAGATGGTATGCTTAATTCGATAATACGTTCGGGGACGTCGGGCCTCGGGCGTCAGTGTTGCCGCCGGTCTTTGCACGGCCGTTTCGCCGCCCGTGCGATCCGAAAGCCGTGCGCCGTTTTAGGCGGCCGCAGGGCTTAGGAAACTGCGGCGACAGCTTTAGGCGGCAGAAAAAATCGACGGAGCATGAGATGAGCAACAAACGTTTACGCACGCTTTCGGCGGCGGCGGTCGCACTGCTTGCCGTTTTGGCGGCGCTCTATTTCGGGCTGTCCTACCGCTATCACAGGCTTGAGCGGTACATCGACGCCCACCCGGGCGAGCAGCTGGTCGAGTTTTGGCCTGGGGACAGCTTTTTCGAGGGCACGGCGCAGCTTGAGATGTCGCTGCCGGGCAGGCTCGGGGACTACGCCGAGATAAGGTACACGCTCGACGGCAGCTCGCCGACCTCCGAAAGCCCGCTTTATACCGGCCCCATTACCCTTGACGGCGGGAGCGGCAGGATGTGCTTCCCGGTGAAGGCGGCGGTTTTTCAGGACGGCGCACAGAGCGTCGTATACACCAAAACCTACTTTCCCTCAGGGACGGCCGCGCTGTCGGACGGCATTGTGATCGTGTCGCTGTCGGGCGAGCCCGACGACTTTTACGGCGATAAGGGGATACTGGCGCTCGGCGCCGCGACGCCCGAACTCGCCAACGCCGACCCGGCGCTTCCGCTCGACTACTCGGGACTCAACCGTGCCAACTACTACGGCAGCGGCAGGGAGTGGGAGCGCCCGGTGACGGTGGAGATGCTGACGTCCGAGGGCGAGCTCATCCTCGCACAACAGGCGGGCATTCGGGTGTTCGGGCGTCTCTCGCGCTCAAACGTGCAAAAGTCGCTGCGGCTCTATGCGCGGAGGGAGTACGACCCCGCGCACGGAAGCTTTCGGTCCCCGCTGCTTGTGAGCGGGACGACGTCGGACGGCAGCGAAACCCCGATTGAGCGGTATGACAGGATAGACCTGCGCAACGGCGGCAACGACTGGGCCATGACGATGCTGGGCGACGCAACGATGCGGATGTTTGCGGCCGAGGCGGGGCTCGCGCCGGTCGGGATGCCAAGACCCGCGGCGGTGTACATAAACGGGGCGTTTTACGGCCTCGCGTGGATGCAGCCCGACTACTGCGAGAAAAACATCGCCGAGATGTGCGGCCTCGACGCGCCCGAAAACATACGCGTGGTGGAGACGAACCCGGCCCTTCCGTATGAGGGAAGCATGCGCAGCGAGGAGTATCCCGAGGAGGTCGCGGATTACGAGCGGATGTACAACCTCGCGCTCGCGGATTTGACGCAACCACAGAATGTCCGTGCGCTCGAGGAGGCTTTGGATGTCGACAACTTCCTGCTCTACTACGCCGTCGAAATGTACAGCGGCAACATGGACTGGCCGAATAACAACCTCAAGGCGTGGCGGTATTTGGACACCGAGGGCGCGGAAGGGGACAACCCCTATGCCGACGGCAGATGGCGGTTTCTCTTCTACGATGCTGACAATTCCTACGGAACCTATCACGACCAGGATGACATATTTGACCGTTTGATCGGGCGGAATGAAAGCCCCATGCTCGCGAGCATCCTGCGCAACGAGGACTACAGGGACAGGTTTTTGAACCTTTGGAGTATGCTGTTGAGCGGGGTGTTCTCGCAAGAAAATGTGAACGAGGTGATCCGGGGGACAAAGGACCTCATCGAGCCCGAGCTGCTCTACCGCGAGCAGCAGGACCCCGATGAGCTCTGTTTTGACAGAAGCTATCGCACCTTATTGTACAGGAAGCTCGAGCAGTTCATACGCGGGCGCCCCGCCGAGATCGAGGCGGGCATCGCGCGGTATCTCGGCATTGATATCGAGGACAAATACACGCTGCATGTGACCCCGCCCGACAGCGGCGGGACGGTGTATGTAGACGGCCGGGCGCTCGAGCCCGCAGAGGATTTCAGCTGCGCATTTTGGCGCGGCACGTCGGTTGAGCTCGGCTGTGACACCGCCCGCGGCCTTGAGGTGAGCGGCTGGCAGGTGGACGGCATGCTGCATAAGGGCGCGGTGCTGCGGCTTGCGGCGGGCTCGGTTGTGTCGGACAGCGTGACGGTGCAGCCTGTCCTCACCCCGTCGGCGGACGCGGGGCTTGCGCTTGCGGCGGTTTCGTACAGAAACGAGCTGGACTTTGTCGAGGTCGTCAACTGCGGCGTACAACCCCTCTCGACCGACGGCTGCACGCTTGTCAAGAACGGCGGTTCGAGGGTTTATCCGCTGCCCGCGGTGACGCTGGGGCCCGGCGAGAGCCTGCGCGTTGTCGACGAGAGCAGCGACAGCCTCACGGCCGAGCGGCTGGGCGACTATCTGTCCGACCTCAGCCTCGGGCGGGACGACGTCCTCGAGCTTGCGGATGCGGACGGGGGCACCGTCGACGGCGTGGTCTTGCCCGCGAGAAATTCCGGCATGGTGTACCGGCGCAGCGGCTACAGCGAGCGCTGGGTGTGGACACAGGCGGCAGAGGGGGAGAAAAATGGCTGAGCGGCGCTTTCGGGTCGACAGGGTCGAGCACAAGTATCTGTTGAGCGCCGAGCAGGCGTCGGCGCTGTGCGGGCGTCTGCGCGCGGCCCTGCGCGAGGACGCGCACGGCGAGGGAGGCGGCTACCTCGTCAGGAGCCTTTACCTCGACACGCCGCAGCTTGACGACCTCTGCGACAAGCTCAACGGCGTCTGCGCGAGGAAAAAGATACGGCTTCGCCGCTACGGCGACGGCTCGGACAATGCGTGGCTTGAACAGAAGCAGAAATACGCCGAGCGACAGCGAAAGACGTCGCTCGCAATCGGCCTCGAGGGGGCGCGCCTTGTCATAGACGGCGGCGTTCCCCTCCCGCCCGATGCGGAGGGGGCGGCTGAGACAGCGGCGGCCCTCGCCCGGCGCAGGCCCTCGCTGCTCATGGAGTACCGGCGCAGGGCGTTTGTGTGGCCGGGGTACGACACGAGGATAACCGTCGACAGCGATATACGGTATTCGGGCAGCTTCCTCGACTTTTTCAGCGAACACCCGCGCATGACGCCGCTCGACATGGGGGGCGGCGCGGTGCTTGAGGTCAAGTACAGCGGCGCGCTCGAGCGCTTTGTCGCCGAGCTCATCTCGCCGTTCTGCGGGGGCAGGCTGTCCTACGGGAAGTATGAGCGCTGTATGATGAGCTATCTGTAACCTGTGGATAAAATACGGAGGGAATAATGAACACTGGCGAACTTTTGACCCTGCTTTCGCTCGGCATGGAGAGCTACAGCCCGAGGCAGATCATGGCGGTGCTGTTCGCGGCGCTCGCGGGCGGGGCTTTGATTTTTATCGTATACCGCATCACGGTTGAGGACTCGCTGTACGACCGCCGCTTTAACGAGGGCAACGTCGTGCTGACGCTGTTGACCGCGGTGATCATGATGATGATCTCGAGCAACATCGTCATCTCGCTGGGTATGGTGGGCGCGCTGTCCATCGTCCGCTTTCGCACCGCGGTCAAGGAGGCGAGGGACACCATCTACCTGTTTTGGGCGATCGTGCACGGACTGTGTGCGGGCAGCCGCAGCTTTGTGCTCGCGGCGCTGGCCGACGTGTTTATCGCCCTTGTAGCGGTTGCCCTCGGCTTGAGCGGCAGGTTTGTGTCGGGCTGCTGCACCCTTGTGGTGCGCGGAGGCGACGGCTTCAGCCCCAAGGCGGCGGAGGCGAGGATAAAGAAAGAGGCCCGCAGCTGCAAGCTGCGAGCCTCGGCGTCGTACGGGGACGAGACGGAGTACGTCTTCCGCGTGCGGATGCCCGCGGACAGGCGCGCCGGCCTTGTGCAGACGCTCAGGGCCGAGGACGGCGTCGTGCAGGTGAGCCTCTCGGAGGTCAACCCCGTCTGATGCGGTACTGCGCGGTCGGGGGCTTGGATTGCGGGGACACGCATGCAATGGAGCGGCCGCCCGCACGCCGCGGGCGGCCCTTTAAAGCCTCCCTTACACGCCCCGCATACTCTCGCGGGGCTGACCGAATGTCAGAGGTATGGATATTCGGTACAATTCCCGGGAATATGTGAACCGCCGAACGTCGTACCGATTGCGGCCGACCGTTCGGTAAGGGAGCCCCGAGATCGAGGGTCTCAAGGGCGAGAACGAAAGCCCGAGGGAAGGGGCCCGTTAATGCCCTCCTTACCGCGCGCCGTACCGATTGCGCGCGGTAAGGGAGCCTAAAGATGGGGCAAAAGCCTGAGGGAAGGGCCCCTAAAGGTCTAAGACGCAAAGCGAGAAAAAGCGGCGGCGGAGCCGAAAGCTCCGCCGCCGCTTTGCGCCCGCCCCGAAACAGCCGGTCGCGGTTAATCGCGGGTGCTTATGCTGTCAAAAAACAGTAGATTCCCGCCGCCCGTCAAGCCCCTTTTCTGCCGCCGATTTTGGCCGTCGCGCGGGTGCACAGCGCGCCGACGGCGACGTTGAGGGGTGCGGCGGCGGCGCACAGCAGCGCCATGTCGCGGGTAAGGGGCACGGCGGAAAAGAGCGCGGGGAACAGGATAAGCGCCGCGGCAAAGGCGCAAGCGAGCGACAGGAACATTGCCGCGCGCACCGCGCTCAGCGGGAGGCAGACGCAGAACAGGTGTCTGAAGCCGTTAAAGCCGGTGAGAAGCAGCGCCACGGTGGAGGCCTGCGCGGGCGACAGGCCCATGGGCTGCCGCAGGGCGCTGAGCACAATCATGCAGAACACCGCGCCGAGCGCTCCCGACAGCGAGCGCGCGAGCACCGCGTCGAAAAAGCCGCCGCGCGGCCTTGCAAAGTTGGGCTCGAGCGCCAAAAGAAAGGAGGGCAGGCCGATAGTCAGGCTGCTTATCAGCGTCATTTGGACGGGCTCGAACGGGTAGGCAAACGGCAGAAAAAGGAAGAAAAACGCCGTGAACGCGCTGAAGATCGTCTTTGTCAGGAAGAGGGAGGACGAGCGGCTGAGGTTGTTGATGCACCGTCTGCCCTCGGCGACAATGTGCGGCATGGCCGAAAAGTCGTTGTCGGTCAGCACGACGCTGCTGACGTTCCGTGCCGCGTCGCTGCCCGAGGCAAGGGAGATGCTGCAATCGCACGCCTTGAGGGCGAGCACGTCGTTGACACCGTCGCCCGTCATGCCGACGGTGTGCCCGGCGGCCTTGAGCGCCTTTACAATGGCCAGCTTTTGCCGCGGCGTCACCCTGCCGAAGACGGTACAGCGCAGCGCGGCGTCCCGTATCCCGTCGTCGTCCGTCACAAGGCTCATGTCCACACAGTTGTCGGCGCCGGGAAGGCCCGCGCGCCGGGCGACGGCCGACACGCTCTCGGGGTTGTCGCCCGAGATGACGCGCAGCGAAACCTCCTCGCGCGCAAAGAATTCGAGCGTCTCGCGGACGCCGTCGCGTATGCGCTCGTCGAGCAGGACGACGCCCGCCGCCTCAAAGTCGGTCGGCAGCGTGTCGCCCAAAAGGCCGCCCTGCGACACCGCGACCGTCACCGCGCGGCAGCCCTTAAGCGTATAGGGGCGCGTGAGCGCGTCGAGCGTGCCGCGGTCGACGCCCGGGATAAATTCGGCCGCGCCGACGCACACCGTGCCGACCCCCGCAAGGCGGGCGGCGCTGAGCTTGCGCTCGGACGAGAAGGGGAGGGAAGCGTCCGCGCGCAGCACCTCGCCGTCAAAGGCGCCGTTGAGGGCGTCGGCCGTCGCGTTTGTGTCCCCCGCGGCGGCGCACACCGAGGCGGCCATGCGCCGCACCTCGCCCTCAGAAAAGCGCCCCAAAGGGAGGACGCTGTTCAGCGTGAGCGCCGGCTCGGTGAGGGTGCCCGTCTTGTCGATGCACAGCACGTCGACGTGCGCAAGCGTCTCGACAGAGGTCAGCTCGCGCACAAGCGCACCGCGGCGGCCGAGGCGCAGCACGCTGACGGCGAGAACCATGCTCGTCAGCAGCACAAGCCCCTCGGGGACCATCCCGACGAGGGCGGCGACCGTCCTGACGGCACTGTCGCTGAGGGAGAGGCCGCTCAGCAGATGCTGGCGGGCAAACAGCAGCAGGCCCGCGGGCGCCACGGCGACGCCGACCGCTTTGATGATCTTGTCCGTCCCGGCGGTGATCTCCGAGACGGGTCTGCGCCGGCGTTTTGCCTCGAGGGACAGCGCGCCCGAAAAGCTGTGCGCGCCCACCCGCAGCGCCCGCGCAAGGCACCGGCCCGACTCGACAAAGCTGCCCGAGATGAGCTCGTCGCCCGCCCCGCGCCTCACCGAGCGCGACTCGCCCGTCACGACCGACTCGTTCACCTCGCACGCGCCGTTAAGGATGAGCGCGTCGCAGCAGATCTGCGAGCCGCGGGAGAGCGCCATGACGTCGTCGACGACGACCTCGTCGACCGGGATGTCGACGGTGCGCCCGTCCCGCACGACCGAGACGCGCGGGTCGCTGATGAGCGACAGCCTGTCGGCAAGGCGCTTTGCCCGAAGCTCCTGAAAGGAGCCGATGAAGGCGTTGCAGAGGATGACCCCCATGAACAGCGCGTTTTTAGGCGAGCCCGCCGCCAAAACAACCGCCGCGAGCGCGAGGTTGAGTGCGTTGAACGGCGTCGCCACACAGCGCAGCAGGATGCGCAGGTAGCTGTCGCTGCTCTTTTGCGATATTTTGTTCACAAGCCCGCGCGCTTTGCGCTCTGCAGCCTCGGCCGAGCTCAGGCCGAGGCCGCTTATCTCTGTTTCCATCCGAAACCCTCCGAAAAAAAGATGTGGGGATAGGGTATCATCCCTTCTTCAACATTTTTTAACAATTTCTCTGCGGGCCGTCCGTGGGTTAGCCCGCGGAATCGCTCCCGAAGCCGCGGCCCGAGTGGCGGGGCGCGATGCAAACCCGCGTGCTGGCGCGATATCCCTTTGGGACATTACAGCAGAAAAGCATCCGCCGCGGGCGATTTTCCCGTTGAGAATTATCCCGTGCCGCCCGCTGCCGACCGCCCGACAAGTTTTGATTTATCGGTGAGACCCTCTGAAAACACCGCATCTTCAAGGCGTTTCGCCTGTTTTGTGTTTCCGACTTACGGCGTTCGCCTGTGTTTGCCCCTACAAGCCGAGACAGGGGAAATACGCTTGTCCGAGCATAGAGCTTCTTTTTCGGCGAGCAGCAGGCCCTCGGCGCTTGCGTGCGAAATACGCGCCGCGCACAAACCTTGGGTTTGTACGCGGCGTGTTTTGCCCCTGCGGGAGCCGCCGTGTGCCGCTTTGGCACGGCATTGTTTCAAAAAAGGCTGCTTTTGAAACGCCGCAGCCGGCCTGCGGCTGCAAACAGAGCAATCGTCGCACCGTATACAGACAAATCGCTTTTGCTGTTCTCGGCCGATTGACAGTCACGACCCGAATCTTTATTTTAAGCGTTTTATAAAGACCTCATCCCGGTTTTTTGCCCTGCACCCCAAAGCGGCGGCATATCCCTGCTTTTCGTAAAAGCGGGCCGCGGTATCCGTTGTCAGGATACTTGTATAGATCCCGTTTTCCATAAAAAACCTTTCGGCAAGACGGAGCAGTTTGGCGCCGTGGCCCCTGTTTCGCAGCTCCGGGGCCACCCAAAGCTCTCGTATAAAGCCGCAGGCTTCCTCGAAAAACCGGCTCGAGAGCCTCTCGGGTCTGAATTGAATAAACCCGACGATTGCGCCGTCCGCGGAGGTTCTGACAAAGGCGGTATTATCGCCCTCGTCGTTCATCTCTTTGAACAATCGATCCCAATCCCCGACCGTATAGCCCAACTCTCCCAAATACCGTTTGAAAGCCGTTTGAAACAGCGAACCGGAGAAATCGGATATCATTTCGTCGCGGCAGAACGAGGTGTCCCCGCTGAAGCGGTACATGAGGTTACGGCAGTCGGGGACTCGTTCGTCTATATATCCCGTATCCTCAAACCCGGCCTTTTTGTACACCCAAAGCGCCGCGGCATTGTTTTTATGCACACATACCTCTACCTGTGCGTACTTTCCCTCTTTGGAAAGCGCCGAAAGGAGCAGATGAAGCGCCTGCGTGCCGTACCCTTTGTTCTGAAACTGCCGGTCGATCATAAACTGCTGCAGATCGTAACAGGCCGGTTGGTCCTCCATGTCTTTCACAAGGGCGACGCCGATGATGCGCGCATCGGCGGATATACCGTAAACTTTGGCATTGCAGGAGCGGTAGATATACCCCCTTGCGACAATCCCTGTCGGTGTGTCGAGGAACCTCTTTTGCTCCTCGCGGACGCTGAGCGAGGCGACATCCGGCCAATTTTGTTCCGTTACACTGACTAATTCGATCATATTGAATCCTCCGTATTTTATCGGAGGGTCAGATTCCGCGGGCCCTCCGCACACGTATAGTTTTCATCTGTCGTCACTCCTTTCCGTTTCGGTGGGAACAGCGATACCATTGTCGCATATTTGTTCGGCAATTTCAACCTGACATCGCAGATGACAGATGAGCCTGTCCCGGTTCGGATTCTCGGGAATACCGTTGAGCGGGCGTGTTACCGGCTTCCGGTGCGCCGTATGCAGCCCCGTCCTTCCGGGAGGGGGTTCCCGCCGCTCCTGTTTCTTCAGTGATAAGACGACGAGGGAGGCGTGCGCGCAACCAAAACCGCATAACGGTACGGTACCGACACACGATGACCCCCTCTGTTTTCGGGGCAGGGAACAACGCTGCGGTTTTTGTTGACAACGGGCCGGTTTTCTGCTATCATATTATAGCCGCGTGAAGCAGGCTTCTTAAGTGCGCAACGCCGCCTGCAACAGCGAGACTGTAGAAAAAAGCGAGGAAGGTTATGTACGCAGTAATCATGAGCGGCGGCAAGCAGTACCGCGTGAGCAGCGGCGACGTCGTGTACGTCGAAAAGCTTGACGCGAAGGACGGCGACGAGGTCACCTTCTCTGAGGTGCTTGTCACCGGCGATGACAACGGCTGCAAGGTGGGCACGCCCACCGTCAAGGGCGCAAGCGTCACGGGCAAGGTCGTAAAGCAGGTCAAGAGCAAAAAGGTGACCGTCTTTACCTACCGTCCCAAAAAGGACAGCAAGCGCAAGATGGGACACCGCCAGCAGTACACTAAGGTAGAAATTACCGCTGTAAACGTCTAAACGGAGGTGCTTATAAATGGCTCATAAAAAAGGTGTCGGCTCTACAAAAAACGGACGTGATTCCGAGTCCAAGCGCCTCGGCGTCAAGAGGTCGGACGGTCAGGCGGTTCTCGCGGGCAACATTATCGTTCGCCAGCGCGGCACCCACATCCATCCCGGCGTCAATGTCGGCAGGGGCAACGACGACACGCTGTTTGCCCTCACGGACGGCCGCGTCAAGTTCGAGCGCGTCGGCCGCGACCGCAAACGCGTCAGCGTCTACAACTGAACCAAAGCGCATTTGCGGGGCAATGCCGTCGGGTGTTGCCCCGCGTTTTTGTACTGTGCGGCTTCGGGCAGCGCGGGGCGTCGCCGCCGCGTTTTAGGGCCGGCTTTAGCGGCGGCAGTTGTTTTATGAGGTAAAGACGATGTTTATCGACAAGGCGAGAATCAGCATAAAGGCGGGAGACGGCGGCGACGGCGCGGTCGCGTTCCACCGCGAGAAGTTTGTCGCGGCGGGCGGCCCCGACGGGGGCGACGGGGGCAACGGCGGCAGCGTCATCTTCAAGGCGGACGACAACATGTCCACCCTGCTCGATTTTAAATACAAACGAAAATATGCCGCAGAAAACGGCGAAAACGGCCGGGGCGGCAACTGCAAGGGCAAAAAGGGCGGCGACATCGTCATCCGCGTGCCCCGCGGCACGGTGGTGAAGGAGGCCGAGACGGGCGGCGTGCTGGCAGACCTGTCGGGCGACGGCGAGGTAGTTGTGTGCAGGGGAGGCAAGGGCGGCTTCGGCAACGCGCGCTTCGCGACCCCGACAAGGCAGATCCCCCGCTTTGCCAAGACGGGGACAAGGGGCGAGAGCTTTGACGTTCTGCTCGAGCTCAAGCTGCTCGCGGACGTCGGGCTTATCGGCTTCCCCAACGTCGGCAAGTCGACCCTTTTGTCGGTGATCAGCGCGGCAAAGCCCAAGATCGCCGATTACCACTTCACGACGCTCTCCCCCGTGCTCGGCGTTGTGGACGCGGGGGAGAGGGGCTCGTTTGTCGCGGCGGACATCCCGGGGCTCATCGAGGGCGCGTCGCAGGGGGTCGGCCTCGGCTTTGACTTTTTGCGCCACATCGAGCGGTGCCGCATGCTCGTCCACGTTGTGGACATCTCGGGCTGCGAGGGGCGCGACCCCGTCGAGGACTTTGTCAAGATAAACGAGGAGCTTAAAAAGTTCAACCCCGAGCTCGCGGCGCGGCCCCAGACGGTCGCGGGCAACAAGGGCGACATCGCTGCGGGCGGCGAGCTTGAGAAAAGGCTCAAAAGCTTCGTCGAGCGGGAGGGCTACCGCTATTTTTCGATAAGTGCGGCCACAAGGCGCGGTGTCGACGCGCTCGTAAAGGACACGGCGCGCGTGCTCGCGACGCTGCCGCCCGTCAAGGTGTTCGAGCCCGACTATGTCAAGCCGCTGCCCGAGATAGGCAGAACCTTTGTGATCGAGCGCGCACAGGACGGCGGCTTTGTCATCGACGCCCCGTGGCTCGAGCGTATCTTGATGCAGACCGACGTGCGCGACTATGAGTCGCTGATGTACTTTCAGCGCGCGCTGCGCGACAGCGGGATCATCGACCGACTTGAGCAGATGGGCGTCAAAGAGAACGACTCGGTCTATGTCGGCGAGTACCGGTTCGATTATGTCGAGTAGAGAGGAGGGCAGCCGTGCCCAACGAGATAAAGCTTAAAAACCCGGTCGAGCTCGCGTTTGTGGGCGACGCGGTGTACGAGCTGCTGGTGCGCGACTATATCGCGAGGAAGATTGACACCGGCGCGGGCAGGCTGCACCGCATGGCGGTGAGCTTTGTGCGCGCCGATGCGCAGGCAAAGGCGCTTGAGAGCATCGAGTTCATGCTCAGCGACGAGGAGCGGGACATCGTGCGGCGCGGCAAAAACTCGAGCAAGACCACCGTGCCGCGCAACGGCAACCCCAAGAGCTACCGCAGTGCGACCGCGCTTGAGGCGCTGTTCGGGTATCTCTTTCTGCTCGGACGAAGCGAGCGGATCGGGCAGCTGTTTGCCGCCGTGATTGTCGAGCGCGAGATGTGCGAGGCGCGCGAGGACGCGGAACGGGATGAGCGGGGCTGAGGGGGGCAACGAGAGGGGACAGAACGAGCAGTCCTCCGGGTTCTTGACCGTAAGGCCCCTTTCTCGAACGGCCGAAGCCTTATAGGAACGACAGCTCGAAAGGCGCATAATATCGCGCCGCATATCAGATGTCTGCTCCGCTTGACTTTGACCGCTCCGCGCATCTGTCGCGCGGAGCGGCAGCTATCGCTCCTATTAAGCTTGCCCGTTCGGCCACCCTACGGGAATATGCAGGGCGTGTCGAATGTCCGTTCCGCTGCCATTCGACCAACTCGCGGGAATATGCGGGCCGTGTCAGCGCAGCTGACGGATGGATTGACTGCACAAGGCCTTGTTGTTTAAACATGCCTTGTGTTGCGACCTCAGCCCGCCGTAAGCAATCCCTCCGTCGCGGCCTTTGGCCGCGCCACTCCCCTTTACACAAGGGGGGGGCTTTGGTTTTCTGCAAACACTAAGCTTAAACAATACCTTCGCGCTCAGGATCCTTGGGCTCCCATACCGAACGGTCGGCTGTCGTACCGAATACGGCCGACCGCGCGGTAAGGGGGGCTTTAAGAGCGGCTCGCAGCAAATTCAAGTCGGCCGTTTTCACATCGCTCGGCGCCTTCTGTTGCCGAGACATCGCAAAAGAGCCCGCCGCAACTGTCATGTTGCGGCGGGCTCTTTATCGTGTCAAAAAACTATCGCTCCAGCCCGCGACGCGCGAAGCTCAGGCGACCGTGGGGGACTCTGCCTCCTGCTCGGTCACGATCCGTTTCACGGCTTTGCCCCACGCCTCGGGCTCGTTCTTGATGGGGGAGTGGGCGGATTTCTCGAACCAGATCCACTCCTTTTTCGGGGCCTTAAGCCCCGCAAACCACCGCTCGGCGAGCGGGATGGGGGTGTTTTGGTCGTGCCTGCCCTCGGTGAGGTAGACGGGGCAGTCGAGCTCGGGAGCCTGTTTTTCGAGGTCGCAGTCGACGACCTCGTCCCACATCGCCTTGAGACTGAAGAACGCGCCCCTGTAGTATTTTATCAGGTCAAACAGCGAGTACTCGGGCGAGCGCAGGATGGGCATGACGACCGACTTGATGATGCCGTCGCTCTCGCCGTAGTCCTCACCGCCGTACTTTGACATGTAGTTGCGCTGAACCATGAGCTCGTCGATGCTCTTGTAGTGGCCGTTTACCGGTGCGCCGATGCGGTTGAGGTCGTTCTCCGCCTTTTTGTCGCCCCGTTTTTTGGCCTCGTCCATGCAGAAGTCATAGGACAGCTGCTCGTTCTCCGCGCCGTTGACAAACTGACCCATGCCGATGTAGGCGGCGACGTCCTCGGGGTATTTGTGCGCGAAGAGCGTCCCCAAAAGCGAGCCCCACGAGTGCCCGACGATGTAGATGCTCTTTTTGTTGAACCGCTTTTTGAGGTGAAGGGCAAGCTCATGCGCGTCCTCGACCATCCGCGGGACGGTGAGGTCGCTTAAGCTTAGCTTGCCGCTGTAGCTCAGGCCCGCGCCGCGCTGGTCCCAGCAGACCATGGTTGCGACCTCGGCGAGGGCCGACTGCTCGCCCAGCACCCAGTGCCGGTCGCACACGCCGGGGCCGCCGTGGATGAACAGCAGCACGGGCAGCTTTTCGTCGCAGCTGCGCACGCGGATGTGCTGCGTGACGCCGCCGAGCTCGACGGTGTACTTTTCGTCGATTTTGTAGGTCATTTTATTCTTCCTCACTTTTTAAAGCGCCGCAGCGCTTGATAGACGGATGACAAGGGAGCGAAACGACCCACACCGCCGCGTCGAAGACAGGTGAAGCGCCGCCTGCGGCAGGCGGGGCGCGTCAGAGGATGAGGCTGTAAAAGACCACGCCGAGCTTTTTGCCGAACTTTTCGCCGACCTCGGGCAGCGCCCCGCAGCGCGAGAAGCCCAGCCTGTCGTGCAGCCTTTCGCTCGGCCCGTTGCCGTCGGTTATGACCGAGACGATGTTGTGTATGACACCGGCGCGACGAGCCTCGTCGGCGACGGCTTTTATCAGCAGCGTCGCCGCTCCGCGCGAGCGAAACCCCTCGGCGACATACACCGAGAGCTCGGCAGTCGCCGCATACGCCTGCTTGTCGCGAAAGGGCGACAGGCTCGCATAGCCCGCCACCGCGCCGCCGCAGTCTGCGACGAGCACGGGATGCCCCTTTGCGGGGTCGTGTGAGCCGAACCAAAGCGACCACTCGTCGGGTGTTTTGGGGTCGAGGTCGAACGTCGCCGTGCCGCACAGCACCTCGCGGTTGTATATCTCGAGCATTCCCGCGAGGTCGCGCTTTTCGGCGTGCCGTATCACAAAGCCTTTTTCAGCGCTCATTTTCACAGTCCATCTCCTCCTCCATCCGCAAAAGCCGCTCGAAGCTGTATTCGCGCAGCCGTTCGGTTATCGTCTGCGATATCTCGGCGTATATCTCGCGGAAAAGGCACTCGCCCATGTCGCAGCTGCACTCATGCTCGCCGCACAGGCAGCGGTTGAGGCGGTAGGGGCCGTCGACCGTTTCGA
Organism: uncultured Oscillospiraceae bacterium; assembly: GCA_964433495.1. Classification (GTDB taxonomy): domain Bacteria; phylum Bacillota; class Clostridia; order Oscillospirales; family Ruminococcaceae; genus CAYSRC01. The sequence goes on from CAYSRC010000038.1 coordinate 14,855, forward strand.
TGACCTCGCAGAGGGTGATCTGTGCGGGGGGCTTTGCGGTCTCGTATCCGCCGCCCTGCCCCTTGTACGAGCGCAGGATGCCGCTCGAGACGAGCTTGCCGAGGATTTTGAGCGAAAACCGCAGCGGCACGCCGAGCTCGCCGCTGATGCTTCTGGCGTCGACGCGCCCGCCGTTTTTTACCACGCAGTAAACGATTCGGACGGCGTAGTCCGCCTCCTGCGTCATGTGCATGCCAAATGCGCCTCCCTTGCGCCCGCGCGGGCGTGGGTTTTATTCTGTGCCGAAGTATATCGAACCCCCGCCGCCGGGACGGCGGGTTCCGCTCGGCCCCCTTAAGTCGGCGGGCCGAGCCGCCGCGCAAACCGCGGGATGGCAAAGGTCTGCCCCCAACTGAAGGTTTGCGCCCGAGCTTCGGGGGGTTAATCCCGCCGCACACCCCGCCGTGAAAAACCTTTTGGAGCGGCGGGCGTCGACGAAAGAGATAACAGGCAAAGGCCTCTCCCGTTTGCGAAGACAGGCACTCAGTCGAGAAAATCCTTGAGCTTTTTGCTGCGGCTCGGGTGGCGCAGCTTGCGAAGCGCCTTTGCCTCGATCTGGCGGATGCGCTCGCGGGTGACGCTGAACTCCTTGCCGACCTCCTCAAGGGTGCGGGGCCTGCCGTCCTCGAGGCCGAAGCGCAGGCGCAGTACCTTCTCCTCCCGCTCGGTGAGGGTGCCGAGCACGTTGCCCAGCTGCTCACACAGCAGCGTGTGGTAAGCGGCCTCGGCGGGCACGGGGGCGTCCTCGTCGGGGATGAAGTCGCCGAGATGGCTGTCCTCCTCCTCGCCGATGGGGGTCTCGAGCGAGACGGGCTCCTGCGCGACGCGCATGATCTCGCGCACCTTGTCGACCGACACGTCCATCTCCTCCGCGATCTCCTCGGCGGTGGGCTCGTGCCCGTTTTGGTGCAGCAGCTGGCTTGACACCTTTTTGACCTTGTTTATCGTCTCGACCATGTGCACGGGGATGCGGATGGTGCGGGCCTGATCCGCGATGGCGCGGGTTATCGCCTGCCTTATCCACCAGGTGGCATAGGTCGAGAACTTGAAGCCCTTGGTGTAGTCAAACTTTTCGACCGCCTTGATGAGGCCGAGGTTGCCCTCCTGGATGAGATCCAAAAACTGCATGCCGCGCCCGACATAGCGCTTGGCGATGCTCACGACGAGGCGCAGGTTCGCCTCGGACAGGCGCTTTCTCGCGGCCTCGTCGCCCTGCGACATGCGCACGGCGAGGTCAATCTCCTCGTCGGGGGACAGCAGCGGGACGCGGCCGATCTCCTTGAGGTAGACCTTGACGGGGTCGTCGATGCCGTCGGTCAGCGACGAGTCGAGGCTGTCGAGGTCCTTGGGAATGGCGTTTTCAAGGTTTTCAATCGATAGATCCTCGACAATCTCGATGTTATTGCCCTCCAGCGTGTCGTACAGCTTGTCCACCTGATCGGAGTCAAAGTCGACCTCCTCGAGCAGGTCGGTTATCTCCTTGGTGGTCAGCTTGCCCTTGCGCTTGCCCTGCTCGATAAGCTCTTTGACAAGGTTTCTCTTTTCTGCCATTAAAAACACCTCTATGTATTGTCTTTCTTTTTGCTCTCAAGTATGCGCTTTAAGCTCTCGGCGTCCATACCCGCGATGCTGCTGCGGTCGGGCGCCCTGCTTCTGCCGAGAATCCGCTCAATGTACAAGTCGGCGTCTCGGGGGCTGAAATTTATCGACGCGTTTTCGGCGATGATGCCCGAAAGCAGCGCCATCTCGTCGTGCGAAAGCAGCCCCGAGAGCGACGCGCAGCCCGAGAACTCGCCGCTTTTCACCGCCTCTGCAATGCCGCTGAACAGCGCGGCGGTCTCTTTGGACAAAAAGTCGTCGGCGGTGAGCCTGTCCGCAATCCCCTCGCACATGTCGGGGTTTTTGAACATGAGCGCTACAAGCTTTCGCTCGCTTGCCGCGGCCGCCAAGCTGCCGTCGCCTAAGGTTTTGACCCCGAGCCGCTCGCCGACGCTTCTCGCAAAGGCGCCGTCCTGCTTTTTCTGCTCGCGGCTCGCCGTCCGCCGCCTTGCGCCGTCGACGCTGAGCATGACCGACTGCCACCCGAGGCCCGTCTCGCCCGCGACGATGCCGCAGTAGAGCTCGCGCTCGGCGGGGACGGGGACGCGCGCGATGATCTCGGTGGCTTCGCGCAGGTACTGCACGCGGCCCTCGTTGGTCTCGAGGTCGTGCCGCGCCTTTGCGCGCCCGAGCTCGTACTCGACCGCGCCCGAGCAGCCCTCGACAAGGTCGCGGAACCGCTCCTTGCCGTACTTGTTGATGTATTCGTCGGGGTCCTTTGCGCCCTCTATCCTGAGCACCTTCACCATCAGCCCCGTCGGCCTGAAGATGTCGATCACCCGGCGGGTGGCCTTCTGCCCCGCCTCGTCCCCGTCATAGGCGAGGACGACCTCGTCGGCGTACTGCGCGATCATGCGCGCGTGCTCGTCGGTGAGCGCGGTGCCGAGCGCGGCGACCGCGTTGTCGAGGCCCGCCGCGTGGATCGAGATGACGTCCATCTGCCCCTCGGCGACGATGATCCTGCGGGTGCTCGTGTTTTTGGCGATGTTGAGCGCGAACAGGGTCCTGCTCTTTTTAAAGACAGGGGTGTCCCGCGTGTTGAGGTATTTTCGGGGGTCTGAGCCCATCGTGCGCCCCGAAAAGGCGACGACGTTGCCGCGCACGTCGATCACGGGGAACATCACGCGCTCCCTGAAAAAGTCGTACACGCTGCCGTTCTTTTGGCTCTTTGAGCACAGCCCCGCCGCGACGAGCTCGTCGTCGGTGAAGCCCTCGCCGTGCAGCGCGTCGCGCACCTCGCCCCACCCCGAGGGGGCCCAGCCGATGCCGAACCGCTTGATGGTCGCGTCGGACAGCCCCCGCCGCCTGAGATAGGCCCGCGCGTCGCGCCCGCCGTCCGAGTTGAGCGAGCGGAAGAAGTACCGCGCAGCGGCCCTGTTCGCGTCGAGCAGCCGCCTGCGCTGCCTGAAGCTGCCGTCGTCTCCGTCCTCGGGCATCGTCATGCCCGCCCTTGCCGCGAGCGCGCGCACCGCCTCGATGTACTCGAGGTTATCGTGCTCCATGACAAAGCTGATGACGTCGCCGCCCTTGCCGCAGCCGAAGCAGTAAAAGGAGCTTGTATCGGGATAGACCGCGAAGCTGGGGGTCTTTTCGTTGTGAAACGGACAGAGCCCGAAGTAGATGTGTCCGCGCCTTTTGAGGTCTACCGAGGCGCCGATGACCTCGACGATGTCGTTGCGGTCGTGAAGCGCGGCCAAAAAGTCCTGCGGCAGCGGCATCTGAGAAACCCCCTTTCAAGGCGCGCGGCCGTGCGGGCCGGGCAAAATAAGCTCGGTGCGGGGCAAGGCCCCTTTATTTCGGTTTTCGAGAGGGGCTGTGCTCCCCCCTCGGGAAGGTCGGGCGAAACCCGACGGCCCGTCGGCGGGGACAGCCCGCGCTTAGGCGCACCCGGCGCGATTCGGCGCAAAAAAGCTACAGGATCGACCAGGATCTCGGGATAAACAGGTTTTGATAGCAGCGGACGGCAAAGCGGTCGCTCATGCCGGATATGTAGTCGGCGACGGCGCGCTCGCACGATTCGCTGAAGGCGATGGTGAGATAGAACTCGGGCAGGGCGTCGGGCTTGCCCATGTAATGGTTGAACAGGCTCTCGATGATGCCGAAGACCTTGTGCTCCTCCGCCTTGGCCGCGCCCTCGGTGTTGAGGTAGATCCGCTCGTACATAAAGCGGTACATCAGCTCGTAGGCGTGCGCGATGTCGCCGCCGAGGTGAAAGTCGCCGTCAAAGCCGTCGACCAGCGCCGTTATAAGCGCCGTGATGCGGCGGCTTTTGGTGTCGCCGAGAACCTCGGTGATCTCGGGCGGTATCTCGTCCTTGTCGAGAACACGCGCCGTCAGCGCGTCCTCGAGGTCGTGGTTCAAAAAGGCTATCCTGTCGGCGTGGCGCACGGCCCGCCCCTCTGGGGTCGACGCCCACGTCCCCCTGGTGTGGTTGACGATGCCGTCGAGCGTCGCGGTCGTGAGGTTGAGCCCGTGCTTTTCGCGCTCGAGCCGCTGCACGACCCGCACGCTCTGCTCATAGTGCTTAAAGCCGTGCTCGCACAGCTCGTCGAGCGCGCGCTCACCCGCGTGGCCGAACGGGGTGTGGCCGAGGTCGTGGCCGAGGCTGACGGCCTCGGTGAGGTCCTCGTTGAGGCCGAGGGCCTTTGCGACGGTCCGCGCGATCTGGGCGACCTCGAGGGTGTGGGTGAGACGGGTGCGGTAGTGGTCCCCCTCGGGGGACAGAAAGACCTGTGTCTTTTGGCTGAGGCGCCTGAACGCCTTGCAGTGGATTATCCTGTCGCGGTCGCGGCAGAATTCGGTGCGCATGTCGCACCGCGGCTCCTCGCGCTCGCGCTCGGCCTCCTCGGAGAGGGTCGCAAACCTGCTGAGGTTCAGCCTTTCGGCGCGCTCCTGCGCCTCGCGTATCGTCAAGGGTCTTCCCTCCTTAAACAGTGAGCAGCATTGGGGCAAAGGGCCGGCGCCGCCGCGCGGGCGAATGTAAAAAACTGTCGCTTCGCCGTCCGAGCAAAATGACCGTCGGCCGGCGGGCGGACACACCGCGGCAGGGATGCCGGGGCAGATGCGCCCCGTGTTTCCGCACGGGGCGGACAGGGATTTGCGCTGCCGCGGTCACACGCGGCGGGCCCCGGCGACAGCCAAGGGGCGTCGGGAGGCCCCCTCAAGCCGGACGGACGTCCGCCCGGCGCAAACACCCTCACTGATATATACGACAAAAAGCTCGGATTTCCTTTTTTGAGCGGGGACTCGGCCGAAAAAAGCTCAAATCGTCCGCCCCGTGCGCGCCGCGCACACCGTCCCCGGGCGGGTGCGGAGCCGAAAGCGCCGCATTTGACGCGCGCCGCGCAACCCCTTAAAGGGCGAAAAAGCCGCGGCGGATCTCGGCGGGGACACTTTCGCCGCGGGTCAGCTCGCGCACCGCGGCGCACAGCTCGCCGGCGTCCTGCGCCCTTATACGCACTTCGAGCGTCACGTCGGCCGCAAAGTCGGCCGAGAGGACCTCGGCGCCCGCGTCGCCCGCAAGGCGGGTGAGCCTGTCGTAGTCGCCGTAGCCGCAGGTGAGCGAGAGGTCGCAGCACTCGGTCATGACGGCGACACCCGCCCGCTCGATGCACAGCGACGCCGCGCCCGAGTAGGCCCGCACAAGCCCGCCCGTGCCGAGCAGCGTGCCGCCGAAATAGCGGGTGACGACGACAGCGACATCGACCAGCCCCTGCCGCCGCAGCACGTCGAGCACGGGAAGTCCCGCGGTGCCCTGCGGCTCGCCGTCGTCGGTATAGCGGCAGAGATTTTGGGCGCGCAGGTTGAACGCCCACACGTTGTGGGAGGCCGTGCGGTGCTGCCGCTTGACCGAGTCGACGAACTCGAGCGCCTGCTTTTCGCTTGAGGCGGGCGCGCACACGGCGATGAACCGCGAGCGCTTTTCCTCAAGCTCCGACGAAGCCTGCCGCTTGATGGTGGTGTATTGTTCCGACATATTAAATCCCTGTCCCCCCTGTGCGGCGACGAAATCAAAACGGGATAACCGCGCCCTGTCCCGAGGTGTATTAAGAGAAAAGGGCGTGCGTCCCGAGAGGCAAGCCCGACGGATAAAAGGAAGGGGCACGGCTTTGTTTCCGTGCCCCTTCGAGCTTATTCCATGTTGAAGCGCTTTTTAAATCTATCAACACGCCCGCCCGTATCGACGAGCTTCTGCTTGCCGGTATAAAACGGGTGGCATTTTGAGCAAATTTCAACGCGGATGTCCTTGCGAGTCGACCTCGTCTTTATGACCTCACCGCACGCGCAGGTGATGGTGGTCTCCTCATATTTGGGATGGATGCCTTCCTTCATCAATGTCACCTCTTTTACTCTTACAGATACTATGAAATAATAACACAGGCGCGCGCTTTTTGCAACTTTTTTTTGAAAAAAACGTGTCGGGACCCGCAGCGCCGCGTCCGGGATGTCGAGGCCGTTGCCCGCGCGCAGGACGCAGAAAAAGGGAAGCTGACTAAAATAAAGAATATTTATTGTAAAAATTAAAAATTTTTGTGATATATGTTGACAAAGGCGAAAAAAGGGGATATAATTAAGTCCTTACAATTCCTTTCTATTTTGCTTTGCCCCGTCTCTTGCGACGGGGTACTTTTTTTGAGAGGCTTGGGCGGGGCACAGGCGTGCTGGGGGATTGACGGGCAGAGACCGAAATCTCAGGGAAGCTCGGCTCCCGAAGCAAGTCTTTAACAACCTCTCCGTCGGGCGAAGCCCGACACCTCCCCTTGCACACGCCCTGCATATTCCCGCAGGGTGCAGTCGCGCGGGCGAGCTTAATCGGAACAATAGCCCGCCACTCCGCGCGGCAGGGGAGGCTCAAGGGTGCGCGACCCGAGGGATAGGTGCAAGTTTTAGGACTCGGGAGCCTTCCCCCTCCCCCGGCGCTCTGCATACTCCCGCCGGGTGGCCGCATGTTAAAGGTACGGACATGCGGCAGAATTCACGAGAATATGTGAACCCTGTCGGCGTTCGTTCCTATTGTGCAAACAAAGCGCCGCGTGCGCTCACCGCAGCTTGAGCGCGGGCGCGAGACGCTTTACAAGATAGGCGCCCAAAAGCGTCTTGACGGCGTCTCCCGGCAGAAAGGGGAACACGCAGCCGAGCAGCGCGGGCCACAGCGGCGTGCCCGTCGAGATCATATACCAAATCGTGCCGAAGGCATAGCACACGGCGGTGCCTGCCGCCATGGCGAGGCACAGCCTGAGATAGCCGCTCTCGCGCGAGGTCAAAAGGCCTGTCGCCGCGGCGGCGAAGATGTAGCCGATTATGTACCCGCCCGAGGGACCCGCGATGTGCCCTATCCCGCCGCGAAAGGCGGAAAACACCGGCAGCCCCGCCGCGCCGAGCGCGACGTAGACCGCGAGGGATACGGCGCCCCACACGGGGCCGAGCAGACCGCCCGCGATCATGACGGCAAGCGTCGCGAGGTTTATCACGATGGGGGTGAAGGCGAGCGGCAGCGAGATCTGGGAAAACACCGCGCAGATCGCGCTCATCAGCGCGCACGCGCAGAGCATCTTTGTGTTGGGCTTTTTTGTCATCGTCGTCAGGGTTCCTTTCTTTTTTCGGTTGTAGGGATTTAAAACAAGGCCTGCACCGCGTCGGGCGGAAGAGCAACCACGTCCCGCGCAGCGAAAATCGCCTCCTATTCTACACCCGAGGCGGGGGCGAAGTCAATAAAAACCCAAAGCGACCGTCGGAGTTTGAAGTGTCAAAGCGGCTCCCCGTGCCGCCCGTCGGCGCGGGTTTTGCCGCGGCCCTTGACAGTGAGGGCGCGCGATACTATAATTACAGTGATAAAAAGGCAGAGTATCGGGCGAACGTCCGCACGGGGGGCTGTGCGGGGGCTCGTCCGTATCCTTGTCCCGCGCCGCGGGCTCTGTTTTTTAAACGCGATGAAAGAGAGTGTTGTACCATGGGCGAAGCACTGATGAGCAAGAGCAAGCTCGCTGAGTTTGAAAAGGAGCTTGAGTATCTCAAAACCGTCAAACGCAAAGAGATGGCGGAGGTCATAAAGGAGGCGCGCTCGCACGGCGACCTGTCCGAAAACAGCGAGTACGACGAGGCCAAAAACTCGCAGGCCATCATGGAGGCGCGCATAGCCGAGCTCGAAAAGATGCTTCAGAACGCGAAGGTCATCGACGAGGACGAGCTCTCGACCGAGCAGATTTCAATCGGCAGCACCGTCAGGCTGCTTGACCTCGAGGAGAATGAGGAGATGTCCTATTCGCTCGTCAGCTCGAGCGAGGCGGATGCTTTCAACAACATGATAAGCGACGAGTCGCCTGTCGGCGCGGCGCTGTTGGGCCACAAGTCGGGCGATGTCGTCGACGTGGTCGTGCCGAGCGGCGAGGTCATTCGGTACAAGGTGCTCGAGATAGGCAAACAGAGCTTCGACTGATTCGACCGTGTGGCCGCGGGTTTTTCAAGAAAACAGGTGCGCAAGCGCCTGTTTTGTGTTATGCTGGTGATGTCGGGCGCGGGGCGCACCCTCAAAAACGGCGGCAGGGAGCCGCCGCAATGTGCGAAACGGGGGCGCTCCCCGGCTTTATCACCGGCAGTCTGTGCCAAAGCGGGAGGGGTGAAAAACCATGCCGATTGCGGGGGTTGTTCAGCCCGAGACGATAGAGGTCGGCGAGGGGCTGCGGCTGCGGAGGTATGACGGCAAACACGACTTCGCGCTCGCGTGGTACGAAGACCGCGAAACCGTGCGGCTCGTCGACGGCGTTCGGACGCCCTATACGCCCGAGCGCCTTGCCCGCATGTACGCCGTTTTGCAGCAAAAGGGCGAGCTGTACTTCATTGAGGCGCGGGAAAACGGTGCATTCCGCCCGATAGGCGACGTCGCCTTTCGGCAGGGGGATATGCCCATTGTCATCGGCGAGGCGTCGTACAGGGGGCGGGGCATCGGCGCGCGGGTCGTGGCCGCGCTCGTCGCGCGCGGGCGGCAGCTCGGATACCGTGAGCTCTTTGTGCGCGAGATATTTGAGTTTAACGCGGCGTCCCGCCGCCTCTTTGAGCGGGCGGGGTTCCGCGAATATCAAAAGACAGAAAACGGTCACAGCTTCCGCATCGAGCTGTGAAGAAGGATAAAAAACGCCGGAGGGAAAGAATGGAGAAGGAAATTCTCGGCAAGGTCAGCTCTGCTATCGGGCAGGCAAAGGAAAAGATAGAGGACGCGGCAGAGGAGATGTCGGCGCAGGCGTACAACGAGCTTGTGACGATACGCCGCGGCAAGCTGAATGAGCTCAAGGCGGCGGGCAGCGACCCCTTCACACGCACAAGCTGGCCGCAGACGCACTTTGCCGCGCCGGTGAAGGCGGCGTTTGTCGACCCGCCCGAGGGCGAGCGCGGCCCCGAGGTGTGCATGGCGGGCCGTATGATGAGCAAGCGGGTGATGGGCAAGGCGAGCTTTTGCGACCTGCGGGACACGACCGGCGACATCCAGCTGTACGTGCGCCGCGACGACGTGGGCGCGGACGAATATCAGGCGTTTAAAAAGTTCGACATCGGCGACATCGTCGGGGTCAAGGGCTTTGTCTTCCGCACCAAGATGGGGGAGATAAGCGTCCACGTGTCCGAGATCGTGCTTTTGGCGAAAAACCTTCTGCCGCTGCCCGAAAAGTTCCACGGCCTGCGCGACCGCGAGGCGCGGTACCGCCGCAGATATGTCGATTTGATCGTCAACCCGGGCGTCAGGGACACCTTTGTCAAGCGCAGCCGCATCCTGCGAGAGCTGCGCGCATACCTCGACGGCAAGGGCTTTTTGGAGGTCGACACCCCCATTCTGACCCCGTTTGAGATAGGCGCGTCGGCACGTCCCTTCTTCACCCATCACAACACCCTCGACATGGATATGGTGCTGCGCATCGAGACCGAGCTGTACCTCAAGCGGCTCGTCGTCGGCGGCATGGACCGGGTGTACGAGGTGGGGCGCATCTTCCGCAACGAGGGCATGGACCCCAAGCACAACCCCGAGTTCACCACCA
>CAYSRC010000039.1:0-23917 GCA_964433495.1 uncultured Oscillospiraceae bacterium
GCTGGTGGACGGACTTGAACCCCCGACCTGCTGATTACAAATCAGCTGCTCTACCGACTGAGCTACACCAGCAATTACGCTGCTTGTAAATTCTATCACAACCGAAATTTTTTGTCAACAAAGTTTTGAAAACATATTTTGCACCGTGCCGAGACGCCGCGAAACCCTGTTTCCCCGCCCCGCGCCCTGCGGGAGGGGACACTGTTTACAAATAGTTACAGCTCAAAAACCTTTGCAACAGGGCGACCGCCCGCAGGTCACCTATCGGGTGTAACGGCAAAACCAAAAACAGGAGGGTCAAGAGAATGAAACGAGCAATGTCCTCAAAAAGCGGCGGGGCGCAGGCAAAGAGGCGCGCGAATGCGGGAAAAAGCGTCTCGGCTGCGGCGCTTGCCTTGTGTCTTGCGCTGCTCTTTTCGTCGTGCGGCGGCAGCATGGGCGGCGGCCGGGCGTCGGACAGCATGTCTTCGTCGCCCGAAAACAACGCGATGTCCGAAGAGATGTCGGACGCGGGCTTTGACTTTGACGACGCGGGCCTCGGGGAGACCTCCTACGACATCTCGGGCGGGGCGGGCGTGTTCCCCGCGGACGACAGCCAAAAGATAATCTACACCGCCTATCTCGAGATCGAGACGACGAGCTTTGAGGAGAACAGGCAGAACATACTCGACAAGCTCGCGGCGTGCGGCGGGTACGTCCAGTCGAGCAGCATGTCGGGCGGTCTTAACTCCGACGGGACGAGCAGGCGCAGGTACATGTCGCTGGTGCTCAGGGTGCCCGCCGGGCGCTACGCCGAGTTTTTGCAGGCGGACGGCTTCGGCAACGTGGTGCACCGCAGCGAGGACACCGAGGAGGTGACCGAGGTTTACGCCGACATCGAGGCGCGGCTCGCCTCGCTCGAGGCGCAGAAAAGCCGCCTGCTCGAGCTGATGGACGAGGCGGGCTCGCTCGAGGATCTGCTCGCCGTCGAGCAGCGGCTCAGCGAGGTGGTGTACGAGATCGAGAGCTATTCGTCCCAAAAGAAGCTGTACGACAACAGGCTGAGCTACTGCACCGTCGAAATCAGCCTCAATGAGGTGGTGCGCGAGACGGCGAGAACCGACACGTTCGGCGGCAGGGTGTCGGCGGCGTTCGCGGGCTCGTGGCGGTCGTTTGTCGGCTTTTTGCAGGATGCGGCGGTGTTTTTGATCTACGCCGCCCCCGCGATTGTTGTTTTGGGCGTTTTGGCTGTCGTCGCCGCGGTGCTGCTCAAAAAGCGGCGGGCAAAACGGGCGGCGAAGGCGGCGGCGCAGTCACGTCTTCCCGGAGGCCCCGCGGAGGGCGGGCAGCTTTAGACGCTTCTGTCCGCGCTCCGCATTAAATCGGGCGCCGCCCCCCGACCGACCGAACCGGGGGAATTCGGGGCTTTTGATGTGCGCCGCAGCGATTCGCACCGGCATATTGAACTGCGGGGAGATTTGGGGTAAAATACCGCGTAGGCGGTGTTTTGCCCCGTTTTGCCCGAAGAGGACGTCTTCGGGCGCGGGGAAATGCCGAAGTGCAAAAAAACGGATTGAGGGGGAGAGCGCAATGATCATCCTGTACGGCACAAAGGTGAGGGAGCGCATCGAGTGCATCGTGGGCGACGCCGTGACGTGCGGCAGATGCGGCAGGCTCGTGCTGATCAACATCGTCAGTGCAAGGGTGTGGTTCACGCTGTTTTTTCTGCCGATATTTCCCGTCGGCAAAAAGAGATACTATGAGGTGTGCCCCAACTGCGGGATACGGTATGAGATAGCGCCCGAGCAGGCGCAGGCGGCCGTTCGCCGCTACGGCGCGCGGTAGCAAAGGGCTTTTGCGCGGTGCGCGTTGTGTGCCGCGCGGTTTGATTGCATACCCGTGTCCGCCGCCCCGCAAAGGGCCGCAAGGTGCGCCTGCCTGCGGGGGGCGTCCTGTGCGCCGCGGCGTCGGGCGCGCGCTTTTATCCTTGCTCGGGGGGTCGGCTGTGGGATACATCTTTTCGGTTGAACGGGAGTGCGACGGGGCGAGCCTCGGCAGCTTTTTGCGGCGGCGCTGCCTCGCGTCCGCGTCGCTTGTGCGCTCGCTCAAACGGGTCGAGGGCGGCATAACGATAGGGGGCGAGCCGCGCGCGGTGAACGCGCTTGTGCACGCGGGCGACCGGGTCGGCATAAACCCGCCGCCCGACCGCGGCTTTTTGCCGCCCTGCGGGACGGACGTACCCGTCGTGTACGAGAGCGGCGGCGTGATCGTGTACGACAAGCCCGCGGGGATGGCGACCCACCCCACCCTCAACTATCCCGACGGCACCCTCGCCAACGTCTACAGCGCGCTGTGCGCGGCAAGGGGGCTCGAGGGCGCGGGGTTCCGCCCGGTCGGCAGGCTCGACAAAAACACCTCGGGCCTTGTCGTCGCGGCAAAGGACAGGTACGCGGCGCCCATCGTGGGCGCGTCCCACCGAAAGAGCTATCTCGCCCTCGTCGAGGGGGATGTCGCGCGCGGCGGCTCGGTTGAGCTCCCGATCGGCAGGGCCGAGGGGTCGATCATCTCACGCTGTGTCCGCGCGGACGGCGACTTTGCCGCGACCGACTACGAGGTGTTGCGGCGGTTTAAAAGATACACGCTGCTGCGGGTGGTGACCCGCACGGGCAGGACGCACCAGATAAGGGTGCACATGGCGGCTGTAGGGCACCCGCTCGCGGGCGACGACATGTACGGCGGGGGGCGCGGCCTCATCGCCCGCCACGCGCTGCACTGTGAGCGCACGCTGTTTTTTGACCCGTTCGCCCGCAGGGCGGTGTGTCTGCAAAGCCCGCTGCCCGATGACATGCGGGCGGCGCTGAGGGCGCTCGCGCCCTTTGAGATGACATAAAAAGCGTGAAAAAGGCGTCCGCGCCGCCCGCAACGGGTGCGAGGTCGCCTTTTTTCCGTTCCCGCGGAGGGGCCCGTCCGACGCCCGCAAACTTGAAATATCGGCGCATATAATATATAATACTTAGGTATATGCGGTGAAGTCCGCATTGTACCTAAGGAGACGGGATTTATGAAGATACGGAAAAAGTCCGAGAGGGTTCGCTCTGTCGGCGGTTTCGGTAAATTGGGGTCCCACAGAAAGGCCGACTTCAGCGCGCGAAGCGTGATGATATATATTTCCCACAGCATTGCCCGGTGGCTGTACGTCTTCGGCGCGTGTGTGGAAATTGTTGTTAAGAGATTTTTCAAGCGTTTCGGAAAGGGCGCCGCAAGGGTGCTGCGCGCCGTGTTCGGCGCGCTGGCCGGCGCCGCGAGGTTTGTTTTCCGGCACATAAAATCGGTCGCGGTCGATCTGTTTGCCCCGGCGGCGAAGGGGTTTAAAAGCCTCGGCAGTCTGCTCTCGGTCTTAAAGGAGACGAGGGGGAAGAGCCTCGGCTTTAAGCTTCGGCGCATAAAGCTGTTTTTCAGCTACGGCTGGCGGTGGAACAGGCACCTTGTTCACCGCATGCTCAACTATCTGCTGCCGGCGCTGTCGCTTGTGCTGTGCGTCTTTGTCGTGGGCACGGTGACAAGGCTCAACTACGCGCTCGAGGTCAACTACAACGGGCAGACCATCGGCTATGTCGCGGACGAGAGCGTCTACAGCTCGGCGCGCAAGATCGTCGAGAGCCGCATGATAACCGACGCGGGCTCGACGTGGACGGCGAACGCGCGGCTCAACATCACGGTCGTTGACAGAAGCCGCATGACGTCGCAGGACGTCATCGCCGAGCAGATGCTGTCGGTCTCGGGCGCCGAGATCGCCGAGGCGACGGGCCTGTACGTCGGCGGGAGCTTTTACGGCGCGACCGCCGCGGGCGACCTGCTCGAAAACGAGATCGAGGCGGCCATCTCCCCCTACAGGCTGCAGGCGAGCGAGCTCGGCGGCGACATCGAGGTCAAGTACAAGCGGGATGTCGAGCTCGTGCGGGGCATCTTCCCCGCGAGCAGCATCCTGCCGTACGACGATCTCAAGCAACTCGTCTATTCCGACGAGCCGACGGATATATATTATGAGGCGTCCTCGGGCGAGCTGCTGAGCGATATCGCCCTTAAAAACGGCATATCGGTCGACGACCTGATGGCGATGAACCCCGGCGTCGGCACGGTGGTCACGGGCGATGTGCGCCTGCTCGTCGCCGAGGGCGAGCCGCTGTTCAACATCAGGACCGTCCGCAGGATCGAGCGTACCGAGGAGATCCCCTTCGAGACGATCGTCACGCGCGACGACAGATATCCCAACACCTTTGTGTTCCCGATAACGACGGGGCAGAGCGGCGAGAGGACCATCGTGACCGAGATCGAGTACGAGAACGGCGAGGAGATCTCGCGCCGCGTGGTGTCCGACGAGGTCACGCTGCCCGCAGTGAACAGCGAGATCATCGTGGGCGGCCGCCTGACGGGCGGCGGCTCGGGCACGGGCGACGGCGTCCTCGGCTGGCCCACGGGCCCCGGCTGGGGCATCAGCCGCGGCTATTCTTACAACGAATCGGGCTATCTGCACGGCGGCGTCGACATATGGGGCAGCCGCGGCACGCCGATATACGCCGCCGACGACGGCGTCGTCATCACCTCGGGGTGGACCGACACCGGCTACGGCTACTACGTGATAATCGACCACGGCAACGGCATGATGACGCTGTACGGCCACAACAGCACCAACCTCGTCAGCGTCGGTGACTATGTCGGGCAGGGCGACATGATCGCCCTCATGGGCTCGACGGGCAACTCGACGGGCGACCATCTGCACTTTGAGGTGCGGCTGCGAAATGCCGACGGCTCGGTGAGCCGTGTCGACCCCAACCTCTACCTGCACTACTACAGCTGATTTTGCCGCGTCGCCCCCGGGAGGGGGCGGCGGATGTTGTCGCCGAAGGGCACTGCCCCGCGACGGGCCGGGCCCTCGAGCTTGCGGCGAATACCTTGTATCAGGCGCTTGAGCGCGCTTACCAAAGGGGAAGACGGTTTGGAAAAGTATGTTATAAACGGCGGAAGACGTCTTGAGGGCGAGGTCGGCATAAGCGGCGCAAAAAACGCTGCGGTGGCGATACTGCCCGCGTCTCTTGTGTCGGACGGGGTGTGCGTGATCGAAAACGTGCCCTGCATAAAGGACGTCGACATCCTGTCCGACATCATGCGCGCCGTCGGCGCGGGGGTGAGGCGTCTTGACGAGCACACCGTCGAGGTCGACCCCTCGGGCCTGTGTTCGTGGGAGATCCCGACCGGGCTGTCGCGCAGCCTGCGGGCGTCCTATTATTTTTTGGGTGCGCTGCTCACGCGGTTCGGCGCGGCAAAGGTGTCGCTGCCGGGCGGGTGCAACCTCGGCGCGCGGCCGATCGACCTGCACCTCAAGGCGTTTAAGGCGCTCGGCTGCCGCGCGCGTGTCGAGTACGGCGTCGTCGCGGTCAAGGCGGACAGCTTTTTGTCGGGCGACGAGATCTATTTTGAAAAGGTCTCGGTCGGCGCGACGATCAACGCGATGCTCGCGGCGGTGAAGGCGAAGGGCCTGACGGTCATCGAGAGCGCCGCGAAGGAGCCGCACATCGTCGACGTCGCAAACTTTTTGAACCTCATGGGGGCCGATATACGCGGCGCGGGCACCGACACCATCAAGGTACGCGGCGTCGAGCGGCTGCGCGGGATACGGTATTCCATCATCCCCGACCAGATCGAGGCGGGCACATACATGGCGTCGGCGGTCGCGACGGGCGGCGACGTCACGGTCAAAAATGTGACGCCCAAGCACCTCGATTCGATCACCTCGCGGCTTTCGCGCATAGGCGCCGAGATCATTGAGAACGAGGACTCGGTGCGGGTGCGGTGCGGGGGGCGTCTTCGCCCGACCAACGTCGTCACCCAGCCCCACCCGGGCTTTCCGACCGACATGCAGCCGCAGATGGCGGTGCTGCTCTCGCTCGCGGGGGGGACGTCTCTCATCACCGAGAGCATTTGGGACAACCGCTTTCGGTATGTCGACGAGCTTCGGCGCATGGGCGCGAACATCGAGGTCGACAACCGGGTCGCCGTCGTGGAGGGGATAAGTGTGTTTCACGGCGCGCGGGTGCGCGCGACCGACCTGCGCGCGGGCGCGGCGATGATTTTGGCGGGCCTTGCGGCCGAGGGGACGACCGAGATAGAGGACATCTATCACATCGAGAGGGGCTATGAGCATGTGGTTGAGAAATTCCGCGCGATCGGGGCGGACATCTCCCGCATCGCAGACTGATTTTGAGCTCTTGCCTGATGATGAAGCTTTTTGGGCTTTAAACGCCTCACGGGATTGCGAAAGGTGTGGGTAAGGGGAAACCCCTTGCCCTTATCCCTTAAGGCGCCCCTGTGTAAAGGGAGAGTCGGCCGGTTGGGCTGCCGGGCTTAATAGGAACGATAGCCCTGCACTCCGCGCGGTAGATGCACGTCGTAATCGGAACGATATCCCGAAAGGCGCATAACATCGCACTGAATGTCAAATGTCCGTTCCGCTGCCATTTGACCGCTCCGCGCGGCAGATGCGCGTCGTAATCGGTACGACGGCCGACAGGGTTCACATGTACCCGGACGCTGTTTTACCTGTGTTCGGAAAGGGGTGCGGCGGCCTTGCACAAACCCTGCGCCCCTCATGCCGGAAATCGACAAAACTTTACGGATGGTATAAATGGCAAAGTTTACAACACTTTACAGCGGAAGCTCGGGCAACAGCACCCTCATCAGGACGGACGGCGCGTGCGTGCTTGTCGACATGGGGCAGAGCTGCAAAAAGACGATAGAGGCGCTCTATTCGCTGGGCGTGGGCGCGGGCGACATCGACGCGGTGCTGGTCACGCACGAGCACACCGACCATGTGTCGGGCTTGAAGACGTTTTTAAAGCACTACCGCGCGGCGGTGTACGGCCCCGCGCGCTCGCTGCGGTGTCTTTCGAGCGCGGGGATCATCCCCGACGGCCGCCGCTCCTTTGAGGTGGACGGCGGGCGCGAGTTCACGCTCGGGGACATGCGGTTCAGCGCGTTCGAGACAAGCCATGACAGCGAGGGCTGCGTCGGCTATCGCTTTTGCTTTGCGGGGGGCGCGGCGGTCGCACTTGCGACCGACCTCGGGGTCGTCTCGGACGGGGTGCTCGACGCTCTCAGGGGCTGCAAGCTGGTGGGGCTCGAGGCCAACTACGACGAGAACATGCTGCTGTGCGGCCCCTATCCATACTACCTCAAGAGCCGGATACGCTCCGACCTCGGGCACCTGAGCAACGAGGCCTGCGCGAGGACGGCGGCGCTGCTCGCGGGCAGCGGCACCGAGACGGTCGTGCTCATGCACCTGAGCCGTGAAAACAATCTGCCCGAGCTCGCGGGCATGGCGTGCAGCAGCGCGCTCGAAAACTGCGGCCGCGCGGGCAGCTGCCGCGTGGTGGTCGCGCCGCGCTATGAGGTGGGCGAGACGATCGAGATTTGACAGGGCCCGCGCGGCGGGGCTTTGAGGAGCGTTGAGACATGCTGAACGCCGAGATCATCTGCATAGGCAGGCCGCAGCGGGACTTTTGCGACGCAGGCTGCAGCGAATACATCAAGCGGCTTTCGCCCTACATTAAGCTCGGCATCTGCGAGCTGCCCGAGTCGCGGCTGGGGGGCGACGCGCCGGCGCTGACCGCGCGCGCCCTCGAGGAGGAGGGCGCGCGGATTCTCAAGCGGCTCGAAAAGCACAAGGGCCTCGTCGTCGCGATGTGCGTCGAGGGCAAGAGCTGCACCTCCGAGCGGTTTGCGTCCCTCGTCTCGGACGCCGCGATGCGCGGCGGGGAGGTGTGCTTTGTCATCGGCGGCTCGTGGGGCCTGTCGGACGCGGTCAAGGCGCGCGCCGACGAGCGGATCTCGATGTCGGCGATGACCCTCCCACACAGGCTCGCGCGGCTTGTGCTGTGTGAGCAGATCTACCGGGCGGCGATGATAAACGCGGGCAAAACCTATCACAAGTGACAAGGAGGCTTAGCGCATGAAAGCGGACAAACTGTTTGTGAACGGCAGGGTGTACAGCACCCCCTACAAGAGGTTTTTTGATGGCTTTTTTGCGGTCCGCGGGGGGTACGTCGCGGCCGTCGGCATGGGCGAGCCCGAGGACATCGAGGCGGACGAGACGGTGGACATGCGGGGCATGTACGCCGCGCCCGGCCTCGTGGACAGCCACACCCACGTCGAGAGCACCCTCATGACGCCCAAAGCCCTCGCGGCGCAGCTTGCAAAGCGCGGCGTGACCACCGTCATAAGCGAGCCGCACGAGATAGCAAACGTCGCGGGGATGCGCGGCGTGCTCGAGATGACAAAGGCCGCCAAGGGCTGCGGGGTCGACATCTTTTACGGCATACCGAGCTCGGTGCCCTCGACGAGTGAGGCGCTCGAGACGACGGGCGGCGAGATAGGGGTCGAGGCGGTAAGGCGGCTTGCGACCCACCCCGACATGAAGTGCCTCGGCGAGGTGATGAACGCGCGCAGCATCGCGGATGAGCCCGACGGGCTGCCGCGAAGGATCGTCGCCGCCTTCAGGGAGGCCGCGCCCGACAAGCCGGTCGAGGGGCACTGCCCGAGGCTTGCGGGCAGCCGCCTGTGCGAGTTTGTCGCGTGCGGCATCGACAGCGACCACACCGAGCACACCCTTGAGGAGTTCCGGCAGCGCTGGCTGTGCGGGATGCTGGTGCAGCTTCAGGACAAGACGCTGACAAGGGAGATAGCCGACTATCTCAACCGCAACCCCGAGCTGTTCGAGCGCACCGCCCTTGTGACCGACGACGTCATGGCGGACGAGCTGGTGAGGGAGGGCCACCTCGACAGGATCGTGCGCAGGGCTGTGGAGCTCGGCATCTCGCCCGAGCGCGCGATATACTGCGCGACGAAGGTGCCGGCCGACCGCATGAGGCTGTTTGACCGGGGCGAGCTTCGGCCCGGCAGGCTTGCCGATTTCTTTTTGTTCGAGAACCCCGAGGACATGCGCGCCGTCGCGACCTATAAGGTGGGCGGGCGGCTGTCGTGTGCCGCGGCGGGAGGTCTGACCGACGGCTTCTCGCCCGAGACGCTCAACTCGGTTCATCTTGACAGGATAACCGCCGACATGCTAAAGATCCCGTCCGAGGTCCCGCGGGACGTCCGCGCCATCGAGGTGAGCGGCGGCACGACGAGAACCAAAGAGCGGATTATGCGGGTGAAAAGCAAAGACGGCTTCCTCGACCCCGGCGGCAGCGGGGCGCTCACCGTCGCGGTGTTTGAGCGGTACGGCAAAAACAACAACCGGGCGCTCGGCGTGGTGTGCGGCGACGTCCACACGCGCGGCGCGGTCGCGTCGACCTACTGCCATGACCACCACAACCTCATGGTCGCGGGCGCGTCGGCGGACGACATGGCGCTTGCGGCAAACACGGTCATCTCGTCCCGCGGGGGCATATGCGTCGTGTGCGGCGGCAGGGTTTTGGCGCACGCGAGGCTGCCCGTGGCGGGGCTTATGAGCGGGGAGGACGCCGAGAGCACGGCCGCAAGCGTCGGCGAGGTGACGCGGGCGATGCTGGGGCTCGGCTACCGCCACGAGCACCCGATCATGAGCTTTTGCACCCTGTCGCTGCCCGTCAGCCCCTCACTCAAGATAACCGACGTGGGCCTTGTGGATGTCGCGCAGGGCAGGACGGTCGACCTGTTCGTGTAGCCGGCGGGGTCGCCTGCAAAAACCGACGGAGCGGGGGCGTTTTGCATACGCCGCCCGCTCTTTACATATAGTTGAAACACGAGATAAAAATATTTTTTGGGTTAAGGGGTGTTTTGACGATATGTACGCGGCGTCAGTAGGGAAAAAACAGGTTTCTAAGACGTTGAAGATCGTTTTGGGCATCATGGCGGCGGCGCTTGTGGCGGTGGTGGCGACGGGCAAGCTCAAGCCCGCGACCGAGAGCGCGCTTCCCGACGGCTCGAGCGCCGAAAAGCGGCAGGAGTACCTGCTCGGCTTCGGCATCCAGGTCGACCCGACGAGCTCGGTCGCCGAGGTGAAGGTCCCCGAGGAGTTTGACGAGCGCTTTGCCGAGTACAACGAGATGCTCAAGACGCAGGGCTTTGACCTCGAGCCGCTCAAGGGCGAGGCGGTAAAAAAGTGCAGCTATGTCGTGGTGAACCGCCCCGACATCGGAGAGCGGGTGACGGCGGTTGTTCTCGTAAAGGACGACAGTATTGTGGCGGCGCACCTTGTCGACGAGGCGACGGGCCGGATACTGCCCCTCACGGGGGTCGCCGGGGACGCCGAGGAGACGCTTTTGCCGAGCGTCGAGGACGGACAGCAGGGCGAGGCCGTGGGGGCCGACGCGCAGACCGAGCCGCTCGAGGATGATTCCGAGGTATGGGCTTCGACGCCCGAGGACGCCTATCCGACCGAGTGACAGGCTGCTTGAGGCGGCGGGAAAGAGCGCGCAGAGATCCCGATAAGGGCGGATTTTCGCACAAAAGCAACCGGCGGTTGACAAAGTGCCGGCCGCCGGATATAGCTCGGCAACCGGGCGGGATGGTAAACTGTTCCCGGCGGTAAAAACCGCGGGAAAGGAGCAGAAAAAATGAACGTTTCGGACAGGATACAGCAGGCGAGGCGGGCAAAGGGCCTGTCGCAGGAGCAGCTCGCCGACGCGGCGGGCGTTTCCCGCCAGGCGGTCTCGAAGTGGGAGAGCGAGCAGAGCGCCCCGTCGGTCGAGGCCGTGATCGCGCTCAGCGACATTTTGGACGTGACGACCGATTGGCTTCTGAAGGGCATCGAGCCCGCGGCGGGGCCCGGCGACGCGCACGCGAGGACGACGAGCAGGGTGCTGTATATCGCGTCGAGCGCGCTGTGCGCCGTCGGGCTGTTGTGCGCATTCGGCGGATGGTATGGCGAGAAGGCGGTCGACGCGATCTGGGGGTCGATGATCATACAGGCCGTGGGGGTCATGGGATACTTTGTCGGCAGGGTGCTGAGCGGCGAGCGTGCCCCGTTCGCCGTAAAGGTGCTGAACCTGCTGCTCACGCTGTTCATCCCCTCGTCGCTTGCCGCGGGGGCGGCGTGCGTCTTTGTGTACGGCAGTGTGACGGTGTCGCCCTATCCCGAAGGCCTCTGGCATTTTCTGTTGTTTGCGGTCGTCTATGCGGCGGCGGGCGCCCTCGGCGTCTGCCTAATAAAGCTTCGGGACAGGAGGAGATGAGGCGCGCTGTCTGCCGTCAGAAAGCGGGGCTGCGCTTTCCCCAAAAAAGGGGGCCGTCAAAGGAGCCAAAGGACAAGCCGCTCAAGCGGTGGGTGTAAGCCTTAGGGCTTGTCGTAAGCAAAAGCCCTCCTTTTTTCGGGCTATCGTTCCGATTAAGCTCGGCCGTTCGGCTGGGGAGCCCAAGGCACGTGTCCCGCAGGGAATTCTTAAAAGGGCGGGACGGACCCCACAGGGTCTGTCCCGCCCTTCCGTGCTTTTGGGTTTCCGCCCGGCCGCCGCTATGCCTTTTGGCTGCCGAGCGCGTCGAGGATCATGCCGAGGAACTTCTGCTTGTCGGCATTGTAGGCGACAAGGGTCTTGAAGTCGCCGCCCGTCATGCGGTGGTCGACCACGAGCTGGCCGTCGATGAGCCTGTCGCCGAGGGCGACGTCGCAGCGCTCGCGCCGCAGATCGCTGAGCACCGACTCGTCCATCGCGGCGGCGACGGCGAGCGCGTCGTGGATGGCGTCCGAGCGGCCGTTGCCCCAGCCGAGCTTGATGCCGGCCTCGACCCGCATGCGGATGAGGTAGGCGACAAAGCGCGCGGCCTCGGTGCCGACGGCCTCGATGGTGTCGGCGTCCTCGAGCGAGAGCTCGGCCGAGTGGGTCGCGTTGAGGCCGACGACGATGACCCTCGCGCCGCTCTCGAGGATGATCTTTGCCGCGTCGGGGTCGTGGAAGAAGTTGGCCTCGCACACGGGGGTTATGTTGCCCTTGTCGACGCCGCCGCCCATGAGGACGATCTCGTCGATGTTGTCGACGAGCGACGGCTTCATGCGCAGCGCCATGCCGACGTTGGTCGGGGGGCCGACGGCGACGACGGTGACCTTTTGGGGCGAGGATTCTATCTCGTCCATCAAAAACGCGCAGGCGTGCTTGCGCTGCGGGGCGACCTTTGACTCGGGCAGCGGGAGGTTTTCGGGGTGGATGGAGTACTCTTTGCCGTCGACGACGATGCTGATGTCGTTTTCCTTGCAGCGCCCCTCGGTGAGGTTTTTGGTCATGGGCTGGGGGCAGCCCGGGAAGACGGGGATCTTGTCCGCGACGCCGAGCATCTCGAGCACGCGAAGGGTGTTTTTGACGCACGCGTCGACGGGGCGGTTGCCGTGCACCACGGTGAGCCCCGCGATGTCAAAGTGCCCGCCGAGCACCGCGAGGATGATCGCGACGGCGTCGTCCGAGCCGGTGTCCACGTCGAGAATGAGCCTCTTTTTTTGTTCCATAGCTTCCTCCTTGGTTTTAAGGGGGGGTGACCCCGTTTTTAGCTTTCGGGCGCATGAGAGACGGGCGTTTGCGCGGCGGGCCCTTGCGCGGAGAGGCACCGGGGTGCGAGCCCCAAAAGGCCGGCGGCGCGCGTCCCGCCCCTATCCGATGAGCGACTTTATCTTTTTGAAATCGTCCAGCGCGTCCCCCTTGAGCGCGGGGTTGCGCAGCAGCGCGGCGGGGTGGTAGGTGCACAGCATCTCGACGCCGCCCTTTTTAAAGACCCGCCCGTGCTCGACGGTTATGCGAAGGTCGTTTTTTATAAGGCGCTTCGCGGCTATCCTGCCGAGGCAGACGACGAGCTTCGGGGACACAAGCCTAAACTGCTCGCGCAGCCAGCCGATGCACGCCTCCTGCTCCTCGGGCAGGGGGTCGCGGTTGTCGGGCGGGCGGCATTTGACGATGTTTGCGATGTAGACGTCGCGGCGCGATATCCCCACCGCGTCGAGATAGAAGTCGAGCAGCTCGCCCGCCCTGCCGACGAACGGGATGCCCTGTATGTCCTCGTTTCGGCCGGGGCCCTCGCCGACAAACATGACGTCGGCATTGTCGTTGCCCACCCCGAAGACGACGTTGGTGCGCGTCTCGCACAGAGGGCAGCGCCGACAGTCCTCGCACGCGGTTTTGAGCTCTCCGAGGGTCATAAAGGCGGCGTCCTCCTTTCGCGCGGCCCGACCGCGCGTAATTTTCTGCGTATTTTAAGTATATAACAAAAACCCCTTGAATTAAAGGGGGAGTGAGGGTAGAATTAAATTAAGAGATTACCCCGTCGTTCTACAGGCGGCATGGGGCGCCGGTCCCCCGGGATCTCGGCGGGATTCAGCTCCCGCCGAAACACATGGGACGAAGCCCGCCGTCCGATCGTCGGAGACATCTTGCTGCGGTTACGGATGAAATAAGCTTGAAGGAGATAAAAGTCATGTCTGAAAACAGGGTTCTTGTAGAAATCTCGGCGCGCCACGTGCACGTCACCGACGACGACCTCAAGGTTCTCTTCGGCGAGGGGCACAAGCTGACGCACAAAAAGGATCTTTCCCAGCCCGGACAGTTCGCGTGTGAGGAGCGCGTGACCGTCGTCGGCCCCAAGCGCGAGCTCAAAAACGTCTCGATCCTCGGACCGACCCGCCCCGCGACGCAGGTCGAGCTGTCGCTCACCGACGCGAGAAGTATCGGCGTTGCGGCGCCCGTGCGCGAGTCGGGCGACCTCGCAGGCTCCGCGGGCTGCAAGCTTGTCGGCCCGTGCGGCGAGATCGAGCTCGCCGAGGGCGTCATAGCCGCGAAGCGCCACATCCATCTCGACACCGCGACGGCGAAGGAGATGGGTCTCAGCGACAAGCAGGTCGTCAGCGTCGACCTCGACACCGACGGCAGAAAGCTCGTGTTCGGCGACGTGGTCGTCCGCGTCTCGGACAAATACGCGCCTGCGATGCACATCGACACCGACGAGGGCAACGCCGCCGGGGTCGCGGGCACGGTGTACGGCACCGTCATAAAGTAAGCGGGCTTTTGTACATAGGGTCTGTTTCGGCCCAAAGATTTATGCGGTCTGCGCGGTGCGGCGGCGCGTTTCGGTGCGCGTCGCACCGCGCGTTTTTGCTTTTTGTAAAGCCGCGCTGTGCCGCGCGGCGGGAAAGAACGGGGGTTTTCCTATGCAACCGAGGGAGTTCATCGATTTTTTGTCGCGGCTCGAAGCGCTCAAGTGCAGCGTGCGCCACGGCTGGACCTCAAGCGGACGGCGCGAGAGCGTGGCCGAGCACACCTTCCGCCTCGCGGCGGCGGCCTATATTCTGCGGGACAGCTTCCCCGAGCTCGATATGGAGCGGGTGCTGCGCATGGCGGTCGTGCACGACTGGGGCGAGGCGGTCACGGGGGACATCCCCACCTTTTACAAGTCGGAGGAGGACAGCAGCGTCGAGCGTGAGGCGATAGGGGGCCTGCTGTCCCGCCTGCCGGACGGGGTGCGCGAGGAGAGCGAGCGGTTGTTCCGGGAGTTCGAGACGGGCGGCACCGCCGAGGGCAGGCTGTGCCGCGCGCTCGACAAGTTGGAGGCGGTGCTTCAGCACAATGAGGCTGCGCTGTCCACATGGATCCCGCTCGAGTACGAGCTCAACCTCGACTACGGCGTGAAGGAGGCCGAGCCCTTCCCCTTTGTGCGGGCGGCGCGCGCGCTCGTGCGGGAGGACTCGGCGCGCAAGATCGAGCGGGAGAAGCCGAAGCCGGGTGACCTCAATCACGTCGGGACGGCGCGGCTCGAGAGCGGGCGGCTGGTTCTGCGTCGCTTCACGGAGGACGACGCCGAGGCGATGTTCAAAAACTGGGCGTCCGACCCCGAGGTCACAAGATACCTCATGTGGCCGCCCTACCGCGACGTCGAAAGCGTGCGGGAGTATCTGAGGGGCCTCATCAAGCGGTGCGACGACAACAGGGTCTATGAGTGGGCGATCGTCCTTAAGAGCGGCGGCGAGCCGGTGGGGTCGATCGGCGCGGTCGAGGTCGACGACAGGGCGCGCCGGGTGCACATCGGGTACTGCCTCGGCCGCGCGCTGTGGGGCAGGGGGATCATGACCGAGGCGCTGAATACCGTGCTTGCCTTTTTCTTTGACACGGTCGGGATGCTGCGCGTCGACTCGAGACACGACGCCCGAAACCCCGCGTCGGGCAGGGTGATGCAAAAGTGCGGCATGGCAAAGGAAGGGGTGCTTCGCGGCGGGGATGCCAACAACAGCGGCGTGTGCGACGCGGTTTGGTACGGTATGCTCAAAGCGGAGTACGAGGCGAA
Source organism: uncultured Oscillospiraceae bacterium (assembly GCA_964433495.1). Lineage (GTDB taxonomy): Bacteria > Bacillota > Clostridia > Oscillospirales > Ruminococcaceae > CAYSRC01. Next base: position 15,271 of record CAYSRC010000039.1, read on the forward strand.
GAAGGGACGATAGATTGTATATTTTATATTATTAACAACTAATTGTATATGCTCGCGTTCTCAAGAAGAAAAGCAGATGCGGGCACGCCCGGACGGGGCTCTGCGGGGACGATGCTTTTTAACTTCTTATCCTCAGAAAACCGCCCCCTGCGGCAAGGCCTGAAGGCCTCCTCCCGCGCACAGGCGATAAAAACGGCGCGGGAGACGCCTCACGGGAGTATGTGTGGCGTGTGCAAAGGGAGGGCCGAGGAGTTGCCGCAATCAAGCCCCCTAACCGCGCGGGGTGTCTGAGGGACTTAGTGTGAGCTCAGAAAAGGCTCCCATGTGCAAGGGAGCCTTAGGGACGTGTGACCCGATGGGTGGGTGTAAGTCTTGGGTCTCGGAAACCTTCCCCCGTGGGGGAAGGGGGACCGCCCCGCGGTGGATGAGGGGGCAGGGAACCTCTTATTCAAGATGGGGGCGAGTTTAAGCGAACAAGCTCGGCTTACCCCTCATCTCGTCCTCGCGGGCTGCGTTTGCGCAGGGATGAGGAAACTCGTCTTACCCCTCATCAGTCACCTACGGTGACAGCTTCCCCCCACAGGGGAAGCTTAAGAACTTGCTGTATCCCAAGCCCCTCTTGCCGCGCGGGCGGTCAAACGGCAGAGGAACGGATATTTGACATTCGGCGCGGTACTATGCGCCTGTCGGGCTATCATTCCGATTGAGCCCGACCGCCCGACAGCCCGAGCGTTCGGCAGGGGGAGCCTTAAGGACAAAAAACAGGGCGCGGATGCCGCAGCGTCCGCGCCCTGTTTGTCAGGAGCACCGCCGATTTTTACGCCCTGTCCGGCCCCGCCGAATACTCGGATATCATCTCGGACGCCCACTCGATGAGCAGGCGAAGCGAATCGTCGAGCGGCGGATAAAAGTTGGCCTCGGCCGCCGAGACAATCTCGCCCTCGCGCCCGTCGCACAGGGGGGCGAGCTCCTTTTTGAGGCGGACGTACCGACCCGAGTTGAGGTAGTAGCTCGCCTGGATTGCGATGGTGGCCGCCTTGAAAAGGCCGGGCAGCGCGTCGCTGTCCCGCTCGTGGCAGGCGCAGTGCACCGCCCCGTGATAGACCGCGCACGCCCCCGTCAGCACCGCGAGGCGGACGTCGTCGTCACTTATCTCGCCGACAAAGTCAAGCGAGCCGTAAAAGGCGTCGGTGTCGTTGACAAACTGAAAGAGCTCCTGCCTTGTCCAGCGCATGAGCTCGTCGCGCCCCGAGACGAACCCGCACACGAGCGCCCTGCCGTACACGTCGGCAATCGCGGCCCGATAGCGCGCGACGTCGTCGTACAAAAGGCGGTCGAGCACAACGACAACATCGATGTCGCTGCCCTTCTGCCGCTCGCCGCGGGCGGTGCTGCCCTGCAGCCCGATGAACACCACCCGCTCGCCGAACTCCTCAAGCACAAGCCTCGAAAAATCGCTCATCCATTCCCTGACTGCTCCGTTGATAGGTCGTCGCCTCCTTCGTTTAAGATGCCTGTCCGCGGCAGGCGGCCGCACCGTCTGCGCGCGGGGGTCAACGCCGCGTCCTCATAAAAACAGTATACCAAAAAACAGGCCGGACATAAAGCCCCGAAGCGCCCGAAATCCGCCGGGATTTCGGGCGCTTTTTGCCCCGGCCCTCGCAGGGTCAGATATAGCGCCCCGTGACGCTGTCGGGGTTGTTCTTTATCTCGTCGGGGGTTCCGCACGCGACGACCCTGCCGCCGCCCTCGCCGCCCGAGGGCCCCATGTCGACGATATAGTCGGCGCTGCGTATGATGTCGAGGTCGTGCTCAATCACGATGACGGTCGCGCCGTTGGCGATGAGGGTGTCAAAGACGCCCGAGAGGACGGCCACGTCCTTCGGATGCAGGCCGATTGTGGGCTCGTCGAACACAAAGACCGAGTCGCCCTGATACCGCGTAAGCTCGCTCGCGAGCTTGAGCCGCTGTGCCTCGCCGCCCGAGAGACCCGGCGTCTGCTCGCCGAGGGTGAGGTAGCCGAGCCCGAGCTCGCGCAGCAGCTCGAGCTTTGCGGACACCGTTTTCATGTCGGCGCACAGAGAGCTCGCGGTGTCGACGTCGGCCGCCGCGAGCTCGGGCAGGGAAAAGCTGTCCCCCTTTTTGGAGCGGTACTTTATCTCGTATGCGGTTTTGGAGTAGCGCGAGCCTCGGCATTCGGGGCAGGGGATGTCGACATCGGGCAGAAACTGCACGTCGAGGCTCACCGAGCCGGTGCCGTCGCAGACGGGACAGCGCAGCCGTCCCGTGTTGTAGGAAAAGTCTCCCGCCCTGAACCCCGGGCGCTTGGCATCGGGCGTGCGGGCGAAGATCTTGCGAAGCTCGTCGTGCACCCCCGAATAGGTCGCGACGGTCGAGCGCACGTTGATGCCGATCGGCGTCGAGTCGATGAGCTTCACGCGCTCAATCCCCTCCGCTCTGAGCGAGCGGACGTGCTCAGGCAGGCTGCCGCCCGAGGTCAGCGCCTCGAGCGCGGGGACAAGGCTCTCGAGCACAAGGGTCGTCTTGCCCGAGCCCGAGACGCCCGTCACGGCGGTGAGGCGGCCCTTGGGGAAGCGCACCGAAAGCGGTTTCACGGTGTGGATGGCCGATATCTCGAGGTCGACCGAGCCGTTTGCGAACATCTCGCCGGTGCTGACGCGGGGGCGCTCGACCGCGCGCTTCCCCGCAAGGTAGGGACCGATGACCGAATCTTTGTTTTGTATTATCTCGCCGACAGTCCCCTCGGCGATCACCCTTCCCCCCTGCGCGCCCGCACCGGGCCCGAGCTCGATAATGCGGTCGGCGCGCGAGAGGATGGCGGGGTCGTGGTCGACGAGGATGACCGAGTTGCCGTCCGCGACGAGGTCGTTCATCACCCCCGCAAGCCCCTCGATGTTGGACGGGTGCAGGCCGATGGACGGCTCGTCGAGCACATACATCACCCCGGTTGTCCTGTTGCGCACCGCCCTCGCGAGCTGCATGCGCTGCCTCTCGCCCGTCGAGAGGGTGGACGACGCGCGCTCGAGCGAGAGGTAGCCGAGGCCGAGATCCAACAGCCGCTTCGCCGTATGCCGAAACGACTCGCATATGCTGTTTGCCATCGGGCGCATCTCGTCCGGCAGCGAGGCCGGCACCCCCGACACCCAACCGCACAGCTCGTCAAGGGGCATCGCGCACGCGCGGTCGAGCGAGATGCCGCGCACAAGCGGCGCCCTCGCATCATTCGACAGGCGGGAGCCGCCGCAGTCGGGGCACTCCTGCTGCTTTAAAAACCGCTCGACCCGCTTCATACCGCTCTCGTCCTTGACCTTTGCGAGCGCGTTTTCCACCGTGCGCACCGCGCTGAAATAGGTGAAGTCGAGCTCGGCGGTGTCCTCGGTGTTCTTCGCTCTGTAGAGGATGTGCTTTTTCTCGGGCGGGCCGTTGTAGACGATCTCCCGCTCGCGCGGGGTGAGCTCGCGAAACGGCACGTCGGTGCGCACCCCCATCGCCCGGCACACCTCGGTCATGAGCGACCACATGAGGGTTTTCCAGGGCGCGACGGCGCCCTCGTCAATCGAGAGCGACTCGTCGGGGACGAGGGACGCGATGTCGACCGTGCGCACGGTGCCGGTACCGTCGCAGGTGCGGCATGCGCCGCGCGAGTTGAACGCGAGCTCCTCGGCAGAGGGGGCATAAAACCGCTGCCCGCACACGGGGCAGACAAGCGCCGCGCCCGCCGCGACCGCAAGGCTCGGCTCGAGATAGTGCCCCTCGGGGCAGCGGTGGGACGCGAGGCGGGAAAACATCAGGCGCAGCACATTGAACAGCTCGGTGCCGGTGCCGAAGGTGCTGCGTATGCCGGGAACAGAAGGGCGCTGGTGCAGCGCGAGAGACGCCGGGACGTACAGGATCTCGTCGACGTCGGCCCCCGACGCGCCCGTCATCCTGCGCCTTGTGTAGGTCGAAAGGGACTCAAGGTACCTTCTCGAGCCCTCCGCGTACAGCACGCCCAGAGCAAGTGACGACTTGCCCGAGCCCGAGACCCCGGCAATGCCGACGATCCTGCCGAGCGGGACGTCAAGATCGATATTTTTGAGGTTGTGCACCCGCGCCCCGCGTATCCTGATATAGTTTTCAAAAGACATTCTCAGTGTTACCTCAGGCTTAAAATGTCGAGTTCGGCGGCGAGACGGCGCAGGAAGGGGCCGCATGGGCAGCCCGATCCGACGCCGGGCGCCGTCACCGTTCAATTATATCCCCGAAACGGCCCAAAATCAATCGACGCGGGCGCGCCGCTTGCAAAACGCCGCGGGATACTATATAATATATTTTGCAGTCGCCGTCAGCGGCGTAAAGACGGGCGAAGCCTGTGCAATGCGAGCTCCGTGAACCATGTCAGACGGGGAACCGAGCAGCATTAAGCGGATGCTTCATGTGCCGCAGTACCTTTGTCCGTCTTTATGCCGCCGACGGCGTATTTTGTTTTGCCGGAGGTGACGCCCGTGGCTGTCGCGCTGTACAGAAAATACCGCCCGCGCAGGTTCTGCGACGTGTTAGGGCAGGACGCCGTGACAAAGGCGCTGCGCAACCAGACGGCGAGCGGCCGCGTCGGGCACTCGTACATCTTCACCGGCATACGCGGAACGGGCAAGACCACCTTTGCGAGGATTCTCGCCAAGGCCGTCAACTGCCTCAACCCGCAGGACGGCGAGCCGTGCGGTGAGTGCGCGGTGTGCAGGGGGATCGACGACGGGTCGATTTTGGACGTGAGCGAGATAGACGCCGCCTCCAACAGGGGGGTCGACAACATACGCGACCTGCGGGAGGAGACCTCGTACGCCCCCGCGGTGTGCCGCATGCGCGTCTACATCATCGACGAGGTGCACATGCTCACGACCGAGGCGTTTAACGCCCTGCTCAAGATCATGGAGGAGCCGCCCGCCCACGTCATGTTCATCTTCGCGACGACCGAGGTGCACAAGGTGCCCGCAACCATCCTCTCGCGCTGCCAGCGGTACGAGCTCAAGCGGATATCCGCGGACGAGATCTCGCCGGCGCTGCTGCGGATTTCGCAGAGCGAGGGCATCGACCTGCGGGAGGACGGCGCGGCGCTTTTGGCCCGATTGTCGGACGGGAGTATGCGCGACGCGCTGTCCCTGCTCGACACCTGCTCGTCGCTCGGCGGGCCGGTCGACGCGGGGGCGGTGGCGCGGCTTGCGGGGGTTGCCGACCGACAGTATCTGTTTGATACCGCCGAGATGATCTCGCGCGGCGACGCGGCGGGCGCAATTGCCGAGGCGCAGCGGCTTTATCAAAATTCGCTCGCGCCCGAGCGGCTGTGCACCGAGCTGCTGCGCCATATAAGGGATCTCACCCTTGCAAAGCTCGCGGGCGTCTCGCTGCTGCGCGAGTGCTCGGCGGATACCGCCGAGCGGATAAAAAAACAGAGCGAGGGCTTTTCTCTGCCCCGGCTCATGGGTATCATGAACGAGCTGTCGTCCCTCGCGGACAGGCTCGCCGGTGCGCCCGACTCGGCCCTCGAGCTTCAGCTGTGCCTGTTGCGGCTGTGCGGCGTCGGGGACGCACCCGAGGCGCCGGGACAAGCCGTTGCCCCGGCGGTGAAAACGTCGGTGCGTTTGCCGCGGGCCGACGGCGCGATGCCAAAGGCGGCCGCCCCGCCGCAGGCGGGAGATCCTCTTTCGGCGGCGCCTCCCGCGCGGAACGACGACCCCGAGACGGGCGACGGAGCCACCGCGGCGGCACCTCCCATGCAGAGCGACGGCCCCGCGGCCGGGACGGCGGATGCGACCGCCCCGGCGGACGTGCAGCAGAGGGTCGCGGACGACGGGCGTGCCCCCGAGGACGGCGAGAGCGGCATACGGCCCTTCCCGTCGTGGGACAGGGTCGCAAATGCGGTGGCCGGGCGCAACGGGATGATGGGGGGATACCTCAAAAAGACCGCGGCGTACATTTCGGGCGACTGTGTCCTCATCGAGTCGGACGACTTTTTCAGACGCCTGATGAACGAGCGCGACTCGTCCAACAAGGCCATCCTGCGGGAGGCCATCGAGGAGGTCACGGGCAAACGGTACAAGCTCGGCGCATACACCCCGCAGAACGTCGCCGCGACGGGAAGTGCGGGCGAGCGGGAGCGGCAGCTCGACGAGCTCGAGCGGCTTGCCCGCATGGTTTAGCGGGGCTGTCCGCCTTTCGCGCGCCGTCTGGGCCTGATCGGCGCAGTGTATAAAGCGCGAAGAGGCGGAGCTGAGGACAGGCTGCACAATTGCGCCGTCCCCGAGCGCCTGTCCCGGCACAACAGTCCCGCCGAGCGACGGGACAAGCACAACAGAACAAACACCGAAAACAGGAGAGCAGAACAATGAAAGCACGTCTTCCGGAGGGGTACGGGAACTCCCGCGCCGACATGATGAAGCAGCTGCAAAAGATGCAGGAGGAGATGGAGAGCACCCAGGCGGAGCTCGCAGAGCGCGAGTATGCGGGGACGTCGGGCGGGGGCGTTGTCAGCGCCACGGTCAAGGGCGACCGCACCGTGCTGCGGGTGGATATCAAGCCCGAGGTGTGCGACCCCGACGACGTCGAGATGCTGGGCGACCTCGTCGCCGCGGCGGTGAACGAGGCGCTGCGCAGGGCGGGCGAGGACAGCGAGAAGGAGATGTCCCGATTCACGGGCGCGCTCGGCGGTCTCGGGGGGCTCTTTTAGTTGGCGTACAGCATACCGGCGCTTGAAAACCTGGTCGACAAGTTCGCGGCGCTGCCCGGCATAGGGCGCAAGACGGCGTCGCGCCTCGCGTATTGGGTGCTTGCGCTCGACGATGAGCGCGCGAGGGAGTTTGCCGACGCAATCATCAAGGCGCACGACGGGGTGCACCGATGCCCCGTGTGCCACAACCTGACCGACGGCGATATCTGCTCGATCTGCAAAAAGGAGGGGCGCGACAGGACGACCATCTGTGTTGTCGAGAGCCCCCGCGACGTCAACGCGTTTGAAAAAACGCGCGAGTACAACGGCCTCTATCACGTGCTGCACGGCCTGATTTCGCCCATGGACGGCATCGGCCCCGAGCAGCTGTTCATTAAAGACCTTGTCGCGCGCGCGGCGGGGGACGAGGTGCGCGAGGTAATCATGGCGACCAACCCCACCGTCGAGGGCGAGTCGACCGCGATCTATATCAGCAAGCTGTTAAAGCCGCTGGGTGTCAAGGTGACGCGCCTCGCCTACGGTATGCCGGTCGGCGGCAACCTCGAGTACGCCGACGAGGTGACGCTGTTCCGCGCGCTTGAGGGACGCAACGAGATATGATATAATATCTGTCGGCGGTGTGCGGGGCCGTCGGTCTGTACTCTCCGCTGCGGGCGGTTTTGACATTTGTTTTTGTGAGGGCTGCGCTATAATGACCGCAGGATGCGAAGCGGGGCCGCGCTGTCGGCTGTTTCGCGCGCACAGCGTGCCCCCGGGTTTCGGATGCTGTTTATAAAGTGAGGTGACGGCGGTGGCGGACAGGGCGACAAAGACGATAGCCGACAACAGGAAGGCGCGGCACGAGTATTTTGTGCTCGAGAGCTTTGAGGCGGGTATCGAGCTGTTCGGCACCGAGGTCAAATCGATCCGCGCGGGGTCGGTCAACCTCAAGGACAGCTGGTGCGACATCGAGGGCGGCGAGATATTCCTCAAGGGCGCGCACATAAGCCCCTACGAAAAGGGCAACATCTTCAACAGAGACCCTCTGCGCGTCCGCCGGCTGCTGATGCACAAGCGGGAGATCCTGCGGCTGTTCGGCGAGGTAAAGCAGCAGGGCCTGACGCTCATCCCCCTCTCGATGTATTTTAAGGGATCGAGGGTCAAGGTCGCGGTGGGGCTGTGCAGGGGCAAAAAGCTGTACGACAAGCGTGCGGTGTCGGCCGAGCGCTCGGCGAAAAGGGACATCGAGCGCGCCGTCAAGGACAGAAGGATGTGAAACGGCCTTTGTGCCTGCGTGGTCTTCTTGCAGGCACGAAGGAGAGAAAGGGCTTTGCGCCGCAGCAGGGGGCTTTTCAAGCTGCGCTCGGAGCGCGAAACGGGCTTTGCAGGACGAAAGCCGCGATAGGCGAAGGCGCTTTGCCCGTCTTGTGCAGGCGGCTTTGGCGCGCAGGGCGCTTTGTCCCGGCGGTCGGTCGGGGCCGAAGGCGGGCGCGGGCTTAAACAAAATCGGTTTTGACTCCGTTTTGCGCGGGGTGAAAATATAAAAAATGGGGGCGCAATGGTCTCGACGGGGATCTTGAAGCCGGGAAAGCGGGTAGCGGCGAGGAACCGCTTAAAACTCCTCAATTAAAAATAGCTAACAACGATAATTTAGCTGTCGCGGCTTAACGCCGCGTGTCGCCCGCACTGAGACCGCGTAGGCTCGGGCGGCATAAAATTACGCGGTGAACGTGCGCGGGGCAAAGCTTTGAGCCCCGCCATGAACCTATGAAGCTACCGGGCGCGCGGCCTGTCGGTCGGCCTGCGCGCGAGGGAATGCCGTAGACCGACTGCACCCGGAGATGTCGCGGCGGACGGGTTTTCGGACAGGAGTTCGATTCTCCTCGCCTCCACCATGTCTACTTGACAAAAAAGATGCACAGCCCGAAAAGCCCCTATTTTAGG
>CAYSRC010000040.1:0-22810 GCA_964433495.1 uncultured Oscillospiraceae bacterium
GGGTGTGTGTAAAGGGAGCTTGCCTGCGGAGCAGGCTGAGGGATTGCCTTTTGCCAAGATGCGTCGCTTGAACATGCACCCTGCTACAGCTTAAGCCGCCGCTCGTATCCCGCATCCCGTCCCCCGCCTTTTCGTTCGGGCGACGGCACGACCGACCGCGAAGCTTTTTACGCATTGTGTCCTGTCCCGCCGTCCCCCTCTTCGCCGCTGCTCGCTCGGAACGACATCCCCCTCTCCTTGACAAAGTCTCCCTGTTCGACTATAATTTATTTAACAATTAGGTTAAATGTTAAATATCCTGTGAGGCGACGAATGGGACTGAACGAAACGATAAGGGCGCTTTCCGACCCCGTGCGCAGGCGGATTCTCGTCATGCTCAAACGTGGCAGGCTGTCGGCGGGCGAGATATGCACAGGCTTCCCCGTCACAGCGGCCTCGATTTCGCGCCACCTGTCGGTGCTCAAGGGCGCGGACCTCGTGCGCGACACCCGCGAGGGAAAATACATCTATTACGAGCTCAACGCCTCGGTGCTTGAGGAGGTCATGCTGTGGCTCGCCGATTTAAAAGGAGACAACGCCGATGACAAAAAATGAAAAGCTGTCCGCCGCCGCTTCCTGCGCGCTCACGCTGTCCGCCCTGCCGGTTTGCCTTTTAACCCGCAGGACACAGGGCGACAACCTGTCGACAGCCCTCTTCCTTATCTCGCCGGCGCTGCTGCTTGCCGCCCAGGTCGTCTGCCTTTTCTTTGTATACCGCGACCCCGCCAACAAAGCCCAATCAAAAAAGGTTCTCTCCGTCGCGGTGTGGCTGTTCCCGGTCGCCTCCTGCGCGCTCGCGCTGGTTCGCTTTTACGGCGCGCTCGGCGGCGCGGACAACACGTTCCCCGCCGTCTGCGCGCTGACAGGCCTCCTGTTCGCGATAATCGGCAACTATCTCCCCAAGTGCCGCCGAAACAGCACGGTGGGCATCAAGGTCGGCTGGGCGCTTGCGGACGACGGCAACTGGTATGCCACCCACCGCTTCGCCGGTGCGGTTTGGACGGTCTGCGGGGCTCTGACGGTCCTCACGGCGTTTTTGCCGCAGCCGTTTGCAGCGGCGGCGCTGGCGGCGCTGCTCGCGGTCATAACCGTCGCCCCGGTCGTCCGCTCCTATGTCTATTACAAACAACACGGCTGCCCCGCAATGACGCCCGCTTCCGTCAAAAAGAGGGTTTTCACGGCCGTCGTTGTCGCAGCAGCGGCGGCGGCGCTCTGCTTTCTTCTTTTCGCGGGCGAGATAGCGTATTCCTTCGGCGATGACAGATTGACGGTCGGCTGCACATTTTGGCCGCAGACCTCGGTGTCATACGGCGAGGTCGAGGCGATAGCCTACCTCCCCGAGGTCGACCCCGGCGAAAAGATAAACGGCTTTGACAGCCCGAAGCTGCTCGCGGGCGAGTTCTCAAACGCCGAATTCGGGCGATATACCCGCTACAGCTACACCGCCTGCCCGTCGTGCGTCGTGCTGAAGCTCGGCAGCGGCGCATCGGTCGCATTGAACTGCAAAACCGAGGATGAGACACGGGAACTGTGTCAACGAATTGCCGACGCCGCCGGCATCCCCGTGTCGTAGGTTGAGCTGCAAGGTCAAACAACAGCTCTCCTCCTTCACACTGCCGAGGGCCCTTTCCCATTCGATCCAAAACAAAGCCACAGCCCGCGCCTCCCCGCCCGGGGCAAAGTACGGGCTTTTTCTGTCCGATGAGGTTGACAATCTAACTCTACAGTTGTAGAATATATTTACTCTATAACTGTAGAGCAAATGTTGAACAAGGGAGGCCGTTCGATGAAACCGACCGTCCGCCGTCTGCCCGACGCGGAATTGGAGGTCATGCAGGCGGTTTGGGCGTGTGAGCCGCCGGCGTCCAGAGCGGATATCGACGAGATTTTGAAGAACACCCACCCGATGGCGCTCACCACCCTTTTGACCGTGCTCAAGCGCCTGTCGGAAAAGGGGTTTGTCGAGATAAAACGGGAGGGGCGCAGCGCCCGGTATGTCCCGCTGGTTGCAAAGCACGACTACCTCGCGCGGCAGAGCCGTCGGTTTGTGCAGACGGTCTGCGAGGGAAGTCTGCCCGCCTTTGCGGCGGCCCTGTGCGACAGCGGGTTGACAAAGGAGGAGCTTGCGCAGCTGCGCGAGCTCCTCGAGCGGGATGAGCTATGACGACGGAGGTTCTCATCAAGGGGTTTTTCGCCGCGGTTTTCAGCGGAATCTTCGCATGGACGGTGTTCGACAGGGATTCCGAGGACGACGGCGACACCCGCCGACAGCGATATCTGCCCTACATCTCGGGCGCACTGCTCCCGCTGTTCGTGTTTGCCGTCCTCGGCGCGGCGGTTGTTTTCTCGGATAAACAAAACGCACTTGCGATAACGCTCACACTCTGCTTCGGGGTGTTTCTCCACATCTGCCTGTACTACCTTTTGTTGATGCCCGCTCTGCCCGTTTTGCGGCGGCACATCAGCGCGCGGGCCTGTGCCGTGCTGTGGATGCTCCCCAACTACCTCTACCTGACACAGATGAGCTGTATGCGGCTGCCCGAGCCCCTCCTGGTGATCGAGGCCCCGCTCGGCATGATTCGGATTCTGCTCGTCCTGTGGGCCGTCGGTTTTGTGTCGGTCATGGTATGGAAAACCGTCTCCCACCTCGCCTTTCGCGCGCGGATACTGCGGCGCGCCTCCCCTGTTGTCGACCCCGCCGTCTCGGCGGTTTGGCGCCGCGAGGTTGAGGCCGCCCGCTTCCGCCGCCCGAGGTTCAGGCTTGTCTGCTCCCCCGATGTCCGAACCCCTCTCTCGGTGGGTCTGCTCGGCCGAAAGGTCCGCGTCGTGCTTCCCGATCGGGTGTACACACCCGAGCAGCTGGCGCTCATCTTTCGCCACGAACTCATCCACATCGGCCGCGAGGACGCGCTCAACAAGCTCTTTCTCGTGTTCTGCTGCGCAATGTGCTGGTTCAACCCCCTCATGTGGCTTGCCGCGAAGAGAAGCTCGGAGGATTTGGAGCTGAGCTGCGACGAAACGGTTCTTCTCGATGCGGACGGGGATGAAAAGCGCCGGTATGCCGACCTGCTGCTGACAACCGCCGGGGACGAGCGCGGCTTTACCACCTGCCTGTCGGCCTCGGCCGAAGCCCTGCGCTATCGGCTCAAAAACGCGATGAGCCCCAAAAAGAAGCCCTCGGGCGCGCTTGCCGTCGGGCTCGTGTTCTTTGTGCTGTGCATGAGCAGCGGCCACATAGCCCTTGCCTGCGGGGAGCGCACCGGGGCCGAGGTCATCTACGGCTCCCGTCCCGCCGGACTGTGCGCCCTGAGCGACATCGCATCGGGAGATTTCGTCTGCACCGACGAGGCGGCTCTGCACCGTTACCTGTCCGCCATGCCCATGGCGCCCGTTTCGGGCAATTTCTCATTTGAACAGGAGGGCCATTCCCTGTCCTTAATTCTCGACACCCCCGAGGGCTTGCTTTCACTCACCCTGTCCGACCGCTATGCGAAGGTGGTTCCGCTGTACGGCGACAGGTTGACCGCGCAATTCTACTACCTGCCGGGCGGCGTCGATTGGGACGCGCTGCGTGCGTTCATCGTCGAGCGCCCCGCGCTGACCGTCCGCGTCACGGGGACGGAGGACTCGTCCGAGCGGGATTTCCCCGCGTCCCTGTCCTATGTCGGCCTTGTTGACGAGCGCAGCGGGGATGTGTCCGAGGTGCTTTACGAGACGGATCCCCGCGAGACCCCCGGCGGCATCTTCGGTTATGCGGCCGATCGGGCCTCCCTTTCCTTCAATCTCCCCCTCGAGGGAGCATGTACGGTGACAATCGCGCCGTCGGGCGGCGGAAACAGCCGCACCGTCCGCCTGCGCGCGCAGTCCCTGTCCTTTTCTCTGCCCGACGAGCCGTCGCGCTATACCGTCAGCGGCGAGTTTTTGGGCACGGACGGCAGACGATATCGAATGGAGTTTCAGTTCGAGGTCGGGGACCCGTGAGCGCTTTTCCCGTAAGGCCCGTGTATGCGCCGCACGGCGTTTTTAGTGTTTAGCACGCTCTTGCCTTTCTGCCCTTCGCCCTTAAAGGCTCCCTTGTGTAAAGGGAGCTGTCGCGAAGCGACTGAGGGATTGTTGCCCTTAAGCTTCCCCCGTGGGGGGAAGAACCGAACGCAATCGGTACGACACTCGGCAGGGTTCACATGTTCCCGTGAATTGTGCCGCATCATGCGGCCGGCCTGTGGGGACATGTAAGGCGTATCGCATGTCCGTACCTAACCGACAAAAACACCCCCGTTTTCACGGGGGTGTTTTGATGCTGCTAAACACGCTGTGTGCGCGCAGACGCACCGAACAGTGATAATCGGGTTATCTTTGGGCACGGGCTTTCTTGATCTTGCTCTGCGTGCGCAGCGCGTAGAACAGAAGGCCGAGGATTGTCGCAATGAACGGAAGCATCGCGATAAACTCCTGCTGGAGGTCGAGGGTGCGCATCTCGATGGAAAGCGTGTCGAAGAAGCCGAACAGCAGCGCGACCGCCGCCGTGGGGCCCGGGACACCGTTGCCGAGGTTGGCGGCCGAAAGGCCGATCCAGCCGCGGTTGGCAGCCATGTTCTTGGTGAAGTAGTTGACATAGCTCATCGAGAGGAACGCGCCGCCTATCGAGGTGATGATGCCGGTGAGGATAATCGCGGTGAACTGCACCTTCTTGACGTTGACGCCGACCGACTCAGCCGCAGCGGGGCTTTCGCCGATGGCGCGGATGCGAAGACCCGTCGCGGTGCGGTAGAGAATGACCCACACGATGAAGATAAACGCAATCGCCACAAAGGTGAGCAGGTTCACGCGGAACTCGGGAGGCCCGATCGACGGGATGGAACCGCTGAGTTTCCAGGTCGACGTCGAGCTCTTGTTCTGCGCGATGACCGAGATCATGTAAACCGTCAGCGCCGACATCATCAGGTTGACCGCAATACCGGTCAGGCTGAAGTTGGAGCGCAGCTGGATGGTCAGGAACGCGTAGAACAGCTCGAGCAGCAGACCGAAGACGATCGCCGCCAAAATGCCGACGATGCAGGCCCAAAGGTTGGCGCTCGACTCAAGCGAAGCATAGGCGGCCTCGCCGACCGTCGCGACGGTGGCCGTGCCGATTATCGCCTCGCGCACCCACGCGCTGCACAGAACAGCCATAAGCGCCGAGAAGTTCATGCAGCCCTCAAGCGTCATGTTGAGGATGCCCGCGCGCTTGCAGAAGATCGAGCCGAGCGCGGCAAACAATATCGGGGTCGTGAAGAGGATTACGTTCGCCCAAAAGGTCGACCTCGTAAAGATCTCGAGGATGCGCTGTATCATGGGCGTGTTGTCAACAGCAGCGGTGCAAGCTACTAAAAGCTGACTGATCATTTGGACGCCACCTCCTTAGCAGCTTCAAGCTTTTTGGCGTTATTGACGATCATCTTGTGCTTGAGCCCGCTCATGAGCATCTCGGCGGCAACAAGCATGATGACGAGGGACGTCATCACCTGTACCAGCTCAAGCGGTACGTCGGTAAAGGCGTTCATAACGTCGCCGCCCGTGCGCAGATATCCGATGGCAAAGGCGGAAATCGGCACAAACAGGGGGTTGTTCTTCGCGAGAACCGCGACGAGGATTCCGTCAAAGCCGTAGCCCGGCAGCGCGATGTTGCCGTAGCGCTCCTGCGCGCTGAGGGTGAAGAGGATACCGCCTATGGCGGCAATCGCGCCGCCCGCAAACTGCGCCGTCAGAGAGGCGCGCATGACGTTGATGCCGGAATACCTCGCGAAGGAGGCGTTTTTGCCGACCACGCGGATCTCATAGCCCCACTTGGTGTGGTACATAAAGACGTACACAAGGGCCACGACGATGAGCGCGACAAACAGCGAGGTGGTGACGCGGGACTTGGGGATAAGCCAGGTCAGGCGCGTCAGCTGCGCGTTGTCGGGGAACAACCTTGACGTCGTGGAGGGGGCGGTCGGGTCGATGGTGATGTACTTGACGAAGAAGTTGTTCAGCTGAAGAAGGATGCTGTTCATCATCAGCGAGGCAACGACCTCGTTCGCGTTCCATTTTGCCTTCAAAATCGCCGGCACAAACGCGCACGCCATGCCCGTGACGCCCGCGACGATCATCACGAGGATAATCCACACGATCTCGGGCAGGATGACGGGGTTGTCACCCATCGTAAAGACGGGCAGTGTGACAAACCACACGCCGATGCAGCTGCCCATGAGGAAGGCGCCTTCGGCGATCATGTTGAACATGTTCGCCTGGAACATGATGCAGATGGCAACACCCGAGAAGACGAGCGGGGTCGCTTTTTCAATCACCTGGCCGAAGTCGCGGGACGACGACAGCGGGCCGAGGGCAAAGTTTTTGACCGCCTCGAACGGCTGCTTGCTTGTCAAGAGGACGACGACAAAGCCGAGGCCGAGCGCGATAAGAACCGCGACCAGGGTCTTGAACGCGTCAAAGCGGCTTTCAAGTTTTCTGTTACTCATATGCAACCCTCGCAATCTCTTCAGGCGTCTGCTTTTTGACGCCGAGCATGTACTCGCCGAGCTCGTACTCCTCAAGCGTCGAAGCGTCCTCGATATATGCCGAGATCTCGCCGTTGTTCATAACGATAATACTGTCCGAAACCTCGAGAACCTCGTTGAGGTCGGAGGTAATCAGAAGAACCGCGACGCCCTCGTCGCGAAGCTCGACCAGCTTGTTGCGTATAAACTCGGTCGCGCCGACGTCTATGCCGCGGGTGGGCTGGTTTGCGACGATAAGGTGGGGGTTGTTGCTGAACTCGCGGGCGACGACGACCTTCTGTATGTTTCCGCCCGAAAGCATCCTGACGCTTTGGTCGCGGTCGTCGCATTTTATGAGGAACTCCTTGATGAGCGTGTCGCAGTCCTCGTTTATCTTCTTGTGGTCAAGAAGAATGCCCTTGTTGTACTTTTTGGTGTAATAGCGGTCGGAGATAAGGTTCTCTTTAACGCCGCCTATCTGCGCGACGCCGTAGGTCATGCGGTCCTCGGAGATGTGCGAGACGCCCAGCTCCCTTATCTTGCGTATGCTCTTGCCCTTGACCGACTCACCCATGACGCTGACCTCGCCCTTCGAGAACGGGGACAGCCCGGTGATGACCTCGCTTATCTCGCGCTGGCCGTTGCCCTCGACGCCCGCGACGCCGAGGATCTCGCCGCGGCGGACCGAGAACGAGATGTTGTTGACGATGTGCTTGCCGGTGTCGCTGTTGATGCTGAGGTTTTTGACCTTGAGCACCGTGTCCTTGGGCTGCGCCTTGTCCTTCTCGATCTCGAGAACGACGTCGCGCCCGACCATCATGCGGGAGATGTCCGCCTCGGTGACGTCGGCGACGTTTGCGGTGCCGACCGTCTTGCCCAAACGCATGACCGTCAGACGGTCGCACAGCTCTTTTACCTCGTTGAGCTTGTGGGAGATAAAGATGATGGTGTGCTCGCCCGTCGAGACAAGGTTTTTGAGCTCGACGAACAGCTCGTCGGTCTCCTGCGGGGTGAGCACTGCGGTGGGCTCGTCCAGGATAAGGACCTCGGCGCCGCGAAGAAGCGCCTTGAGGATCTCGACCTTCTGCTTCTGACCGACCGAGCAGTCCTCCATCTTCGCCTTGGGGTCAACGACAAGATTGTACTTTTTGGAAATCTCCTCCGTAATCTTTACCGCCTGATCAAAATCGAAGAACCCGCCTTTTTTGGGCTCCATGCCCAAAATCATGTTCTCGGCGACGGTTAGGGACGGGACCTGCATGAAGTGCTGGTGAACCATTCCCACGCCGTAGTCGATAGCCTCGAGCGCATTGTGGATCTTGACTTCTTTTCCGTTGATCACAATTCGACCGCCCTCGGGCTGCTCAAACCCGAACAGCACCTTCATAAGGGTGGTCTTGCCGGCGCCGTTCTCGCCCACGAGGGCGTGAATCTCGCCTCTGTTGACGGAAAGAGTAACGTCCTTGTTCGCAACGAAACCGTTGGGATAGACTTTAGTTATCTTGTCCATCAACAAAATCTCTTCAGCCATAGAATCACCTCTCATATCGTTGACATTAACCGTCCCCCGCATTAAACGGAAAAACCCTATGTCATACTCTATATAATAGTATAAAATCTAAAAAAAGTAAATTGCGTATAAAAACTTTCGTCAATCTGCTCATATACGCCGAGAAATTTTGTGCAAAATATTATATTTGCAGCAGCATTTTGAACATGAAACCCCTCGCTTTGCGATAACCTCTCGTTTTTGTAAACTTTTTTCGAAGGATTTCCGCAATATCGGCGTCAATTCGCCCCCGCTTTTCCGCATTTTTTGTGCAGCTCGCACACCCCTGCCGCCGACGGGGGGGGGGCGCGCCGAAGCGCCCGGTCTCCCCTTCGGCGCCCGCCCCGCTCAACCGCTCCGTTCGCCGCACCGTCCCCCGAAAAACTATACAAATCCGAAATTCCGTGTTACAATATAGCGTATCAACGCCGCGCGGGGCCGGTTTCTCCCCGCTCGGCGGCAAAAAACTGTTGTACTTGGTCAGGAGAAGGACAATGCTTGAATTCAAATTCGACACCCAGCTTCTCATCGAGGGCGAGGGCCTCGACGAGGACGTCATCAACGACTACATAACAGACAACATCCCGGGCGACTGCCTGCTCGCCGTCGGCGACGAGGAGCTTATAAAGATTCACTTTCACACCAACGTACCCTGGAAGGTGCTCGAGTACTGCGCCTCCCTCGGCGAAATCCACGACGTGATCATCGAAAACATGGAGCTTCAGGCGAAGGGGCTTCACGGTTAAGACGCGTCCTTCGGTTTATAACCTGAAAACACAAAACGCAGGACAGCGCCGGGGGAGGGCTCTTCCCCGCCCGTTTGTCCTGCGTTTATTTTTTGCCCGTCCGGGGCCGCGTCAGACGTGCTCGGCCCTCGCCGAGTCCCGATACTTGCACGGGTTGACACCCACCGACTTTTTAAAGACCTTGGTAAAATAGCTCTGATCCTCAAAGCCGCAGGCAGCGGCGACGTCGGCGATCCTCATGCGCTTTTCGGTGAGCAGTGTCTTGCTCTTTTCGATTCTGACGAAGTTTGTGTACTCGGTGAACGAGCTGTTGAGCTCCTCCTTCAAAATCTTGCTGAGATAGGACGTGCTTATCTCGCAGTAGTCCGCGACGTCGAGCAGCGTGATCTTCTCGTGATAGTGCTGCTTGATATAGTCGGTTGCCCTGATGATGATCTCGGGGTGCTTGGAGTTGGAGAAGTCGATGGTGAGGTCGCAGTAAAACCGAATGCATTCGCACACGTGGTCGGTTATCTCCTCGAGCGTGTGGGACGACTGGATCGCCTTGTAGTAGAAGTTGTTTTTTGAGAAGCAGACGGGGAAGTTGCCGCTGTCGCTCATCGCCGCCCTTGAGACGACCGTCACCAGCTCCTGCGCGCGGAACCGCAGCTCGTGAAAATCCCTGTCGAGCATCGACAAAAGCCTCTCGAGAAACTGCTGCGCCGCCTCGCTCGCCTCCTGGCTGCGGCGCGACATCACAAACCGCTCGATGGCGCGCTCCTGCTCCATATCAAAGCCCACATACGCGTCAAAGACGGGCGTCAGGGTCGCCGAGGGCGCCTCCTCCATCGAGATGTCAAAAAAGGTGGTCGAATAGGTGCTCGTGTTGTAGAGCTTCGCGAAGTCGGATATGTACTCCTGCGCCGCCATGAGGCGCGACGCCGTTATCTCGCCCTTGACCTTGGCGCTGTTCTCAGCGGTTATCGTGAACGGGCCGAGCAGAATGCACGCAAACGGCTTGGATTTGGAGTAGAAGTCCATCGCCAAAAACTGCTTGTTGTTGGGGCAGGAGTAGGTGTGGTTGCCCATGTTTTTCAGCGCGTGGCGCATCCCGCAGCGGTGATAGCGCAGGCAGGTCTCCTTGTCGTAGGGGCAGTTTTTGCACTTAAAGCTGAAGGACGAGTCGTCGTCCGACGTGCTCAAGTCGATGAGATTGAAGTCGGCGTTCACCAAAAGCTTTATGCTGTTACAGTAGTGCAAAAGGTTTATCTTCTCAAGGTTGTTCATCCGCGCACCTCATTTCACGTTGTCACAGTCGCTTTTTCGAAATATCGGGGCAGCCGCACCGCGTTTTCCCGCACAAACGGCCCCGCACGCCGAAAAAGCCGACACTTTACTCGATATTTCTACAAAATAACATAAATTTACCTATTATTATATATTTAACCTAAAATTATGTCAAATTTTTTATGGTTTGCAGACAAATGTCAATTTTTCAAAAAATCCTCCCGAGCCTACCTTGCCGAACGGCCGGGCGTAATCGGAACGACGGCTCGGCCGTTCGACCCTCCCTTTACATCAGGCGGATTTTGGCATGTTGCAAAACTCAAGCCGGATTGAATCCGCACGGCGTTTTCCGCCGCCCCGACACTCGCGACACCCCCCTGCCTTTAAAGGCTCCCTTGCGTAAGGGGAGCAGTCAGCCCGGCCGACCGAGAGATTCTCGTCTTTGCCCTGCCCTTAAAGGCTCCCTTGTGTAAAGGGAGCTGCCGACGCAGTCGGCTGAGGGATTGACGCGCAAAGCCTTGTTGTCTTAGCAATCCTTAATTGCGACTACAGCCCACTGCAAGCAATCCCTCCGTCGCGGTCTTCGACCGCGCCACCTCACTTTGCACAAGGGAGGCTTGGGATACATCAAGCCCTTAAACTTGCACCCTTCCCCGGGTCGCGTGCCCTTAAGCTTCCCCCGTGGGGGGAAGAGCCGAACGGTCGGCCGTAATCGGTACGACGGCCGACACTCCGCGCGGCAGATGCGCGTCGCAATCGGAACGGCGTTCGGCAGGGTTCACATATTCTCGTGAATTCTGCCGCATGTCCGTACCTTTAACATGCGGCCAACTCGCGGGAATATGCGAGCCGTGTCAGCGCAGCTTCGGGTTCCCTTCAATGCCCTTCGACATTGAAGGGGGAGGACGAGCGGCGGAGTGGGCGGATGTTTGCGCCCCTGTGCAAACGTAGCTTAACGCAGCACACGAGGACGAGATGAGGGGTTAGCTGAGCCCCCTCACTTAACTTCGGCCCGCCCGAAACAACAGGTTCCCTGACCCCTCATCCACCGCGGGGCGGTCCCCCTTCCGCCGCGCCGGGCCCTGCATACTCCCGCAGGGTGTGTCGCCGCAGCCGGCCGAGGGATCGCCCCGCCTCACTCCACCTCGAGCGGCGCCTCGGTTAGGTCGATGACGACCCTTGTGCCGACGTCGAGCTCGGACGTTATCTCAAAGCCGTGACCCAGCCTTTTAAGCGCCGTACTGCACAGATACAGCCCGAGGCCGGTGGCGCGCTCGTTCCCCCTGCCGTTGTAGCCGGTGTAGCCCTTTTCGCACAGCCTCGGGATGTCCTCGGGGCTGATGCCGATCCCCGTGTCCTCGACGACGATGCTCTCGCCCTCGACCCGCACCTCGATGCTGCCGCACCTTGTGTATTTGAGAGAGTTTGACAGCACCTGTTCGAGCGCAAAGCCGAGCCACTTTCGGTCGGTCAGCGCGACGAGGTCGGTGCCCCGGTAGACGAGGGACAGCTTCTTTTGGATGAACAGCGGCGCGAACCGCCTGATTGAAGCGCGGATTATCTCATCGATCGGGTACCTGCCCGGCTTGTAGTCGCTGTGCTCGCTGTTCAGGCGCTGGTACCCCAACACCATCTCGACATACTGCTCTATCTTGAGCAGCTCGCTCGAGAGCGCCGAGACGTCGGCCCCGCCGCCCGACAGCAGCAGCCGCATCGCCGAGATGGGGGTTTTTATCTGGTGCACCCAGCGCGCATAGTAGTCGCGCGCGTCGTCCTCGAGCGATTTTGCCTGCTGCTCGAGCTTTTTCTTGTTGTCAAACAATGCCCGCACCAGCGCGTCATAGTCGCGCTCGCACAGCTCGCGGGGCCGCGGCATCCCGTCAAGGCTTATCAAAACGCTCGCCAGCACAAGCTCCATGTCGCGGTGCCTCTTGACGTACAGCGCAAAGTCAATCACCCCGTACACCGCCGACAAAAACAGGCACAGGGCCGCGGCGTAGAGCGTCGCCTCGGTCTCAATGCCGTAAAGATACATCACGGCGCCGAACACGACCGAAAACAACAGCAGCATCAGCAGCGTGTTCCGCTTGGTGACTATATAGTTCAGCGCGATCCTCACAATGCCGTCCCGCTTGTTCATTCCACCATATATCCCATGCCCTTTTTAGTCTTGATGAGCTCGGTGACCCCCGCGGCCTCAAGCTTTCTTCTAAGGCGCGTCATGTTGACCGAGAGGGTGTTTTCGTCGACGAACGAGTCGGTCTCCCACAGCTTGTTCATCAGCGTGTCGCGGCTCACCACCGAGCCCCTGTTCTGAAACAGCACGCCCAAAATTCTGTTCTCGTTTTTGGACAGCTCGACCCGCTCGCCCGCATAGGTGAAGCTGCACTCGGACGTGTTGAGCACCACGCCGCCCACCGACATGACGCCCGTCACCCCGGCAAAGTCGTAGGTGCGGCGCATCACCGCCTGAATCTTCGCGACCAGCACCTCCATGCTGAACGGCTTTGCGACAAAGTCGTCCGCGCCGAGGCTCACCGCCATGACGATGTTCATGTTGTCGGACGCCGAGGAGATGAAGATGATGGGCGCCTTCGAGATCTTCCGTATCTCCTCGCACCAGTGGTAGCCGTTGTAAAAGGGCAGCGAGATGTCCATCAGCACCAGCTGCGGGTCGCAGCCGCAAAACTCCTCGACGATGTTTTTGTAGTTTTCCGCGAGGATGCACTCAAAATCCCACAGCTCGAGCTGCTTTTTAAGCGCCGACGCGATCACCTCGTCGTCCTCGACGATGAATATCCTGTACATTCAAAGCCCCTCCCCGGGCGCAAAAGCGCGTTCGCCGCAGTCCTCCGCACATAGCCCGCTAAACAATATGGTATACAAAAATCAACTTTTATTCAAGCGGTATTCCGAAACGGGGCGGTTTTCTTCCTCTCCCCGCCCGTGGTATCCCCTCGACAAGGCGCCGGGGACGGTGCTATGCACGGCAAAGCATCCCCACGGGAATAAACCCCGTCAAAAAACAGCCGGAGGGAAGCCCCGAAACGGGGCTTCCCTCCATTCAGTTACGCAAAAGCTTGTTCAGCGCCGCCCGTCGTCTCAGCCCAGCCTGCTCAGCTCGACCGCGATCTTGGATGCGACCTTCGCGTTGTTGTACGCGAGCTCGAGGTTGGAGGCAAACGACACGCCGTTGGTGATGTCCTTGATGTGGGACAGCAGGAAGGGGGTGGTGTCCTTGCCGCGGATGCCCTGCTCCTTCGCCATGGCGAGCGCCTTGTTGATGGCGGCCTCCATCTCGTCGAAGTCGAGCTCAAACTCCTCGGGGATGGGGTTGCCGATGAGCGCGCCGCCCTCGAGGCCGAGGTCCCACTTGGTCTTGAGGATCTTCGCAACGGTAGCCTCACTGTCGGCGTTGAAGTCGACGCCGAAGCCGCTCTTGCGACAGTAGAACGCGGGGAAGTCGTTCGTCCTCATGCCGATGACGGGGACGCCCATCGTCTCAAGATACTCGAGGGTGAGGCCGATGTCGAGCAGCGACTTGCAGCCCGCGCCCACGACGGCGACGGGGGTGTGCGCAAGCTCCTGCAGGTCGGCGCTGATATCCATCGTCTCGGTCGCGCCGCGGTGCACGCCGCCGATGCCGCCCGTCGCAAAGATGCGGATGCCCGCCATGGCGGAGATCATCATCGTTGTCGCGACGGTGGTCGCGCCCGTCTTGCCCGACGCAAGGTACACCGCGACGTCGCGGCGGCTCACCTTGCCGACGCCGTCCGCCTTGCACATGATGTCGAGCTCGTCGGAGGTGAGGCCCACCTTGAGCTTTCCGCCGATTATCGCGGTCGTCGCGGGCACGGCCCCCTCGCCGCGGACGATCTCCTCTACCTTGTGCGCAAACTCGACGTTCTGGGGAAACGGCATGCCGTGGCTGAGAATGGTACTCTCAAGCGCGACGACAGGCTTGCCCTCGTCTATGGCCTTCTGTATTTCCGGGGTGATGCTGAGATAGTCTTTAACGCTCATTGTTGCTGTCCTCTCTGTTTGATAATTTGTTCAAGCATATCAACACCCATGTAGGGATTGATCGTGTTTTCATCGCTCACCGCGGCAATGCCCGCCGCAAGCGCGTAGTCGAGCGTGCGCTCGAGGTCGAAGCCGTTTACAAAGCTGTAGATCACCGCCGCCATAAACGCGTCGCCCGCGCCGGTGGCGTTGACCATCTCCTCAAGCGGCCGAAGCGCCTTTTTGCGCTCGCGCCCCTCTTCGTCGGCATAATAGCAGCCCTCTCTGCCGAGCGAGACAAAGATGCGCCTGACGCCTCTGTTCAGCAGCGCCGCACACGCCGCGCGCACGTCGTCCGCCGTCTCGACCGGCATGCCGCTCAGGATGCCGAGCTCCATGCGGTTGGGCTTGAGGGTGTGTATCCTGCCGACAAACGGCTTGAGCCGCGCCGCGTATGCCGAGGACACGGGGTCGCAGAACACGGGGACTGTGCCGCCGAACATCGAGGTCACCCCGTCGATGACCGCCTCGGGCAGCCCCGGGTCAAAGGTGATCAGCTTTGCCTTTCTGATGATGCTCTCGCGCTTGAGGATAAACGACATGTCCATCTTTTGAAGCACCGACATGTCGGACAGCGCGACATACATGTCGCCGTGTTCGTCCAAAACCGAGATATAGGTGGAGGAGGTGTGGTTTTCGACGACCATGCACCCGCTGAGATCCATCCCCACGGCCTCGCATTCGCGCCGTATCATGTCGGCGTAGACGTCGCTGCCGAGGGCGGTCAGCAGCTTTACACTGCCGCCGAGGCGCGCGAAGTTTTCGCACACGTTCCTCGTCACGCCGCCGACCGAGATGTGCATGCTGCCGGGGTTGCTGTCCCGCATGATGATGGGGTTTTTGCTGCGCCCGTGTATGTCGACGTTGGCCGCGCCGATGCCCACGACATAGCCGCCGTCGTTCACAACGTACACCCTTCCGCTGATGTGCCCCTTTTTTTGCAGGTTGGAGATGTGCACCGCGACCGAGGACCTTGTGATGTTGAGCCGCGACGCTATCTCGCTTTGGTCGATATCGGGCTGACGCTTGATTATCTCAAGTATCTCACGCTCCCGCTCGGTCATGCTGCGCACCCACCCTCTAAACAAATATTTATCTCTCTAAACTAATATTAGGATACCACCCTTTGTCGTCCCTGTCAACAGGGTTTTTGAAATCTTTTCCAACCATTTATTTTGCCTGCCTTACCCGCCCACCTTGCCTTTGCTTTCCCCTTGCCTTTGCTCTTATTCTTAAAGGTTCTTGGGTAAAGGGGCTGTCATGAAGTGACCGAGGGATTGTCTGTGCGGGGCTTTGTCGCCTAAATAAGCCCCCCTTCTGCGGCTTTAGCTTACCACAGCAATCCCTTCGGCGCGGCGAACCTTGAGATTCTTCGTGCTCATACAACATTTTCCTGCTTTACGCCTCTTCACAAAACGGCCATTACCAAATAGATCCCTTATGTAAAGGAGCTGTCGAACGCAATCGAAACGGCGTTCGGTAAGAGAGTCTTTTCGGTGCTCTCCACAACCTATGCAGCTTCTGCGCATCCGTGCACCCCACCCATCCAACCCAAGCCCAAAATCAAACAAAACAGAAAAGCGGCAAGCCGCCGTCTGCACGGCCTGCCGCTCATTTCCAAAATTGTCCGTTGTATGACCGCTTGTTGTCTTTCAACAACCTACAGAGCCCGGTTTGCACTTAACATGCACTTAACTTTCTCCGACATGCGCTTACCGTGCACTCACCGTCAAAGCCGCCCGCCGCTTTACTTCACAAGCGCGGCGTACTCCTCCTCCGTCACGGGCGCAAGACAACCGTACGAGCTTGTGCCGGTCAGCGAGGAGGTGAACGAGTAGACCTGCCAGCCGCCGCCTGTCCTGACCACCGTCACGCCGCACACATAGCTTTTGCGGTCGAGCGTCAGCAGCACCGCGTACTCGCGGGACTCCGAGAAGCCGAACACCTCGTTGCGCTGCCCGAAGGTCGCCTGCACGCTCTGCGAGCGCTGCACCTCGGGCTTCGCGAGCTTGATCTGCTCGATCACAAGGCCCGACACCCCGTTCGGCGCGAGGTCGCTCGACAGCTCGCCCGCGCTTTCGTATCTTCCGCTCCCGACGGACACCGTGTCGCTGAGGACAAGCCGTCCCTCCCGCACCGCGGCGGTCGTGCTCAGGTAAAACCGCTTTATGTAGTCGACCGCCTCGCCCTTAAAAATCTCGGTGTTGAGCTCGGCGTAGGTCTCGAAGGTGTCGGGCAGCATGGTGGTTCCCGCGTAAAAATATCCGTACCGCTCCACAAATTCGGAGAAGCTGACCTCAGCGGTCGCCTCGGCGTTAAAGCCCCACATCGACCTGAGCGCGCTCTCGGTGTCGCCGTCCCTGATAAAGCCCACCGTCTGCTTGATCGCCGCCTCGGGGCTGCGCGAGATAAACGACTCGGCCGGCGGGAACAGCCTCGGCACAAAGATGACGCCCAGCAGCGCGGCGAGCAGGACAAGGCTTGTAATCCAGCCGAGCGGCAGCCTTTTGCGCCTGCCGTCCTCGGGCGCGCTGCCGTCCGCAGCGTCCCCGTCGCCCGCCCTTTTTTTGCGTCTGCGGTTGCCGTCCGTCTTTTTTGACGCGGCAGCTGCCGCGTCGGGGCCGTTCGTCCCGCTTCCCCTCTTTTTTACGCCCGCGTCGGACCAAGCGGACGGGGCCGCCGATGTCGCCGCCGCTGTCTCGGTCTGCCCCGCTTTTATGTCCGTCTCGTCGAGCGACGCGCCGCATTTCGGGCAGAACTTCAGCCCGTCCTCAACCTCCGCCGAACACTTCGGACACCTTTTCATCACTTCACCCCTGTTTCAAGGTTTTTAGTTTTTTCCCGCGCGGCCCACACGGCGCGCCGCCGATGTCCCCCCGACATCCGCCGCGCGCAAAAGCCGCGGAACCGTGCGCCAAACGCGCAAAGTCTCTGTCTACACAAGCTTCACGTCGACGCTCCTCAGGTCGTCGAGCTGACCGATGTCGATAAAGCACTCGTCGTCGATACGGTACACCCCCACGCGGCGCCCGAGCTTTCGCGCCGTATCTATCACGTCGGTGATGGGGGTCTCTTTGCCGCTCGGCACAAGGTCGATAAACTCGGGCGAGACGACATAAAACCCTGTGTTCACCAAAAAGCCGAACGACGGCTTTTCCCTAAACTCGGTGACCTCGCCGCCCTGCGACGCCTCGACCACGCCGTAGGGGATCTCGACCCTCTTTTCGGCGCACACGACGGTGATGATGCTGCCCTTGCGCCTGTGCTCGTCGAGGATTGCGGTATAGTCGGCCTCCACGACGCTGTCGCAGTTGGTCACAAACACCGGGCCGTCAAACTCGCCCTTAAAAAAGCTGAGCCCGCCGCCCGTGCCCAAAAAGCGCGGCTCGTCCACAAACTTTAAGTCGACGACGGTGTCCACCTCGGAAAAATAGGTCTTGATGAGCTCCTTTTTGTACTTGACGACCATGCGAAAATCGGTGCAGTTAAACCGCTTGAAGCGGCGCATGATCTGCTCGGTGATGGTCATGCTCCCGACCGGGATGAGGGGCTTCGGCAGGATGTCGGTGTAGGGCCTGAGGCGCGTTCCCTTGCCGCCCGCCATCATGATGACGGGCACGCCGGACGCCCCGCAGTCGCGGTAGAGCACCTCGTCCCTGAACACGAGCTCGTGGATAAAGCCGCTTTCGTCGAGCATCGGCACACAGCTTATCGCCTTTTCGCGGATGATCTCGCGCGCCCTGCCCTCGTGGTATCCCGTCACCGCAAGGGGGTTTTGCGACGCCGCGTCGATTATCCTGGCCGCCAGGTTTTTGTGGTTCACAAGATACCTGCGGATGTCGCCGTCGGTCACCGCGGCGCGAAGCCCCCGCTCGTCCGAGATAAACAATATCTTGTACTTGAGCTCCTCCAGCCGCTGCATCGCCTGCTCGACGGTCTCGCTGCCGCTGATGATATATTCTTCAATGCCCAATCCCCGAAACCGCCCTTCAATCATTTTGCACGGCAAGCGCGCCTTTTGTCCCCGCGTCCGGCACGAACGGAGCGCACCGCCCCGCAAGTCGAAGCACGCACACCGCCGACGCCCGGAGAGGTCCCGACCCCCTCCGCCGAAGCGCGGTTTATCAAACACTGCATGCCAACCGCCCTCCCGCCTAAATTCAATCGGTATAGCAATCGCGACCGCCCGTGCGCTTCATTTCGGCGCATAAGCACAACACATCCCGTTCGCGCGTCCCGCCAAGCTTCAAGCTTATCTGCTCGGGACGCACCCGCCCCGAGCGAGCCGCAAGCGCGCCGTCCCCGCGGTCTTAACCTTCGCTCAGCCCAAAATCTCCCGCACCGCCGCCGCCGTCTCGCGGACATCGTCCTCCGAGAGGTTGGTGCTGCACGGCAGGTTGACAAGGTTTTTGTGAAAGTACTCGGCGCGCTCTATCCTGTACGCCCTGTAGCGCTTAAAGGGCTTGAGGTGGTTCATAAGCTCCCAGATGGGTCTTGTCATTATCCCCCGCTCTGCGAGCTTTTCCATCAGCTCGTCGCGGCGGCCGTCGGTCACGAGCGAATAGAACCACCGATTGCTTTTGATGTCGTCCCTGAACGGCCACAGCTCCACCCCGAGCGCGCGGTAGAGGTCGTAGTTGCGGTTTTTTATCTTGACAAAGCCCTCTAACTGCTCAAGCTGCGCCACGCCGAGCGCCGCCTGGATGTTGGTCATGCGGTAGTTATAGCCCACCTCGTTGTGAATGAATCGCAGGGTGTCGTCCTTCGCCTGGGTCGAGAGATAGCGCATGTGCGCAAGCTTGTCCCTGTCCTTCGCGACGATCATCCCGCCGCCGCCCGTCGTGATTATCTTGTTCCCGTTGAACGAGAACACGCCGATGTCGCCCACCGTGCCCGCGTGCATCCCCGCATGCCTGCCCTTGAGCCAGCGCGAGCCGAGCGCCTCGGCGGCGTCCTCGATGACAAACAGGCCGTATCGCTTCGCCGTGTCCTCGATAGCCTCCATGTCGCACAGGTTGCCGAAGACGTGCACCGGCATCACGGCGCGCACCCGCGCGCCCGACGCCTTTTCATAGAGCGCGCCGCCGCGCAGCTCGCACTCGTCCCGGCAAAAATCCTCCAGCTTGACGGGGTCCATGCACAGCGTGTCGTCGCAGTCGATGAACACCGGCTCCCCGCCCGCGTACACGACAGGGTTGACCGTCGCGATAAAGGTGAGCGCCGGCACCAGCACCCGCTCGCCCCGCGCAAGGCCGCTCTCCATGACGGCGAGGTGAAGCCCCGCGGTGCCGCTTTGGCACGCGACCGCCTCGGGCGCGCCGACATACCCGGCGACCCCCTTTTCAAACTCGCCGATGTACGGCCCCGCCGTCGAGACCCACTCGGCGGCTATCGCCTCATCCATGTATTTTTTCTCGTTGCCGCTGAGATTGGGCACCGAAAGAGGTATCGTCTTTTTCATTTTTATCATCACTCCTAAGACTATGCTCACGGACATGGGGGCACGTCCGCCGCCCCTCCGTTTAAGCCCTTATCATCAGATGTTGTATATGCCGGTCTTATAGCCCGACAGGTGGCCCCTCATCCACTCGATCGTTTCCGCGATGCCCTGCTCGAGGGTATACCTCGGCTGCCAGCCCGTCAGGCGCTTTATCTTCTCGTTGCTTCCGAGCAGACGGTTGACCTCGCTCTTCTCGGGGCGAAGACGCTGCTCGTCGCACACGATCTCGGCCTCGGGGTTGAGCTGTCTGATGATCTCGCCCGCGAGCTCGCCTATCGAGATCTCGCGCCCCGTCGCGATGTTGACCTCCTCGCCGACCGCCTCGGCGCACTCGCTGAGGGCGATAAAGCCCGCGGCGGTGTCCTTGACATAGTTGAAGTCGCGCGTGGGGGTCAGCGAGCCCAGCTTGATGCTGCGCTCGCCCGCCAGCAGCTGCGAGATGACGGTGGGGATCACCGCCCGCGCCGACTGCCGGGGCCCGTAGGTGTTGAAGGGCCGCACGATCGTAAGCGGCGTGCCGAACGAGCGGTAGAAGCTCTCGGCCAGCCTGTCGGCCCCGATCTTGGTCGCCGAATAGGGCGACTGCCCCTGATAGGGGTGCTTTTCGTCGATGGGCACATACTGCGCGGTGCCGTAGACCTCGGAGGTCGAGGTGACGAGCACGCGTCCCGTCCCCAGCGAGTTTGCCGCCTGAAGGACGTTGAGGGTGCCCTTGATGTTGGTGTCGACATAGCTGTCGGGCGAATGATAGCTGAACGGGATGGCGATGAGCGCCGCGAGGTGAAAGACGGTGTCGCAGCCGCGCATCGCCTCGCGCACCCCGTTCGGGTCCCTTATGTCGCCGCTGAAAACGTCGATCTCCCGTTTTATCTCCTCGTCGAGCGAGTCGATCCACCCCCACGAGTTGAACGAGTTGTAGTAGACGAATGCCCTGACCTTTTTCCCTTTTTTGACCAGCTCCTCGGTCAGATGGCTGCCGATAAAGCCGTCGGCGCCCGTCACAAGCGTGTAGCCTTGCATGATAAGCATCTTCCTTTCGCCTGTTTACCGAAAAAACGCCTGCCGCGCGGATGCGCAAAAGCGGATGACGCGCGCCCGTTTCCCGGTTGATGATATTCTTGTTTACTATACCACTTTTCCGACAAAAAGTCCACATTCCGGGGCCGCGGCGACGTCCGTCCCCGGCGGTACGCGCCACCGGCCTGCGCACGGGCCCGCGCGCTGTTTTCTGTTTTTTAAAAAAATGGAAAACACAACGAGAATTTGACAGATTATATTGTGCAAAACCAACATAAATCATCCCCGCGGCCTTGTAAACACGCCGCGCTTCTGTTATAGTTAGAATACAACAACTGAAAGCGGAGGTTAGGTTTATGAGTTCCCGTCCCAAGGTATACATCGCGGGGCCCGAGTGTTTTATGCCGCAGTCGGGGCAGCTTGCCAAAGAGGCTGTCGAGCTGTGCGATCGCATGGGCTTTGAGGGGTGGTCCCCCGTTCTGCCCGTCGAGGGCGCGCCCGCCGTCGGCGGCGACACGCCGCAGGATAGGGCAGTCTCGATCTGCAAAAAGAACATGTGGCTTATCGAGCACTGCGACCTGATAATCGCGAACTGCAACAACTGGCGCGGAGAGGAGCCGGACGGCGGGACCTGCTTTGAGCTGGGCTACGGCTATATGCTCAAAAAAAAGCTGTACTGCTATCTCGACGACATCCGCCCCTGCTACGAGAAATACAACGGCGTCAAGGTAAGGGACGAGGATGGCTCGCTGCGCGACGACCAGGGCCGCTTCTTTGAGAGCGGCCCGCTCAACCTGATGCTGTCCGCGCCCGCGACCGTCGTCGGCGGCAGGCTGGAGGACGCCCTCAAGGTCGCGGCGAAGGACTTTTCGACGGAGGTGAAATAACAAATGTTTATCGATAAAAACGGCGTTGTGAGAAGGCCGAAGGCGTACCTCGCCGGCTTCCACATCTTTTACCGCGACAGCGAGCAGCGGGGCGAGGCCCTGAAGAAGCTTTGCGAAAAATACGGCATCATCGGCATCTATCCCCCCGACCCCGAGCCCGACGACGAGTTCAAGCCGTACGTGAAAAAGGACGACAGCCGGGAAGAGACCGAGATGTACTTTTTCACCCGAGACACCAACCATATCCTGCGCAGCGACATGATCCTCGCCCAGCTCGAGGACTACCACGGCTGTGAGCCCGACAGCGGCACCGCATTCGAGTGCGGCTGCGCCGCGGCTTTGGGCCAGCGTCTGTACGCCTACTGCGACAGCACCGCCCCGCTCGTCGAGCGCATCCGCTGCGAAAAGCACAAAAACGAGGACGGCGTCTGGGTGGACGGCGACGGCAACCGCATCGAGGACAACGGACTGCCGATAAACCTCATGTTCAGCGGCTGCATGAAGATCGCGGACAGCTTTGAAAACATGCTCAAGCTCGCCCGCGCCGACTTCGACCGCGAGCTTGTCGAGGCGGGCTACGAGCCGTTCAAGGTCGAGGATTAGCTCTTTTTACACTTTGTATCAAGCACCGACGCGGCAAAGCGCCGAACTGTTGAACGATATGACAGGCAGCTCTTTCGGACATCCGAAAGAGCTGCCTTTTTTGCGCCGATGTGTCGCCATTCTTTGCCCTTTGCCCTTGCGGCTCACTTACCGCGCGCAATCGGTACGGCGCACGGTAGGGGGGTTTGGGATACAGCAACCCCTAAAGTCAATGTCCATCCCTCGGGTCGCGGGCCCTTGAGCCTCCCTTGCCGAACGCAATCAGAACGGTGTTCGGCAAACCCGCAGGTTGTTTGTCCTTGACCTTCAGGCTCCCTTGTACAAAGGGAGCTGTCGGCTTTAGCCGACTGAGGGATTGACTGAGAAAAGCCCCCATCGATTGAAAAAGCTTTTTGACGCAATCTCAGCCCGCTGCCTGCAATCCCCCCTGCCGCTCTGCGGTCCTCCCCCTTTGCACAAGGGGGGCTTGGGGTTCTCAGCAGGCCCCGAAGCTTGCGTTCATCCCGTGAGCCGTTTGTCCTTAAGCTTCCCCCGTGGGGGGGAGCTGTCAGCTCCGGGTTCCGGGCCCTTAAGCTTCCCCCGTGGGGGGAAGAGCCGAACGGTCGGCCGGTCGGGCTCAATCGGAA
>CAYSRC010000041.1:0-22040 GCA_964433495.1 uncultured Oscillospiraceae bacterium
CTTGCGTCAAACTTTTGACGGCTGAGAGAACGTTTTCACGGGCAATCTCGCTTTCGCTCGCTTGTTGTGGCCGCCTTGCGGCGGCGATCCCGTGATAATAACCTTCCAAGCCATGAGGCTTTGCAAGCGGCACGGTATTTTGCTGCAAGCCCAAGCCCCCCTTGTGTAAAGGGGGGAGGGCCGCGAAGCGCCGGGGGATTGCAGGCGGTGAGCTTAAAACGCAGCAAGAGGCTTTGTCAGACGGCAAGACTTTTCGGCGGCAATCCCTCAGTCACCTCCGGTGACAGCTCCCTTTACACAAGGGAGTCTTAAGGGTCAGCGATCCGCGAGGTGATTTGAACGCCGTTCCGACAGCGTTCGGCGGGGGAAGCGGAAGAACCCACGGCCCGAGGGATGGGTGCAGGCTTTAGGTCTTGGAAACCTTCCCCCACGGGGGAAGGGGGACCGCCCTGCGGTGGATGAGGGGGCAAGGGACATGTTGTTTTGGATGGGGATGAAGTTAGGCGAGAAGGCTCGACTCACCCCTCATCTCGCCCTCCCCCTTCAATGTCAGAGGGCATTGAAGAAGGGAACCCGAAGCTGACGCTGACACGGCTCGCATATTCTCACGGTGTGGCCGCATGTTAAAGGTACGGACATGCGGCGCACCCCGCATACTCTCGAGGGGCGTGCCGAGTGTCGTACTTTTTTACACTCGGCAGAATTCACGAGTGCATGTGCACCCTGCCGAACGCCGTTCCGATTAAGCTTGGCCGACCGTTCGGCTCTTCCCCCCCACGGGGAAGCTCAAGGGCCCGCAAGCCTAAGGGGTTGCTGAGGGCCAAAGCTCCCCCTACTGCGCGGTCAGCCGATTGGTACGGGTGCCTTTACGGGCAGGTGGGCCGACCTCCCGGTCGGCTGCTTCCGCACGCTGCACAAAATATGACGGGTGCGGCCGAACCGGCCCGCGGCGGGACAAACACAGAAAATGATCCTTCCGGAGGATAAAATGTACAGGATTCTCATTGTCGACGACGAGCAGAGCATTCGCGGGCTCATCGCAAAATACGCCTCTCACGAGGGGTACCGGGCAGACGAGTGCGACAACGGGGCCGAGGCGGTCGAGATGTGCCGCGACGGCTTTTACGACATCGTGATCCTCGACATCATGATGCCGGTCATGGACGGCTTCTCGGCGCTCGAGCGCATACGGTCCTTTTCGTCGGTGCCCGTCATCATGCTGTCGGCGCGCGGCGAGGAGTACGACCGCGTCAGGGGCTTTGAGCTCGGTGTGGACGACTATGTCGTCAAGCCCTTTTCGCCGCGCGAGCTGATGCTGCGCGTCGCCGCGGTGCTCAAGCGCGGCGCAGGGCTCGAGTCGAGGGGCGGGCACAGCGTCTATTCGCGGTTCGGCCTGTCGGTCGACTTCACCGCGAGGACGGTCGAGGTCGACGGCGACCGCTGCGACATGTCGCTCAAGGAGTACGACCTTCTCTTTTATCTCATACGGAACCGCGGCATCGCCCTCACCCGCGACAGGCTGCTCAGCGAGGTGTGGGGGTACGACTTTTTCGGGGACGACCGCACGCTCGACACCCACATCAAGCTCGTGCGGAAAAAGCTGGGGCGGTACAGCGGCTGCATCGTCACGCTCAGGGGGGTTGGCTATCGCTTTGAAGACCCGAAGGAATAAGCCCTCCCTCTTCGGCAGGATATTCGCAAAATTTCTGCTCTTTGCGGCGCTCATCACCGCGCTGCTGTGGTGCGTACAGTCGCTGTTTTTTGACACCCTTTACAAGTCGGTCAAGATAAAGAATGCCTCGGAGGCCCTTGACGGCGTCGTGCGCAACATCTATTCGGACGGCGAGGTTCTCGAGGACACCGTCGGGGATATCGGAACCTATTACAACGTCTGCGTCATCGTTTTGGACGAGCGTTTCGGCGTCCTGTCCAACTACGAGTGTGTCCCGCGGTGCGCGCTGCACTCGCTCACAAGGGGCCAGCTCTCCGAGCTGTGCGAGGCCGCCTATGAAAACGGCGGGTATCTGTCCGAGGAGTGGGAGCTGCTCGAGGCCACCTCGACCATGTCGCGCTTCAGCGAAAAAACCTCCGTCTTCACCTCCGAAAACATCATCAAGGCGGCGGTCGTCACCTCCGACTCGGGCAGCTCGCGCATCGCGCTCGTCAACGCGCGCATAAGCCCGCTCAGCGAGACGCTCAGCACGCTGCGGATACTCCTCGCGGGGATCTCGGCGGCCGTCTTTTTGCTCGCGCCCGTCTTTGCCTTTTTTATCTCGCGCAGCATCTCGCGCCCTATTTCCGAGCTGCGGCGCGCCGCTGTCCGGCTCGAGCGGGGCGAGTTTGACGTCGCCCCTCCCCCCGACTCGGGCTGCCGCGAGATAGACGAGCTGTCCGACGCGTTCGTCCGTGCGGCGTCGGAGCTCTCGAAGGCCGAAAACCTCCGCCGCGAGCTCATCGCCAACGTCTCGCACGACCTGCGCACGCCGCTCACCACCATCGGCGGGACGGCTGAGCTCATGCGCGACTTTGCTGACGAGCGCACCGACGAGAACATCGACGTCATCTCTGCCGAGGCGGGGCGGCTCTCGGGGCTTGTGAGCGACATGATGGAGTTGTCCAAGCTTCAGAGCAAGAGCGAGGAATACAGCTTCGCCGACTTTTCGCTGACCGAGGTCATCGGCGAGGTCGCGCGCTCGGCCTCGGCGCTTGCGAGGCAAAAGGGATACGCGGTCGAGGTCGAGACACAGGGCGACGCCGTCGTGACGGGCGACCGCAGGCGCATCGAACAGGTGCTGCACAACCTGTGTGCAAACGCGGTCAACTATCTCGGCGACGGCTCCTCGGTCAAGCTCACCCAGACGATCGAGGGCGACCGGGTGCGCGTCGACGTCTCGGACGACGGCGAGGGGATATCGCAGGAGGATCTCCCCCACATCTTCGAGCGCTACTACCGCTCGAGCAGGCCGCACAAGCGCTCGACGGACGGCTCGGGGCTCGGCCTGTCGATCGTCAAGACGATTCTCGACGCCCACGGCGCGGCCTACGGGGTGCTGTCCTCGCCCGGAAAGGGCAGCGACTTTTGGTTCTCCCTCAAGCTCGCGCGCAGCGGCTCGGAATCGGGAAATAAGAGCTCGCGCAAGCCCTGACCCGATCCCTCGGTACTGCCGTTTTTTCAGTTTGCAGTGCGGCGCTTAAAGGCCCCTAAGGCGGGGCGCCGGGCTCACGGCAGCTTCTCGGCCCACAGCTTACAATCCCCCCGCCGCCCTAACCGCCTCTCTCGGCGCACCCAACGAGCCTTTCCCTTTACACCCGGCGGCAACTGTGTTATATTAAATATTGAGAAACTTATTACATCTTTATTGCAATTTGTGACATTGCCGGGGCCGGCTGCTCGCTGCTGCTTTCCCTGTTCCCCGCGCTCTGTCGCTTGTCGGCCGCCTTTTCGACCGGCAACAGTTTAACATAAGGGTTTGCGAGCCGCGGGTGGGTTGTTTTGTGCCGACCTATGCGGTTGTTTGTCGTCGACTTCTTTTAGCTTGTCGCCCCGTTCAACCCGTCGCATTCCCGACAACCGTACCTACAGAGAGGCAAAGTGAAATGAAATCTCCCTACAAAGATTACTTCGACAACCTTTCCGCTGCGGGCACATTCATCAAGCCCTCGGTCACAAGCGACATGTCACTGGACGAGGTCATCGACAAAATCAAGGAGAGCTCGGAGAAGCTGGCCGAGCTGCACAGCGCTAACGACCGCATCCTGCGCGAGATATTATTCTTTAAAACACCCGAGTCGCTGAGGCCCGACGAGGTCGAGCAGCTCAGCGAGCTCGCCGACAGTCTGTTCAACTACAACGACAGCCTCGACGTCGGCATCGCGTACAAGATACACAAGCTTTTGCTCGACTATGCCGAGTGCAGGAACGACGTCGACCTCATCGTGCGAGAGCTGTATTACTGCGGCGTCACCCTCATCTATCTCAACACGCGTCAGCCCGAGCAGGGCATCAACCTGTTTATCAAGGACATCGGCTACTATTTCAACCGCGGCGGCAGCTATGTCGACATGTACGAACAGCTCGACAACCCCAAGACGCGCGGCTATATCATCCGATGCCTCGGCAACACGAAATACGGCATCGAGCATTTTTACGGCAGCAACGACAGCTCGTCCGACTACAACATAAACAACGGCTGGGACGAGTATATGGAGTGCTTTAAGCGCACCATGAGCATCGTCGAGGACGAATACTACCGCAAGCTCGATCCCGAGATCCCGTGGGATTCCTTCGTCTACTCGATGCACTATGACAGGACGCAGTTTTTGGCGGGGCTTCGCAGCGAGTACAACCCCGAGATCGCCGAAAAGGTACTTGAGTCGGCCGAGTACATATACCGCAACCAGGTCGAGCAGAGCAAAAAGGTCAAGGGGCGCATCGTCCTCGCGGCGCGCACGCAGTATGTATACGCCGCGGCGAGGTACCACGCGGGGCTCATCGGCGCGCGCGAGCTTGTCGAAACCCTCTTTTCGCTCTTTGACGAGGCCGATGCGACGGTATTTTCAAAGGACAATATTTGGACGATCCTCACACTGCCCGACTACATCCTGCGGTATGCGCAGGATCTCAACAAGGACGAGCGGGACGAGGTGATGCCCCACGTCCGCGAGTGCTTTCACAAGCTCAACGACTTTTTGTACATGATTCCCTCGAGCAACGAGCACATCCTTCAGATTTCACAGGCGGTCAAGACGACGGTCGATTTCATCTCCTCCAACGACCCCGACTTTTATGCCCACATCCTCAACTACATCCTCGCCTGCCACCCGCCGACCTACATCCACTCCAACGTCGTCGCGCTGCTCACTAAGCGCCTGTTTGAGCGGATGCTGGACACCCGCCCCGACGCGCTGCGCGGCGCGTTCTGCATGGAAATAGGCGACAAAAACAGGGATGCAGCGCTCGACCTCGCCTATCACTGCGGGCTGTACCACGATCTCGGCAAGTGCATGCTGTTGAACTATATCTCGATATACGGGCGGCGGCTGCTCGACGAGGAGTTTTTGTCGATCAAGCTCCACCCGCTGTTCGGATACAACCTGCTGTGCAACTTCGGGCTCAACATCTATGCCGAGGCGGCGTTCCACCACCACCGCACCTTTGACAGCGCGGGCGGCTATCCGTTCAGCCGGCGCAACTGTCCTGAGCCCGTGCGCGCCGTCGTGGACATCATCACCGTCGCCGACTCGCTCGACGCGGGCACCGACGACATCGGCCGCAGCTATGCCGTCGCCAAGACCTACGAGCGCCTTGTCGAAGAGCTGCGGCTCGGCAGCGGCACCCGCTATTCACCCGACGTCGTCGAGCTGTTTGACGACGAGGATTTTTACAACGAGCTGAAGCAGT
Source organism: uncultured Oscillospiraceae bacterium (assembly GCA_964433495.1). Taxonomy (GTDB): domain Bacteria; phylum Bacillota; class Clostridia; order Oscillospirales; family Ruminococcaceae; genus CAYSRC01. The sequence goes on from CAYSRC010000041.1 coordinate 5,402, forward strand.
TTTTGGAGGAGAGCCGCAGAAAGGTCTACATCGAGACCTACTGCAAAACCGAACCCACCGACAGATAGCGCACCCCGTCCCGCAGTGCCGGGGGTTCCCCGCGGCGGCATTGTTCATCCTCTGTAAAAAAGGGGGCAATCGTGCCGGTACAACGATTGAACGTCAAAAGGGCCGAAGACACAAGCAGATGATGCTTGAGCCTTCGGCCCTTTTCGCTTTTTGTACGGGTTCTGTACTGTGCGCCCCTCGCTCGCACGGCGGACAGGCCTTGTTTTAGGCTGTGAACCTTTTTTACTTTACACCGATTGTTTGCCCTTTTTTGCCCGTTTCCGCGCTCTTTTCTCCTGCGGAAACAGGACCGATCCTAAAGCTCCCGGTGCGTTTTTATTTCCCTCTTTTATCCTTTTCCGCCGTGTTTGCCGGGCGGCCTTTTTTCCGTCCGCCCGAACGGGCCGCCCTGCCGCCTTTGGCTGTCGCGACGGGGAGGCTTTGCGCCGGGTTTTGTTCCGCCGCCGCGTCCGTGCGCATCGGCAGAGGCCCTTTGCCGACCCTCTCCGCCCCTTTGTTGTTTTTTCCCCTGCTTTTGGCCCCTCGGACGCGCGCGCTGTTCCTCCGTCGCGTCCGCTGCAAGACAGTCGCCGCCGCTGCCGATGAGGTCGGTGCGGTGGGCGGCCCGCAGGGCTCTTCTCACCGTCGCCGCGTTTTCCGGCTTGTAGTATTGCAGCAGGGCGCGCTGCATAGCCTTTTCCTCGGGCGTCGCGGGGACATAGACCTCCTCCATCGTGAAGGGGTTGAGGCCGGTGTAGAACATGCAGGTCGACACCGTGCCCGGCGTCGGGTAAAAGTCCTGCACCTGCTCGGGGTGCATGTTCTCCCGTTTGAGATAGAGCGCGAGTTCGACCGCGTCCCTGAGGGTGCTCCCCGGGTGGGAGGAGATCATGTACGGCACAAGGTACTGCTTCTTGCCCGCAGCCTCGGTGAGCTCATAAAACCGCTTTTTGAACCGCTTATAGACCTCGAACTTTGGTTTCCCCATCAATTTCAGCACGCGGTCGCTGCAGTGCTCGGGCGCAACCTTGAGCTGGCCGCTGACGTGGTACTTGACAAGCTCCTTAAAAAACGTCTCGTCCCTATCCGCGATGAGATAGTCGAACCGCACGCCCGAGCGGACAAACACCCGCTTCACGCCCGGCAGCGCCCGCAGCTTGCGCAGCAGCTCGAGGTATTCGGTGTGGTCGACCTCTACCGCGGGACACATGTCGGGAGAGAGGCAGCGCCTGTCCCCCCTGCACACCCCGGCCGCAAGCTGCTTTTTACACGCCGGCTTCCTAAAGTTGGCGGTCGGCCCGCCCACGTCGTGGATGTAGCCCTTAAAGCCCGGCAGCTCGGTCATCCTCCGCGCCTCGCGCACGACCGAGTCCACCGTCCTGCTCGTCACCATTCTGCCCTGGTGGTAGGCGAGCGCGCAGAAGTTGCACCCGCCGAAGCACCCCCTGTTGTGCACAAGGGAGAACCGCACCTCCTCAATGCCCGGCACACCGCCCTCGGCGTCGTAGGATGGGTGCGGGGCCTTTTCGTAGGGCAGCTCGTACACCGCGTCAAGCGCTTCGCCGTCGAGCGGCGGCATGGGCGGGTTTTGCACCACGATAAGGCCGCCGTGCCGCTGGATGACCCGCTTCCCCCTGACGGCGTCGTGCTCGTCCTGCTGGATGCGGCAGCTTATCGCGTACTGCCGCTTGCCCCGCTCGGACACTTCGCTCACCGCCTCATACGACGGGCACTCGGCGCACGGGCCCTGCTCATACGCAGACGTCTTCACGGCATAGCAGGTGCCTCGCAGGTCGCGGATATCGCTCATGCGCTCCCCCGCGGCCAGCCTCGCGGCCAAACGGCGGACGGTCTCCTCCCCCATGCCGTACATGAGCAGGTCGGCGCCGCAGTCGAGCAGCACCGAGGGCATGACCCTGTCCGCCCAGTAGTCGTAGTGTGCAAACCGTCGCAGCGACGCCTCGAGGCCGCCGACGGCGATCGGCGCGTCGGGATAGACCCGCCTTATCGCGCGGCAGTAGACGGTCAGCGCGCGGTCGGGCCGAAGCCCCGCCCGGCCGCCCGGGCTGTAGGCGTCGCTGCTGCGCTTGCGCTTCGCCGCGGTATAGTGCGCCACCATCGAGTCGATGTTGCCGCTGTTCACCAAAAATGCAAGCCTCGGGCGGCCGAAGCGGCGATAGTCGCCGTCGCACTGCGGCTGCGGCAGGATGCATACCCGGTAACCCTCGGCTTCCAGCACCCGCGAGATGATGGCGGTGCCGAAGCTCGGGTGGTCGACATACGCGTCGCCTGTGGCGATGACAAAGTCGCAGCCGTCCCAGCCCCTTTCCCTCATCTCCGCCGCCGTTATCGGTAAAAAAGCCATCTCTGTTTCCCTCTGAATACGCTTGATTCTGTGTTTCTCGTATTTTTTGTGGATTTCGTGTATTATGTGTGCTTCGTGTTCTTTGTGACTGTTCGCGTTATCTTTTTTCGCGATCTTCGCGTCTTTCTTGCTCCCCGTGTTCTTTGTGTTCTTCGAGCCCCTGCGGCGATCCTCCCGCTTGCTGTCTGTTCGGCTGTTTATGGTACTGTTCGTATAAATCTATTATAATACAACACAATTTGCGGTTCAACTTCGACCGCGTTTTCCGTTAAACAACCTCCTGCCCGGCGGCCCTCGCCCCGAACGCGCCGCCTTGCCGGACAATATGCGCTCGCAGCGCGCCGTGCGTACAGGTCGGCCGTCGATTTGATTGCACCGATATCCGTTAAGCAACAGGATGTCCGACAATCCTTCGCCGCACAATGCCCCGAAAAGTCGTACTCACCCGGTTCACGATAACCCATTTGTGCAGCTCGGCCACCAAATTGGCAGCACACTTTTCAGTAAAAGTCAAGCCCTTTTGTCTCGATTTTACTCTATTCGACACTTTTCGACATTTTTCAGCGAGGTTTTACCTGTTTCGACGTGATTCGACCCTTTTCGCCTTGAATTTACGCGTCTCGACGCGATTCGTCTTTTTTCGATACTTTTTGATTTAATTCGATACGTTTCAAATAACGGCGACACTTTCCAACAGCTTTCGGTGTCGGGAGTCCCGGCCTTTCCGCCTTTTCTCCGCTCCGTCGTCCCCTTTCGCCCCTTGCACAATCACAATTCAATCGGCGCTGTTTCCCTTTCGCGCCCCGCGCAGGTCTGTCGCCGCTTTTTCGATCTGTCATTGTGCAGCAGAGCGCCCGAAAGCGGCTGTTTTATAAACAATTCGTATAATTATCACACTATTCAACAAAAACTGACACCATACTCTGCCATTGTTCCCGCACTTCCCATCCCGTTCGACCCCCTTTGTACTAAGTCCCGCCGGCACAAACGCCCTGTCCGATGCCGATGTCCTTGCACCGTCCCGCCGATAAGGCGCAATCGACCCGTTCGTCGCGGCCGCGGCGTATCCTGCCGCGCCGAGAGCAAACGGAACGCCCGCGGCCTGGCGGCCGCGGGCGTTTTACTTTAGGATAAATCTTCGGTCAGCAAGCGCAGCGCTTGCTTGAACGGTGCACGGTTTCGGCTGAGGCGGGGCAGAGCGCAGGCTCGCCTGTCCGCCCGTCTTACACCAGCTCGATAACCGCCATCTCGGCGGCGTCGCCGCGGCGCGGGCCCGTCTTGATTATACGGGTATAGCCGCCGCTGCGGTCGAGATATTTGGGGCCTATCTCGTCGATGGTCTTCTTCGCAACCGCTTCCTTGGTGATATAAGAATAAATCTGCCTTTTCGCGTGCAGCTCGTCGGACTTGCCGAGGGTGATCATCTTCTCGGCAATCGAGCGCACTTCCTTCGCGCGGGTAACGGTCGTCTCAATTCTGCCGTTCTCGAGCAGGAATGTAACCATCGCGCGCATCATCGCGTTGCGGTGATCGGTCGTTCTGCCGAGCTTTCTGGTACCGGCCATTGCAGTCACTCCTTTACGGATTTAGGTAAGGCGCTTGCGCGCCGTTTTGTTTCTTTGCGCCCCCGCGGCTTCGCCGCTTTAAAGGGGATCTCGCTTTAAATGTCGGCTTACTCCTCACCGCTGCTGAGATTGAAGCCCAGCGCGTTGAGCTTGCCGATTACCTCCTCGAGGGACTTGATGCCGAGGTTGCGCACCTTCATCATGTCCTCCTGGGATTTGTTTATCAGGTCCTCAACCGTGTTGATCCCCGCCCTCTTGAGGCAGTTGAACGAGCGAACCGAGAGGTCAAGCTCCTCAATCGTCATCTCGAGAACCTTTTCCTTGCTCTTTTCATCCTTTTCGACGAGGATGTCGGAATCGAGCACCTCGTCCGAGAGGTTCATAAACAGCGCGAGGTGCTCGCACAAAACCTTTGCGCTGAGCGAGACCGCCTCCTGTGCGGTGATGGTCTTGTCGGTCTTTACCTCGAGCGTGAGCTTGTCATAGTCGGTTATCTGTCCGACACGGGTGTTTTCGACCGTGTAGTTTGCCCTGAGCACCGGTGTGTAGATGCTGTCCACCGGGATTACACCGATTGAGCCCGCCGTCTCCTGTTTGTTCTTGTCGGAGGAGATATAGCCGCGGCCCTTGTTAAACGTCAGCTCCATCACCAGCTTTGCGCCCTCGCCGAGGGTCGCAATGTGCCAGTCGGGGTCAAGTATCTCGAGGTCGGCGTCGGGCTTGATGCTTCCCGCCGTCACCTCGCACTCGCCCTCGGCCTCGATGTAGACGGTCTTGGGGCCGTCACAGTGAAGCTTTGCGGTGATTCCCTTGACATTGAGCACAATCTCGGTCACGTCCTCCTTGACGCCCTCAATTGTTGAAAACTCGTGAAGCACACCGTCTATCTTGATAGACTGCGCGGCGACACCGGGAAGCGAGGAGAGAAGCACTCTGCGAAGACCGTTGCCGAGCGTCGTGCCGAAGCCGCGCTCGAGCGGCTCGACCACAAACTTGCCGTAAGAACCGTCTTCGGACAGGTCAACCGTTTCTATCTTGGGCTTTTCTATCTCAATCATATAAACCCTCCTGTATGGACGGCCGCAGGCCGCCGTTTGTTCGCCTTCCCAAATAACCTTATCCCGCGAGGCGGTCTATTATTTGGAGTACAGCTCGACGATGAAGTGCTCTTCGACCTCAAAGTCGATCTCGCTGCGCTCGGGCAGGCGGGTCACGTTGACGCTGAGCTTGTCGGCGTCGACCTCCATCCAAACGGGCTTCGGACGGGCGCCGTTGGCCTCGACCGCTTCCTTTATCTTGCCGCTGTCGGTCTTGCGCACCGCTATCTTGTCACCCGCGCTCACAAGGTAGGAGGGGATGTTGACGGTCTTGCCGTTGACCGAGAAGTGGCGGTGCAGAACAAGCTGGCGGGCCTCCTTGCGGGAGTTCGCAAAGCCGGCGCGATAGACGATGTTGTCAAGGCGCGACTCGAGGATGCGCAGCAGGTTTTCACCCGTCATGCCGTTCTGGCGCTCGGCCATCTCAAAGTATTTGGCAAACTGGCTCTCGAGCACGCCGTAGTATCTCTTTGCCTTCTGCTTTGTGCGCATCTGTATCCCGTACTCGGAGACCTTCTTGCGCCCCTGGCCGTGCTGGCCGGGCCCATAGCTCCTGCGCGTAAGAGCGCACTTGTCGGAATAGCAGCGCTCGCCCTTCAAAAAGAGCTTTTGTCCCTCTCTGCGGCAGTACCTGCACACAGCACCGGTATTTCTTGCCATATCCCTTAATCCTCCTTAATTAAACGCGGCGTCTTTTCGGCGGACGGCATCCGTTGTGCGGGACGGGCGTGACGTCCTTTATCATCGTCACCTCAAGGCCCGCGGCCTGAAGCGCGCGTATTGCCGCCTCACGACCCGAGCCGGGCCCCTTGACAAAGACCTCGACCGTCTTCATGCCGTGCTCCATCGCCGCCTTGGCGGAAACCTCCGCCGCCATCTGCGCCGCATACGGCGTCGACTTGCGGGAGCCCCTGAAACCGAGGCCGCCCGCGCTTGCCCACGATATGGCGTTGCCGCTCACGTCGGTGATCGTTACGATTGTGTTGTTGAAGGTCGACTGGATATGGGCCGCGCCGCGCTCGATGTTCTTGCGCTCACGGCGTTTGCGGGTCACACCCGCCGCCTTCTTGGTATTTTTCGCTGCCATGCTCGGACTTCCTTTCTTATCTTACTTCTTCTTGTTGGCTATCGTTCTCTTCGGGCCCTTGCGGGTACGGGCGTTGGTCTTGGTGCGCTGACCGCGCACGGGAAGCCCCTTGCGGTGACGCACGCCGCGATAGCTGCCTATCTCGATAAGACGCTTGATGTCGAGCGCCACGTTGCGGCGAAGGTCGCCCTCCACCGTGATGTTGTGGTCGATGTACTCACGAAGCTTTGCCTGATCCTCATCGGTGAGATCCCTGACCCTTGTGTCGGGGTTGACGCCCGTCGCAGCAATGATCTTTTTGGCAGTGCTTTGGCCGATGCCGTAGATATAGGTAAGTCCGATTTCGACCCGCTTGTCTCTCGGCAGGTCTACACCAGCAATACGCGCCATGAAAATAATCCTCCTGATTTAAGAGCGTCTTAACCCTGACGCTGCTTGTGTTTGGGGTTTTTGCAGATGATCATCACACGACCGTGACGCTTGATCACCTTGCATTTTTCACATATCGGTTTAACGGAAGGTCTGACCTTCATTTTTGCTACCTCCTGCGGAGTTGTGAGCGTCCCTTATTTGGAGCGCCATGTGATGCGGCCCTTCGTCAGGTCGTACGGAGACATCTCCACCGTCACCTTGTCACCGACAAGGATGCGGATGTAGTTCATCCGAAGCTTTCCCGAGATGTGGGCCTGAATTCTGTGTCCGTTGGCGAGCTCGACCAAAAAGGTTGCGTTGGGCTGAACCTCTTTGACCACGCCCTCCAGCTCAAGAACATCGTCCTTGGACAAGGCTTAATCCTCCTTTTGACGGTTGCCGACGCTGCTGCAAATCGCGTCGTACAGTTGTTTGTCGTCCGACAGCAGCCCGCGCGCGAGCACCGTTGCGGTGGGGGCGAGATGCTTAAGGTTTTTGCGCTTGGGGGCCGCGATCTTTCGCAGCTCGCCGTTCGCTACCTCGGCACAGTCGCCGTCCAGCGAAAGAACCGCAAAAAACCTGCCCTTGTCGCGCCCCGCTTTAGAGCACACCACGCTGCCGACCTGCAAATCCATCCCGCGCCTCACTCGGCCGTGAGCACGACGGGGCCCGCGTCGGTCACGGCAACGGTGTACTCAAAATGTGCCGACAAACCGCCGTCCTTTGTAACCACGGTCCAGTCGTTGTCCAGCTTCTCGACCTGCCAGCCGCCCGTGTTGACCATCGGTTCAATCGCTATGGTCATCCCCGGGACAAGTCGGACGCCGTGTCCCTGTTTGCCGTAGTTCGGGACCTCGGGCTCCTCGTGCAGATGGTGCCCTACCCCGTGTCCCACGTAGTCGCGCACTACGGAAAAGCCGTTTTCCTCGACATAGGACTGAACCGCGTGACCTATGTCGCCTATCCTGCCGCCCGCAACCGCGGCCGCAACGCCCCGCTTAAGCGCCTCCTCGGTGACGGCGAGCAGCTTTTTGGCCTCGTCGCTCACCTCGCCCACCGGGATGGTCGTCGCGTTGTCCCCGTGGTAGCCGTTTTTAAAGGCGCCCACGTCGACGCTCACGATGTCCCCCTCCTTGAGGATGCGGTTGTAGGACGGGATGCCGTGTATAATCTCGTCGTTGACCGAGATACACGCGCTCTTCGGAAAACCCTGATAGCGGAGAAAGGAGGGCTTTGCGCCGCACGAGAGGATGAACTTCTTGATCTCATCGTCCACGTGCGCGGTCGAAACACCGGGGCGCACCGCCTCCCTCGCCACCCTGAGGGCCGCCGCCGAAATCCGGCAGGCCTCCCTCATCTCGGCAATCTCTTTCGGTGTCCTTATCTGTATCATACCGCCTACACCTCAAGCGCGGCAAGGGTGGCTCTTGTCGTGTCCGCGACCTCCTGTCTGCCGTCGACCGTCCGCAGCTTGCCCTGCTTTTCATAGTAGTCCTTGAGCTGTTCGGTCGTCTCGTGGTAGACCTTGAGACGCGTCTTCACCGTCTCGACCCTGTCGTCGTCCCGCACGATGAGCTTCTCGCCGCAGGCGTCGCATACGCCCTCCTTCGCGGGGCGCTTAAAGCTCACGTGGTAGGTGTTGCCGCAGCCGGGGCACACCCGGCGGCCCGACAGCCGCTCGAGGATGGTCTCGTCGGGAACCTCAAGGCTTATCACCTTGTCGACCTCGATGCCCATCTCCTCAAGGGCCTCGGCCTGGGCGACGGTGCGGGGCACACCGTCGAGGATAAACCCGTCGGCGCAGTCGTCCGCCGTCACCCTCTGCCTGAGGATACCGATGATGACGTCGTCGGGGACGAGGCGCCCGCTCGACATAAACTCATTTGCCCTTTGGCCGAGCTCTGTCCCGCGGCGCACCGCGTCCTTAAGGATGTTGCCTGTGCTTATTATCGGAATGGACAGGCGCTTTGAGATGATTTCAGCCTGAGTACCTTTCCCCGCACCGGGGGCTCCGAGTAAAATCAGCTTCATATCCCTCTCCTTATTCAAGGAAGCCCTTGTGATGACGCATGAGCATATAGCTCTCAAGCGTGTTGGATATCTCGAGGGCAACACCGACAAGAATCAGCACCGATGTGCCGCCGAGCGAAATCTGTATGCCGGTCACGTTGGTTATGATAATCGGAAGAATCGCGACGATGACGAGGAAGATGCCCCCGATAAACGTCACCTTTGAGAGAACCTTTTGGATAAAGTCGGAGGTGGGTTTGCCCGGGCGTATGCCGGGTATCGTGCCCGAGTTCTTGCGCAGGTCGTTGGCCATCTGCACCGGGTTGTACTGCACCGTGACATAGAAGTAGTTGAACCCTATGATAAACAGCGCGTACAGCACCGCGTAGCCCCAGCCGCTCGTGCTGAAAAACCCGAGTATATCGCCCCAGGCGCCCGTGATCCCGAAAAAGTCTTTGATCGTGCCGGGGACCGACAGGATGGCGGACGCGAAGATGACGGGCAGAACGCCCGACATCGTGACCTTGATGGGGATGTTGGTGGACTGTCCGCCGTACATCTTGCGGCCCACAACCCGCTTCGCGTACTGCACGGGGATGCGGCGCTCGGCGGCCGAGGTCGCGACGATCAGCGCGAACATGCCCGCGAACATGATGAGGATCACCGGGATGACGGCAAAGTACCACGGTCTCGGGCCCGACAGCTGAAGAAGCGCGCCGTCAACCGCGTAGGTGACGCCGTTCGCAGCGACGCCGAAGTAGTAGATGATCTGCTCGACGGCGGTCGCAAGACCCGAGACGATGCCCGTGAAGATGAGCAGCGAGATACCGTTGCCTATGCCCTTTGCGTCGATCTGCTCGCCGAGCCAGATGAGCAGCACCGCGCCTGCGGCAAACGAGGCGACGATAACTATCGCCGAGAAAACTCCCGCAAACCCGTCGGTGTAGATGAGCGCCCTTTGGTTGCGCATGAGGATGTAGTACACAAAGGACAGCAGAACCGAGATGCCGATGCCCGTGTAGCGGGTGATCTTGTTGAGCTTGCGGCGTCCCTCCTCGCCCTCGCGCGCCATGCGCTCGAGCGCGGGGATGACGACCTGCAGCAGCTGGAGGATGATCGAGGCGTTGATGTAGGGCGTGACACCCAGCGCAAACAGCGTTGCCCTCGAAAATCCGCCGCCCGTCAGCAGGTTGAAAAACCCGAAGATGGTGTTCTGGTTGCTCAGCGACTCCTGAATGGCGGTCGCGTCGATAAACGGGGCCGGTATCGCGGCGCCGAGACGGAAGATCACCAAAATAAATGCCGTGAAGAGTATCTTTTTGCGGAGGTCTTCGATTTTCCAAGCGTTTCTGAAGGTTTGGAACATCTTACATCACCTCGGCCTTTCCTCCGGCCTTTTCGATCTTCTCCTTTGCGGACGCGGTGAACGCCGCCGCCTTGACGGTCAGCTTTTTCGTTATCTCGCCGTTGCCGAGAACCTTGACGCCGTCGAGAACCTTGCTGACAAGGCCCGCGTTCACAAGCAGCTCGGTGTCGACAACCGCGCCGTCGTCGAACCTGTTGAGATCGCTGAGCTTAACCGTGGAGTATTTTGTTGCAAAGATGTTTTTAAAGCCGCGCTTCGGTATGCGGCGCACGAGCGGAAGCTGGCCGCCCTCAAAGTACGCGGGCTTGTGGCCGGAACGCGCGAGCTGGCCCTTGTGGCCCTTGCCCGCCGTCTTGCCGTTGCCGGAACCGGCGCCGCGGCCCTTGCGCTTTACATCGCTGCTCGCGCCCTTCGCGGGCTGCAGTTCATGGAGCTTCATGGGATGCACCTCCTTCGTTATTCTTCTGTTACCTCAACCATGTGAGATATTTTGGCAATCTTGCCGCGGGTGGCGGCGTTGTCGGGCTGCACCGAGACATCCCCTATCCTGCGAAGCCCCAGCGACCTTGCTGTGGCTATCTGAACATCAAGCCTGCCCGCAAAGCTCTTTTTGAGCCTTATCGTGACGCTCGTGACCTTCTTTTGGGCGGCTGCCTTTTTGGCGGGCGCCTTTTTCTCGGCCGCGGGCTTCTCCGGCTTGCTCTCCTCGGCGGGGGCTGCCGCCTTGTCGGCGGGCTTTTCCTCCGCCTTCTTCGCGGCGGGCTTTTTGGCCGCGGTCGTCTTCTTGGCCGCGGGCTTCTTGTCGCCCGCCTCGGCCGTCTTTTTGGCCGCGGGCTTTTTGGCTGCGGAGGCGGTCTTTTTCGCTGCCGGCTTGTTCTCCTCTGCCGCTTCGACGACGGCTTCGGTGTTGTTGGTTTCGGCCATGGTTTAACTCCTCCTTAACCTAAAATTTCCTTGGGGTCCTTGCCGCGCATCGCGGCGACCTCTTCGACGTTGCGAAGGGATTTGAGGCCCTCGAGGGTGGCGGCGACGACGTTGTTGGGGTTGTTGGTGCGCAGCGACTTCGCACGGATGTCGCTTATGCCCGCAACCTCCATCATCGCGCGGACGGGGCCGCCCGCTATGATGCCGGTACCGGGTGCGGCGGGCTTGAGCAGAACCCTGCCCGCGCCGAACCTGCCGATGACCTCGTGGGGGATCGTCGTGCCCTTGACGGCTATCCTGTACATGTTCTTCTTCGCGTCCTCGAGCCCCTTGCGGATGGCCTCGGGGACCTCTCCCGCCTTTCCGAGACCCACGCCCACAAGACCGTGACCGTCGCCGACCACGACCAGGGCGGAGAACTTGAAGATGCGGCCGCCCTTGACGGTTTTGGATACGCGGTTGATGGCTACGACCTTTTCCTGGAGATCGAGCGTTGAAGCGTCAATTCTTTCCAAAATCTTTCTCCTCCCCTTAGAACTTGAGGCCGCCCTCGCGGGCGCCTTCTGCAAGAGCTTTTACGCGGCCGTGATAGATGTATCCGCCGCGGTCGAACACCACGTTGGTGATGCCGAGCTTCTCGGCCTTTTCGGCCACGAGCCTGCCGACCTTGTTCGCGGCCTCGGCATTGCCCGTCGCGCCCTCAAAGCCCTTGTCAAGCGTGGAGGCCGAGCAAAGCGTGACCCCCGCAACATCGTCGATGACCTGCGCGTAGATGTGTCTTGCGGAGCGGAATACGTTGAGGCGGGGGCACTCTTTGGTGCCGCTGATCTTTCCGCGCACACGCTTATGTCTCTGCAGACGCTGCTTGTTGCTGTCGCGTTTGGAAACCATAATTCTTCTCTGCTCCTTTCGTTATTTCGCGCCCTTGCCGGCCTTGCCCTCTTTGTGGGCGACGAACTCGCCGGCATATCGGATGCCCTTGCCCTTATAGGGCTCGGGGGGCCTTTTCTCGCGGATGTTGGCCGCAAACTGTCCGACCTTCTGCTTGTCGGCGCCCGTCACGACGATCTTGTTGGGCGCGGGGACCTCGACGGTGATGTCCTCGGTGTCGCTCATGACGACCTGGTGCGAATAGCCGAGGTTCATCACAAGATCCTTGCCCTGCTTTTGCGCGCGGTAACCGACGCCCTGGATCTCGAGCTCCTTTTTGAAGCCCTCGGTCACACCGATCACCATGTTGTTGACAAGGGTTCGCGTCAGACCGTGAAGCGAACGGTATTCCTTGTCATCCGAGGGACGCGAAACGATAAGCTCGCCGTTTTCGTTCTTGACGCTGAGCTTGGGGCTGAAGCTGTGTGTCAGTGTCCCCTTCGGCCCCTTGACCGTCACGGTATTCCCCTCGATCTTTACGTCGACACCTGCGGGAATAACTATCGGTTTTCTACCAATTCTCGACATTGTGTTTACCCCCTACCAAACGAACGCGAGCACTTCGCCGCCCACATTCTCCTTGCGGGCCTGCTTGTCGGTCATGACGCCCTTCGGCGTCGAGACGATGGCGATGCCCAGCCCTTTTAAAACCTTGGGCATATCCTCGCAGCCGGTGTAGATGCGAAGCCCCGGCTTGCTCACGCGGCGCAGGCCGGTGATCGCCGGTCTCTTGTCCTCGCCGTATTTAAGGGTGAGCGTGATCATACCCTGCTTGTTGTCCTCGGTAACCTGCATGCTCTTGACATAGCCCTCGTCAACGAGAATCTTGGCTATTGCCTTTTTCATGTTGGAAGCGGGGATGTCTACAGTATTGTGCTTTGCGCTGCTCGCGTTGCGAATGCGCGTCAGTAAATCCGCTATCGGGTCTGTGATATGCATACCGTTTTTCTCCTCCTTCTTACCAACTTGCTTTTCTCACGCCGGGGATCTGGCCCTTGTAGGCGAGCTCCCTGAAGCAGATGCGGCAGATGCCGTATTTGCGCAGGTACGCGTGCGGACGGCCGCAGATCTTGCACCTGTTGTATTGGCGTGTTGAAAACTTGGGCGTGGCCTGCTGCTTGTTTATCATGGATTTTTTAGCCATAATCCTCTTCCTCCCCTCAGCCTGCGAACGGGGCGCCCATGGCGCTGAGCAGCGCCTTGGCCTCTTCGTCGTTTTGGGCGGTCGTGACAAAGGCGATGTCCATGCCGCGCACCGCGTCTATCTTGTCGTACTCGATCTCGGGGAAGATAAGCTGCTCTTTAAGGCCGAGGGCGTAGTTGCCCCTGCCGTCAAAGCTGTCCCCGTTTATCCCGCGGAAGTCGCGGACGCGGGGCAGCGCGACGTTGAACAGCCTGTCGACAAACTCATACATGCGCTCGCCGCGCAGCGTGACCTTTGCGCCTATGGGCATGCCCTCGCGCAGCTTGAAGTTTGCGACCGACTTTTTGGCGTTGCAAACGACCGCCTTCTGTCCCGTTATCTTGGCGAGATCGCCGAGGATGGCCTCCATTATCTTGGGGTTGTCCCTCGCCTCGCCGCAGCCGACGTTGACGACGACCTTGTCGAGCTTGGGTATCTGCATGACGCTCTTATAGGAAAACTTTTTCATAAGAGCGGGAGCAATTTCGCTGACATATTTGTCCTTGAGACGTGACATTCTCCTACTCCTTCCTACAGCTGTGCGCCGCAGCGCTTGCAGACGCGGATTTTTTTGCCGTCCTTGTCGAGCGCGTGGCCGACCCTTGTGGGCTTGTCACACTTGGGGCAGACGGGCATGACCTTGCTCGCGTAGAGCGGCGCCTCGGCCTTTACAAGACCGCCGGCCTCGCCCTGCCTGCGGGGCTTGACATGCTTTGTCACGAGGTTCTGTCCCTCGACGATGACCTTGCGCTCGTCGGGCGCGACCTCGAGCACCTTGCCCCTGTTGCCGCGGTCGCGGCCGGAGATGATCATGACCGTGTCGCCGGTCTTTACATGAAGCTTATTCATATGCTCCGACCTCCTTTAAAGGACCTCGGGGGCAAGCGAGAGTATCTTCGTGTAATCCTTCTCGCGAAGCTCCCTTGCCACCGGCCCGAAAATACGCGTACCGCTGGGGTTCTTGTCTTCCTTGATGATGACGGCCGCATTCTCGTCAAAGCGGATATAGCTGCCGTCGTCCCTGCGAAGACCCTTCTTGCTGCGGACGACGACCGCTTTGACGACGTCGCCCTTCTTGACCGAGCCGCCCGGAGCGGCCTTCTTAACCGACGCCACGATGACGTCGCCTATATTAGCGTACCTCTTGCGGGAGCCTCCCAGCACGCGAATGCACATAAGCTCTTTCGCACCGGTGTTATCGGCAACCTTGAGGTAGGTTTGCATCTGTACCACAGATAGCTCCTCCTTTCGGCTATTTCGCCTTCTCCAGAATTTCGACGAGACGCCATCTCTTGTCCTTGGACAGGGGGCGGGTCTCCATTATCTTGACACGATCGCCGATGCCGCATTCGTTGTTCTCGTCGTGCGCCTTAAACTTGACGGTGCGCTTGATAATCTTTTTGTAGAGAGGGTGCCTTACGCTGTCCTCAATAGCAACAACAACGGTCTTGTCCATCTTATCGCTGACAACAAGACCTACGCGGGTCTTTCTAAGGTTGCGTTCGCTCATTATCCGTTCTCCTCCCTCAGATTATTCAACGAAGTCGAGCTCGCGGGCGCGGATGATCGTCTTGACGCGCGCGATGTCTCGTTTGACTTCGACAAGCTTGTTGGGGTTGTCAAGCTGGTTGATGGCGTGCTGGAAGCGAAGGTTGAAAAGCTCGGCCTTGAGGTCCGCGAGCTTTGCCTCAAGCTCTTTGTCATTCATCTTACGAAGCTCTGTCGCTTTCATTCCTGCTCACCACCCACTTCTTCTTTTTTCACAAACTTGCACTTGATGGGCAGTTTGTGTGCCGCGAGGCGGATGGCCTCGCGCGCGACGTCCTCGGTGACGCCGCCTATCTCGAACATCACGCGGCCGGGCTTGACCACGGCCACCCAATACTCGGGGCTTCCTTTACCGGAGCCCATGCGTGTCTCGGCGGGCTTTTCGGTAACGGGCTTGTCGGGGAAGATCTTTATCCAGACGTTCCCTCCGCGCTTGATATAACGGGTCATCGCGACACGGGCGGCCTCGATCTGGTTGGACTTTATCCAGCCGGGCTCGGTCGCGACAAGGCCGTAATCACCGTAGTTGACGGCGGTGCCGCGGGTCGCCTTGCCCTTCATGCGGCCGCGCTGGACACGGCGGTATTTCACTCTCTTGGGCAGCAGCATTACCTTTTGCCTCCTTCCTTAGAGGTCTTCTTGACGGCGCTCAAAACCTCGCCTTTGTATATCCATGTCTTCACGCCGATGATGCCGTAGGTGGTCTTCGCCTCGGCAAAGCCGTAGTCGATGTCGGCGCGCAGGGTCTGCAGAGGGATGGTGCCCTCGTGATAGCTCTCGCTGCGGGCGATGTCCGCGCCGTTGAGGCGGCCGCCGATGGTGACCTTGATTCCCTTGGCGCCGAGGCGCATCGCGCGCTGGATGCTCTGCTTCATCGCGCGGCGGAAGGATGCGCGGCGCTCGAGCTGTCCCGCGATGTTCTCGGCGACGAGCTGTGCGTCGATGTCCTGGTTCTTGATGGATTCGATGCCGACCTTGACGCTCTTGCCCGTCATTTTGCTCAGCTTATCCTGAAGCTTGCCGATCTCCTCGCCGCCGCGGCCGATGATCATGCCGGGCTTCGCGCAGTGGATGGTCACGCGGACGTTCTCGTTGTTGCGGTCGATGCATATCCTGGATACGCCGGACTCGTAAAGGTTCTTCTTTATATACTCGCGCAGCTTGTAGTCCTCAAGGATGAGATCCCCCATCTCGCTCTTTTTGGCGTACCAGTTGGAGTCCCACTTTTTGATGACGCCGACGCGCAGTCCGTGCGGATTAACTTTTTGTCCCATTCCTAAACCTCCCCTTAAGCTTCGCGCTCTTTGAGAACGACCGTTATGTGCGAGGTTCTCTTGAGCACGCGGTATGCTCTGCCCTGAGCCCTGGGACGGATCCTCTTGAGCGTGGGGCCGGGCGTTGCAAAACACTCTGCCACATAAAGGGAGCCCTTGTCCATGCCGAAGTTGTTTTCGGCGTTGGCAGCTGCCGAGTTGACGAGCTTCAAGAGGGGCTCACACGCAGCCTTCGGTGTGTACTTCAATATCGCCTGCGCCTTTTCGAGGCTTTCGCCGCGGATAAGGTCCAGCACAATCTGCACCTTCCTCGGGGAAATGCGGCAATATCTTAAAAATGCCTTCGCTTCCATTGTCTATTCTCCCCTTCTACTTGGTTGTCTTCGCGCCGGCGTGGCCGCGGAAAAGACGCGTGGGTGCAAACTCGCCGAGCTTGTGCCCGACCATGTCCTCGGTCACGTACACGGGCACGTGCTTGCGCCCGTCGTGGACGGCAAAGGTGTGGCCGACAAAGTCCGGGAAAATCGTCGACGAGCGGCTCCACGTCTTGAGGACGCGCTTTTCGCCGACTTCGTTCATCGCCTTGACCCTTTTGAGCAGGGCGGGCTGTACAAACGGCCCCTTCTTAACGCTTCTACCCATTTCTGAACGCCTCCTTCTTAACCGTTGCGGCGCTTGACAATAAACTTGTCAGAGCGATGGTGTTTTGCACGGGTCTTGTAGCCGAGCGCGGGCTTGCCCCACGGGGTGACAGGGCCCGGACGCCCGACGGGGCTCTTGCCCTCGCCGCCGCCGTGCGGGTGGTCGCAGGGGTTCATGACCGAGCCGCGG
>CAYSRC010000042.1:0-21895 GCA_964433495.1 uncultured Oscillospiraceae bacterium
TGAGGGGATAGCTTAACCCGTTGACTTAAGCCCTTCTCGGATGAGAACATCTCCTGACCCCTCATCCACCGCGAGGCGGTCCCCCTTCCCCCCCACGGGGGAAGGTTTCCGGGCCCTAAAGCCTATACCCGTCCTTCGGGTGGCTTGCCCTTGAGCTTCCCCCGTGGGGGGAAGCTGTCACCATAGGTGACTGATGAGGGGTGAGCTGGTTTTTTGACTTTATCCCTGCTATGGATAAGAATTTCCCTGACCCCTCATCCACCGCGAGGCGGTCCCCCTTCCCCCCACGGGGGAAGGTTTCCGGGCCCCAAAGCTGCACCCGTCCCTCGAGGTATACCTACCCCTTGGCAGGGTACAATTCGCCCTTGGCGGGATACATTGCTCCTTCGGGGTATACTGCCCCCTCGGTGAGGTACACTGTCCCCTCGGGATGCATTTCGCCCCTCGGTGGGGTACACTTCACCCTTGGGATACACATAACCCTCGGCAGGGTGCACCTCGCCCTCGGACACGCCGCGCGGCAAAGGCACAGCCGAATACAGACGCTTTTTGACAATATTCAGTTTTCAACCTGTTCGGGTGTGCTCGGGGTTCTGAGCCGACACCCCGACGCGGGTTTGCGGTTCGGTGCGCCCGCCGCGCCCGCCGACTGTTGTCAAACCGTGTCGTGCGGAGTCAATCCTCTGCCGCCGAATTTTTGAACAACCGTCGAAAGGATACGACAAACACAAGGCATCCGCGACCCGTGTCGACGCCTTGACCCGATTCTTCCCTCAAGGCCCCGCCCGACGCGCAGAGGCTGCCGATATCCGCGCGGCACTGCTGCGCCGCGTCGGAGCTTGAACCCCTTTGCATGAACGAAGCTGTCGGGTTGTTTCGGCCTCGGCTTGATGTCGATTTCTGAAGCCCTAAAAACCCTTACACTCAAGTTATTCATCGGAACCGCCGCTTTTTAAAGGGCTTTTGCAAAATTATTTTTCGGCGGACGCAATCGGTACGGCGCGATTTTTGGTTCCCTCATCGCACGGCAGGCACACAAAAAAGGCCCCGACACCGTCGGGACCTTTGCTCTTTATTCATAATTTATCCGCGCGGCAAAAACCGCATACCGTCCGCCGCGGCCCAAAGCGCCCTAAACGCCCGGCTATACAAGTCGCTTTTTTGCCGCGTCGCGCTGAAGCTGAAACACCACGCCGCACAGCTTGTCGATTTCGCCCGCGGGCGGGTTGACAAACTCGCAGCCGTACAGCATCACCTTTTCGGAGTTGGTGCCGACCGCGCGCCGTACCCGCGCCTTGAAGCTGAACACCGCGTTGATGCCGTCAAACACCATGCGGTTGATGTTTATCACATCCCCGGGCGAGAGGAAGATGGGCGCCCTGAACAGCACGCCCGAGATGCTTATGTTGACAAGGTTCGCCGTCACGGGGGCGGTGCCGAACGGCGCGTCGCCGCGGGTCACGTCCGCATAGCCGCGCGCGTTCATCCTGAAAAAGCCCCTGCGCTCGACCGCCGACAGCTCGTCGAGGTCGGTCAGTCGCCAAAAATCTTCGTTCGCTATATACACCACGCCGCCCAGCGAGCGCACCCCGCGCCTGCCGATGCAGTCGATCTTGACCCGCGTGCCGTACGGGTAGAGCGGCATCTTGTCGTCATGGCGAAGCCTGACCTCGATAAAATCCTTTGCACCGTCCTGCCCGGTCTTGATGATGCGCCCCTGGAAGATGAGCTCGTTCTCCATCGTCTTTATCTCGCACACCGCGTTTTCGTAGCCTTTGAGTATGTGATGTTTCATGAAGACCCTCCGTTCACAGGGCAAAGTCGCGGCCGCCGCGGGGCCGCCTGCCGCGCGAAAACTGCCGAAAAAACGCGCCGCTTTTCCCTTGTAATAATTTTACCGCATTTTTTCCGTCTTTACAACCGTATGTTTTTGCTCGGCGGGAAAGTCCTTTGCGAAGGGGCGAGGAAGCCCGCTGCGGGGCGACGCGATGGATGGGTGTAAGCTTAAGGGCCCGGAAACCTTCCCTTACACAGGGGAGCCTAAGGGCCCGCGGCCCGAGGGATGGATTCAGGCTTTAGGTGCGACGGCCGACCGTTCGGTAAGACAGCCTTTCGGGCAGCCGCTCATCCTTTTTTAATATAATAAAGCCCTAAGGGCAAGGGCGCGGGGTCAAAATCCGCTCCCCCTCACACAAAAGCGGGCCCGTGAACCGCCACGCGCCCGCTCTGCCGTCAAACCTATTTTGTGCCCTTTTGCAGCACGAGGCAGCCGAAATACGCCTCCTCCCCCGTCGAGACGACGGCAAACGCCTTTTTTGCCGCGTCGTAAAACGCGAACCGCTCAAGCATCCCGACACAGCTTTCGCCGCGCGGGTCGTGCTTTGCGACAATTTTTTTGTACTCGTCCCACACGGGCGTCTCAAGCCCGCTCATGCTCTCGGGCTTGTCCATGATGAGCACGGGGTGCTGCACGCTGTCAAGCGGCATGAGCGTCAGGATCGCGTCGAGCAGCTCGGTCGACGTTATCCCGTCCGCCCTGATAAGCTCGCCGCCCGCGGCCCGCGCGCAGGACGCCGCCGGAAAAAACGCGTCGCCCAAAACAATCGTGTCGCCGTGCCCCATCTCGGCAAGCGTCTTCAAGAGCTGCGGCGAGATGCACTTCGGTATCCCTTTAAGCATATAAACCGTCCCTTCCCGACAGAATGTGTCTGTCAAAAAAATTTTTAATCCGTTTCGGCCGAAGCCGAAAGCCTCCGCTTCCCGCCCGCGCCGCGGGTGCGCTCCGTCAAGCGCCGCGCCCCCTCGCGTGCCGAAGCGCGCGGTCAAGCCCTGCGCACATCGCAAAATACACAAAGCTCAGCGCGATGCACACGGCGAGCACCCCGGTATAGCTGCCCTGCGCGTCGTACATCATGCCGAACACCGCGGGCGCAAAGGACGACAGCAGCGTCGACATCATCATTACGAACGAGAAGACCTTCGGGTACTCGACATCCGAGAAAAACTTGCGCGTGATAAGCGGCGGCGTGATGACCGCAAGGGACATCGCCACGCCGTAGCTTGCGCTGCCGAGGGTCATGACAAGGTCGCTGCCGCTGAGAAACATGAAGTATCCCGGCACGGTGAACGCCGTGCCCAGCAGGCACGCGGCCTTGAGCCCCGCGGCGTCGTTCACCTGCCCGAGCACCGCCTTGCCGAGGGCGTTGGTCACCATCGACCACGACACGAGCGCCGCGCCCACCGCAAGCGTCCTGCCGACCGACACCGCAAAGCCCGCTATCTGCGGCGAAAACCCGGTGCAGAACTGCATCGAGCACACCGCGAGCACAATCATGCCGATGACGCACAGCCGCTCGCGCGGGGTGAGGCGCACGCCCGAAAAGGGCGCGGGCTCTTCGCCGCTCTTCTGCCCGTAGGGGGTGCAGCCCTTCATCTCGGGCTTGAGGCGCACCGCGAACAGCGTCATGGGCAGCATCATTGCAAGCGCCAGGACGGCCGAGACGACATAGCACGCCCGCCAGCCGTAAAGCGCAATCACCCGCTCGAACACGAGGTTGCCCACGGTGCCCATCACCCCCGAAAACGCCGCCGAGATGCCTATGGCGAGGCCGAGCTTTTCGTGGAACCAGTTGGCGAGGATGATCGGCTCGGACGCGGTCAGCAGCATGGCCGCCGCAAGCCCCTGCACAAACGCCGCCGCGTACCACTGCCACAGCTCGCTGAACGAGCCCATGAGCGCCGCGCACGCCGCCATCGTCACCGCCGACGCCGTGAGGGTGAGGCGGGTGTCCGCTTTGTACAGGATCCTGCCCACAAACGGCAGCAGCAGGCAGGAGGACAGCCCCGATATCGTCCGATACAGCGAGATGTCCCCCACCGCAAAACCGAGGTCGGTGCTGACCGCGTTGAAGAACAGCCCCACTGTGTTCATGATGACGCCCATGCTGCCGCCCTGCATAAAGCAGCAGCCGAGCAGCACGAGCCACGCGCGATGGGGCCTTTTAAATCCCCGGGGGCCGGGGGTCGGGCCGCGCCGCAGGGCGGCGCGGCCCCTTTCGTCGTTTATTTCGTCAGACATCTTCGTTTATCCCCGCTCAAACGACCTCTCGAGGATGTCGGCGACGATCTCGTCGGTCATCTGCGTGCGCTCGTTCATGTAGCCCTTGTGGTTGTGCGACAGCCGCACGATCTCGGGGAAGCTCTCGCGCGCCATGCCGAAGTCGGTCATCTTGATGCCGCCCACGCCGCAGCTGTCCATGAGCGCCGAGAGCGCCCTTGTAAAGGCGTGCGGAGCGTCGGGGTCGGGCGAGCCCATCGCCTCGGCCATGTCGCGCATGCGGCCCGCGAGCGCGGGCGCCGCCTCGCGGTTCTCATAGTAGTCGCGGCAGATGAGCAGCAGGCCCGCGCCGTGGGTGAGGTCCTGGTACACCCCCGACATCGCGTGCTCGAGCGCGTGCTCGAGCGTGAGCGAGCCGAAGGTGAGGCAGAGGCCCGCGGCGGTGTTTGCCCACGCCATCTGCGTCCTCGCCTCGAGGTCGCCCCCGTCGCGGTAGGCGCGCGGCAGATATTTTGCGACCCGCTTTATCGCGTCGATCGCAAGCGCGTCGACGGCGAAGCTCTCGACCGAGCTGATATAGCACTCGGTCGCGTGGAACAGCACGTCGAAGCCCTGGTACACCGTGTATTTCGGCGGCACGCTGAGCATGAGCTCGGGGTCAACCACGCTGATGGCGGGGAAGCTGTACGGCGTGCCGAAGCCCGTCTTTTCGTTGAGCTCAACATTGGTGATGACCGCGCCCGCGTCCGCCTCCGAGCCGGTGCCCGCGGTCGTCGTCACCGCGACGAGGGGCAGCGGGCGGTTTTTAAGGGGCATCCCCTTGCCCGAGCCCGTCCTGACATAGTCCCAATAGTCGCCGTCGTTGGTCGACATGATCGCGATGGCCTTCGCGGCGTCGATGGCGCTGCCGCCGCCGAGGGCCGCCAAAAAGTCGCACCCGTTCTCGCGCACCGCGGCCGCGCCCTGCATCACGTTGTCCTTGGTGGGGTTGGGCAGCACGCTGTTGAAGACGATGTATTCGCACCCCGCGAGCTCAAGCTCTTTCTTGAGGCGGTCGAGATAGCCGAGCCGCACCGCCGAGCCGCCGCCCGTCATGATGATCGCCGCCTTTTTGCCGGGCAGCGTCTTGGTGTGAAGGCGCGAGAGCGCGCCCTCGCCGAACAGGATATCGGTGGGTATATAAAAGCCGAAATTCATCTGAAAAACCTCTTTGTTCATCCGCTCGCGCGGAAAAATGTCTGTTTGCCGTCCGCGTCCCAAAGCGGCGGGGCGCGGGATGTCAATCCTTTAATTTAATAAGCCCGCCGCCGTGTCCGTGTAAAAAGGGCCCATTCCCTATTGCACAGCGGGGACGGCGGGAGATATAAGGCTGCTCAAAGCGAGGATTATCCCCTATCTGTCGCACAGCGGTGGGGCGGCGGGGAGAAATCGCCCGCGCCGCCCCTGCCCCTCAAGGACGCAGCGCGCAGGCAGGCAGCCTGTGCCCGCGCCCTCCCCTCGGCCCGGTTTCGGGTCGGGGCCCCTTCGCGCAGACCCGCGCGAAGCGGCTTTGCGGCCGCAGGGCGGCAGGCGCTCTGAGACGCACGGCCGTGACAACGACAGCCCTCCCTTCGGGCATCGCTCTCCCCTCGCTCAAACGCCGGGAGAGTCGCGGCCGCCCGCGGCGCGTTCAAAGCGCCGAAGCTATTTCGCCGCGTTTGCCGCAATCTGCACGGCGTCCCACACCGAGGCGAAGGGCGGCGCGTAGCCGAGGTCGGCAAAGCCGAGCTCTTCGGTCGTCATCGCGCGGTCGACGGCCAGCGCAAAGGCGTCGATGCGCAGCGCCGTCTCCTTGGCGCCCATCATCTGCGCGCCGAGGATCACCCGACTGTCGGGCGAGTACACGAGCTTTATCGTGATCTCTACGGGGTCGGGGAAGTACCGCGCGTGCGAGCGCGCCGAAACCGTTTTGGTCCTGTAGGGGATTTCATTGCGCTTTGCGGTCTTTTCGTTGAGGCCGGTACACGCAAACTCAAGCCCCGCGAGGCGCAGCATCGAGGTGCCGAGCGCACGGTCGAGGCAGACCTCCTTGCCGAGTATCGCGTCGCCCAGCAGCCTGCCCTGCTTGTTGGCATTGGTGCCGAGCGGCAGATAGGCGGGGGCCCTGAGAATGCGGTGCCACACGGTGGCGCAGTCGCCCGCGGCAAAGATGTCGGGGTCGCTTGTGCGCAGCGAGGGGTCGGTGACGACTGCCCCGTTGCCGAGCTTATCGAGGTCGACAAAGGCGGTGTTGGGCCGCACGCCCACCGCGAGCACCGCGACGTCGCAGTCATAGACGCCGCCGCTCGTCTCAACGGCCGTGACCCTGCCGCCCTCGCCCCTGAAGCCTGTCACCCGCTCGCCGAGCCTGACGAGGGCGCCGTGCTTTTCAAGCTCGCCCGCGGCGGCCTCGCCGAACTCGTCGTCAAAGGTGGTGAGCAGACCGGGTGCCGCCTCGACGACGGTGAGGGATTTTACCTTTCTCAGGATGCACGCCTCGCTGAGCTCGAGGCCGATGTACCCGCCGCCCACGATCACGACGCGCTTGTCCTCGCCCAGCGCCGCCTTGAGCGCCGCCGCGTCGGACAGGTTTTTGAGGGTGAAGATGCCCGCAAGGTCGCTGCCCGCGACGGGCGGGACAATCGCGGACGAGCCGCTGCACACCGCAAGTCTGTCGTAGCCGAGCGAAAACTCGCCCTCGGGCCCTGTGCCCGTGACCGTCTTGGTCGCCCTGTCGACGGCCGTCACGGTGTGCCCGAGCCGCACGTCGACGCCCTGCTCCCTGAACTTCTCCACGGGCCTTATGCGCATGAGGTCGATGTCGGGGTTGAGCCCCGCGACATAGTACGGCATCCCGCACGCGCCGAACGACACCTCGTTCGTGCTCTCGAGCACGATCACCTCGTGCTCGGGCGCGCGCCGCTTTATCCTCGACGCCGCGCTCATGCCCGCGGCGTTGCCGCCGATAATGACAATTTTCATACTCTATTCCGCCTTTTTCAGCACAAAAACGGGCCTTGTGTAATCGTCGCCGTCGCGCCAGACGAGCTCGACGGGGGCGCCGCAGCGCACCTCGGACGGCTCACAGCCCTCGAGGTTGGAGACGATGCGCACCCCCTCCTCGAGGTCGATCTCGGCGACGATGTAGGGCACCTTGTCCTCAAGCGAGGGGTGAAACGGCTTGTAAAAGACCTCCCATGAGTAGACGGTGCCGCGGCCCGACATCTCGCACAGCTCGGTCTCGTCGCTGAGGCACCGATCGCAAAAGCGGCCCGCGGGCCAGCGCAGCTTGCCGCAGCTCTTGCAGCGCTGGATGAGCAGCTTGTGCTCTGTGCACCCGCGCCAAAACTCGGCGGTGTCGGCGCTTATCCTCGGGGCAAAAAAGCTTCTCGATTCCTTGATATCCATACCCTATCGCTCCTCCCTCGAAAGCACCAGCGTCACATGGCTCTGAAACACGCCGCCGTTGTCGCTGCACACGATGATCTCGGGCTGCTTTGTGCCGGGCACCTTGCCGAGCTGGCGCTCGCCGCACCCGCCCCGCAGCTGCATCACCGCCTCGGCAAGGGGGGTGAGGCCCATAAAATACCCCTCGCTCAGCATTCCGCCCGAGGTGTTGACGGGGAACTCGCCCGACGGGCCGAGGCGCTCGGCCGTCAGGAACTCGCTCTCCTCCCCCGCTTTAAAGAAGCCGTAGTCCCGCAGCGTCGCCTCGACGGTATAGGTGAAGCAGTCGTACAGCTCGCACGCGTCGACGTCGCGGTGGGTGATGCCCGCCATCGCGAACGCCTCGCGGCTGCTTTTGCGCGCGGCGCTGTCCTCGTCCTCGACACACAGCCGGAATGGGGAGACGGGCCTGTTGGCGCTGCCGATGCCCCGCAGGTAGACGGGCGGGTTTTTCATCCCCTTCGCGCGCTCGGCGGTCGTCAGCACGACCGCCCGGCCGCCGTCCGACGACGGCGTCGCGTCGAGCAGCCGCAGCGGGTCGACCACCATCGCCGCGTCATAGTAACCCTTTTCGTCGAGCGGCTTGCCGTACATGCCCGCGATGGGGTTGAGCTGGGCCCAGCGGCGCTGGGCGACAGAGATCTCCTTCCACACGTGGGGCCCGGTGCCGTACTTCTCCATCGCGCGGCGCGCGAGCATGGCGTACTTTGCCATGGTGCTCAGGTCGCCGTATGCCGCAAGCTCGTCGGTCGCCTTGCCGCCCGACAGCTCCTTGACAAATGAGCGCCTGCCGCTGCGCGAGTTGTCGCCGTAGGATATCACAACATACTTCACAAGCCCTGCCGTCAAAAGCCCCACGGCGTTGAACAGCCAGCCGCGGGTGCACTGGTGCTCCTGGCTGATGAGCGCGGGGCTCACGCCCAGCTGCTCTGCGACGGTGAACGCGGTCGTCTCATAGTCGCCGCCTATCGCGTCAAAGTGGCGGTAGAGCACAAGCGCGCCTATCTCGTCCTTTGTTATGCCGGCGTCCGCTATCGCGTTTTTGACGGCCTCGACGTGAAAGCTCGCCGCCGTCCTCCCCGGCACCTTGCCCTGGGGGGTGTAGCCCACCCCCGCAACGGCAATTTTATTTTTGAGATGACTTAAATCCATTTTTCTCTCCTAAACCCGCTCACTCGGCCCACACGACGTCAAACGGGGGCATGCCGCCGTTCTCGAGCGGATACGCAAGCTTGGTGGTGTTCATCAGGTGGCGGTAGGTGAGGTTGTCGCTGATGCTGTTGTTACCCCAGCTGCCGCATCCGAGCGACATGGTGGGCGCAAGGCCGTTCATAAAGTTGCCGCCCGACGCGCCGCCGCCGTTCTGGTTGACCACCAGCCTGCCGACGGGCAGGCGCTCGGCGCAGTGCGCCGCCTTTTTGTCGTCATAGGTGAAGATGACCGCGGTGTGGCCCGCGCCCTCCCACAGCAGGTTGGTTCTCGCGTCCTCGACCGCTTTTTCAAACTCGTCGTAGGGGAACAGCTGGGTCACGGGGCACAGCTTTTCACGGCACAGAATGTGGCCGGGGCCGACGCCCTGGTTGGCGAAGAGCAGCACCAGTGTGTTGTCGGGCACCTCGACGCCGATGGCCTCGGCAATCTCCTTGGCGGTCTTGCCGACATGGGTCGGGTCGATGGCCCCCTTCTCGTTGAACAAAAAGCCCGCGAGCGCGTCCACCTTGTCGTCGGGAATCTTATAGCCGCCCGCCGCCTCAAACGCGGTGAGGATCTCCTTCTCGGCCTTCCTCGGATAGTGCAGCGCCTGCTCGCCCGTGCAGGGCATGCCGTTGTCGTACGAGCGGCCGTTGACAAGGGTCGTCGCAAGCTTGTCATAGTCGCTGTAATCTTCGGCGACGATGACCTGCACGTTGCCCTGCCCGACACCGAACGAGGGCTTGCCGCTCGAGTAGGCCGACTTTATCATGCCCGCGCCGCCCGTCGCGACGACGACATCGACCTTGGACATCAGCTCCTTCGTCAGATCCATGCTGGGCTCTTCGATGATCTGGATGAGGTTCTCGGGCGCGCCTATCTTGGCAAGCGCCTCGTTGATGAGATTGACGCAGTGCACCGAGACCTTCTTTGCGCGCGGGTGCGGCGCGACGATCATCGCGTTGCGCGCCTTGAGCACATTCATGCCGTTGCTGCCGACGGTCGAGGTCGGGTTGGTCGCGGGCGTTATGCAGCACACGACGCCGAGGGGCTTCGCATAGGTCGCAAGCTTTTTGTCCTCGTCGTACTCGATGATGCCCACCGACTTTTTGTCGTGCAGATAGTGCCACGCGCCGGCGCACGCCCTCGTCTGCTTGACGATCTTGCTGTCCACCCTGCCGTAGCCCGTCTCCTCGACGGCCTCGCGGGCGAACATCTCGGCGTTGTCAAACACCGTCTTGCCGACCGTCTTGACCACGGCGTCCACCTGCTTTTGGTCATAGTCCTCGAAGATGAGCTGCGCCTTGCGGGCCTTCTCCATCATTTCATCTATCATGGTGCGTTCCATAGCTGTTGTGACCTCCGTCAATTTTTTTGATAGTATTGTCCACACTCTGCCTGCATTGCAGGGTTTTGTGTTGGTTTTTACATGATTTTGCCCATAATACTGTTGATTTTTGTTTACAGCAATCTTTTGTTTTTCAGGAACCCGATGAACCCGGCGATGTCCCTGTTCCAGACGTTCCAGTCGTGCGCCCCGGGCCCGTCGGTCCAGGTGACGTCGTACCCCTTTTGTCCGACGTACTTCGCGAACGCGACGTTGTCGGCGTACAGAAAATCCTCGGTGCCGCAGCTCATAAAGACGGGCGGCTGCTGTTTTTTTGCGTTGCACTCGTCGATCAGGCGCCGTATGTCGTGGCGGCTGCCCGCGAGCTTTTTGGCCTCGTCCCCGAAAACCGACAGAAACATCGCCTGCTTGTCCCGCCCGGCGGGCATGTCGCACGGCATTGCAAACGCCTCGTCCGAAAGCCGCGCGACATCGACCGCCGACGAAAGGCAGCCGATCGCGGCAAAATCCTCGGGTTTTGTCAGGCCTATCTTGAACGCCCCGTATCCGCCCATCGAGAAGCCCGCCAAAAAGTTGTCCTCTTTTTTGCAGGACAGCGGCAGAAAGCCCCGAAGCACCCTCGGGAGCTCCTCGGTGATGTAGGTGTAGTACCGCGGCCCGTACGCCATGTCGGTATAAAAGCTGTTGGCAGCGTCGGGCATGACCACGGCGAGGTCGTTTTCGCGCGCGAGCGTCTCGACGACCGAGTTGCGCAGCCAGGTGTCGCGGTCGTCGCTCATGCCGTGCAGCAGCCACAGCGTCCTGTAGGGACGCTTCGCGGGCTCTGACTCCGAATAGCAGCCGTAGGGCAGCAGGATGTTGACGTCCTGCTGTCTGCCGACGCATTCAGACAAAAAAGTGTACCGCAAAAGGGATACCTTCGGTCTTTTTGCACCTGCCATATTTTCTTGACCCTTCCTTTCAAACAATCTGAATTTGTGGTTTTTATGTGGCTTTATTTGCTATACCGCCGCGACTGTGGTACAATTGTGTTGCACAGGCTCGATATAAGCCCACAAAACCCGAAAAATGTCGGCGGTTTACGCGACTCTGATCGTTTTTCTGCCGGCTTCGGGGCCCAGCGCAGGGGCGCGGGCCCTGCTTTCGGCTTTAAAGGCGGCCGAGTTCAATATACAACCTACGGGGGACAAGACAACATGCTTTCTTTTCAGCGCCGTGAGGAGATAAAACAGATCCTTCTCAAGCAAAAGAGCATCACCGTCACGGCGGTGGCCGCGCACTTCGGCGTCAGCGACGAGACCATCCGGCGCGATCTCACCGTGCTGAGCAACGAGGGGTTCTGCAACAAGACCTACGGCGGGGCCTCGCTTGCCACGCGAAGCACCTCGCACATCCCGCAGCGCATGAAGAAAGAGCTGTTTGTCGACGAAAAGCGGTTTATGGCAAAAATCGCGGCGTCGGTCATCCGCCCCAAGGACTGCGTGTTTTTAGACCACTCGACGACGGTGTCCGAGCTGTGCCGCGAGATAAAGTCGATGCCGCTCACCGTCGTGACCAACTCGCTTTGGGTGATAAGCGAGCTGTCCGACCTCGAGAACATCGACCTCGTCGTCACGGGCGGGCACTGCCGCACGATGGACAGGGGGATGTTCGGGCAGGAGACACTCAACTTTTTAAACCACCACTATTTTGACAAGGCGTTTTTTTCCTGCCGCGGGCTCAACATCGGCAACGGGATATTTGACGCAAGCGAGCACACCGCGTCCTTTCACCAGACGCTCATCGACCGCGCGGCCGAGACCTTTTTGATGGCCGACCACACTAAGTTCGGGGTGTCGGGCTTCATCAACATCACCTCGTACGCCGAGCTCGACAACTTCATCACCGACGCCAAGCTCGACGAGCTCTGGCGGGAGGTCTTTGAGACCAACGGCGTGCGGGTGCTGAACACCCTGCCCGCAAACGACGCCGGGGTCTGAGCCCGGCGCGCCGCCCGCAAAGCAAAACCATGCCCCGAAGCATCGCTTCGGGGCTTTTTCGCGCCCCGGTCAAAGACGCTTATACCGGCCTGTCCTTTTCGGCCGTGAAACCGCCGGGCCTTCAGCAGGGCAGCTCGCTGGTCGTGATGTCGGGCAGCTCGAAGTAGGCCTTGAGGTTGAAGGGCGAGAGGATGCCCTTTTCGGTGACGATGCCGTCCACCAGCTTGGGCGGGGTGACGTCGAACGCGGGATAGTAGCCCTTGACGCCCTCCATGGTGTGCTTGAGGCCCATCGACTCGGTGACAAGCGCGGGGTCGCGCAGCTCGATCTTGACCGAGTCGATGTCGGGGTGCGCCGCGTTGGGGGTGCCCGTCGTGAAGTAGGGGATGCCCCAATACCTTGCGGCAAGCGCTATCTGGAAGGTGCCGACCTTGTTGACGACATAGCCGTCCATCGTGATGACGTCGGCCGCCGACGTGAAGATGTCGACGTTTTTCATCTTCATGGTGTACGCGGGCATGTTGTCGGTGATGACCGTCGTGTCAAAGCCCATGTCGCACGCGACGCTCGCCGTGAGGCGCGCACCCTGATAGTAGGGGCGGGTCTCGGGGCAGATCATCTTGATCTCGTTGCCGCGCCTGCGGCACTCGCGCAAAAGGGTGCCGATAATCGTCTCGGCAAAACACTGTGTCATGACGGTGCCGCCGTTCGGTATCTTGTCGGCGAGGTGCACGGCGAGCCTGTCGTAGCGGGAGTAGTTGGCGTTGAGGCTGTCGACCGCGTCCTCCTTGAGCTTTTCGGGCATCTCGGACAGCGGCGTGCCGCCCTTGAGCTCCCGATCGAGGCGGCCGAGCGCGCGCTCGACGACCCGCTTCATCTTCTCGACGGTGGTGGGGCGCGCGTGCGAGAGGGTGTAGGCCGCCTTTTTCATGTACTCGAGATAGTCCTGCTCGCCGAGCTCGCGCGCCTCGTAGGCCGCGAGCGCCATGCCCATTGCGGCGGCGGTGTAGGGGCCGCCGCTCTGCGTGACCATGTCGGCGATCGCCTGTGCGACCTCCTCGTGGCGGGTGCAGGTGACATATTCGGTGCGCACGGGATAGATGCGCCTGTCGAGAATCCTGACCTTGCCGTCCTCATACCACGCGACGTTCTCATAGCGAAGCAGGAAGGCGAGGCCTTCGTCGGCTCTTTGCATAGTTGTTCTCCTTTGTGTTTTTTGTCGTCTGCCGCAGGGTCGGCCCGTGCGGCGGACGATGCGGCTTATTTTGATCGATTCGAGGGCAATTGTGGGGAAAAGCCCGTTCGCCGGCGAAAGGTGCGCCCGAGAAGCGGGCCGCGGGATTGCGCCCTTGCCGCCTTGAGGCGGTCTTGACCTCAAGGCCCCCACGCGAAAGCTTCCGGGCAGCGGCCCTTGAGGTTCCCCCGTGTCGGAAGAGCCGAACGGTCGGCCGTAATTGGTACGACGGCCGACACTCCGCGCGATAGATGCGCGTCGCAATCGGTACGGCGTTCGGGGGTTTCCATACTCTTGGGAATTCTGCCGCGCGTCGTTCCATTTACGCGCGGGAAGAGGGGCTTTACGTTCCGGGCCCTTAAGCTTCCCCCGTGGGGGGAAGCTGTCAGCATAGCTGACTGATGAGGGGTTAGCCGAGCTTTTTCTCTTGACCTCGCCCCTGCGCAAACGCAGCTTAACGCAGCCCGCGAGGACGAGACGAGGGGTGAGTTTACCCCGTTGACTTAAACCCTGCTCGGATGAGAACATCCCTTAACCCCTCATCCACCGCGGGGCGGTCCCCCTTCCCCCGTGGGGGGAAGGTTTCCGAGCCCTAAAGCTTGCGTCCGTCCCGCTGGCTGCGCGCCCTTTAAACCTCCCCTGTGTAAGGGGAGATTTCGGGCTCTGCCCGACGGAGGGGTTGTCTGTACAAAGCCTTGTCGTCTGAACACGCCTCATGTCGCGGCTTCAGCTCACCGCTCGCAATCCCCCCGCCGCGGTTTCAGCCCTTTGCCGCGTCCTTGAGGGTCTTCACCCAGTCGTCGCCGCACGCGATCCCGGCCCTGTTCATGATGAGCCTCTTTGCCGTCATCACGCACAGGCGCTCGGCGGCGGCGCGCGCCTCGGGGTCCTCTATCGTTGTGATGTCCTTGACCTTGGCGACGCCCACGATGCGGCGGATAAGCTCGAGGCCCGCGACGCCCGCCGCGTCGGTCATGATGCCCGCGACATACCACTCGGCAAAGCCGTCGGTTTTCGCCATCCTGTCGGTGGCCTTCTCCTTCATCTCGGCGACCGCCTTTTTGATGAAAAGGTCGGCGGTGTCGCGCATCGCGTCTTCGCACCAGCGCGCAAAGGACGCCCGCTCCTCCCCTTCGGGCATCGTGTAGCGGGCGTTCACCCACGCGAAGATGAGGTGCGCCAGCACGTTGCCCACGTCGTACCCCGCGGGGCCGTAAAAGGCGAACTCGGGGTCGAGCACCTTGGTCGAGCCCTCTTTGACAAAGATCGAGCCGCTGTGCAGGTCGCCGTGGATGAGCGCCTGCGCGTTGCTCTTGAACGCCTCCTTGAGCTTTGCCGCCTCGAGGCGCAGCTTTTCGTCGCCGTAGATCTCGCGGCGCACAAGCTCGGCGCTGCCCTCGAAGACGCTGTTTCCCTCGCCGTCCTCAAAATACGGGAAGGTGTACACCAGCGTCTCGGTGACGTTGCATAGGTCGGGGTTGGTGTACTCGGACACCAGCCTCTTCTTTTCGGCGGGTGAGATGACGTTGTCCGACGTGTTGATGAGGGTCTTCGCCATAAAGTCGGTTATGTCCTCGGCCAGGGTGGAAAAGGTCTTGTGCTCCATCATGGCATAGCGCATGTTCTGATGGTCGCTCACGTCCTCCATCACCATACAGCACATCACCGGGTCGTAAAAATACAGCTTGGGCACAAAGCCCGGTGCCAGCTCGTCCTCGAGGCGCAGGATGTTCGCCTCTATCCTGTTGCGGTCGGTGCTGACCTGCTGTCCCGTCAGGCGCGCGGCGACGTCGGCGTGCTTGACGATGACCGAACGGCTTCCGTTCGCCTCCTTGATCTTGAAGACATAGTTGATGTTGCCGTCCCCTATCTCCTCGCAGGTGAGCTCGCCCTCGCCGAACATGTCGGGCAGCTTCTCCCTGACATACTCGATCGCGTCGCTCTCGTTCATCCTGAAATGACTTGTAAACCTTGACAACCCATGCACCTTCCTCTGTTGTTATTTTTGTTGCGGCTAAGGGGTGCGGCCCCGACAAGCGCCTGCCGCAAAGCCCGCCTCCGCGCAGCGGAGGGTTTTCGTTCGCGGGGGTCTTGTGCAGCGGGCGGCCCTGTCCGCGGCCCGCAAAGGCCGGGCGGCGCCCGCTTCAAGCTTATTTTTTCTTCATGCGGTTTTTCATGAACTCGACGTCCTTGTCGTCCATGACAAAGACGGGCTCGCCGTTGCTCTTCGCGATCGAGCAGATCTTCGCCGCGTCCTCGACGTACACCGCCCTGATGTGCGCCTGCTCGAGGTCGGCGCCTATCGCGAGCACGCCGTGGTTGGCCATCAGACAGGCATAGCGGTCGTCGAGCACCGCCACGGCGTTGTCGCCGACGGCGTCGGTGCCGGGGATGGCGAACTCGCACACGGGCACGTCGCCGCCGAGGAACGGCACCATCTCGATGAGGATAACGGGGATGGGCAGCCTGTTGACCGCAAACGAGGTCGCGTAGGGCGAATGGGTGTGGATGAGCGCGCCGACCTCGGGCTTTGCGCGGTAGACGGCGGCGTGCATGCGCCACTCGCTCGAGGGGTTGTGCCTGCCGTCCACCTTCTCGCCGTCGAGGGTGATGACCATGATGTCGTCGGCAGTCATCTTCTCGTACGGGTATGAACTCGGCGTGATGTACATGTACCCGGTCTCGCGGTCGTAAACGCTCAGGTTGCCGCTCGTGCCCGCAAACAGGCTCTCGCCGTAGCATCGCAGCGTCATGTCGACAACCGCTTGTTTCAGTTGGTTTTTAATCATTGGTTATCCTTTCACCAAGCGCGCCTTGCAGGCGGCATCCTTTATCGCCGCGACATAGGCGCTTCCTTTCATAAATCCGTCCTCGCGCTCCATGATAAACCGCTTTGCGGCGAGCACGCAGATGCGCTCCATGAGCACCCGCGCGCCCTCGTCCTCGACACATTCGAGATCCTTGACCTTTGCGGACCCGATCACGCGGCGGATAAGCTCGGTCCCCGCGCTGCCCGCCGTGTCCTTGAGGATGTCCCGCAGGTACCACTCGGCAAAGCCGTCGGTCGCGAACATGACGTCGCGGCACTCGCTCTTGAGGATGGCGAGGGATTTGTCGTAGAACAGGTCGACCGTCTTCTCGGTCGTCTGCTCTACCCAGCGCTGAAACGCCGCCCTTTTGCCCTCGTCGGGCTCGGTGACCTCGGCGTTGGCCCACGCGAAGACGAGGTGGGCTATCACGTTGCCCACGTCGTACCCCGCGGGGCCGTAAAACGCGAACTCGGGGTCGAGCACCATCGTCGAGCCCTCTTTGACAAAAATCGAGCCGCTGTGGAGGTCGCCGTGGATGAGCGACTGCGCCTTGCTTTGGAAGATGAACTTGAGCTTTGCCGCCTCGCGGTGCAGCGACGCGTCGCCGTACAGCTCGCGCTCTAAGAACTCGCGGTCGGGCTCAAAGACGATGTTGTGCCCGCTCGCGTTTTTGTAGGGGTCGGTGTACACGAGCCGCTCGGTTATGTCGCACATCGACGGGTTGATGAACTGCCCCGTGTACTTTTTCTTCTCGGCCGGCGTCAGGATGAGGTCGGTCGTGCGCATGAGGGTGCTCGCCATAAACTCGGCGATGTCCTCGGCAAGGGTCGAAAAGGTCTTGTGTGCAATCATCGCATAGCGCATGTTCTCGTGGTCGCCCACGTCCTGCATGACGACGCAGCACATCACCGGGTCATAGAGATATATCTCGGGCACGTGCGCGGGCGACAGGTCGCGCTCGATGGCCAAAATCTCGGCCTCGATGCGGTTTCTGTCGGTGCTCGCGGGGTTGCCCGACGAGCGGCTGAACCTGTCGGCGTGCTTGACGATCAGCGACTTTTTTCCGTCCTGCGTCTCGACCCTGAAGACATAGTTTATGTTGCCGTCACCTATCTCACGACAATTGAGCGGCGCCTCCCCGAAAAAACCGGGGAGCTTTTCTCGGATGTACTCAACCGCGTCGCCCTCGTTCATCTTGAAATGACTGTCAAATTTCGACATCTTGTTTCCGCCTCCGGCTGTTTTAGTCTTCCTTGGTGGAAGCGTAGGCCGCGATAAGCGCAATCGCGAGAACCGCGCCCTTGACCGCGTTGAGGGAGTAGTAGGGCACGCCGACCATGATGAGGCCGTTGTCCAATATGCCGACCAAAACCGCGCCGATGAGGGTGCCGATGGCGTTGGGCTTCTCCTGTCCCGCGACCGAGCGGCCGATGAACACGGCGGACAGCGCGTACATCTGATAGCCCTCAGCGCCCTGAATCTGTGCCGACTGGTTGCGCGAGGCGACCAACACACCCGTGAAGGCGATGAACAGCGCCGCGATCATGCCGGCGATAAAGCGATACCGCTTTATCGGGATACCCGACAGCTTGGCCGCCGTCTTGTTGCCGCCCACGGCGTAGATATAACGGCCGTATTTCGTGTAGGTCAGGAACAGGTGCACAATCACGACGCACGCCAGCATGATAATGATGATCGTCGGGCTGGTGCCGATGGTCTTCATGATGTCGGGGACCGAGCCCACCGACGCCTCGCCGTCAGGCCTTGCCATGCCCGCCGAGATGGCGCCGCCGCCCGTATAGGTGAGGCCGATGCCCTGAAGCACAAACATCATCGCGCAGGTGGCGAGCAGGTCGGGTATCTTGCACTTGATGACAAGGAACATCGTCAGGCACTGAAGCGCCAGCGTGAAGACGATGGTGATGAGCAGCGCAAGCCAGAAGTTGGTGCCGTACCACAGCACATAGCTCATCACAAAATAGCCCGAGACCGAGGCGAGCGCGCCCGCCGCAAGGTCAAAGCCGCCGACCGCGAGCGTCACGGTGAGCGACATCGCGAGCACGGTGTTTATCGAGATCGACCGCATGATCGTCTCGAGGTTGCTGAGGGTCAAAAACGAGGTCGGCCGCATGATCGCGAACACGCCGACGAGCAGCACGATCGCGATGACCGCCGCCCAGTTCTTGACAAAGTTGGTAACGCTCTGCGCGTTTAGCTTTTTGTTCATTGTTTCTGTCCTCCGGTAGAATAGAACATTATCTCATCCTCGGTTGTTTTGGCGGTCTCAAGCTCGGCGGTCACACGGCCGTCGTACATGACATAGGTGCGGTCGGTGATCGCGAGGATCTCGCTCGTCTCGCTCGTGACATAGACGGCGCACTTGCCGGCGGCCGCAATGTTGCCGATAAGCGTAAAGATGTCGTGCTTAGCGCCGACGTCGACGCCCTTTGTGGGCTCGTCAAAGATGTAGACGTCGCAGTCGGCCGCGAGCCACTTGCCGACGGCGACCTTCTGCTGGTTGCCGCCCGAGAGAAAGGCGACGCGCTGCGACGCCGTCGGCGTCACGATCCCGAGGGATTTTATATACCCCTCGGCGTTGTCGAGCTGCTTTTTGCGGCTGACGATGATCCCGTTGCAGAACTTGCCGAGGTTGGCGGCGGACAGGTTGAAGTAGACGGGCTCGTCCACCAGCACCCCCTCCTTGCGGCGCTCCTCGGGCACAAGGCCCAGCTTGTTGCGCACGGCGTCGGTGGGGCTGTTTATCTTGAGGGTCTTGCCTACGAGCTTCACCTCGCCGCTCTTCTTCGCCCGCGCGCCGAAGATCGTCTTGCACAGCTCGCTCTTGCCCGCGCCGACAAGGCCGCTTATGCCCACAATCTCGCCGCGGCGCACGTTGAAGCTGACATCCTTGAGCATCCCCTCTCTGTCGCACAGGTTGCTCACCTCAAACGCGACCTCGCCTATCTCGGTCTCGACCTTCGGGAAGTTCTCCGAGAACGAGCGGCCGAGCATCTTGGTGACAATCTCGTTTATCGTCGTCTCGGGCGTTATGTCCGAGTTGTCCACAATCTCGCCGTTGCGCATGACGGTGAGCGTCCTA
The DNA here is from genome assembly GCA_964433495.1 of uncultured Oscillospiraceae bacterium. GTDB lineage: Bacteria > Bacillota > Clostridia > Oscillospirales > Ruminococcaceae > CAYSRC01. The sequence continues at coordinate 19,185 of CAYSRC010000042.1, forward strand.
CAGATCTGCAGGACCTCCTGTAAGCGGTGGGAGATGAAGATGATCGCTATCTCCTCGGTTTGGGACAGGTGCTCGACGAGCTCGAACAGCTTGTCGGTCTCGGCGGTGCTCAGCGGCGCGGTCGGCTCGTCGAGGATAAGGAAGTTGCAGTTGCCCTGAACGGCCCTTGCGATAAGCACCATCTGCTTCTGAGCAAGCGACAGCTCGCCCACCAGCTTGTTGACGTCGATGTCGATATGAAGGCGCTGCAGCGTCTGCCTGGCCTCTTTTCTTATACTCTGCCAGTTGACCGCCGCCTTACCCTTCATGCCGCCGATGAGCTTGTTCATCATGATGTTCTCGGCCACCGTCTGGGACGGGAACAGCGCCATGTCGACCTCCTGGTAGACGATCTCGATGCCCAGCTTTTTGGCGGCGGCGGGGTTGCGCAGCTCGACGGTCTCGCCGTTGAACAGCACCTCGCCCGTATAGCCGGGGTTTGCGCCGGCAAGCACCTTCATCAGGGTCGACTTGCCCGCTCCGTTCGCGCCGACGACGGCGCGGATGTCCCCTGTCTCAACCGAGAAGTTGACGTTTGACAGAGCCTTGACGCCGGGGAACATTATCGAAACGTCCCTTGTTTCAATTCTCGTTTTTTCCATATAGCTTCCTCACTTAAAGCTTTTGACGTTTTGACCCCCGAAACACCCCGAAACCCGCCCGCGGGCGAACCCGTGGGCGTTTTGCCGCTTTGCTGCCGATGCTTTACGCGCGCCGGGAGGCAGGCGCGCTTTTAAGGGGTTTGTCCCGGGTTTAAAAAAGCCTCGGGGGCCGAAGCCGAAGATTCGGCCCCGGCCCCCTTAGGCGAACTGACTTAAAGCTTATTTAGCCTGGATATAGGGCTTCATCCAGTCGGAGATGTGGTCGTTGTTGACGCCGTAGCCCTCGATGATCCCGCCGAGGTTGGTGACGTTGGAATCGGCGGTCAGCTTGTCGTAGGTGACGAGCGACGGGGTGAGGTTGTAGACCGACTCGGTCTCCTCGCCCATGAGCATCATCGCGAGGATGCGGATGCCCTGCTCGCCTATCGTCGTGAAGTCGACGGTGGCGCAGGCCTGCCAAACGTTGGTGCCGTCCATCATGAAGTTGATGTCCTGGTTGGAGATGTCGACCGAGACGACGGGGATGTCGGTGCGCCCGGCCTCGCTGATCGCGGTGTACGCGCCGCGGGCGTAGCTGTCATAGCAGCACCACAGGGCGTCGACCGAGCCGACGGGGTACTTCGGGAGCGTCGCGGCCATGACCTCGGCCATCGAGGACTCGGGGTTCTTCGGGTCGGACGGAGCGATGACCTCGAGGGTCTCTATCCTGCCGTCGGCCTCATACTCGGCATACGCCTCCTGGCGGCGGTCAAACGGGCTGATGCCGGGGCCGCGCCAAATCTTGAGGATCTTGACAGGCTCGCCTGCGGCAACCTTGTCGGGATACAGCTCGAGTATGTAGTCGAGCAGCATCGCGGCCATGCCCTGGTCGTCCTGGAACATCTGGGTCACGCCGTCAATGGTGACGTTGTTGCCCGAGGCGTCGACGAACTGGGTGTCAAAGCAGACGACCTTTATGCCCTTCGCAACGAGGTCGTTGACGAGGTCATAGGCGGTCTCCTGGTTGCCGTGGGAAAGGAACATCGCGTCATAGTTCTGGTTGGAGCAGGTCGAAACCGTGTCCTGGAACTTGACGTTGTCGGTGTCGGTGTAGTAGACATCGACCGTCGCGCCGAGCGCCTCGGCGGTCGCCGTCGCGGCGTTCGCGGCGAGCGTGAAGATATCGGACGAGACGACGTTGAGGATGTAGGCTATCCTCTTGCCCTCGAGGGGCAGGGCCTCACCCTGACTGTCTCCGCCCTGATTGTCGGCGCCCTGGTTGTCGTTGTTGCCGTTGTCAGCGGGCGTCGACGCGCAGGCGCCCAGGCTGAACACAAGGGCAAGCGTGAGAATAAGCGCAAGAAGCTTTTTCATGTCTTTCCTCCATTTAATAAATGTGTCCGCGACGGCCGCATCCGCGACCGCCGTCGTGCTTTAAATATAGCATCGTTTTGCAGATTTTTCAATTACTTTTTTGGATTTGTTTGGATTTTTGTGGGATTAGACAAACAAAAGCGGTCAAACTTATGCATTTTGACGATAGAAACGGCCAATTAAACTCAAATTTATAGTTTGAATTTGGCAGTTGTGGATTTTACAGCAGTTAAACAATTTGTTTTTACAGGCCCCTCCCTTTTGGTGCAATATAGATAAAAGAGGCGTGCAGTGAGGGGAAAGCGGTTTTTTCAGTTCAACTTCACAAAATGCGGGCGAGGGCGTGGTATAATAACCTTGACGGGTCGGCCTCATAGGCCGACCGGCCCCGTGCGTTAAAAACGCACGGGCGTTTGAGGCAAAGCCTCAAACCGTCAAGAACATTGTTACGGGCAAATTCGGCTAAGACCGCCTCATTTGTTGCGGGCGCCTGCGGCGCCGATCCCGTAATAATAACCGTTCAAGTCAAAAAACTGCTCAAATACAACAGGCCCTTTCGGGTTCGCCGAAAAATTGATGCCTTCGCTTTGAGAACATTGTTACGGGCAAATTCGGCTAAGACCGCCTCATTTGTTGCGGGCGCCTGCGGCGCCGATCCCGTAATAACAACCTCACGCCGTTACCAAAAGTTCGTCTTACGTCAAACTTTTGACGGCT
>CAYSRC010000043.1:0-21584 GCA_964433495.1 uncultured Oscillospiraceae bacterium
GAGTAGCCGTTAGCTACTCCCCGGAGCGAATCGCCGTATAGGATTTTTGAGCAAAAATAATGCGGAGTGTCCTTTAAGGATACTCAAATCCTATAAGGACACTCCGCATGGTCGGAGTGGCGGGACTTGAACCCGCGGCCTCTTGGTCCCGAACCAAGCACTCTACCAAACTGAGCCACACCCCGAAAATTAAAACCGACAGCTTAAGCGAAAAGCCATCGGCCTTTTTGGTTGCGGAACTAGGATTCGAACCCAGACAAACAGAGTCAGAGTCTGTCGTGCTACCCTTACACAATTCCGCAATGTCCAAGATTTATTATATCAATTTTTCCCGTTTTGTCAATAGTCTGTGCAGAAAAAAAGGCGCGTCACAAAACAATCCCGCCGCCCGCCCGTGTTTCGGGGCAGGTGCGCGAGTACCGACACTCTCTCCCGCAAAATTTATGCGCCGCACTTCATGACAAAGTGTAAGATTGTCAAACATGTTGGACAAGGAATTCGATAGGAGAAAGCCAAGTGAGAGGCCGCATCGGGAAGTTGTTGGAGCGGCGGTTATGAACGGCAAGTTGTTTCTCAAAATCAGCCAGGGAGAAAAAAGAATGTGTGTCATAAAAACGTTTCCGGTCCTCTCTGTGGCTGCGCTCTACCTTGCCATTATGTCTGGGAGTATAAGGGCGGATTAGTTTATGCTGGATGCCCGGCTCAGCGGCAGTATTCTCAAAAAGGGTTTGGATATCCCGTTTGCTGTTGGAAAAGCGGTCGGTAAACTCAAAGCCATTGTCTGTCTGGACACATTCCACACGGATTCCCCTGCGTGCGTACCACTTCACCAAGCGGTTGAGAAAGTCGGCTGAGGAGTAGGTAGACTGCTCGGGATAGGCGGCCAGGAAGCGGAGTCTTGTGAACTCATCAATAGCGGTGTACCGGAAAAGACGCAGCTCCGGGTCTGTGATACAGCGGCGGGGGACGACCTTCACATCCACCTGGATTCGCTGGCCGGGATAGGTCATTTGCTCATAGGGCTTTGGAGTATAGGCCTTTTTCTTCTTCTCTTCCGGAAACATACCCAGCTTGCGCATCACGCGAAACAGACTCTCAGGCCGGCGGGTATAGCCACGCTGTTTCAGGCGGTGCCACAGCTCTACCAGGCCGAGCTGCGGATTGCGGCGGCGCATATCCCGGATTAGTTTCAGTTCTGCTTCGGTATGCTGGTTCGGATGGTTGTGAGGACGCCGGGACTGACAGACCAGGGATTCGACTCTGCCATCCCACCGTGCCCGCCAAAAGTAGATGTATGACCGGCTTCGGTTGTATTTCCGGCTGGCACGGCTGACGCCGTATTTCTCTGCATATTTCATTAGGGATTGTCTGTATGCCATGTCCTGTGTTATACTTTTGCTCATGAAGGATGTGGCCTCCTCTCGGTTGCGTTAGGTGTGGTAACTCAACTTTAACCGATTTGGCCTCATCCTTCTACCTTTTTCTGCCACTACTGTCCAATATCTATTGTACTCCTGCAATTTATGCGCCGCACTTCATGACAAAGTATATTGTTTTTTTATCCATTTTAAGGTAGAATAAGAGAAACTATAAATGATACCGAGGTTATTTGTCATGCCCGAATTCAAATACGAAATTGTCGAACAGATCGGCGTTTTGTCCGAGAGCGCAAACGGCTGGAGTCGCGAGCTCAACTTTATAAGCTGGAACGGAAGGGACCCCAAATACGATATACGCGACTGGGCCCCCGGCAACGAAAAGATGGGCAAAGGGATTTCCCTTTCCTTAGAAGAGGCCAAGGCGCTGAAGGAAATTCTCAACTCGCTCGACATATGACCGAGCGCCGGGCGTCTTCCGACCGTGAGACAGCGGGGGCCGCTCGCTTTTTGACGCCGCTTCAATCCGCCGTCCGACAGCGTGGCCTTTGCTCCCTATCAAGACCGCGCAGTCTCCCTGCAGCGTTTTACACTGCGGGGTTTAAACAATAAATCTCTTTGCCGCCACAAAGCCTGTTATGCAGCAACTCGAAAGGTAAAACAGCCGTGTCCGAATACAAAGACCGTTTTTTTGAAGCCTATCAGATGAATATATCGCGCGACGGCAACGTCGAGCTGCTCGATTGGCTCGACAAGCGCACCGATTTTTTCTCGGCGCCTGCGAGCACGCGCTTTCACGGCGCGGTGCCCGAGGGGCTTGTGATGCACTCGCTCAATGTATATGATCTGCTCAGCGAGCGCAACGAGCGCGAGGGCTTCCCCGAAAACAGGGAGAGCGTCGCCATCGTCTCCCTGCTGCACGATTTGTGCAAAACCGAGTTTTACAAGGAGAGTACCCGAAACGTCAAGAACGAGTTCACGGGGCAGTGGGAAAAGGTTCCCTATTATTCAATCGAGGACAAATTCCCCTTCGGTCACGGTGAAAAATCGGTCTTTCTCATCGAACGGTTTATGCGCCTCAAGCCCGCCGAGGCAATAGCCATACGCTGGCACATGGGCGGGTTTGACGACAACTCGAGGGTCGGCGGCTTTAATGTTGCCAACGCCTTCGGAAAATATCCCCTCGCCGTCAAGCTGCACCTCTGCGACCTCGAGGCAACCTACCTTATTGAGAAGGACTGACGCATAGACCTGTCGGACAGGTTTTTGGGCGCATTGTCCTATTCTCTCGGGCAATCGGCGCCTGTGTGTGGGGTCAGAGCCATCGGCTGTCCCCTGCCCGCTTTTTTTTTAGAATACCATCCGTTTTTTCGCCCCTCCGCGCGTTTTTTTCTGCGCGGGGGCGTTTTGCTACATACATCCTTTTGCACATACCGTTTTTTTCACGGGCCGTGTGTAAAGCCGCTGATGGATTGCGCCCTTGACCTTAACGCTCTCTTCCCGTTCGTGATAGGAATGACACGCGGCAGCGCTCCCATACACCTGGGAATTCCGTCACATACTCGTCCAACTTATATATGATGTATGTGCATAGGGGGCCGTCAACGTCAGCTGCCTAAGGGATTGTTTTCGCAAAACGGTGTTGCCCGAACAGACCTGCTGTCGAGCCTTTTGCCCGTAGCTTACAGTCCCTCTGCCGATTCGCGGCCCTTAGGCTTTTACTCTGAGGCTCCCCTGTGTAAGGGGAGCTGCTCGCACAGCGGGCTGAGGGGTTGCCTGTACAAGACTTTGTCGTCTGAACGGCCTTTTGTTGCAAACATGAGCTTATCGCTCGACAATCCCTCCGTCACGGCTTCGCCGCGCCGCCTCATTTTTACACATAACGGCTCGATCTTTCTCATATCCGTAAGGCGTTGTCTGTACCCTGCTTTCCGTGACTTGGCCCAACCTAAAGCCCCCTTTCCGAACACCGTACCAACCTGTGTTCGGAAAGGGGGACGCTTTAACGGTCGGCTGTGCAGACATACCGTCGGCCCAGAAACAGAGAAGTACGGTTTTACTCCTCTTCGGCCTCGCGCAGATCCTTGGCCTCGTCGATGACCTTTTGCTCGAGGTTGCCGGGCAACGGCTCGTAGCGCGCAAACTCGATGGTGTAAAAGCCGCGGCCCTGTGTGGTCGAGCGCATGTAGGTTGTGAAGTCGTTCGTCTCGGACATCGGCACCTCGGCCTCGACGACCTGAAGGCCCTTTTCCTCCGACGGATTCATGCCGAGGACGCGCCCGCGGCGCTTGTTTATCTCGCCCATGAGGTCGCCCGTGTTCGCGTCGGGCACCGTCGCGGTGAGTTTGCCTATCGGCTCGAGGATGGCGGGCTTGGCCTGGGCGCACGCCGCCTTGTAGGCAAGGCGCGCAGCCGACTTGAACGCGACCTCCTTGGAGTCGACGGGGTGATACTTGCCGTCGAACAGCGTCGCCTTGACCCCCGTCATCGGGTAACCCGCGAGGACGCCGTGCTGCATCGCCTCGCGAAGGCCCTTTTCGACTGCGGGGATAAACTCCTTGGGGACGACGCCGCCGACAATGGCGTTGACAAACTCAAAGTCATTGCCGTCGCTAAGGGGCTCAAAGCGGATCTGGACAACGCCGTACTGCCCCGCGCCGCCCGACTGCTTTTTGTGTTTGCCCTCTGCCTCGGCCTTGGCGCGGATGGTCTCGCGGTAGGCGACGCGCGGGGGCTCGAGCTCGAGCTCGACGCCGAACTTGGATTTGAGCTTGCTGACCGCGACGTCGAGATGCTGCTCGCCGAGGCCGGACAGAATCTGCTGCGTCGTCTCGGGGTTGACCTCATAGTGCAGCGTGGGATCCTCGTCCATAAGCTTCTGAATCGCAGAGGCTATCTTGCTCTCATCGCCCTTCTTTTTGGCCTTGATGGCCATGCGCATGCCGGGCTTGGGAAGGGCCACATCCTCGACCCTGTAGACAGCATCGGGCTTGCACAGGGTGTCGCCGGTCTTGACATTGCCGAGCTTGGTAACCGCGCCGATATCCCCGGCGCTTATCTCCTTTGCGTCAATCTGCTTTTTGCCCTTGAGGTACATGAGCTTGCCGGGCTTTTCGGTCTCACCCGTGCGCGAGTCGACAAGCGACATATCGGCGGTGAGCTTGCCCGAGAGGACCTTGACATAGGACAGCTTGCCGACAAACGGGTCTGCAATGGTCTTAAAGACATAGGCGACGGTGGGGCCGCTCGGCGAATAGGCCACAACCGCGGGCTTGCCGTCCTTGTCGAGCAGATGGGTCTCGGACACGTCCGCGGGCGAGGGCAGCATCTTGCGCATCGCCTCGAGGACGATAATCATACCCTCGAGCGTGAGGCTGTCACCGCATACGACGGGCGCGATGACACCGCTCTTGACGCCGGCGCGAACCGCCTTGACAATCTCCTCGTCGGTAAACGGCTCATCGTTGAAGAACTTTTCCATCAGCTCGTCGGACGTCTCGGCGACCGCCTCGTTGATGGCGGACAAAAGCTCTTCGAGATGGGGATGAGACGCGGGCATGTCGACCTGCGACTCGACGCCGTCCTTATAGGTGAACGCCTTCTTTTGGAGAAGGTCGACGTAGATTGTGGGCTTGCCCTCCTCAACAACGGGCATCATCACGGGGCAGACCGAGGTGCCGAACTCGGCTTTAAGGGACTCAAAGACCTTAAAGAAGTCGGCGTGCTCGGTGGCCATCTTGCTTATAAAGAACATCTTGGCCTTGCCGTTCTTTTCGGCGAGCTTATACGCCTTTTCGGCGCCGACCGAAATGCCCGAGCGGGCCGAGACGGTTATGATGACCGAGTCGCACGCCATGATGCCCTCGTAGCTGCCGAGCTCAAAGTCAAACAGACCGGGCACGTCGATGAGATTGACATGGGTCTCTTTATATTCAAACGGGGCGATCGACGCCGAAATGGACGCCTTGCGGCGAATCTCCTCGGGGTCATAGTCGGACACCGTATTCCCCTCGGCCACCGAGCCGAGCCTGTCGGTGCTTTTCGCGACGTACATCAGAGCCTCGGTAAGGCTGGTCTTCCCGCTGCCGCCGTGTCCTGCAAGCATGATGTTTCTGATTTTGTCCGGAGCATAGCTCATGATGAATGTCCCCCTAATAAATGCGGAACCCTCGGTTCCAAATTTCACATCTTAATAATTTTAACATAAAATCGCCTGCATTTAAATAGCATTTGGTTAAAACCTACAATGTCGAATGTGTAGAATCAGAGGTCTGATTTTTGTGCAACTTGAATAAAAAGTTTTTTGCCCACACCGGCGATATCGAGTTTATTGGTAAGAACATGTTCTTGCCGCAAAATATTGCGGGCTTTCTTTAATCCTCTCATCTTCTTTAAACGGAATGGGATGCTGCTTATACCGTCTGCATTTAAGGGCAGCTTGGCTTGCTTCGAGCTCAAAAAGCCTCCGTTTTTTGGTGGGAGGGCCGAACGCCGTTCCGATTTCGTTCGGTAAAGAAGCCCCAAGGGCAAGGTCACGCTCCATCGGCAGCTTCACCGACTCCCTTTACACTCACCCCGCATGCATCCGAGGGGCTAACCGAATGCCAAAGAGACGGACATACGGATGTTTGACATTCGGCGCGATATTATGTGCCTTCCGGGCTATCGTTCCGATTACGACGCGCATCTTCCGCGCGGACGATCGGGCTATCGTTCCTATTAAGCCCGACAGCTCGGCCGTTCGGTAAAGTGACTCAAGAGCAAGGGATTCAATCCCCTGTCAGCTAACGCAGACAGCCTCCCCAAATACAGGAAACAGGCGTCCGTCATAACTACACCGCTTCTCAACGCGGCTTTTGCCGTCCGTCTGCAATCAATCGGGAACCCAAGCACAAGGGAGAAAAACACCGAAACAGTTCACAGCCGCAGGGTAAAACTCGGCAAACGAGGTTTTGATGCTGCCGACAACAAAAAACAGATTTCCGGCGGTCGGGTCGGAAATCTGTTTTTTTGACATTCACAAAAACCTATGCCGTGCTTGCGGATTTTAATTCCGAGACTTGTACCCGCGACCGGCCTTACTCACTCGCCAACGTAAACTGATCCACCATCTGCTTTAAGCCGGCAGCCTCGGCGGAGAGCTCCTCACTGGCGGCGGCGCTCTCCTCGGCGGTGGCGCTGTTGGTCTGCACCACCGAGGAGATCTGTCCGATGCCCTCGGTGATTTGGGCGATGGAGACGGTCTGCTTCTCTACAGCCTCAACCACAACCGTCATCTTGGCGGACACATTGGCGGCGCTGCCGGCGGTTTTTTCGAGCGCCCCGGTGACCTTATCCACCACCCTTGCGCCCTCGGAAACCGAGGTAATCGAGCCTCCTATCAACTCCTTGGTAGCCTTGGCCGCCGCGTCGGACTTGGCCGCCAGATTGCGAACCTCATCGGCCACCACGCCGAAGCCTTTGCCCGCGCTTCCGGCACGCGCAGCCTCAACCGCAGCATTCAGCGCGAGGATGTTGGTCTGGAACGCGATATCCTCGATGGTATTGATGATTTTGGAGATCTCCTCCGAAGAGCCGGAGATCTTCTCCATGGCCTTGTTCAGCTCCTTGACATACTCCATGCTGCTGCCCAGCTGCCCGGCGGCCTGTTCCACATATCCGCCCGCCTCCTCCGCGGCGGCTGAGGTGGTCTTCGCGCTGATCGAAATCTCTTTGATGGTGGCCGCCAGCTCCTCCACGGCGCTGGCCTGCTCCATGGAGCCCTGGCTGAGTGTTTGGGAGCCGGTTGACACCTGCCCGCTGGCAGAGGCCACCTGTCCGGCAGAGCCGTTAATCCGCCTCATGGTGCCGCTCAACTCCAGCTTCAGGACGCGCATGGACTCCAAAATACTTTGGAACCCGCCCACATAGGCCTCCCGATGGGAGGACTGAATATCAAAATTCTTGTTGGCCATCTCGCCCAGCAGATAGCCGATGTCGCTGATAATGGTGTTCAGGCCTGACACCAACTCCGCCGTGGAGCGGGTCAGCTCCGCCGTCTCGTCCTTTCCCTTCGTCTCGGGCACCGGGGAGGTCAGGTCACCCTGCACCAGCAGCTTCATACGCGCGGCGCAGGCACGCATAGGCACGCTGATATTGGCGGACAGCTTCAGCGCCACCGCGACGGAGGCTATAGCGGCCGCAAACATCATCAGAATGTTCAGCAGCATTCCAAAATATGTATCCGTCAGATAATCCTTCTGCATGGCTGTGACCGATACGCTCCAGCCGTCCGTGCCGTTCACGGGAGCATAGGCCGCAAACCAGGAGCCCCGGTCGTTGTTGAAGCTGCCGAATCCGCTGTTGCCCTGCCGCATGTCGGCGTGAAGAGCGGCCAGCCGGTTCAGCGACTCGTCGCTTTGGGCCTCCAGCTCAATATTCTGGACCGTAATGGTGTCCAGTGTGGTATCCGCGATGGTGTCGCCCGACTTGTTTATCATGTAGGCGCGGCAGTTTTCACTGACATTAATGGAGGAAACGATGTCGTTCAAAAAGGTTTCGGGCAGGACAAAATAGACCACGCCCGCGATGCCGTTTTCCCGGCTGCCGTTGTTATAGATGGGGGCGGCCACCATAATGGACAGTTCGCCGGTGATCTTGCTGATGAGGGGTTCCGAAACCCATACATTGCCCGCCATGGCTTGGTGGACGTACTCCCGATCGGAATAATCCTTTCCGTCAAAAATGCTGACACCGTCCGCTCCGATGACGTTGCCCCGCTTGAAGCCGTACAGGGACACGCGCTCATCGATAATGGCACGTTTTTCTTCCACCGAAGCTTCCGGGTCGGAAAGCTGGGGAACGCAGCCGGTGTCGATGACGACGTTCTTGTAAGCTGTCAGTTCCTGGTCGATGCGCTCCGCCGCCAAAACGGCCGTTTCACTGAGCATCTGCTCAACGGTGGAGAGCGTACCGCGGTAATTGAGCACGATGCCCACGCCGCCCACCAAAAGCAGTGCGATCACAACGGTGGCCGTAATGCAGACTGTGATCTTTTTTCGAATGCTGTTCATCTCTTTTGTACCTCGTATTTTGGGGCCGTCGGCCCATCCTCTGGTCTTTTTTATTATACACAAGTATCCCCTCATACACAAGTATTCCCTGTTTTGAGGATATCCGCTTCGTGCGTCTTGGCGGCTTTGTCAATTTTCAGCAGGTGCGCGCTTTCTTTCTCAACGGAGAAAAAAGCCGACCCGCAAAAACACGAGTCGGCTTGAGAGTCTTGCAGATGCGGATATAGGCGACGCGGGGAGAGTATTTTAACCGTTCAAAAGCGATAGGACAGGCTTCGTAAGCAATCGCAGAGAGTCGGTTTTGCAGGGAGCCAACCCCTCTCCTGTGTAAAGGGAGACAGCGCGGCCAGAGGCTGCGCCGAAGGGATTGAAGGATTTCGTTGTTAATCGCGGCAAAAGCTCGTTCAGGCAGCGAAGCTCGGCAATGACAATCCCTCAGTCGACTTCGTCGCAGCCCCCTTTACACAAGGGGGCCTCGGGGAACGGCCTTCGCGAAGAAATGAATTCTCAGCGGGCGCCTCCCGGGGTTTTTGTCTAATACCTGTACACCGCCTCGACCGTGCACAGAATCACAAGCCACACCAGCTGGAACAGCAGCACCGCGAACACACTGAGCGTCGAGAGTGTCCCCATGGCGGCAAGCGCGACGGCGACAACCCCGCCGAAAATGAGGCACACAAGCTCGATGATCGACGCGATTTTGGCGGACGAGCGCAGACGCATACACGCAAAGACACCGTTCACGAAGGAGGTGAGCGAGCCGATGTGGGTTATCGACGACGGCGAGTGGGCGACGTACTCCATGCTCTCTCCGAGCTCCCTCATCTCGCTCTCACGCACCACGGTTATGAGTTCCTTCGGTATCCTGTACACCATCGCTATCTTTTCGGCGGTGATGTTGAAGTCGCGGGTATGGACGACGATGTTGACGCCGTCCCGCACAAAGCCGCTTATCGCGTCCCTGACCTCGAGGTTGGGCGAATAGCTTATGACAAACATCGCAAAGAGCTTGCCCGAGACCGCAAGATATACGGCGTCCCGGTTGCTCGATTTTGTGTATTTCTTCTCGTACTCACGGGACGGCACCGGGATCTCGTGGGCCGTCATCAGCTCTCGCGTGCCCAAAAACACCCTGCTGCTGCCGACCCAAAAGCCGTAGCCCAAACCGTTCTCGTACTGGACGTCGTCGACGTTAAAGAGCATGTCCGTCTTGTTTTGAATGACCCTCATAAACACGGGCGCCATCGTCTCGCACGAGCGGATGAGCACCGACGCCGCGTACAAAATCGCCTTGTCGATGGGCTCGCGGTCGAACGTCTTGATGCCGTGAAGCTTGACGTTGCCGTTCGGGAATATCTCGTGTCCGTCGAGCAGGATGCTGTTGGCGCTCAGCACCTCCTGCGCCGCGCTGTAGCCCGGCACAACGGTGCCCGTTTTGGACAGGTGCTTTTGCATGACATAGATGGGCAGCGTCTCGGTCACGGCCGCGGTAAAGGGCGCACAGAGCGCGGCGGCGGCGGCAAGGGCCCTGATTGCCGAGAAGATATCCTTCCCGCCGAAAAAGTACCCCGCGACGCCGCAGCCGATGCAGACGATCAAAAACACCGACGCTGCGGTGCGGCACCCCTTGTCGCTGCGGCTTTCGGAGAACGAGTGGGTCAAAAAGCCGTCGGTAAAGCCGGTTCTGCGCTTGTACAGCACCCGCGGCGACGAGACGTCGAGGCCGCGCGTCAGCCTTGCGGCAAGCTGCTCGTTGTCGAGCAGCAGCGAAGCGTACTTCTCCCTGCCCCCCGAGATTATCTTGAAGTTAGAGAGAATCCTGTTCGAATTCAAAAGCTCGCCCGCCGTCGTGAACATGACGGCGCACGCGGCAACGCACGAGAAGGACAGGCCCGGCATCGAATCGGGCCTAAGGGCGATATACGCGCCGCACTCGGCAAGCGCCGCAACGCCAACGAAGGACACAAGTGAGCACCTGTCGGCGCCGAAGCTCACGAGCCGCACGAGCCCAGGGAAGATGTCGGCGGCGTTCACCGCGAGCACGAGGACGAGCAGCGCGGCGTTCGCGACGCCGAACCCGACGCCGTTTGCGAGCACAAAGGGCAGCATCCCAAAGTGCGAGAGCGCGTTGATTACAAGCAGCGCGACGGTGAAAAGACAGGTGAGGCCCGTTTTTACGGCATACCCCGTGCGGTATTTGAGCAGCTCTTTAAACAGGGGCTCGGTATCCTCGTCCGAGGTGTACTCGCGAAAACCGTCGGCGGCGTCCTCGGGCTCATCGTCCTCAAAAACGGGCACCACGGCCTCGTCGGGATCGTCGGGCATCACAAACTCCTTCACGGTTCGGCGCCGCTTTGCCTTGCTCTCAAGCGACTCCTTGTCGATGATAACGGTGTTCCCGAAAAACTCCCTGAAGTTGTCGTCGACGTTGTCCTGCACGTTGAGGACGCCCTTTCGGTCGGCCTTCACGGTGATCTCGCGCTTGACGGCGTCGCTGTCAAAGGTGAGCGTCGAGGACAGCGCGCCCCTGCCGCCCCTCCCTCCCCTTTCGGCTTCGCCGGGAATGACGGGGATCTCGAGGGTGTTGGCGGTGTTGAACAGCTTGTGATCCTTTATCTGGTTGTCCCTTGTGTCCGATACCGTCTTTCGCCCGCCGCCCGAAACGGGGTTTTTGTGCGAAACGGCGTTTCTCTTCTCCTGCTCGATGGCGTGGGAGAGCATGCTCTTGTTGATGGTGTCGTCGGCGGCGTCGCCCTCATCGTCGGCAAGCGCGCCGAGCGCCGTCAGGATATTTCTGTTGGAGCGCGGCGGCTCGTATCTCACCCTCTCCTCATCGGGCAGGGCGTCGCCGAGCTCGACAAAAGCGGTCGCACCCGCGGCTTCGACAACGGCCTTAAGCAGCTCGTCGGTGTCGATGACGCCCGACTGCCCCGACGGCGCAGAGGCCTCCCCCCACTTTGCCCCGTCCTGCACGACATCCGCCGCGGTTTGCGTCTGCGCGGCGGACTTCTGTGAGCGAAACACCGTCTTTTTGCCGCCCGTCACCCCCGCAGCGGCCATAGAAGAGGCCGTGCTGCTCTTGAGGTTGTTCAGCAGCTGCTCAACCTCCATGCTCTTTGTGTTGAAGCTGTCACTCAATGTGGTTTACCTCCCTGCCGCCCTCATCTGTCTGACGGTCTCGTATATCACAATCCCCGCGGCGACCGACGCGTTGAGCGAGTTTATCATACCCTTCATCGGAAGCGAGACAACACCGTCGCACTTTTGCTTGACAAGCCTTGAGGGACCGAACCCCTCCGAGCCGATCACCAGCGCGACCGCCCCGGTCAGGTCTGTATCATAGCAGCTCTCCCCATCCATGTCGGCACAGTAGCAAAAGACGCCGCGCTTTTTTATCTCATCAATACAGGCGGCAATGTTTTTGGCGCGGTGGATCCCGACATGGCCGCACGCGCCCGCCGACGCCCGCACAACGGCGGGTGTGATGCCGCAGCCCCGCCGCTCGGGGATAATTATGCCGTGGACGCCCGCGCACTCGCACGTCCTGATGATTGCGCCGAGGTTGTGCGGGTCCTCAACGCCGTCCGAGACGACGATAAAGGGCGGCTCGTGCGCGCTGTCGGCCTTTAAGAAGATGTCGTCAAGCTCGCAGTAGCTGCACATCGAGCACCTGAGCGCAACCCCCTGATGCCTGTCGCTTCCGCACAGGTTTTCGAGCTTTGCGGGGGGAACCCTTTTGATCGCCGCCCCCCGCTGCTTTGCAAGCGAGACGATATAAGAGACAAATTTGTCGTCCGGCGACGAGACAAAAACCGTGTCCACCGGCACATCCGACTTCAGAATCTCGGCGACGGCGTTTTTGCCGCACACGATGTCGTTATCGAATCTCTTTTGTGCGTTTTCCAATTATCTCCTCCGATGCAGCCGTCCGAACGTGATGCTGACGATGTATATAATCTGTGTATACGTGTGCAAATCGGCGCTCCGACATTTCAGACCCCCTGCCGCGAAAACACAGTTCGGCAAAGGCCTTTGGCCCCCCGCCAAACGCTGTCGATACGGCGTTCGGCACACCTTGCGAGAATATGCAAGGCATGTGTAAAGGGAGGCTTGGGATGAAGCAGGTCTTTAAGCCCACATCCATCTTTCGGGCTTCGGGCCCTTGCGCTTCCCCCGCAGGGTGCGTCGGCGGTCGTTCCTATTAACGCCGGGGGAAAGTTTTCAAGCCCTAAAGCCTGCACCCGTCCCTCGGGTTGCAGTTCTTGAGGCTCCCCTACCGAACGCAATCGGTACGGCGTTCGGCATACCCCGTGAGAGTATGCGGGGTGTGTGCAAAGGGAGCTGCCGACGCAGTCGACTGAGGGATTGACTGCGCAAAGACTTGTACCCATAAATATACTTTATGTTGCAATTTAGCTCGCCGCCTGCAATCCCCCCCGCCGTTTCGCGGCCCTCCCCCCTTTACACAAGGGGGGCTTGGATTACAACAAGTCCCGAAGCTTGTACTCATCCCTCGGGTTCCGGGGGCTTGAGCTCATGGCAAAATACTGTGCCGGATCGCATGGAAATAGAGCCCTCTGCGGTCGCAAAGCCTCATGGCACGGAAGGTTATTATTACGGGATCGCCGCCGCAGCAAATAAGGCGCCGCTTTGCCGAATTTGCCCGCAGCAATGTTCTAAGCGGTTTGAGGCTGCGCCTCAAACCGCGGATGTGTAATTCTTACACATCCGCAAGGTCGTCCTTCGGACGACCCGCTTAGGTTATTATACCATGATTTACCCCCGGCGCAACCTTTTACATCCCCCGCAAACGCCAAAAAGTCAAAACAGGTCGAATTTTTTTCTGCCGAAGAAGAGCGCGCCGTTCAAAATGTGTTGATTTTGTCAAAGATAAAAGCCTGTTCCCATGGACACGTCGACCCTGTTTTGACCGTGTTTCAACCTCTCCGACGGTTTCTTCGACATCCTTCATCCCGACTTTGACAAATCGCGCCCCATCATTTATCCTTATTCTTATCGCACAAAACGCATTGAGGTGGCTCATGAAATCCTTTACCGTTTCGGTTCCCGACTTTTCGCTTTTCGACACCCTTACCTGCGGGCAGTGCTTCAGATGGCGCGAAAACGGGGCGGGCGGTTTCGACGGGGTCGTCGGCACGAGCCGCATCTCGATAAGGCAGGACGGGGACAACCTCACCTTCGAGGGCTGCGAGCCGGCCGACTACCCGGGGTGGATTAAGCGGTATCTCGGGCTCGACGCCGACTACGGCGGGATAAAGGCGATCCTGTCCGCCGACCCTACCCTAAAGGAAGCCATCGGCTACGCCCCGGGGATACGGATAATGAACCAGCCGTTTTGGGAGACGCTTTGCAGCTTTATCATCTCCCAAAACAACAACATCCCGCGCATCACGGGCATCGTTGACCGCCTTTGCGAGCGTTTCGGCGACAACCTCGGCGGGTTCTGTTCCTTCCCCTCGGCCGAGCGGCTCGCGTCCCTCACCCCCGATATGCTCGCCCCGCTCAGGTGCGGCTTCAGGGACAGGTACATAATCGACGCGGCTAAAAAATGCAGCAGCGGCGTTGTCGACGAGACCTTTCTCAAGACCGCCGACCTCGACGACGCACGAGCAATGCTGATGACCATCACGGGCGTCGGGAAAAAGGTCGCCGACTGTACCCTTCTCTTCGGTCTCGGACGCCTTGAAGCGTTTCCGGCGGATGTTTGGATAAAGCGCGCCATGGAGCGGCTGTTCCCCCGGGGGCTGCCCGATTTTGCGCTGCCCTATGCGGGGATTGCACAGCAGTACATCTTTCACTACGCGAGAACCTCGGGTATCTTTGACGGGCGCAAAAACTGAGGCGAGGCTGATTTGGTTCTTTACTTTGATGGCTTCGTAAATTATAATTATTATGGGATATGTTCGGACAGCCTAAAGCCGTCGGCAAAATGCCGCAAGGGGGCGCCGCGGCGGGCGGATTGTGTGCAATGTAAGGACAGATACGCCGAAAGCGCCCCGATGACAGGACGGCATACCTGAATTATTTTTATATAACGGTTCTGTACGGTTTTGTATTTTGTTTCGAACTTTATCCGTCCGTCAATCTCTCATGGGAGGTCAACAGATGGCCGATCAATTGGTGATGACAATCGTTTATACAATCCTGACGCTCGTCATCCTGTTCCTTATCAAGTTTTGCAACGACAAGAGAAAAGAGCTCAAAAAGCTAAAGGAGGACAACGAGCAGGCAAGCCGTGTAAAGGCCCACCTCGAGGATATGCAGCAGCCGAGCGAGCAGGAGATAAGAGATCGTCGGCTGCGCGAGACCGCTGCCGCGGGGGACGCCGAAGGGGAAAAAGCGTTCGGACACGGAAAATTTGACGAATAGACGAATGGCTGTATAGCTGTTTTTATATGGCTTAAAAACCAGTCCCCACAGGACGCACGGAACCTCTGTATTTTTGCAAGCGTTCAACCCCCGCCCGCGCCGTGTATTATACCTTACACATACTCTGTCGGCGGGCCGGGCGCACCGCGAAGCGGCCGCTCGCCGCACCCTCAGACAATTCAGTCATTACATGACGTTTGGTTTATCCCCCGGTTTGTCGTACACAACCCCCTGCTTCATCAAGAGGTTAACTGCAATGGATATCTTCAATGTCTTTCTTCTGCTCGGCGGTCTTGCCTACTTTTTGTTCGGTATGAGCACGATGTCCGCGGGTCTTGAAAAGATGGCCGGCGGCAGCCTTGAGCGCATCCTCAAAAGGATGACCTCCAACCCGTACATGGGGATGCTTCTCGGCGCGGCCGTGACAGCCGCCATACAGAGCTCGTCCGCGGTCACCGTCATGCTCATCGGCCTTGTCAACTCGGGGATCATGCAGCTCGGGCAGACCGTCGGGGTCATAATGGGCTCCAACATCGGCACGACGATGACCGCCTGGCTGATGAGCCTTATCGGCGTCGGCGAGGACAACCCGATCCTCAAGCTCGTCAACCCCAAATACTTCGCGCCGCTGCTCGCCTTCGTCGGGATCCTGCTCATCATGTTGTGCAAGCACGGCAGACGACACGACGTCGGATCGGTGTTTATGGGCTTTGCGATTTTGATGGTCGGCATGTCCACCATGAGCGGGGCCGTCTCCCCGCTCGCCGACGACCCGCAGTTCCGAAATATGCTGACGGCGTTCGGCGAGAACCCCCTGCTCGGCATCCTTGTCGGCACCCTTGTCACCGCGGTCATCCAGAGCTCGTCGGCGTCTGTCGGCATCCTGCAATCGATCGCACTCACGGGCGGCCTGAGCTACGGTTCCGCCGTCCCGATTATCATGGGGCAGAATATCGGCACCTGCGTGACCTCGCTGATGTCGTGCGCGGGCGTCGAACGAAACGCAAAAAAGGTCGCCGTCGTCCACATCTCGTTCAACCTCATCGGCACGGCGCTTGTCATGTCGCTCTATTGCGCCGCGGGCCTTGTGTTCGACATGTCGTTTTTGACGCGTGACATCACCCCGGCGGGGATCGCGTTGGTTCACACGTCGTTCAACCTGTTCACGACGTTCGTTCTGCTTCCCTTTTCGAGCAGGCTCGAGCGGCTTGCCGACAGCATCATCCCCGACAGGCCCGCAAAGGGACAGGAGGAGACGGTTCTGTCCGACCTGCTGCTGGCGACGCCGTCCGTCGCGGTCGCCGAGTGCAAAAGCCGCGCAAATCTGATGGCAACCATCGCACGGGACTCCCTTCTGCGCTCGGTCTCCCTTGTTGAGCGGCCCGACCGACGCGCCGCGGCAAAGGTCGTCGAGGACGAGGACAGGCTTGACCGCTTTGAGGACAGGCTCGGCACCTTTCTTGTAAAGCTGTCGTCGCACGAGCTGTCCGACAGGGACGGACGGCGGGTGTCCAACCTGCTGCACAGCATCGGCGACTTTGAGCGAATAGGCGACCACGCGCAAAAGCTGATGGAGGCGTCGGTCGAGATGAACCAAAAGGCGCTTGTGTTTTCCGACGCCGCCAAGGCGGAGCTCAAGGTTCTGCTCGACGCCGTCAGCGAGATCGTCACCGTCACCGCCGAGGCGTTTTGCTCGGACAGTCCGCAGCTCGCAAAGCGCGTTGAGCCGCTTGAGCAGGTCATCGACGGCCTCACCGAGGCAATCCGCTTCAGGCACATCGACCGGCTGCAGCAGGGGCAGTGCACGATCGTTTTGGGCTTTATCCTCACCGACATACTCACCAACGCTTCGCGGGTGTCCGACCACTGCTCAAATATCGCGGTCAGCATCATCGAGACGGAGAAATCCGAGTTTGACACCCACAGATATCTCGGCACCGTCAAGACGGTCAAGCCCCCTGAGTTTTTGAGCGCGTACAACGACTATGCCGAAAAGTACACCCTGGGGTGATCCCGCTCCGCATTGACAAAGAAACACCCGGCAGGATTTTGCGACGTCCTGCCGGGTGTTCTTTATGTTATCCATCAAGCTCTGCCAATAGCTTTGCGCCCAATACCGTTGCGGGGATCCTGTAACCCGGCGGGAGATTTGACAGGATCACCACTGCCGTTCCCGTTTCGGGGTTAAAGCCGAGATAGCTGTTGAAATCCCCCGTGCCGCCGTTGTGCCATATTATGCCGTTCTCATTGTCTATAATCCAGGACATCCCGATCTCATCCATACGGATACCCAAAGCCTCGTAGGACTCGGGAGCTGCGTTAATCGTTTCAAGGCTCCTGTGGCACTCGGAAAAGTACGGATCGTTTTCAAGCTGTATTTGTGCATAGGAAAGCATATCGGATATGTTTGATGTGACAGCTCCCGCCGGCAAATACGCATCTCCGTCTTTCCAAGCCCAATAGTTGCAGAGATCGCCGTCCCCCGCCGAGATTTCGGTGTTCGTCAGACCCAATTCATTCTGCGCAAAATCATTTACCAATGTTTTGTAATCAATGTCATATACCGCCTCAAGCACAAGCCCCAAGACCGCGTAGCCGAAGTTGGAATAGGTAAAATCGTATCCTTCCTCGTCCATGCTCAGCTCACCCGCCCTGTCAAGCACCGTTTCCTTTGTGATACCGTAAAAATCGTTTCTGCCAACAAGGAAATTGATAACCATGGGGGCTTCAAAGTAGTATCCGTTATATCCCGACGTATGCGTCAAAAGCTCTTTGATCGTCGGGTATTCGTTGCCCTCGGGAAGCGGCAGATAGCTGTCTATTGTGCTTTCAAGGTCAACCTTTCCCTCCCCGGCGGCTTTGCTTATCAGGGCGGCGGTAAAGGTCTTTGTAAGAGAGCCGATCTCGTATGTATGCAGTTGGGCGGGAAGTTCCTCGCCGTTGCAGCCGTACACCTTGTAGGAAAGCTGCCCGTCTTTGATGATGCCGACGGTTATAACGGCGTCGGGGTTGTTCTTTGCGGTGTATGCAAGCGCCTCGGCAAAAGTAAGCCCCGGCAATCTGCTCATCCGCCGCGTGCCGTAAACCGCATAGCCGCCCAAGCCCAACGCGGCGCAAAGCACAAGCGATATCGTTGCCGTTATCGCTTTCTTTTTGGAACACGGTCTGTCAAAAAGAAGGTATCTGCCGGTGTGTTTTTTATACTCGGTATACTTTTCTCCAAAGGTTTCGGTTAAGAATTTTTCCTCTTGTAAAATCTGCAAATGAAGCATTACAACGGCACAAAGCGCGAAAAGCAGATGCAGATAATTGAAAAACGCAAGCAGCAGCCCCAGATATAACAAGTCAAAGCCGAGAAATGCCGGGTTGCGGCTGATTCGGTATATCCCCGTTGTCACAAGCTCTGTTTTGTCCTTTTCGGGTATGCCTGCTCTCCAACTGTCTCTCATCGTCGCCGCGGCCGCAATAAAGACGAGAACGCCGAGCGCCGCAACGCCAATGCCTATCCATGTATAAGAGGATTTCCATATGCGAAAATTCCATATAATGCTGACCGCCTCGATGACCACGACGGCTCAGGTCGCCGTCTTCATCAGTTTTTCGATGACAAGCACCTTTCGAGGCTTGATTCCCTTGCCGATTTGGTCGGTTTTCACACCCTTTCTATGCTGTAAAACCATTTTTGTAAAGTACGCGATATAAAATGCCGCCATTGCGGCAAGAGCTGTTATCTGTACAGGTTTCATTCTGTCATCTGCCCCTTCCCATGGCTTAGATTATACCATGTAACCGGGATATCAACAATAAGCTGCCCATAAAATACGGCTTCCGCTGTGAGCCGGGCGGGCATCAATAAAACGATGTACGTTTAATTAAAGGGTTCGGTGAGCGGATCACAAAAAAATTCGGTTTCAACTGCTTTGAGGGATTCCATCAAAGCCCTGTGACCGCAGGCAAATGCCTGTGATTTCGGGGGATTCACATTCACCGATATGATATAATAAGAGCCCGAAACGGGGCGGCGGGCGGGCCGCCGTTTATCCCGCGGCCCCGGACTCGCCGCCTGACGAAAAGTGGGAGTAAAGCGCGGTGATTTGCCGTGCCGGGTCACGTCGCTTGGCTCCGTTCCTTGTCTATACGTCGGGCCTTAAAATCGACGCCGTGCGCCCCTGATTGACAGCGCTTCCCTGCGCTTATTGCCCCAAACAGGTGTATGCCCCGAGCCGACGGCCCGGGGCATACGCCTGTCTTTATTGAACGGAACGCGCATAACACAGCGCATCCGAATCACTTTATCCGTCTCGCCTCGAGGTAATAGCGCTTGTCGCGCGCCTCGCCGAGCGAAAAGCTCTTGCGCGCAAGGCGGCCGTTCTCGCGGACGGTGTCAAACAGCGCGCTCTTGTCCACCGACGAGGTGAGGATTGCAAGGCGGTCCTTCGCCTTGCCGAGCTCGCGGCACTCGTCCTCGCCGTGGATGTACTCGAGCTCGGCCTCGGGGTGCTTTTCAAGCCATGCGTCGAGCGCGGGCTGAAGCTTTTCAACCGGGAAGCTCTTGCCGGCCTTGACGCCGAGCTCCTTTGCCGCCGTCTTTTTGTCGACGCCCTTGAGCAGCCTGTGAATCGGCAGCACCGACAGACCGCTGTCGTAAAGATTGACGATCTCGCACAGGACAAACCGCGCGGGGTGGGTCTTGCGCTGCTCGGCGGTGAGGTTTTTTTTGAGCTCGTTCCAACAGAGCTTTGCGGCTGCAATCGAGTGGTTGCCGTCCCCCACCGCGTAGAGGAAGCCGTCGCCCTTTTTCTTGAGCGCACCGAGGGCGCTGCACACGGCGTCAATTGCCTCGTCGTCCGAGAGCGCCCTGCCGTACAGGTGCCCGCCGTTCTCCATGAGGTCAAAGCTGTAGACCTCGCGTCCCGACGCTGCCGAAGCCGCGTTCATCACGGCGTCGTCGGGATCGTCGATGAGAAGCATGGCGTGCGGCAGCTCGATGGGGGCGCTGCGCCTTATCTCAACACGCGCAGCCAGCCTGTCGGCAACCGTCTCCTCGCTTGCGCGCACAAGCTTTTTGCCGCCCTCTTTAAAGTCATACTTTTCGAGATCGATCGCCGCCACTATACCGCGGCGGGTGCCCGCCGACGTCCCGCGCTCGACATACACAAGCGCCTCGCCGATGCTTTTAAACACGTTCCCCTCGAGCGCGGACTGCATGTTCGCCGCGACATCCTCGTCGCCGCGCCCCTGCAAAAGGCGCGCCTCGGGCACGATCATTTTAAGAGAGGAGGGCGCGTCGCCCACAAACGCCTCGACCCTGTCCCAATACTCGGGTTCGGCGGAAAACTGATCGCACGCGATGACCGAGAACTTCTCATAGTTGAGCCCGTCCGCGGGCAGCAGAACCTCGGGCACGCGCAGACCGACCGCCTCCGCCTTTTTTATCGTCTTTTCACTTGGCATAACCTGTCTCCTAATTCTCTGTAAATTTCTTCCGTTATATTTATTCACGCAGGCTATTCTTAAAAACAGTGCGCAGAATATGGCTTGCAATGGAGTTTTTTGACCCCACCAAAGGAAAATATTAGCACAACGCATGGTCAAAGTCAAAACAAACGGGCGCAAAACGTCCCCTATCCGCCATTTTCGGAGAGTTAAACAGGAGTTATCGGTTTTGGCGCTTAACTTTGGTCGTAAAGTCGGACAAAAATGCGCATAATCGCCCCGGCGGACAGCTGCGCGCCCCGCGCTCAACCGGCCAAAAAACGACGAAGCTCTCAACAGACACCGATGCCCTCCTCAAAATGAGAGTTGAAAGCCGCTTGCAATGATGGTATGCTTTGCTTGTATCGATCGACGAATCTGTTTCGCGGAGATAAATACATGAGAGCACCCTTTCAGATATTGGCGATTCCCTACAGACGAGATCCCGACTTACGGTTTTGTGTTTTTCACCGTGCAGATGGGGATCAATGGCAATTTGTTGCGGGCGGCGGAGAAGATAACGAAACGCCGACAGAAGCTGCAACCCGGGAGATTTCGGAAGAAACGGGGATTAAAGCGGACAGAATAACTAAGCCGGTCTCAATGGCGTGTGTCCCCGCAGATGTTATTTCGGAAGAACATCGAAAACCCCGGCCAAGGGATACTTTTGTTCTGCCCGAGTATCATTTTGCATTTGCGTGTTTTCACGATATAAAACTATCCGACGAACATCTTGAATGCGAATGACTGAGTTACCGCGACGCTATGCTGCGTTTGACGTGGGATTCCAATAAAACAGCGCTTTATGAGTTGAACTGCCGGCTGTCGGCAGCGCGATAGCTTTCTGTTTATTGAGGGACATCTTTTGCCGAAATCCCCCTTGACAAATGCCGTCTTGACATCCGTTTTTTCACGCGCCGCGGGAAGGCTCAAGAGCTTTCGGCGCGCGCTCTCAAAGCAAACGTCCGCGCGCAAAGTAAGGCAAGACCGGGCGTGCTTTGAGACAAGCCGAAAAATTCGCGAGGCAGAACACGGCGGCATGCGCTTGCAGGCGAACAGGCGAAGTAGACTCGAGGCCTTTTTTAGGAGGAGCGGCGGCACGCGCTCTGATTTTCGGACATAAAAAGTCGGAGCAAGCTTTGTATCGCTTGCTCCGACGTGGAGCTGTTGAGCAGATTCGAACTGCCGACCTCGTCATTACCAATGACGTGCTCTGCCAACTGAGCTACAACAGCGTTGGCGACCCGGATGAGGCTCGAACTCACGACCTCTAGCGTGACAGGCTAGCGTT
>CAYSRC010000044.1:0-19639 GCA_964433495.1 uncultured Oscillospiraceae bacterium
CGCGCCGCGCGGCCTTATGCGGCGTCCCCCTCGAGGGGGACGCGCCTCCCGAGGGTGTTGATGTTTTTACAAAGCGTCTCAGCCCTCAAGTAACGCACTGCTGACGGGGAGTCCAAGTCCCCCCTAACCGCGCGGGAGTATGTGAGGCGTGTGCAAAGGGGGGGGGAGGGCCGCGGAGCGGCGGGGGGGATTGATGGGTTTGTGATAAAAGTCTTGGACGAGTTTGGCTCCCGGAGCAAGTTGAAGAAGGTTCTTGACAACCCCTCTGTCGGGCGATGCCCGACACCTCCCCTTGCACAGGGGAGGCTCAAAGACAAGCAGCCCACGGGATAGGCGCATACTTTAGGGCTTGCCGAGAACGGAGAGGCTGCTGTAGGCCAAAGTCCCCCTTGTACAGCGAGCCCCAAGAGCCCGCGGCCCGAGAAAGTTCTTCGCCGACGAGCCTCAGGGGCAAGCGCGGCCAAGCCACGGCGCGGGGCCGCGGCAGCTTTTTTGGAACAAAAGACTGCTTCGGGCGGTTTTAAGACCCCTTAAGGAGCAGAGTAATTCAAGTCACATGGAGGCTTTTGAGGTGGATATTGCGGCGATACTGCTGTGCATAGTTTTTATCTCGATGTTTTTTGTGGCGCGCTTTAAGCTCAACGCCGCGGCCGCGCCGCTGTTCACCCTGTGCGCGGTGACCCTGTTTTTGATCTTCACCGGCATGGCCGGGCTTTTGGGGTACGCGGTGTGGGCGGTCTACGCGTTCGCACTCTTTTGCCCCGTGTATCTTTTTGCGATAAAAAAGGAGAGCGTCAAAAAGGTCGCACAAGAGCTGTTCAAGCCGGGCATGGTGTTTTTCATCGCCGCGACGGTGATGTTTGCGGTCATGTTCGCGATACGGCAGCCGGCGTTCAGAAAGTGGGATGAGTTCACCTTTTGGGGCCCTGCGGCCAAGATAACGGTGACCGCGCGGCAGTTGTACACGTTGGTCGAGAGCAGCATCATCAGCACGTCCTATCCGCCCTTTTTGGCGGTTCTGAGTTTTTTTGTGCAGTCGCTGAGCATCGGGTTCACCGAGTGGAAGGTCTATCTCGCCTACGACATGCTGCTGATGGCGTGCATGGCGCTCATCTTCGCGAACATCGAGTGGAAACATGTCCTCTCGATTGCGGCGGCCGTCGCGTTTTCTCTTTTGGGACTGTATTTCTTCAAGAACTCCTTCGAGCAAAATATCCTGTACTGTTCCGTCTATTCCGACATCCCGCTCGGGGCGCTGTTCGGCGGCGCGCTGCTCATGCACTTCCACTGTGAAGCCGACGGCTGGCCCAAGTTTTTGGCGACGGCCTCGGCCATCGCGTCGCTGCCGATGTTAAAGGACGTGGGCATGGCGCTCGGCATGATTGCGGCGGGTGTCATCTTCGTCGACATGGCGCTGACGGGCGAGCGGCCGACAAAGCGGGTCTTTAAGCGCGAGAGCAGGGTGCTGAGCATGGTCTACCCGCTGCTGCTGATTGTGCTCGCGAGGGCGAACCATCTCATCTGGAACGCGCACTTTACGGCGACGTCGGGGCTTAGGCGCGCGGTGGTGTCATACGAGTACAGTGTGTTCGAGATACTTGCGGGCAAGGACCCCTTCTTCAACGACCTCTTTAAAGAGATGAACGACATGCTGTTCACCTACCAAATCGATGCCTTTGCATGCTTTGGCGTGACGGTGATTTTGCTCACCCTCCTCCCGATTGCGGCGTCCCTGTTTACCGGTTCCGGCAAAAGGATTGCGCGGGTCGCGGCATATGCGCTTGTCATGTGCGCGGGCTTCTTTGCATATTATTATTTTCACACCTACTGCTATACGGCGGTGTTTGCCCGTTCGGCCAGGCTGACGTCGTTTGACCGCTACATCTCCACCTATCTCATAGGATGGATGATTGCGGATGTCGGCGTCATCCTTTGCTGCTGTGGGCTGAAATACCGATATTTCGAAAATGCGGGCGGAATAGCGGCATGCCTGTTGATCGTCGGCCTGCACTTCGGCCTGTGCCCGTCAGAGCCGGCCGGCTACATCTTTTTCGGCAGTTCCATCGACATCGGGAAGAGCGCAGTCAGGCAGCTGATCGAGGAGAAGGTCAAGGCGTTTGACGGCCTCACCCCCGATGACAGGATATACTTTGTGTGCCAGGGCTCAAACGGCGGCGAGGCATTTGTCTTCAACTATGAGATGATGCCCGCCTATACCGTCGAAATGATGGGCGGCGGGAACTTTGTGAAGCCGGGCAGCGAGCACGATGGGCTGTACGACATCGAGGTGGACAGGCAGGACTTTGCGGATTATCTCATCGAGCAGGACGTGGATCTGGTCTTTATGCTTCGCATTGACGACTACTTTGCGGAGGAGTGCATGCCGCTGTTTTGGGACAACCTGGTCTACTACTTCAACGGAAGCACAGATGCCTATTATGTCTCGCACGACGGCAGCGGCGGCGTGATACTTATTCCCGTCGAGAGCGCCGCGCGGCTGAACGAGCTGCGGGCAAATGCGGGCTGAGACGAGGGACAGAGCCTCCGCCTTTCGTGTAGTCCGCGTGTTTTGAACGGGTATTTTGCCGCAGGACGTGCGGGCTTGCGGCAAGGTCACTTTAAAGCCCGCCCCTTGCCGCGCCGCGTAATAGGAAGGGCTGCGCGGCGCGTCCTGCGGGAGTATGCAGGGTTTGTATAAAGGGGGGAGGCGCAAGCCGCGGCGGAGGGATTGCAAGGGTAAGCTGAAGCGCAACAGAAAGCATGTTAAGCCAGCGAGGCTTTCGGGCGACAATCCCTCGGTCAGCTTCGCTGACACGGCTCGCATATTCCCGCGAGTTGGCCGCATGTTAAAGGTACGGACATGCGGCAGAATTCACGGGAGTTTGTGAACCCTGTCGGCCGTCGTACCGATTACGACGCGCATCTACCCGCGCGGAGTGGTCAAATGTAAACGGAACGGACATTTGACATTCGGCGCGATATCATGCGCCTTTCGGGATATCGTTCCGATTAAGCCCGACCGGCCGACTCTCCCTTTACACAAGGGAGCCTAAAGAATGGCCTTTCCGTGTGAAATCAGAGCGCGAAAACGCCGCGATGGTACGAAAGTAATTCAGAATTTGCAGCGAGCCCCCGTACCCGCGCGTCGTTCATCTTCCGCGCGGCGCGCCCTGCATATTCCCGTAGGGCGGCCGCATGTTAGAGGTACGGAAATGCGGCACAATTCGCGGGAACATGTGAACCCTGCCGAGTGTCGTGCATTTTTACACTCGGTAGGATTCACGAGGATATGAGACCCCTGCCGCGCATCGTTCGACTATAAGCGCGGCAGGGGTCTCAGGATATATCTTCAGTTCTTCACGCCCGTAAAAACGTTAAAGGGCAGGGCAGACCCAAACGGTTTGCCCTGCCCTTTCTGTTGACGCCGAATAGGCAGGAGAAAACCCTCGGGTGCACCGGGAGTGGGTAAAATGCTTCAGCATAAGCCAAGGACGCGACATACTAAAAAGTATGTCGCGTCCTTGCAAAATACAAGAGCTAATATGATAGGTCAGTCTACGGTATTCAGTCCCCGAACAGGGGACTTGCAGTGCAAAAAGTGTGCTTGAAGCTCTTTTTCGGCGCCCCCTTTAGGGGCCGCCGCCGGAGATAGGCCCTATAAGCCCTGTTCAAGCCACGCGTTCAACGCGCGGTTTTGATTATTCGGCCGTATATGCTTTTGCCTTTTTCTGCTGCCGATTGTCCTGCGATCACTTTTTCTTGAGCACCAGGTGCTGGGGCAGACCGTTGACCATGAAGGGCTGATAGTCGCCGTGGATAAGCGGCTCGATGTAGTCGATGAACTCCTGCGTCACATAGTTGCCGTCCCGGTTCATCCAGGAGCGGGGGACAAGCTTTTCGTGGTTGGCTATCCTGTGGACGTCGTAGATGCCCGCAGCGCTCTGATAGGGGTCGTCCGAGACGCGGTCGATGACCACCATCTTGCCGGTGTCGCCCTCGTCGGCCGCCTTGACCGCCGCACCGCCCACCATGAACGCCTCGTCCACGTCCACGCGGGACGCCATGTGCGAGGCGCTTCTTTGCAGGGTGGAGAACTCGACGCTGCGGGTCTTGCAGCCGATCTCGGCGCCGAGGAAGCTTGCGAGATAGGCCGCCGTGCCCTGAAGCTGCTTGTGGCCGAACGCGTCGACGTACTCGCCGCCGCCCGACAGCTCGCACACATACCGGCCGTCTGCGAGCTTGATGCCCTCGGACACCGCGATGACGACCGAGTTTTTTTTCTTCAAAAGATCCCTGGTGGTCTTGAGGAACTTGTCGATGTCAAAGACGGTCTCGGGCAGATAGATGGCGTCGGGGCCGTCGCAGTCGGGTGTCCTTGCGAGGGCGGTCGCGCCGGTGAGCCAGCCCGCGTTGCGCCCCATCACCTCGATGACGGTGATCGATTCCTTGTTATAGGTGAGGCCGAGCGCGTCGCGGATAATCTCCTTGGTGGAGGCGGCGATGTACTTTGCGGCGCTGCCGAAGCCGGGGGTGTGGTCGGTGAGCGCGAGGTCGTTGTCGATGGTCTTGGGCACGCCGAGGAACTTTTGACTGTGCCCCTTGAGAATCGCGTAATCGGACAGCTTTTTGATGGTGTCCATCGAGTCGTTTCCGCCGATGTAGATAAACGCCTCGATCTGCAGCTTGTCCATGATCGAGAACAGCTTTTCATAGGTCTCGGGCTTTTCGTGGATCTCGGGCAGCTTGTAGCGGCAGGAGCCGAGGAACGCCGAGGGGGTGCGCTTTAACAGCTCGATGTCGATGTCCGAGTGGATCTGTGTGGACAGGTCGACATACTGCTCGTCCAAAAAGCCCTGGACGCCGTACAGCATCCCGTACACCTTGTTAAAGCCCCTCTCCTTGGCGGTCTTGTAGACGCCCGCGAGGCTGGAGTTGATGACGGCGGTGGGGCCGCCCGACTGACCGACGATGATGTTGCGTTTTTTTGCCATGTTATACCTCCGAGTTTTGTTTTGGGGGATACGGGGTTTGCAGCGCGTTATCTGTTGTGGCCCTGCTGTTTGAGCCAGACCTTCATCACGAGGCTGTGGGGCAGCAGCTTGACTGCGAGAACCTGCGCGCGCACCCGCCAGTCGTACACCGACACCTGCTTGCCCTTGCGGCTGTCTTTTATCGCCTTTTCGACGACGTCGGCGGCGCTGCTCATGATGTTGTAGTAGGTGACGGCGCTCTTGTCCTTTTCGGCGTGGTCGAAGAACTCGGTTTTGACCCAGCCGGGGCAGACGGCGGTGACAGAGATGCCGCGCGGCTTGAGCTCGGCGGCGAGCGCCCTCGAGAAGCTCAGCACAAACGCCTTGGACGCCGCGTACACGTTGATGTAGGGCACCGGCTGGAACGCCGAGAGCGAGCCGAGCTCGATAATCCGCGAGCCCTTTGCCATGTAGGGCAGGCTCAGCATCGTCATGTTGACGAGCGCCTTGTCGTTGAGGTCGATCATGTCGGAATAGTCGTCTAAGGGATACTCGTCGGTGAGGCCGAAGCGGCCGTAGCCGCTTGCGTTGACAAGCACCGATATCTCGGGCTTCGCGTCGGCGAGCGCGCTGCGGTAGTCCTCGAAGCCGGCCTTTTCGGTGAGGTCGAGCGGCAGCACCCGTGCCTTGCAGGGGAGCTCGCCCGCGAGCTCGCGCAGCCGCTCCTCCCGCCGCGCGATGAGCCAAACCTCGTCAAAGCGCTCGCCGCGGCACAGCCTGTGCGCAAACTCGCGCCCCATGCCGGACGATGCGCCCGTTATGACGGCGATTTTCATTGTTCCTCCCCCTTCGGCCCGGCTGTGGAGCGGATGTGCAGCTCCTCAAGCTGGGCGTCGTCGACGGTGTCCGGGCAGCCCGACATCAGCTCGCTTGCCGTCTGCACCTTGGGGAAGGCGATGACGTTGCGGATGTTGTCCTCTTTAAGAAGCAGCATGGTCAGCCGGTCAAGCCCGTATGCGAGGCCGCCGTGCGGGGGCGCGCCGTAGTTGTACGCGTTGATGAGGAAGCCGAACTGCGCCTCGGCGCGCTCGGGGGTGAAGCCGAGCGCCCTGAACATGTGCCGCTGCAGCTCGGGGTTGCTTATCCTTATCGAGCCGCCGCCCGCCTCGCTGCCGTTTATCACGATGTCATAGGCCTTGGCGCGGCAGGCGCCGGGGTCGCTTTCGACCTTGTCGATGTCCTCGTCCATAGGACTCGTGAACGGGTGGTGCTTGGCGTACCAGCGCCCGTCCTCCTCGCTGTACTCGAACAGCGGGAACTCGACGATCCAAAGCAGGTCGTAGCGGTCGGGGTCGATGAGGTCGAAGCGCCGGGCGAGCTCGACGCGCAGCGCGCCGAGCGAATCCCACACGACCTCGTTTTTGGCGTCGGCGACGACAAAGACGACGTCGCCTCGCTCGACGCCGAGCGCCGCGTCGAGCGCCGAGACCTCCTCGGGGGTGAGGAACTTTTCAAAGCTGCTTGTGCGGGCGTCCGCCGTGACCCTTGTGTAGGCGAGGCCCTTGGCTTTGTACGTCTTGACAAACTCGCCGAGTTTGTCTATCTCCTTGCGGGTGAGCCGGTCGGCGAGGCCCTTGGCGTTTATTGCGCGCACGCTGCCCCCGGCGGCGACGGCGCCCGAGAACACCGAGAAGCCGCAGCCCTTGACGAGGGCCGAAACGTCGTGCAGCTCGAGGCCGAAGCGGGTGTCGGGCTTGTCCGAGCCGAAGCGGTTCATCGCCTCGGCCCAGGTCATGCGCGGCAGCGGCAGCTTGATGTCGACGCCCGCAATCTCTTTAAACACCGTCTTTAAAAAGCCCTCGTTGACCTCGATGATGTCGTCGACGTCGCAGAACGACATCTCAAGGTCGATCTGGGTGAACTCGGGCTGTCTGTCGGCACGCAGATCCTCGTCGCGGTAGCAGCGGGCTATCTGCATATAGCGGTCGAAGCCCGCGACCATCAGCAGCTGCTTGTACAGCTGGGGCGACTGCGGCAGGGCGTAAAACCTGCCCGGCTGCACGCGGGAGGGGACGAGATAGTCCCGCGCCCCCTCGGGGGTCGACTTGACGAGGGTGGGCGTCTCGATCTCGAGAAAGTGCTGCGAGTCGAAATAGCTGCGCGCTATCTGGGTGATGCGGTGGCGCGCGGCGATCTTTGCGGCGAGGGAGGGACGGCGAAGGTCGAGGTAGCGATAGGTCAGCGCGAGGTCGTCCCTGACCGACACCTCGTCGCGTATCTCGAACGGCGGGGTCTGCGCCTCGCCCAAAATCTTGAGCTCGTCGACGGCGATCTCCCACCGGCCCGTCTCGATCTTGTCCGTCTTGCTCGAGCGCTCGCGAAGCACGCCCTTCGCCATGACGGTGTACTCGCTTCTGAGGGTCTTCGCCTTTGCGAAGACCTCCCTGTCGGTGTCGTTGTCAAACGCCAGCTGCACGATGCCGGTGACGTCGCGCAGGTCGGCGAAGATGAGGTTGCCGAGGTCGCGCGATTTTGCGATGAACCCCGCGACGACGATCGTGTCGCCCTCGCGCGCCGAAAGGATGTCGCGCGCGTAGTGCGTGCGGCGCATGGTTCCCATTGTGTCCATTTTAAACAACTCCCTTGTATGTTAAAAATCCTGCCCTGCTGTCTTCCCGAGTGCGGCCGCAAGCCGCGCGGGGTCGAGCTCGACAGGCGTTTCATCCTTTGCGGTCATGCTGCGCAGCACCGCGCGGCCCCGGTCGATCTCGTCGTCGCCCAGCACAAGGGTGTTCTGCGCGCGCAGCTTGTCCGCGAACTTCATCTGCGCCTTGAGACTGCGGCCGTTTATGTCGTACTGCGCCGCGACGCCAAGGGACGTCAGCGCGAAGACGAGCCTTTTCGCCTCGGCCGCGGCCCGCTCGCCGACGCTTGCGACGAACACCGCGGGCCCCGGGGACTCGGGGATCCCGATGCCCTCGCTCTCGAGCACCGACAGCAGCCGTTCGATGCCCATCCCGAAGCCTATCGCGGGCACGGGCTGCGCGCCGAGGATCTCGGTGAGGCCGTCGTACCGCCCGCCGCCGCACACGGTGCCCTGCGAGCCCGCCGCCTCGTGCACGAACTCGAACACCGTGCGCGAGTAGTAGTCGAGGCCGCGCACGATGCGCGGGTTGACGGTATAGCGTATGCCCGCCTCGTCGAGCATGGCCTTAAGAGCCTCAAAATGCTCCCGGCAGTCGTCGCACAGATAGTCGAGCGCGCTCGGCGCGCCCTGCGCTATCGCCGCGCAGACGGGGCTTTTGCAGTCGATGATCCTCATGGGGTTGCGCTCGAGACGCTCGCGGCAGGTGTCGCACAGCTCGTCCCTGCGCGCGTCAAAATAGTTGTACAGCGCCTCGCGGTAGGCGGGGCGGCAGCTTTTGCAGCCGATCGAATTTATCTCGAGCCGCACGTTTTTAATCCCGAGCTCGCCGAGGACGGCCGCCGCGACGCGGACGGCCTCGCAGTCGGCGTCGGGGCGCTCGCAGCCGTACAGCTCGATGCCGAGCTGGTGGAACTCGCGCAGCCTGCCCGACTGGGGCTTTTCATACCGAAAGCAGGACATGAGGTAGTAGCTTCGCACGGGCAGCGGGCCCGCGAGGACCCCGTTTTGGATGAGCGCCCGCGCCACCCCCGCGGTGCCCTCGGGCCGCAGCGTGATCGAGCGCCCGCCCTTGTCGGTCATGGTGTACATCTCTTTGCCGACGACGTCGGTGGTGTCGCCGACCCCGCGCGCGAACAGCTCGGTGTGCTCAAAGGTGGGTACGCGGATCTCGCGGTAGCCGAAGCGGCGGCATATCTCATGCAGACGGCGCTCGACGTATTGCAGGCGGTAGCTTTGGTCGGGCAGCACGTCCTGCGTGCCGCGCGGCGCGTTTGTAATAAGAGCCATGATACAGATATTCCTTTCAGTCAAAAAGCTCCCGTTTAGGGGAGCTTTAGGCATAGTACATTAAAACCCGCCCGAAATTTTGGGTTTTGGCCTGAAAATACGGCGGGGCTTTCGGGCGCAAAGGCCGCCCGGAAAGCCCAAAGGCGCGAAGTCTGTGCGCCCGTTTTAAACGGGGGAACGCCCCTTCTCGGAATGTCCGTGCCCCGCCGGCCCTACAGACTTTTGGGGTTGACGATGTTTCTCCAATCGAGGTCGCCGCGCTCGAGCCCGTGTATAAGAACCTCGCCGGTGGCGATGTTTGTCGCGACGGGGATGTTGTGCACGTCGCACAGCCGCAGCAGGTTGAACTCGTTGGGCTCGGCCTCCTTGGCGGTGATGGGGTCGCGGAACATGAGCAGAAGGTCTATCTCGTTGCACGCGATGTGCGAGCCTATCTGCTGGTCGCCGCCCTGCGCGCCCGACAGAAAGCGGATAATCGGGAGGCCGGTGGCTTCGGCGACAAGCTTTCCCGTGGTACCGGTGGCGTACAGGTTGTGCTGAGACAGTATACCGCAATAGGCGATACAAAACTGAACCATAAGTTCTTTTTTGGAGTCGTGCGCCAACAGAGCAATGTTCATTTTTCTGACTTCCCTTTCTTTATTTTCGCTACTTCACTGCGGGAGGTATGTCCGCGCCTTCCATGCGTGCGGCGATATTTTTGAAAATCTTTATCTCGGCGGTCTTTTCGGGCAGCTTTTTGCCCGAGGCGGAACAGACGGCGACGAGGTCGCTCTCGGGGATGACGCCGATGAGCTGCGCCCCGATGTTGTCAATGCAGTAGTCGAGGTGCGGCACCGTTTTGCCCATGCGCGAGGGGACGACACGGCTGATGACAAGGCGTATGTCGGGCACGCTCATGTCGCACAGCTGCTCGTAGAGGATGCGCCCGTCGCGCACGCCGACGGGGTCGGCGGAGGCGAAGAGCAGGGTGTTCATCGCGAGGGTGGACGCCGCGACGGCCGCGGGGCACATCGACGAGGTGTCGACGATGACGCGGTCGAACTTGTCGATTAGGACGGTACACAGCTTTAAAAACATGTTGGGGTCGATCTCGTCCGCGCGGTAGGGCGCACACAGCACAAACACCCCCGAGCGGGGGGAGGGCGCCTTGATGATGGCGCTCTCGACCGAACACCTTCCCGCGAAGATGTCGTGCAGGTCGTACACGGCGCTGCCGAACACGCCGCTTGCTATGTCAAGGCTTCGCAGCCTGCTGTCGAGCTCGACGATAAGGGTGCTTTTGCCGCCCTGCGAGAGGGCGTCGGCGAGAAAGACGCACGACGTCGTCTTGCCGATGCCGTCGCGGGCCGACGTCGCCATAGTGACAATGCCCATGTCTGTTTTTACCTCTTACAAGTTGAAAAACGCGCGGCGGACGGGATGCTTTGCCGCCTGCGAAGCGTTTGCCGTTATTTTTAGGCGAAAGGGCAGAGAAAAACGCCCTTAAGCCGGTTTGAGCGAGCTTGACGAAAGCTTCGCCTGCTCGGGCGCGAAAGCCGAAGCGGATAAGCTTCCACTATCATTTTACCACAAAACGGACGAACAGTACAGCTTTTTTGTGCTTATTATATGTAAAATCGCGATTAAAATGTCAAAGAAGTTGGCGCAGACGCACAAGTCAGCGGCTTATCACCCCGGCGGAGGCGAGCAGGCGGCAGAGCCGTGAAACGGGAAGCCCCATGACGTTGAAGTAATCGCCCCGGATCTCCTTTACAAACCGCGCGGCGCCGCCCTGTATGCCGTAGCCGCCCGCCTTGTCATAAGGCTCGTCGGTGGCGATATAGCGCTCGATCTCCGAATCGGTGAGCGCAAAGAACTCGACCTCGGTCTCGCATACAAAACCCTGCTCGGTGTCGGGCGTCGCGAGAAACACCCCGGTGAACACGCTGTGGGTCGCGCCCGAGAGCAGGCGCAGCATCTCGCGGGCCTCGTCCCGGGAGCGGGGCTTGCCGAGCACCCGCCCGCCCGCACTCACCGCCGTGTCGCATCCGACAACGGCGGCGTCCGCGTTGCGGGCGCGGACGTCGAGGCACTTGAGCCTCGCGAGCGCACGGCACAGCTCGGCCGCGGAGTCGCAGACGACGACGCTCTCGTCGACATCCGAGGTGATCGAGATAAAGTCGTCGGTGATGAGGGAAAAGAGCGCCCGTCTGCGGGGGCTCTCAGAGGCGAGAATTAACTTCATTGCTCGACTACCTCCTCTTTTTGCGGTAGTAGAGCCACAGCGCGAGGCCGATGGTGATGATGTGCGCGACCGTCAGCTCGAACGAAAAGCCGAACCAAACCTTCAGCACGCTGAGGTCGAGCAGCGCGGGGTCGCCCGCGCCGAAACCGATCGTCGTGCCGAAGGCCAAAAAAGACAGCCATCGGACGCTGTGGCCGAGCGCGGCCAAAAGGCTGCCGATCACAATGCCTGAAATGACATAAAATGCAAATAAAAAGTTTTTCTTCATCGTCAAGGGGTATCCTGCGGTTGTTTATGGGTTATGGGTATGGAAAAATGCTTTAAAGGCGCCGACGCCCTCCCTGTGTAAGGGGGCCTCAAGGGCCCGCGACCTGAGGGATGGGTGTAGGTGAAAGCCTTAGGGCCCGGAAACCTTCCCCCTCGGGGGAAGGGGGACCGTCCCGCGGTGGATGAGGGGTGAAGGGAGCCGTTATTTTGGACGGGGATGAAGTCAAGCGCGGAGGCTCAGCTACCCCCTCATCAGTCAGCTGCGCTGACAGCTTCCCCCCACGGGGGAAGCTTAAGGGCAGGCCACCCGAGGGGAATGTTTAAGCGTTAGGGTCTGCTGATCCAAGCTCCCCCCTTATGTAAAGGAGGGGAGGGCCGCGGAGCGGCGGGGGGATTGCAAGCAGCGAGCAGGGATTGCGACAGAAAGTTTTTTCAAGCGGCAAGACTTTCTCAGACAATCCCTCAGTCACTTCGTGACACGGCTCGCATATTCCCGCGAGTTGTGTCGGCCGTCGTACCGATTACGACGCGCATCTACCCGCGCGGAGTGTCGGGCTATCGTTCCGATTAAGCCCGACCGGCCGACTCTCCCTTTACACAAGGGAGCCTAAAGGGCCCGGAATCCGAGAGATGGGTGCAGGCTTAAGGACTTGCTGTATCCCAAGCCCCCCTTACACAGGGGAGGCTTAAGGGCACAATCCGTCCGTCAGCCGGCGCTGGCACGTCCTCCAATCGCCCGAACACAGGGGAAGCCCGGCCCTATCTTATCCCGGTTGAGCCGAAGCCGCCCTCGCCCCGCTCGGAGCCCGAGAGCTCGTCGCACTCGACAATCTCGGGGCACTCGACCGGCAGAACGGCGAGCTGGGCGATTCGGTCGCCGTTTTGCACCGTGAAATCGTCCTCGCCGTGGTTGATGAGCCCGACGTGAATTTCGCCGCGGTAGTCGCTGTCGATGACGCCCACCGAGTTGGACAGGCTGACGCCGTGCTTCACGCCGAAGCCGCTGCGCGAAAAGAGCAGCGCGACATAGCGCTCGCAGGGCAGCTCGATCGCTATCCCCGTGGGGATGAGGGCGCGCCCGCCCGGCTTTATCACGACGGGCCGCTCGCACAGCGCGCACAGGTCGTACGCCGCGGCGCCGACGCTCGCCCGCTTGGGGAGGGCCGCGCCGTCCCTCAGTTTTTTTACCTTAAGCTGCATAGGGGGTGTCCTCTTTTAACGGGTCGTGCGGGACGAACCGCCCCGCCGTTTTGATCTCGCCGTTCGGCCTTGCGGCACGCGCGTTGCCCCGCCGCCCGGGCTTTTTTGATGCTGTCCCCCGGCGGGAGGCGGTTTTTAACGCAAAATCGCTCAGCGGATGTCCTTAATCCAGCTGAGATTGGGCATGTCGTCCTCGTCGTCGAGGTTTTCGATGATGTCCTCGAGGTTCACGGGGTCGCGCATCAGCAGGTCGCCGCCCTGCGAAAAGGCGCTGTCGTCGTCATGCCCGCCGAACGAGTCGTCGGGGGTGTCGCGCCCCTCGTCCCTGCGGCGCCCGTGCCTGCCGAACAGGCCGCGCTTTTCCTCCCGCTTTTCCTCCCGCGGGGCAAAGGTCTCGTTAAAGCGGGACCCGCCGAGGCCGCCCGCGTCATGTCCCTCGCCGTCGCGCGGCTGCCGCGCGCCCTCGTTCCTCGGCGCGGCGTCCGCGGGCCCGGGGGCGGGCGTGCCGAAGCCGTCGTCGAGCGGCAGGTTGTTCTCGTCAAGCGGCTCGCGGGTGTCGAGGATGTCGCTTATGTCGTCCTTGAACACATAGTCGG
Source organism: uncultured Oscillospiraceae bacterium (assembly GCA_964433495.1). GTDB lineage: Bacteria > Bacillota > Clostridia > Oscillospirales > Ruminococcaceae > CAYSRC01. The sequence goes on from CAYSRC010000044.1 coordinate 13,195, forward strand.
CGTCGGGGCGGGACAGATCGTCCTCGGCGCGCTGCACCCGCTCCTCAAGCTTTTGCAGATGCGAGTCGGGCAGGGGGATCTCCTCGAGCGGGGCGTCCATTGACGAGGCGCTGCCCTCAAAGCCGAGCGTCAGGTCGCTCTGTTCGATCTTCATACCGGGGAACGGGTCGTCGGCGCGCGTTTCGGGCTGTGCGGCGGGCGCGCCGTCCTGCGCGGGCAGGGTCTGCCTTTGCCCGGCCCCTTCGGGCGCGGTGCTCGGGGCCTCCCCGCCCTTTTTGTCGTCTGCACCGTCGGGCCGGGTCGGCTGTGCCTCCCCGGCGGCGTCAAAAGGGGCCTTTGCCGCCTCCGCGGACGCGGCGTTTTTCATCGCCGCTATCTTGTCGAGCGCCACCGCCTTGAGCTTGTCGATGATGTCGTCCTTGTCGGCGCAGTCGGCGCGCAGCGCGTCGTTTTCGCCCGCGAGCCTGTCCGCCTCCGACTGAAGGTCCTTCAAGCGCTCGTCCGACTTTTTAAGCTGCTCGGCCAGCACCGAGAGCTGTTCGGCCGCCGCGGCGAGCTTTTTGTCCTTTTCGGCCGCGGCGAGGTTGAGGCGCTCGATCTCCCTGTCCTGGCTCGATATGTAGTCGCTCATCGCCGAGGCCTTTTCCGCGAGCGTCTTGCCCTGTGCCGCCTGCTCGGCCGCCTGCTTGCGCACACGCGAGAGCTCGGCCGCCGAGTCGGACAGCTCGGCCTTGAGACGCTCGAGCGCGCCCGAGGTGTCGGCGTCCGACGCGAGGCGGGTGAGGTGGCTGCGCAGCGCCTGAAGCTCGGCGTCCAGCTCGCTTGTGCGCTTGCGCTCGTCGTCAAACATCATCTTGGCGTTGGCGGCGTCGGCGAGATAGTCCTTTATCTGACTGCGCAGACTGTTCGCGCTTTTGGTTGCCTTTTTGCACTCGTCAAGGTAGTCGAGCGCGCACAAAAGGCCCGCGCTCGTCACCGACGCGCCGGGGTTTGCCTCGAGCACGCCCTTGATGTCCTCGTTTATCTCCTCGGATATGTCCTTGACATAGCTCTCGTCCTCGTCGGTGGTTATGACGAGGCTGAGGCCCGCGATGTTGAGTGGGATTCTGTTTTCAGCCATTTTGACAACCTCTTTTGTGAAAAAGTAACGGTTTCGGGCCGCAAAGTACCGCATGCCCCGAGTCGGCCTGCGTGCGGCGCGGGGGAAGAGAGGCGCGGCCGCCCGATGTCGGGACGATTAAATTTATTATAATACAAAATGCGTGTCATTACAAACGCATATTCCGCTTTTTTGGATGTTTTGACGAAATAGTTTGTCGAGGGCGACACAAAAAAGTTGATACGACGGAAGATATACGATATAATTAAAAGGCAGAGCGTGATTTTTACTGCCGATATCAAGACAGAAATCTACAAGCGAAGGGTGATTATTGTGAGTCAGTCAACAATTGCCGCCGAACGGATAAAACGAGCGGTAGAACGCAAGCTCAACGCCGAGTTCGAGACGATACCCGAGCACGCGACCAACGAGCAGATTTACCGCAGCCTGTGCTATGTCGTGCGCGACATTCTCGACGACAAGCTGCGCAGAAGAGAGGCCAGGACATACGGCCTCGGCGCGAAGCAGGTCTATTATATGTCGATGGAGTTTTTGGTGGGCAGGTCCCTCAAGAACAACCTGTCCAACCTGTGCATGGAGGACGCGGCGCGCGACGCGCTGGCGGGCATGGGCGTGTCGCTCGACAAGCTGTACGAGCTCGAGCCCGACGCGGGCCTCGGCAACGGCGGCCTCGGCAGGCTCGCCGCGTGCTATCTCGACGGGCTCGCCACCATGAACTACGCCGCGACGGGCTATTCGATCATGTACGAGTACGGCATCTTCAAGCAGAAGCTGGTGGACGGCTGGCAGCAGGAGGTCGCCGACGACTGGCTGCCCTACGGCGACGTGTGGCTCGACGAAAAGAAGGACGAAGCCGTCGAGATAAGCTTTGAGGGCAGGATAGAGGAGAAGTGGGACAACAACTATCACCACGTCGAGTACAAGGACTGTAAGACCGTTTTGGCGGTGCCCTACGACATGTACATCTCGGGCTACAACTCGCCCGGTGTCTCGCGGCTTCGCCTGTGGAAGGCAAAGTCCCCCGGCATGGACATGGAGAGCTTTAACCGCGGCGACTATGCCTCCGCCATGCGGGCGAACATCGATGCCGAGCTCATCTCAAAGGTGCTGTACCCCAACGACAACTTCCACGAGGGCAAGGTGCTGCGGCTCAAGCAGGAGTATTTTCTGTGCAGCGCGTCGATAAACGACATCGTCAAAAAGCATCTGTCGCAGTACGGCACGCTCGAGAACCTGCCCGAAAAGGTCGCGATACAGCTCAACGACACCCACCCGACCCTCGCGGTGCCCGAGCTGATGCGGATCCTGCTCGACGAGTGCGGCTACACCTGGGAGCACGCGAACAGCATCGTCTACCGCGTGTTCAACTACACCAACCACACCGTCATGAGCGAGGCGCTCGAAAAGTGGAACTGCGACATGCTCAGGATGGTTCTGCCGCGCATCTATCAAATCATCGAGGAGATGGACAGGCGGCTTCGCATCGCGCTCGAAAAGTCGTTCCCCGGCGATCAGGGCAAGATATCCTACATGAGCATCATCGGCGAGGGCAGCGTGCGCATGGCGAACCTGTGCGTCTACATGTCGGGCAAGGTGAACGGCGTCGCGAAGATCCACAGCGAGATCATCAAGGACGAGGTGTTCCACGACTACTACATCTACTCCCCGCAGAAGTTCACCAACGTCACCAACGGCATCGCCTACCGGCGCTGGCTGCTTCAGCACAACGAGGGGCTCACAAGCCTTTTGTGCGACACGATAGGCGAGGGCTTTAAAAAGGACGCCTCCGCCCTCAAGGAGTTTGAGCGGTATAAGAACGACACGACGGTGCTTCGGCGCCTCGCCGAGGTCAAGCTCGAGAACAAAAAACGCCTCGCGCGGTTTGCCGAGAAGACCCTCGGGCATCCCCTCAACCCCGAGTCGATCTTTGACGTGCAGGCGAAGAGGATGCACGAGTACAAGCGGCAGCACCTCAACGCGCTGCACATCATCCACCAGTACCTGACGCTCAAGGATAACCCCAACGCCGACTTTGTGCCGAGGACCTATCTCTTCAGCGCCAAGGCCGCGCCCGGCTATTACATGGCAAAGCAGATGATAAGGCTGCTGTGCGGGCTTCAGGAGATGCTCGGAAACGACAAGCAGGTGCGCGACAAGCTGCGCATCGCCTATCTCGAGGACTACCGCGTCACGGTGTCCGAGATCCTGATGCCGGGGGCCGAGGTGTCCGAGCAGATCTCCCTCGCGGGCACCGAGGCGAGCGGCACGGGCAACATGAAGCTGATGATAAACGGCGCGCTCACCATCGGCACCCTCGACGGAGCGAACGTCGAGATACGCGACGCGTGCGGCGAGGACAACTTCTTCCTGTTCGGGATGACCAAGGAGGAGGCCCTGCGCGAAAAGGCGGGCTACAGCCCGATAAAATACTACAACAACAACCCCGAGATAAAGCGGGTGCTCGACTTCATCTCGGCGGGCTTTGACGGCAACAAGTACGTCGAGATCGCAAACAACCTCATGAACCAGGACCCCTATATGGTTTTGGCCGACTTCGACGCGTACATCAAGGCGCAGCAGCGGGTGTCCGAGACCTATCTCGACCCCGACACCTGGAACAGGATGTCCCTGATGAACATCGCGAACGCGGGGGTGTTTTCGGCCGACCGCTCGGTCACCGAGTACGCCGAGAACATTTGGCACCTGCACCCCGTAAGGTAAGGCGACATGGCTTACTTTGACCCGAGAGATATGCGCTGCCGCCGCCCCGTCGGGGCGGCGGCTTCGGGCTGCCCGGTCGAGTTCAGGGCCCTTTGCGGCGAGGGGGCGGGCGGCGAGCTTTGGCTCGCGCGCGACGGCGAAGAGCCCGCGGCGCGCGCGATGACGCCCGACGGCGGCTCGTGCGTCTGCACGCTCGACGACCTCGCAGTCGGGCTCTACTTTTATTATGTCGTCGTCGAGGGCGAGCGGTTCCCCGAGACGGGGAAGTATCAGCTGACGGTATACGACAGCGCCTACCGCGCGCCCGAGGGCTGGGCGGGCGGCACGATGTACCAGATCTTTCCCGATCGGTTTTTTGTGGGCGGGGGCGGCGTGCTTCGCTCGCAGTATGCCGACCGCGTCTTTCACGACGACCCGCTCGACGAGCCGTGCTATCTGCCCGACGAGACGGGCGAGGTGAAAAACCGCGACTACTTCGGCGGCAACCTGCGGGGCATCGAGCAAAAGCTGCCCTATCTCAAGGAGCTTTCGGTCAGCTGCATCTATCTCAACCCGGTGTTTGAGGCCCACAGCAACCACCGCTACAACACGGCGGATTATATGAAGATCGACCCCACCCTCGGCGCCGAGGAGGACTTTGCGCGCCTGTGCAGTGCGGCGCACGGGCTGGGCATTCGGGTGATTATCGACGGTGTGTTCAGCCACACGGGGGACGACAGCGTCTATTTCAACCGCTACGGCAGGTACGACGGCGTGGGCGCGTATCAGAGCGCCGACAGCAAATATTACAGATGGTATAAATTTCAGCATTTTCCCGACAAGTATACCAGCTGGTGGGGGTTCGGCACCCTGCCCGAGGTGGAGGAGCTGGAGGAAAGCTACAGCGACTTCATCTGCGGCGAGGGCGGCGTCATCGAGAAATGGCTGACGCTCGGCGCGGACGGGATAAGGCTTGACGTCGCCGACGAGCTGCCCGACGAGTTCATAGAGCGCATCCGCCGTGCGGTCAAGCGGTGCGGTCAAGACAAGCTGCTTGTCGGCGAGGTGTGGGAGGACGCGAGCAACAAGATAAGCTACGGCGCGCGCAGGCGCTTTTTGTGGGGCAGGGAGCTGGACAGCGTGATGAACTATCCCTTCCGCGAGGCGGTGCTGACCTACATCTCGGACGGATGCGCCGAGCGCTTCATGCGCGCGGTGTCGGGCATATGCGAGAACTATCCCGCGCCCATGCTCGACCTGTTGATGAACAGCCTGTCCACCCACGACACCGAGCGCGCGATAACCCGTCTTGCGCTGGGGCCGGTCAAGCACCTGCCCAAGCAGGAGCAGCAGCGGCTGTTTTTGCAGCGCGACGACTATCTGCGCGGCGTCGAGCTGATGAAGATGGCGACGGCGCTCCAGTTCACCCTGCCCGGAATCCCGTGCGTATACTACGGGGACGAGATCGGGATGCAGGGGGGCGGCGACCCGTTCTGCCGCAGGTTCATGCGCTGGCAGGACGCCGACGAAAACCTGCGCGGGTTTGTCAAGACCATCGCGCGGGAGAGAAGCGAGATAAAGGCGTTCAGGCACGGCCGCTTTGTGCCGCTCGTGTCGGACAGCCCGATGTGCGTGCAGTTTTTGCGCGACGCGGGCGCGGACGGGCGGGTGCTGGTGGCGGTGAACCGCGCGGACGAGACGGCGATTGTGTCCTTTGAGGGCAAAGAATACGAGATTCCCCCGTGGTCCTATCTCATCGAGGAACTTTGACGCGCCGCCGGCATGACAGCGCTTGTCGGGTAAACCATAAACAAAGGAGTGCTGAGCGATGAAGTTCTTTTACGGCAGCGAGTCCGACCGCGTTTTTGCGGTCTACGAGCGGGACGGGCTGTACTATCCCGTGTTCACCGAGAGGTACGGCGACAAGGGGTTTGCGGTCGGCAGGGAGCTTGAGCCGATAACCGACCCCGAATCGATCGAGGCGCTCGAGAAGTATCTCAAGCCCTATGAGGACGGCAAGAAAAGGATATACATGGCGGGCCCGCTTTTCAACGAGGGCGACCGCTATACCAACAAGGTCAACTCCGACGCGCTCAGAGAGCTTGGCTTCACCACCTTTTTGCCGCAGGAGATCGTGATCACCAACGCGAGCAGCGAGCTTGTGAAGGCGGGCTGCTTTTACATGGACCTTTGCGCGATAAAGCAGTGCGATTTTATGGTGTGCAACTGCAACGGCATCGAGATCGACAGCGGCACCGCCGCCGAGATAGGCCTCGGCTACGGCCTCGGGAAGAAGATGGTGCTGTACAAGAGCGACGTGAGAAACTATTACAACGACGTCTCGCGCCTCAACAATTTTGTGGGCGGCCTTGTGGACAACAAGGTGTGCCGCACCCTCGAGGAGGTCATCGAAAACCTCCGATAGCGGGCTGTGTGCCCTTCTTTTGGAGGAGGGCGCGGCGGACGGCGCAGGGCGGATTGAATGAGCAAGGAAGAGGCCTCGGCCCCCGTCAGGGGGTCGAGGCCTCTTCCTTGTCGTTGGATTTTTTAGTTAGGAAAAACCCCAAAAAGCTCCCTTGTGTAAAGGAAGAGTCGGCGCAGTCGACTGAGGGTTTGTCTGCGCAA
>CAYSRC010000045.1:0-18276 GCA_964433495.1 uncultured Oscillospiraceae bacterium
TGTAGCACACGCCGAGGACATTGCTGTGCGCGGTCGTGAAGTCAAGGCCGGTGTCGTAGATGAAGAAGAGGGTGTCGGGATAGTCGCCCGCATTCTCCTCGATGGTGGTGTTGCCCATGTAGTCGGTGTCGTTGCCGACGATGATCATGTCATAGTTGCCGTCCATCGCGCGAAGGATGGAGGCGGCCAAAGCGTCCTTGTTGTCGCCGTACTCGGTCACGGTGTACTCGACGCCCAGCTCTTCCTGCGCCTGCCGGCAGCCCGCGTCCGCCGCGTCGGCGAACGAGTTGTCACCGAGACGCCCGACGACCATATGTATCCTTATCTTGTCGTCGCCGTTGTTGTCATCGCCGCCCTGATTGCCGCCGCCCTGGTTGTCGTCGGCGGGCTCGTTTCCGCCACCGCACGCAACAAGCGAGAACACCATGGCGAGAACAAGCAAAAGTGTCAAAAGCTTTTTCATCAAACAGACCTCCGTATTTTTTGCCGAACGCATCACTGCGGATGCAGGCCGCCGTATCCCGCGGCCTTGATAAATTATAGTCCTTTTGCCGACACTTTGTCAACTTTATTTTGTAAAACGGTTGAAATTTTGAGGAATTTTGCCGATATTCTCCGCATATCGCGTGTTCTTCGGGCATATCGCGGCAGCGCAGGTTCAAAGCTCCCTTTTGCGCGGGCCCGTTTTCTCGGCGGGCGCTCTGCGCCGCGAACGGCCGGCTCGCCCGCAACCCCCGTTTAAACCGGCCGCCCGACCCCGTCAACCGCACGCTGTCAATACTCCTTTTTTCTCACGATCGCGATCGAAACCGGCAGCGACACGGCGAACAGCGCGGCGGCCGCGGCCGAAACCATCGGCAGCGTGATCTTTCCTGCGAACGCGGGCGTCTCCCCGCCCGACGCCAAGGGATAAAAGACGACAAACACCGCGAACATGAGCCCGATAAACAGCAAGCGCGCCCGCTCGGCCCCGAATCGGAACACGAACGGCAGCATCACCGCGTTGACGAAGAGCGGGACCGCCGCAAAACCAAAAAGCATCTCAAACCCGTCCGCATCCCCCAGCAGAGCGTTCACCGTGATGCCGAACAGGGCGCACAGCGCGCTTACGATCAGCGTCAGCAGATAGCGCTCGCCCGCAATTGCGGCGCGGCTCACGGGCAGGGCGGGGCAAAAGCCCTCCCAGCGGGACTGCGCGTCGAGCGAGGCACAGGTGAGGGGGATCATAACCGGGAATACCTCGAGAATCCCCATCAGAAAACCGCCCGCGAACTCGCCGCTGCCCGATGTCGCCGATATAAGGGTAAAGAAACCGACCATCAGCAGATATATCTTGACCTGCGAGCGGATAATCAGCATGTCCTTCACAAGCAAGCCCTTCATGCTACAGCACCTCCGATTTCGCGATATAAAGCATGATGTCCTCAAGGCCCGCGGGATCCCACACGACCCCCTGCGGGACGTCCCTTCGCTCGAGCAGCGCCTCGACGCCGAAGCTTCCGCGCCGAAAGCCCATCGCGAGGGCTCGGTTGAAGCTCTCAAACTGCGCTGCGGTGAACTTCGCCACCGCAAAGCGGACGGCGAGGTCGTCCTCGGCCCCCGTCAGCACCACCCTGCCCCTGTGCAGAAAGGTCACATAGTCGCACACCTTCTCGAGGTCGCTGAGGATGTGGGAGGAGATCAGCACGCTGCGCTCGCCGTCGAGGCAGTAGTCGCGCAGGATGTCGAGTATCTCGTCCCGCACAACGGGGTCGAGCCCCGACGTCGCCTCGTCCAGAATGAGCAGCCGGCTGTCGTGCCCCAGCGCCGCCGCTATCGACACCTTCATGCGCATCCCGCGCGAAAGATCCTTGAGCTTTTTGCGGCGCGGCAGCTCGAACAGGTCGACATAGCCGTCAAAGCGCGCCCCGTCAAAGGTCTTGTAAAAGCTGCGCATCATCAGGCGGATGTCGCCCACCGTCAGACAGTCCGCAAACAGGTTTTCGTCGGTCACAACGCCGAGCTGTTCCTTGACCTCGGCGCAGGGGGACGTGCGCCCCAGCACCTCTATCTCTCCGCCGTCCGGAAAACGAAGGCCCAAAATAAGGCGGATGACGGTGCTCTTGCCCGCGCCGTTCTCCCCCACAAGCCCCATGATGCAGCCGGGCTTTATCGAAAAGCTCACGTCGCTCAGCGCAAAATCGCCGTAGTTTTTGGTAAGCCCTCTCACCGAAAGGGCGTCAGTTGTCGTCGCCATATGCCGTTTTTACCATCTCGCACAGCTCGGGCGCGGTTATCCCGCCGCTTTTGGCGAGCACGACCGCCTCGTCGATGCAGCCCTCGATCCGTCTGAGATGCTCCTCCCGTATCAGGTTTTTGTCCGCGGGCGCGACAAAGCTTCCGCGGCCGGTCATCGAGATGATGTACCCGTCCCGCTCAAGCTCCTCGTATGCCCTTTTTGTGGTTATCACGCTTATGCGAAGCTCGTTTGCGAGCAGCCGCATCGAGGGAAGGGCGTCCCCCTCCCTGAGCTCGCCCGAGGCGATCAGCGCTTTTATCTGCCTCGTTATCTGCTCGTAAATCGGCACCCCGCCGCGATTGCTTATAACGATATCCACGGTGGCCCTCCATGTGATATTGTATATATTGATTATATACAATATTTCACCCGATTGCAATACCCCTGCGGGATTTTTTAAAAAAACCTTCCGCCGCAAAAACGGCGAATAATATATTGTATACTATAGTCGGCCATGCCTGTTCCGTGCAGGGTGCGCGCCGCGCGAAGCGGTTTTAAAGGGCGTCCTTCGGGCGCGCCCGCGGCGGGAGGCGTCGCCGAAGCGGACCCTCCCCTTTTTTTGCGGCAGGGGCGCGCCCGAAAAAATTCTCAAGCGGCGCGGCGGCCTGTTGACAAAACTATACCGAAAAAGTATAATTAGCTGCGTGAGCGCACCGCGGCCGGGTGGCAGATGCCCCGGGCTCTGCGGCCGCCGCGCGAAAACAGCGCGAAACACAAAAGACGATACCGAACCCAAACCACATACCATACCAAATGAGGAGCGAATGAAACATGACCACCGAAACCGCCACAGTTAAAGGGATGAGCTGCGCCGCCTGCTCGGCGGGCGTCGAGCGCGCGGTGGGGCGGCTGCCGTTTGTGCAGGGCGTCTCGGTCAACCTGACCACCGAGCGGATGACGGTCAGCTTTGACGAGCGCGGCGGCACTATGGACGACATCTCCGCCGCGATAACACGCGCGGGCTTCAAGATGGTCCCGCGCGAAAACGAGGTCTCGGCGCGGGAGCGCATGCGCGAGCAGGACGACGAGCTGCGGGAGAAAAAGCACAGGCTCATCGCCGCCGTCCTCTTCACCGCGCCGCTGTTCTACATCGCCATGGCGCACATGATCTCCTTTGTGCGCCTGCCCTACCCCGCCTTTCTCGAGCCCATGCAGCACCCCCTCGCGTTCGCGCTCACCCAGCTTGCGCTCGCCGTGCCGGTGATGATCTGCGGGCGCAGCTTCTACATCGACGGCTACCGCCTGCTGTTTGCGGGCCATCCCAACATGGACACCCTTGTGGCTGTGGGCACAAGCGCCGCCTTTGTGTACAGCATGTGGTCGCTTGCGCGCATAATCGGCGGGGACACCTCCGCCGCAATGGACATGTATTTTGAGTCGTGCGCGATGATCATCACCCTCGTCATGGTGGGCAAGTATATGGAGGCGCGCGCCAAAAAGAAGACGCGCGGCGCGATAGCCAAGCTGTACGACCTCGCCCCGCCGACGGCCCTTGTCGAGCGGGACGGCGAGACGGTCGAGATCCCCGCGGGCGAGCTCGCGCTCGGCGACATCATGATAATCAAACCGGGCGCAAAGGTGCCCGCCGACGGCGTGGTGGTCGAGGGCGCGTCGTCGATTGACGAGTCGATGCTGACGGGCGAGAGCATGCCCGTCGAGCGCACGGTCGGCGACAACGTCGTGGGCGCGACGATCAACAAAAACGGGGCGCTCAAGGTCAAGGTCACAAGGCTCGGCGAGGACAGCGCCCTCGCGGGCATCATCCGCCTCGTCGAGGAGGCGCAGGGCGGCAAGGCGCCCATCGCCAAGCTCGCCGACGTCGTGGCGGGCTACTTCGTGCCCGCTGCCATCGCGATTGCGGTCGTCGCGGCCGCGGTTTGGCTCATCGCGGGCAAGGACATCTCGTTCGCGCTGCGGGTGTTTGTGTCGGTGCTCGTCATCGCCTGTCCCTGCGCGCTCGGCCTCGCGACGCCGACGGCCGTCATGGTCGGCACGGGCAAGGGCGCGGCAAACGGCATCCTGTTTAAAAACGGCGAGGCGCTCGAGACCGTGCGCTATGTCGACACCGTCATGTTTGACAAGACGGGCACCATCACCGAGGGCAAGCCCGTCGTCACCGACATCCTGTGCGCCGGGGGCATCGGCGAGGATGACCTTTTGGCCCTCGCCGCGTCGGCAGAGAGCATGGCCGAGCACCCGCTCGGCGACGCGGTAAGGGCCGAGGCGACCGCGCGGGGCCTTGCGCTGCCCGAGAGCAGCGGCTTTGAGGCGCTGCCCGGGCACGGCATCCGGGTCACGGTGGGCGGCGAGGAGGTTTTGGCGGGCAACCTCGCGCTCATGGATGAAAACGGCGTCGATGTCTCCGACTTTAAGGCCGCGTCCGAGGGGCTGTCCGAGCAGGCCAAGACGCCCATGTACTTTGCGCGCGCGGGCCGGCTGTGCGGCATCATCGCGGTCGCGGACACGGTGAAGAAGGGCAGTGCCGAGGCGATAGCAGAGCTTAAAGGCATGGGGCTTCACACCGTCATGATAACGGGCGACAACAAAAAAACCGCCGACGTCATCGCGGCCGCGGTGGGCATCGACGAGACGATCGCCGAGGTGCTGCCCGCCGACAAGCAGTCGCACGTCGAGCGCGCGATGAAGGCGGGCATAAAGGTCGCGATGGTGGGCGACGGGATAAACGATGCGCCCGCCCTCGCCATGGCCGACGTCGGCATCGCCATCGGCACCGGCACCGACGTCGCCATCGAGAGCGCCGACGTGGTGCTCATGGGCAGCTCGCTCTCGGGGGTCGCGTCGGCGATATACCTCTCGCGCGCGGTCATACGCAACATCAAGCAAAACCTGTTCTGGGCGTTCTGCTACAACAGCATCGGCATCCCGGTGGCGGCGGGCCTGTTGTACGCGTTCGGCGGCCCGCTGCTGAGCCCCGTCATCGGCGCGGCGGCGATGTCGCTGTCGTCGGTGAGCGTCGTCTCCAACGCGCTGCGGCTCAACTTTTTAAACCTCGAGCACAAAAAGCGCTGACACGGTCCCGATATCCCCGTCGGGCGGTCGCGCGCGGCGCAAGGGACGCGGGTTGCGTCCTGCCGGGACAAACGCGCAGTTAAAAAAGGACAGGCGGCTTCGGCTTCTTAAACGCACGGCCCAAAAGGCGCGAACCGCCCTGCGGCGCTGTCAAAAGGCGCGGCGCCTCGGCCCGAAAAATGTGCGCGGCGTCTTGATTTCAAGGTGTCAAAAGGGTGTATAATATATCTGTAGAAGGCGGGCGTCACAGGACAGCCCGTCGGCATCGCTTAAACTGAAAAAGGGAGAGTAAATCATGACAAAGAACATCAAGATCGAGGGCATGGCGTGCGGTCACTGCACCGCGAGGGTCAAGGCGGCGCTCGAGGCGCTGGACGGGGTCAGATCGGCCGAGGTGTCGCTTGAAAACAAGTGTGCCGACGTCGAGTATGACGAAAACACCGTCGGCGAGGCCGAGCTGTTTGACGCGGTCGAGGCGACCGGCTTTGACGTCGTAAAATAGCCGTGTTGTCGCTATACGACAGCGAGCGCTTTTTTGAAAAATACGCCGGAATGGCGCGCTCAAGGCTGGGCCTTGCGGGCGCGGGCGAGTGGCCCGCGCTCAAAAAGCTGCTGCCCGACTTCGGCGGCGCGCGGGTGCTCGACCTCGGCTGCGGGTACGGCTGGCACTGCGCCTATGCCGCGCGGCAGGGGGCAAAGAGCGTCGTCGGCGTCGACGGCTCGCACAGGATGATCGAGCGGGCGCGCGGGATAAACGCCCACGCCGCAATCGAATACCGCGTCGCCGACATCGTGTCACTGCGCTTTGACGAAAACAGCTTTGACGCTGTCATCAGCTCGCTTGTGCTGCACTACCTCGAGGACATCGGCCCGCTGTTTCGCCGCGTCTTTTCATGGCTGCGCGCGGGCGGTCGGTTTGTGTTCACCGTCGAGCACCCTGTCTTCACCGCAGAGGGGTCACAGCAGTGGGTGCTGGACGAGCGCGGGCAGATCACCCACTTCCCCGTCGACAACTACTACCTCGAGGGGAGGCGGGAGGCGGTGTTTTTGGGCGAACGGGTCGTGAAGCACCACCGAACGCTCACCACCTATTTCAGGGCGCTCACGGGCGCGGGCTTTGCGGTGCGCGACCTTGTCGAGCCCGCCCCGCCCGAGGACATGCTCGAGCAGCCCGGCATGCGGGACGAGCTGAGAAGACCGATGATGCTGATATTCTCCGCAGAGAAGCCCGGCTGAGCGGTTTTGTTTTTAAGCCCCGCGGCGGGCCTGACGATATCCCGCAAAGGCGGGGACGGCCGGGCAAACATAAGCAACACAAAAAGACCTGTGAGCGATCACAGGCCTTTTTTGCGCGGTTTGCGCCGTTTATCGTCTATTTTATGCTGGGCTCTTTCTCCGCATCCGAGCCGTCCTCTGACCCGTTGGCGCAAGGGGGGTGGAACGCCGTGCCGATTGCGACGCGCATCTGCCGCGCGGAGCGGCGGGGCGGCAGCGGAACGGACGTTTGACATGCGGCGCAGTATTATGCGCCTTCCGTGCTATCGTTCCGATTAGGCTCGGCCGTTCGGTAAGGGAGCCTTTAAGAGCACTCAACCTGAGAAATGGACGTAAGCTTTAAGTCACGGAAACCTTCCCCCGCGGGCGGCTGCTTAAGAAGTCCAAAACCGAATATCAGTACAGCACCTTGCTGAGAAAGCTTTTTGTCCGCTCGTTCTGCGGGCTTCCGAACAGCTCGTCGGGCCTGCCCTGCTCGACAAAGACGCCGTCGTCCATGAACAGCACGCGGTCGGACACCTCGCGCGCAAAGCCCATCTCGTGGGTGACGATGACCGACGTCATGCCCGTCTTGACAAGGCCCTTGATGACGTCGAGCACCTCGCCGACCATCTCGGGGTCGAGCGCGCTCGTCGGCTCGTCGAACAGCATGACGTCGGGCTCCATGGCGAGCGCGCGCACGATCGCGAGCCGCTGCTTCTGCCCGCCCGACAGCTTCGCGGGGCTCTCGTCCCGCTTGTCGAGAAGCCCCACGCGGTCGAGCAGCTCGTGCGCCAGCTGCACCGCCTCCTCCTTCGTCCTGCGCTTTAACAGGGTGGGCGCGAGGGTGATGTTCTGCTCGACCGTCATGTGCGGGAACACGTTGAAGTGCTGAAAGACCATGCCCATCCTCGCGCGCACCGCGTCGACGTCCACCGGGGCCTTTTTGAACGGCTTTTTCTTTTCGGTTATGTCGACGCCCTCAAAAAACACCTGCCCGCTGTCGGGGGTCTCCATGAGGTTGAGGCACCGCAAAAAGGTGCTCTTGCCGCCGCCCGAGGGGCCGATTATCGTGACGACCTCGCCCTTGTGCACCGTCTCGGACACGCCCTTTAGCACCTCGAGCCTGCCGAAGCTCTTACACAGGTCGACCGTCCGCAATATCTCAATTGTTTTGTCCACTTGCCATCCTCCTCTCGAACGCCGCGACGACCTTGCTCAGGCTGAACGTCATGATGAAATAGATAATGCCGACGATGAGCAGGGCCTCAAACGTGAGGTATGTCGCACCCTTCACCTTCAAAAAGCTTGTCATGAGGTCGCCCAGGTAGAAGGTCGAGGCAAGCGACGTCTCCTTGAGCATCATGATGAACTCGTTGCCGAGCGCGGGCAGGATATTGCGAACAGCCTGCGGCAGGACGACGCGGACCATCGCCTGCGAGCCGCTGAGGCCGAGACTGCGCGCGGCCTCGGTCTGTCCCTTGTCGACCGCCTGCACACCCGAGCGGATGACCTCGGAGACGTAGGCCGAGCTGTTTATGCACAGCGAGATGGCGACCCAGACAAACGGCGTGAGCTTGACGGGGATCGCCTGCGGCAGCACAAAATAAAAGACGTACAGCTGCAAAAGGATCGGGGTTCCGCGCAGCACCTCGACATACGCCACCGCCAGCCAGCGGATGGGCGCAATGCGCGTGCGGCGCAAAAACGCGACAAGGGTGCCGAGAATCGCGCCGAAAAACACCGCGAGCGCGGTCAGCTTGAGGGTGTTGACGACGCCCTCGAGCAGAAACACCTGCCAGTAGTCGCGAAGCAGCTTCGCGACGTTGCCCCATATGTCGTCAAACATCAAAAAACTCCTTACATGACAGGTGGGCGGCTCGGGGCCGTCCGTGCGCGGCCCCGGGTCTCCCGCCTGTCGTTGTTATAATTCCGATTTTTTAAGCCGGTGTCAGCCGTTGTCGGCCCCGTCCGCAGGCTCGTCGGGCAGCGTGACCTCCTGCGCGGTCTCGATGCCCGCAAGCTCCTTGGCAGCAGCATACCACTCGCCGTAGAGGCCGGCGGCATACGCCTTGGCGAGGATCTCGTTGACGGCCGCCGTCATCTCGTCCGAGCCCTTGGGCAGCAGGATGACGTTGTTCTGCTGGTCCTCACTGACCTCGAACAGGAAGCCCGACATCGCCACGTTGTCGTTTGCCGAAATAAGGGCCTCGGCGTTGCCCATCGCGACGGCCATGGCGTCAAAGTCGCCGTTCTGAAGCTGAAGCACGCCGGTCGCGATGTCGCCGAAGATGACCGCCTCGGCGTTGGGCAGCTGAGAGGTCACAAGGTCGTACTGAAGCGACGCCGCCTGCGCGCCGACCTTGAGGCCGTCAAAGTCGGACGCCTGGGTGAACATGCCCTCCTTGTCCTTGGGAACGATTATCGTCTGCTCGGTCTCGTTGTCGCCGGCGTAGTAAAAGTCCGAAAGGTTGCAGTTGGCCTCGCGCTCGGGCGTTTTGCTGAAGCCCGAGATCGACATGTCGACGTTGCCCATCTGCACCGCCACCTGGCACGAGTCAAAGCTCATGGGGTTGATCTCGAGCTCGAGGCCCAGCTCGTCGGCTATGTAGTTCGCGAGCATCACGTCAAAGCCGACATACTGATCCTGCCCCGTTTTGGACACGTCGCAGAACTCCATCGGCGAAAAGTCGGGCGAAAGCGCCACCTTGAGCACCCCGGGCTCGACCGTCGGGACCTGCTGCTGTGCGCCCTGCGAGGGCTCGCCGCCCTGTGTCCCGCCGTCGCCCGCGTTTGCGTTCGCGTCGTCTGCGGGGGCCGACGAGCAGCCTGCGAAGAGCGTCAGCGCCAAAACAAGCGTTAAAATCAGACTGATTGCTTTTTTCATCTTTTCCTCAATTCCTTTCGTTTCTCTGTCGATGAATGAATTATATACGCTTTTTCTGCGGTTTTCAACGTTTAAAACTCGATATAATAAGAAATATTTGAATAAAATTCAGCATATAATCAAATTACCATCTGAATTTCTTTAAATTTCTCTTGTTTTTATCTGTTTAATTCTGCTTTCTTGCTGAAAGCAGTTTTACCCGTGAATTTTTATGCGAATATTATATGAATAATATCCACTTCGCGGCAACGGGGCACAGGGCTTGCGGCAAGCTAAAAAGCCCCCCTCGTGCAGAGGGGGACCTAAGGGCGGGCGGCTACTCGAGCCCCACCTTGCGCTTGACCCTGTGCAGGGTGCGCGACGCGACGGCGCGCGCCCGCTCGGCGCCGTCGGCCAGTATCGCGTCGAGCTCTGCGAGCGCGGCCTTGTCGGCGGTGAGCCTTTTGTACTCGGCCTGGATAGGCCGCAGGGCGTCCGCGACCGTCTCTCCGACCGCGAGCTTAAAATCGCCGTAGCCCCTGCCGTCAAACTCGCGCTCGATCTCCGCAAAACTTTTGCCGGTGAGGGACGAGTAGATCGTCATGAGGTTGACGACCCCCTCCTTGCCCTCGCCCGCGCGCACCTCGTGCCCCGAGTCGGTGACGGCGCGCTTGAACTTTTTTATAATTGTGTCGGGCTCGTCGGTCAGCATGATCTTCGCGTTGACATTTTCGTCCGACTTGCTCATCTTGGCAAACGGGTCCTGAAGCGACATGACGCGCGCCCCGACCTTGGGATAGCTGCCGTCGGGCACCCTGAGCACCTCGCCGTAGACACCGTTAAACCGCTCGGCGATGTCGCGCGCGATCTCAAGGTGCTGCTTCTGGTCGTTGCCGACCGGCACAAGGTCGGTGTCGTAGATAAGGATATCCGCCGCCATCAGCACGGGATAGGTAAACAGCCCAGCGTTGACGTTGTCGGGGTGCTTTTGCGCCTTGTCCTTAAACTGGGTCATCCGGGACAGCTCGCCGAAGCCGGTGTAGCAGGACAGGATCCAGCTCAGCTCGCAGTGCGCGGGGACATGGCTTTGTATGAAAAGGATCGACCGCTTCGGGTCGACGCCGCACGCGAGCGTCATCGCCGCCGACTCGCGCACCGCGCGCCGCACCTCGGCCGCGGGGCGCCGCACCGTCAGCGAATGGAGATCGGCAATGAAGTACAGGCAGTCGTTTTCATCCTGAAGCCTGTCCCAGCTGCGGATAGCCCCTATATAGTTGCCGAGCGTAAAGCCGCCCGTCGGCTGGATCCCGCTGAGAACCCTCGGTTTTTTTGCCTCTTCCGTAAAGACCACCTCACCTTTAATATAAATCCGCATTCTTTAGGCACATCCGATGCGCACAGGCGCACACCCCGCCCCCTTTACGGGCGGAATATTCTATATTATATTCCAAATGCACGGGGCCGTCAATTGACAAATGCCCGTCACACAACTACAATTGAATGTACCGAAATACCGTTCCGCGCGCCCCGGGCAAGCGGATCGGCGCGCAGTGCGCTTTTTGCGCGCAACACGGAGAAAAGAGGAGAACAGCTTGAAACAGACGAGAACCCGCTTTGCGCCCAGCCCCACCGGCTACATGCACGTCGGCAACCTGCGAACGGCGCTTTACGCGTACCTCATCGCGAGGAAGGACAAGGGCAGCTTTGTGCTGCGCATCGAGGACACCGACCGCGAGCGGTATGTCGACGGGGCGGTCGACATCATATACAGCACCCTCAGGGACGCCGGGATGCACTGGGACGAGGGCCCCGACATCGGCGGAGCTTTCGGCCCCTACATCCAAAGCGAGCGCATGGGGCTCTATCTCGAGTACGCGAAAAAGCTCGTCGAGCTGGGCGGGGCATACTATTGCTTCTGCTCGAAGGAGGAGCTCGAGCACAGGCTCACCCGCAGCACCTTCAAAGAGGAGGTCACCCGCTACGACGGGCACTGCCGCGGCCTTTCGCCCGACGAGGTCGCAGAAAAGCTTGAGAGCGGCGTCCCCTATGTCATCCGTCAAAAGATGCCGCGGGAGGGCGTGACCCGTTTTGACGACCTCGTGTACGGCGAGATAACGGTCGACAACGCGGAGCTTGAGGATCAGATCCTGATAAAGTCGGACGGGATGCCCACCTACAACTTTGCCAACGTGATAGACGACCACCTGATGGGCATCACCCACGTCGTGCGCGGCAACGAGTACCTCTCGAGCACCCCCAAATACAACCTGCTGTACGAGGCGTTCGGCTGGGACATCCCGCAGTACATCCACTGCGCGCCCGTCATGAAGGACGAGCGCCAAAAGCTCAGCAAGCGCAACGGCGACGCATCGTATCAGGACCTGACCGCAAAGGGGTATCTCCCGGCGGCGATCATCAACTACCTCGCGCTGGTCGGCTGGGCCCCAAAGGGGGAGCGCGAGATCTTTTCGATGGACGAGCTCATCACCGAGTTCGATATATCGGGCATAAGCAAGAGCCCCGCCGTCTTCGACATCGAGAAGCTCAAGCACATCAATGCCGAGTACATCCGCGCGCTCAGCCGCGAGGACTACAAAGCGCACGCCATGCCGTTCATCAAAAGCGCCGTCAAACGCGACGACATCGACTTTGACGTGCTGTGCGACGCCCTTATGCCGAGAACCGAGTTTTTCGGCGACATCCCCGAGCGGCTGAGCTTTATCGACGCTCTGCCCGAATACGACAACGCGCTGTATGAGCACAAGAAGATGAAGACGAACGCCTCGACGGCAAAACAGGCCCTTGAGGCGGCGCTGCCCGTGCTCGAGGCGCTCGACGACTGGACGGCGGACGGGATACACGCGGCGCTGTTCTCGCTGATTGAGCGGCTCGGCGTCAAAAACGGGTGGATGCTGTGGCCGCTGCGGGTGGCGCTCTCGGGCGTGCCCGTCTCGCCCGGCGGCGGCATCGAGCTCGCCGCAATCCTCGGCAGGGACGACAGCATCGCGCGCATTAAAGCGGGCATTGCGCAGCTGTAACGCCGCTTTGCCCCGCTTTGCCGGCGCGGGGGCGGCATTGCGGCGGGGCTCCGCCGCACATAAAAAAGAAAAAGAGGGATTTGTAAGAACCATGAGCATCGAAAAGGTCAGAAAATATCTTGCGAGCTTCGGCGCGGACGGCAGGATCATCGAGCTCGACGAATCGAGCGCGACGGTCGAGCTCGCAGCGGCAGCCCTCGGGGTCGAGGGCGCGCGGATCGCAAAGACGCTGTCCTACAAGCTGTCGGACGGCGTGGTTTTGATCGTCGCGGCGGGGGACGCGCGGGTTGACAACCGCAAGTACAAGGACAAGTTCGGCCAAAAGGCGCGTATGCTGACGCCCGACGAGGCGCTTGAGCTGGTCGGGCACGCGGTCGGGGGCGTGTGCCCCTTCGCGGTAAACGACGGCGTCAGGGTCTACCTCGACGACAGTCTCAAACGCTTTGAGACGGTGTTTCCCGCCTGCGGCAGCTCCAACAGCGCCATCGAGCTCAGCCTAAACGAGCTCGAGCGCATGAGCGGCGGCGAGTGGTGCGACGTCTGCAAGCTGCCGGAATAGTGGCAATTGCAAATTAACGCGTGATCGCCTCGGGGCCTTTGTCCCGGGGCGTTTTTTGCGGTGTGCGCAAAGCAAAAGCCTATGGGAAGAGGCCCTTTAAGCCTCCCCGTGTGTGAGGGAAGGCGCGAACGGACAAGCTGCCGGGCTGCCGGGCTTAATCGGAACGATAGCCCGGAAGGCGCATAATATCGCGCCGAATGTCAAACGTCCGTTTCTCTTACGCCCCGCCGCTCCGCGCGGAAGATGCGCGTCGTAATCGGAACGATAGCCCGGCCGGCCGGCTCTCTCCGCATAAGGGGGCCTTTAAGGGCAAGGGCGCTGTTCCTCAGGAAAAGCCCCCGCCCGGAAACGGGGGCGGGAGAGACTTTTCCCGCACGGCAAAAGAGCGCCCCGCGAGGCGTTTTACGCCTCGCGGGGCGCTCGGTTAACTCAACCGACACGGGCAGCTTACCGCAAAGGGCTTACAGCTCCTCCTCGTCGCCCTCGCTGTTGTTGATGGGCAGCGTTATGCCGTCCTTCTTGTCAAAGCTGAGGCCGTCGAGCCCCGCGCCGAGGTTGTCCTTGATGCCCTTCGCGGTGTCCTGGACCTTTTTGCTCACGCCGACATACGCCTTTTTGGCCTTCTCGCCCACGTTTGCCGCCGCCGAGTCAACAATCTCGTCAAACCGGCGGGAGACGGCGTTGCCCTCCTCGTCGTCATAGTTGACCTCGATGGAGACAATGCCCTTCTTTTGCAGATAGTACACAAGGCCCGTCGCCGCGGCCCCTGCGAGCGTCAACGTACCGACAGCTTCCAAAAACTTTTTCATCTTCAAAACCTCCCGAGAAATGTAGGGGACACCCCGCCCGCCGAAGGACGCCCGTCGACTGTCGGGCGGCGGGCAAGCACCGGGTCTCTTATCTTTATTATATCAAACGCCCGTCAAAATACAAGTGCGTCAGTCGAGCACCGTGTCGAGCGCGAGCACGATCATATCGTCGAGCCCGTTTTGGCGCTTCTCGGCGCTTATGCCCGTCTCGCGCTGAAGCTTGTCGTTGACCTCCCCGCTTCTCGGCATCTCGGACACGACGGTCATGACGGTGAGCGCCCGTTTGCGGTAGTGCGCCGCGACGGTGTAGAGCGCGGCCCCCTCCATCTCGCTCGCGAGCACGCCGTACTCGCTCCAGCTCTCGGCGTCAAAGCCGCGCGGGTCGCGGTAGAGGTGGTCGTTGCACAGGGTGTTGCCGACATAGGCCGTGATGCCGCGCTCCTCCGATATCTCATACGCCTTTTTGAGCAGGCCGAAATCCGCGACGGGCGCAAAGTGTCCCTTGAAGATGTAGTCGTTGAGCGACGACGTCGTGGATGTCGCCTGGGACAGCACGATGTCCATCTTGCGCAGCCGCGGGTCAAACGCCCCCGCCGTGCCGATGCGGATGAGCTTTTCGCAGCCGTACTCGGTGCACAGCTCGGTCGCGTAGATCAAAACCGCGGGGATGCCCATGCCGGTGCCCATGACCGACACCCGCTGTCCCTTGTACTGTCCCGTATAGCACAGCGCCCCTCTGAGCTCGTTGACGAGCGCGGGGTCGGTGAGATAGGTCTCGGCGATGTATTTCGCCCTCAGCGGATCGCCCGGAAGCAGGATCTTGTCGGATATCTCCCCTTTTTGTGCGGTGATGTGCATACTCATGGTCGCAACCTCTCCTTCTCTTTTGTTTTTGTTTATATTTTGGCTGTACAGCTTTGTTTTGTCAGCGTTTCGGCGCGGTCTTGGCTCTTCTCTTTGCAATCCCCCCGGCACTTCGTGCCACCCCCCTTGTGTAAAGGGAGCTGCCTGCGAAACAGGCTGAGGGATTGTCCGAGAAAAGTCATGTCGTTTGAAAAGACTTTTTGTTATAATCTCGGCTCGCCGTAAACAATCCCCCGTCGCGGCCTTTGGCCGCGCCTCCCCCCTTGCACAAGGGGGCTCAAAGACCTCTCCCCCTTAGGTTTTGCCCCTAAGGTTCTTGACCGCCTTTTAGGCTCGACCGCGCGGTACGGGAGACGCCGGCTCGCAGCTAATCCCATGCCGCTTTGCCAAAGCTTACCCCAAAAACACCCATCAACGGTTTTCCCTAAACGGCCTTTATTTTTTAAGTCGAGCCCGCGGGCCGCCTCTGCCCCCCCCGCCTGTAAACGGGTAGTTTTAAAGGGAGGGCGGCGCGGGGCCGCCCTCCCTTGCGGGCAGAATCTAAAGGATGATGCTCTTTCCGTTCATCTCTTCGGGGACGGGCAGGCCGAGCACGCCCAGCATGGTGGGGGCGATGTCGGCGAGGCGCCCGCCCTCGCGCAGCGTGCAGTCCCTGCCGATGACGACAAAGGGCACGGGGTTGGTGGTGTGGGCCGTGAACGGGGTCACGCCGTCCGCGTCAAACATCCTGTCGGCGTTGCCGTGGTCGGCGGTCATGAGGACGACGCCGCCCATCCTGTCGACGGCGGCCTCGACCACCCTGCCGACACAGGCGTCGACCGCCTCGACGGCCTTTACGGCGGCGTCAAACACGCCGGTGTGGCCGACCATGTCGCAGTTGGCAAAATTGAGGATCACGACGTCGTACACGCCGCTCTCGATGCGCTTGACAACCTCGTCGGTGACAAGATAGGCGCTCATCTCGGGCTGAAGGTCGTAGGTCGCGACCGACGGGGATTTTATCAGGCACCTGTCCTCGCCCTTGTAGGGCGTCTCGTTGCCGCCGTTGAAGAAGAAGGTGACGTGCGCGTACTTTTCGGTCTCGGCGATGCGCAGCTGCTTGAGGCCCTTTTCGCCGATGTACTCGCCGAAGGTGTTCTTGAGCTCCTCGGGCATGAACGCGACCGACACGTTCGGCATGGTGGCGTCGTACTCGGTGAAGCAGACATAGTTGACGGGAAAATACCCGCCCCGGCGCTCGAAGCCCGCAAAGTCGGGGTCGACAAAGGTTCTCGTTATCTCACGCGCGCGGTCGGGGCGGAAGTTGAAGAAGACAACGCTGTCCCCCGCCTTTATCCTGCCGCCCTCGCAACAGACGGTGGGCAGCACAAACTCGTCGGTCACGCCGTTCGCGTAGCTGTTCTTGACGGCGCAGACGGGGCAGTCGGCCCGCTCGCCCACGCCCGACACAAACGCATCGTAGGCCTTCTGCACCCGCTCCCAGCGGTTGTCGCGGTCCATGGCGTAGTAGCGCCCGGTGACGGTGGCCACCCTGCCGAGGCCCGCGCTCTCGAGCTTGTTTACCAGCTGCTCGACATAGCCGGCGCCCGACTCGGGGGGCGTGTCGCGCCCGTCCAGGATGGCGTGGACGTACAGCTCTTTGACGCCGCGCCGCTTTGCCATGTCGATGAGGGCAAAGAGGTGCTCGATGTGGCTGTGGACGCCGCCGTCCGACACAAGGCCCATAAGGTGCAGAGCGCCCCCGTCCTTCACCGCGTCCATCGCGGCGGCAAGGCGCGGGTTCTCAAAGAACGCGCCCTCCGCTATCTCCTTGGATATCCTCGTCAGCTCCTGATAGACGATGCGGCCCGCGCCGATGTTGGTGTGCCCGACCTCCGAGTTGCCCATCTGCCCGTCGGGAAGCCCGACATCGAGCCCCGACGCGCCGATGAGGGTGTGGGGGCAGGACGCCGTTATCCTGTCGATGTTGGGGGTCTTTGCGGCGGCGATGGCGTTGCCCTCTGTCTCGGGCGAATAGCCGAAGCCGTCGAGGATCATCAGTACCAAAGGTTTTTTCATACGCTTTTTCCTACTTTCCCGCGGCCTCGACGATCGCGGCAAAATCGGCCGGCTTGAGCGACGCGCCGCCGATGAGGCCGCCGTCGATGTCGGGCTGCGCAAGCAGCTCGGCCGCGTTGCCCGCGTTCATCGAGCCGCCGTATTGGATCGTCAGGCCGTCCGCGCTCTCGCGGCTGTAGAGGCCCGCGACGACGCTTCGGATGAGGCCGCACACCTCGCCCGCCTGGGCGGCCGTGGCGGTCTTGCCGGTGCCGATGGCCCACACGGGCTCGTAGGCGATGATGACGTTTTTGAGCTCGTCGGCGGTGACGCCCTCAAGCGCCTTTGTGACCTGTCCGGTCACGACCGTCTCGGTTATGCCGGCCTCGCGCTGGTCGAGCAGCTCGCCCACGCACACGATCGGCTTGAGCCCCGCCGCCAGCGCCGCGCGCAGACGCAGGTTGACCGTCTCGTCGGTCTCGCCGAAATACTGCCTGCGCTCGCTGTGGCCGAGGATGACGTACTCGACGCCCGCCTCGGTGAGCATCCCGGTCGAGATCTCGCCGGTGTAGGCGCCCGACGCCTTAAAGTGGCAGTTCTGCGCGCCCACATGGATGTTGCTGCCCTTCGTCATCTCGACCGCGACGCCGAGGTCGGTGAAGGGCACCCCGATGACCACGGTGCAGCCCGCGCCCTTGACGGCGGGGATGAGGTCGGCGATGAGGGCCTTTGCCTCGCTCGCGGTCTTGTTCATCTTCCAGTTTCCGGCGATTACCGCCGCGCGTTTTGTCTTATCCATAAGTCAAACACTCCTCCGAACAGACATTTTGTTTTGCCGCGGGCCCGCCCGCGTCCGCAGGCGGGCCCGCGCTTTTGGGGCCGCTCAAAAGCAGGAAAAACCCGCTTTATTTGTCCTGAATGCAGGCGATGCCGGGCAGCTCTTTGCCCTCGAGGTACTCGAGGCTCGCGCCGCCGCCCGTGGAGATGTGGCTCATCCTGTCCGCAAAGCCCAGCTGCATGACTGCCGCCGCGCTGTCTCCGCCGCCGATGACGGTGGTGGCGTCGGTCTCGGCAAGCGCCCGCGCGACCGACCTTGTGCCCTCGGCGAGCACGGGGTTTTCAAACACGCCCATCGGCCCGTTCCACACGACGGTCTTGGCGCTCTTCACCGCCTCGGCGAACAGCTCGGCCGTCTTGGGGCCGATGTCGAGGCCCATCCTGTCGGCGGGGATCGCGTCGGACGGGACATAGCTCACCTCGACGGGCGCGTCGATGGGGTCGGGGAAGGCGGCCGCGATGGTGGTGTCGACGGGCAGCAGCAGCTTGACGCCGCGGCTCTCGGCCTTCTTGAGCATGTCGGCGCAGTAGCCGACCTTCTCGTCGTCGACAAGCGAGGTGCCGACCTCCTTGCCCTGGGCCTTTAAGAAGGTGTAGGCCATGCCGCCGCCGATGATGAGGGTGTCGACCTTGGTCAGCAGGTTGTCGATGACGTTGAGCTTGTCCGCGACCTTGGCGCCGCCGAGGATGGCGACAAACGGGCG
>CAYSRC010000046.1:0-17812 GCA_964433495.1 uncultured Oscillospiraceae bacterium
CCGAGAAGAGGATGGGGTTCATCCCCATGACCTCCTTGAGCATGTGCACCTGAAAATGGCTGTCCTTGCCGCCCGAGACCGCGATGGCGCAGTCGTAGCCGCCGGGGCCGTTCATCCCGCGGTATTTGTCGCACAGGGCCCTGAACTCCTCCATGCGCTTGTCCCAGTCGATGTTTTTGCGGTTGTCATAGTGGGTGCAGGCGCAGCACACCCCCTCCTCGTTGAAGGTTATGCCGGGCCTTGTGTCGGGCATGACGCACCGTGTGCAGTATTTCATTTCACCTATCTCCAAATCAAGTTTTTGTGTCGTGTGTTGCCGAAAATATAGGATTTAAAACCGGGCTTTGCGGCGTCTTCCTCAAAAAAAGGGAGACGGCGGCGCTTTTCGGCCGCCAGGCAAACGCCCCCGCGGCAGGGATCCCGCCGCCTTTAAAAGAGTATAGCACATCGTCACCCGCAATGGAAGTGCCCGCCCCGTATAAACGCCGCGGCACGTCCTGCCGTCAAAAGGATATTTCAACCTTTTTTGCAATAACTGCCTTCCCGGTCAAGTTGATTTAGCGGCGGGATTATACTATAATACCATAAGGAAAACGGACGGACGGAGCGCGGGGATCATCTCCCCCTTGCACCTGCAATTTGACGGGACGGAGGCCTTGCTTTGATCTATCTTGACAACGCTGCGACAACAAGCGTATGCCCCGAGTGCCGCGAGGCGGTGTGTTCGGCGCTGCAAAACTGCTTCGGCAACCCGAGCTCGCTCTACGACCTCGGGCTCGAGGCGTCGCGCCTGCTCGAGCGCTCGCGCGAGACGGTGGCGCGGGCGGTGGGCTGCGGCGCGGGCGAGCTGTTTTTTACCGGCTGCGGCACCGAGAGCAACAACATCGCCGTGCTGGGCCTCGCCCGCGCGCGCAAAGCGTGGGCAAGGCGGGTCGTGACGACGGGCTATGAGCACCCGAGCGTCGGCGAGACGGTGCGCGCGCTCGAGGACGAGGGGTTCGAGACGGTCTTTGTAAAGCCCCGAAAGGACGGCACGGTGGATATAGACGAGCTGCTGGCGGCGGTCGACGACAGAACGGCGCTTGTGGCGGCGATGAGCGTCAACAACGAGACGGGCGCGGTGATCGACCTGCCCCGGCTCGCGGGGCTTGTGAAGGAGAAAAACCGCCGCTGCGCCGTGCACTGCGACAACGTGCAGGGCTTTTTAAAGCATAAGACGCCGCTCGGGGACATCGACAGCATGTCGATAAGCGCCCACAAGGTGCACGGGCCCAAGGGCATCGGCGCGCTGTATCTGCGAAAAAATCTCAACATAAAAACGCCGTACCACGGCGGCGGCCAGGAGAAGGGCTACCGCAGCGGCACCGAGAACGTCCCCTACGCTGCGGGCTTTGCGGCAGCAGTCGAGAGCTGGGGCGACATGGGCAGCGGCATCGCGGCGGCCTCGGCCGCCTGCAAAAGGCTGCGCGAGCGCGTTGCGGGGCTTTGCGGCGCGGTGATAAACTCGCCCGTGTCGGCGTCCCCCTACATCCTCAACATCTCACTGCCGGGATACAAGAGCGAGACGGTCATGCACTTTCTCGAGATGCGCGGCATCTATGTCTCGAGCGGCTCCGCCTGCTCGCACGGCTCGAGCAGCCGCACCCTCGCCGCCATGGGGGTGTCGGCCGCGCACGCCGACTCGGCGCTGCGCATAAGCTTCACCAACCCCGCGCGAGAGAGCGACGCCGACGCGCTCGCCGACGCGCTCGAGGCCGCGATAAAAGAGCTGGTGCACATAAGGGTGTGAGCTGCCCTCGGCGGGCCGCCCGCAGGGCGGCCCGGCCCGGACGCGAAGCGTCCGGGCCGTCGGGGCCCAAAGGGCCCCGACCCGCCGAGGGCCCCGACGCCGCCGGCTGATTCGCGCTGCGCGAGGGAGGGGGCTGTACCGCACAAGACCCGCCGCACGGGGTCTTGCGCGCGGCTTATTCCGCACAAAGCCGCGTGAATTTGCGGAAATCGGCGGGACCCCCGGCAAAGGCGCCGCGGGGTAAAAGAGGAGAACGGGGCTGCCGTCCTGCACACGGGCTAAAGGCCGCGCCCCGTCCCGCACGTTGATCGAGCGTCCGCGGGACGGGACAAAAAGAATAAAACGAACGGAAAAACAAGATGGAAACACTGCTTGCAAAATACGGCGAGCTCGCGCTCAAGGGACTCAACCGGGGCTCCTTTGAGGCGGCGCTGTTGAAGACGATAAAAAAGCGCCTCGAGGACGTCGGGGATTTCAGGGTCTATAAGGCACAGTCGACGGTTTACATCGAGCCGTGCGGCGAGGGCGAGGACCTCGACGGTGCGCTCGAGCGGCTGTCCCGGGTGTTCGGCATCTCGGCCATCAACCGCGCGCTCGTGACCGAAAAGGCGCTCGGCGCGATCTGCGAGGGCGCGGCCGAATACCTTGCGCCGCAGCTGTCGGCGGCAAAGACCTTCAAGGTGCACGCCAAGCGCTCGGACAAAAAGTTCCCGATGACCTCGATGGAGATAGCGCGCGAGGTGGGCGGATATCTGCTCTCGAGGTTCCCGCACCTGCGGGTGACGATGGACGCGCCCGACCTTACGGTGACCGTCGAGGTGCGCGACTTTAAGGCGTATGTTCACAGCGGCAACCTGCCCGCAGCGGGCGGCCTGCCCACCGGCTCAAGCGGGCGGGCCGCGGTGCTGCTCTCGGGCGGCATCGACAGCCCCGTCGCCGCCTATATGATGGCGAAGCGGGGGCTCGACCTCGTCGCCGTCCACTTCATGTCGCCCCCCTACACAAGCGAGCGGGCGCACGACAAGGTGATGCGGCTCGCGAAAAAGGTGTGCCGCTGGTGCGGGCACCTGCCGCTTATAAGCATCTGCTTCACCGACATCCAGCTCGCGCTGCGCGAGCGCTGTCCCGAAGAGCTTTTCACGGTGCTCATGCGACGCTCGATGATGCGGGTGGCGAACGAGATCTGCAAAAAGGAGCACTGCGGCGCGATAATTACCGGCGAGAGCCTTGCGCAGGTGGCATCCCAGACGCTGGACGCTATAGCGTGCACCGACGACGCCGCGGCGCTGCCGGTGCTGCGCCCCCTCGTCGGCATGGACAAGACCGAGATCGTGCACATCGCGCACAGGATTGACACCTTCGAGACCTCCATCGAGCCGTACGAGGACTGCTGCACCGTTTTTACGCCGAAGCACCCCAAGACAAAGCCCCGGCTTGACGCGATCCTGCGCGCCGAGGAGGGGGCGGGGCTTGAGGAACTTGAAAAAAAGGCCGCGACGGAGTATAATTTTATGATGTTTCATTTTTTTGACGCCTGATTTTGCGGGCGGCCGCATCGGCAAAAGGTCGGCTTGACCGCTTGCGCAAGGGCCGCTTTTGGCATGTCGGGCGCACGCAGAGCGGCCCCGGCCGCGCGGCGCGCCCGCTCATAAGGGAGGTACCTTATGTCGATAAAAGCAGAAGTTATTTCGGTAGGCAACGAGCTGTTGGCGGGAAGCACCGTCAACACCAACACCGCGTTTCTCTCGCGCGAACTCGCGTCCCTCGGCTTTGAGGTACACCGCCAGCAGGTGGTGGGCGACGACCGCGACGACATCATCGACGCGCTGTCCCTCGCCATCAAGCGCTCGAGGCTCATCGTGTTCACGGGCGGCCTCGGGCCCACCGACGACGACCTGACAAAGGAGACGGTCGCGAAGGCGCTGGGCATGAACCTCGTGCAGGACGAGGCGGTGATGCGGCAGATCGAGGCGTTTTTCGCCGAGCGCTCGCTGAAGCTCACCCAAAACAACGTCAAGCAGTCGTATGTGATCGAGGGCTGCGAGGTGCTCGCGAACGCGAACGGCACCGCGCCCGGTATCTTTTTAAAGAGCCGTTCGCAGGCGATCGCGCTGCTTCCGGGGCCGCCGAGCGAGCTCGAGCCGATGTTTAAAAACGAGCTCGCGCCGAGGCTCAAGAGCCTGTCGGGCGGCTTCACGAGCAGCGTGTCGCTGCACGTCTACGGCATCGGCGAGTCGGCGCTCGAGGAGCGCGTCAAGGAGCTTTTGTACGGCGACAACCCGTCGTCGGCGCTCTATGCCAAGACGGGGCAGGTGCACATCAACATCCGCGCGTTTGCCGACACGCAGGACAGGGCCGACCGCCTCGCCGAGCGCAAGGCCAAGGAGTTTAAGCACGAGCTCGGCGACCTCATCTACTCCGAAAACGGCGACGACCTGCACGAGGCGGTGGTGAAGAGCTTCATCGAAAACGGCATCAGCGTCTCGCTCGCCGAGAGCTGCACGGGCGGCCTCATGTCGGCGCGGATAACGGCGGTGCCGGGCGCGTCCGAGATCTTTAACTACGGCATCACCTCCTATGCCGACTGGGTCAAAAAGCAGGATCTCAAGGTCGACGCCGCAATCATAAGAAAGTTTACCGCCGTCAGCTCGGCCGCCGCGGCCGAGATGGCGAAGAGCGCGCGCAAGAGCGGCAACTCGGCGCTCGGCGTGGGCATAACGGGTATCGCGGGCCCCACCAACGGCAGCTATCTCGGCAAGCCGGTCGGGCTCGTCTACATCGCCGTCGCGGACAAGCGGGCGGTGACGGTCAAGCGGTTTGACTTCGGCACCATGCGCAGCCGCGAGAACGTCCGCGAGCAGAGCGTGCTCGCCGCCTTTGACATGCTGCGCCGCGTCGCGTTCGGCATGCCGGTCGAGGGCGCGCGCGAGTTCGACCACAAGGTCATCGCCGACCTCGAGCACGAGGGCGAGCCGGTGCGCCTCAGCTCGCTTGCGATAAAGCGCGGGGTCGCCGGGGCGGTCGTGCTGGGTCTGCTGGTCACGGGCGGGGCGTTCGGTGTGAACGCGCTCAAACGGCAGCTCGACACCAACGTGTACAACGAGCTCAAGACGGTCTTTACCGGCTCGGACTCGGGGGTGCTCAGCTTTGACGACCTGCTCGCCGACAACCCCGACACCGCGGGCTGGCTGTGCATCGACGACACGGGCGTCGACAACGTCGTCGTCAACGACCGGGACGACGGATACTATCGCTCGCACGACTTCATGGGCGCAAGCAACGCCCTCGGCTGCCTCTACACCGAGAGCGCGGCGGGCGGCGCGAACACGATTATCTACGGCTCGAGCACCGACGTCTCACAGATGTTCGGCCCGCTGCTCGGGTACGGCGAGCTGGACTTTGTGCGCGAAAACAACCTCATCACCTATCACACGGGCGACGGCTCGACGACCTATCGCGTCGTCTCGGTGATGTGTCTCAACGGCGACGAGAGCGTCGGCGAGGTCGAGGACTTTTTCCGCACGGCCGACCTCGGAAGTGAAGAGGGCTTCCGCGAGTACATCATCGAGCTCAAGATGCGCTCGATGTTCAACATCGACATCCCGATAAAGCACGGCGACAGCTTTTTGACCCTTGTCACCGAGGCCCCCTACTGGCAGGGCGCGCGTCTTGTCGTGACGGCGCGCGCGGTGCGCGAGGGCGAGTCGACCGACACCGTCACCTCGATGTTCTCGAACAACGCTGCGGCGCTCTATCCCGACGAGTGGTACCGCGTCAACGGCTACGAGTCGGTCACCAATGTGACCTATGAGCGCGACAAGTGGCTCAACTGGATAATCTCCAACGGCGGCGGCGCCGACGACGCGGTCATCCCGGCGACGAGCCTGTCGCCCGAGGGCCTGTTTGACGGCGGGGGCGAGATCACCGTCGTGATGAACGGTGAGCAGCTGACGGCCTCCCCCCTCGAGGTGGTGAGCCGCATGGTCGCGTATGAGATCGGCGACACCTTTGAGGACGAGGCGATCAAGGCCCAGGCGGTTGCGTGTATCTCGCAGCTGCGCTACACCTTTTGGCGCTCGAGCACGCCCGACGTAAACGGCGCCGAGGCGAGCCTGCGCATCAAGCGCCTGGTGTCCGAGGTCATCTGTATGCAGATGACCTACGACGGCAAGCCGGTCAACGCGCGGTACTTTGCGCTCTCGAGCGGCCGCACCAACTCAAACGAGGAGGTGTTCGGCGAGGAGCTCGATTATCTGCGCACGGTGGACAGCGCCTATGACTCGCAGGTGGCGGGCTATTCCCGCACGATAACCTACGACAGGGATCAGCTGCGCACCGCGCTTGAGAGCTATTTCGGCATCGCCATAGAGGACGACGGCGAGGCCGGAAACATCGACGAATGGATTGTCATCGAGGCGCTCACGACGGGCGGGTACGTCAAGCAGGTCTCGATCGACGGCAAGATAACCACCTCGGGCCTCGAGCTCGCCGAGTGCCTTTCGCTTCGCTCGGCAAACTTCTCGTTCCGCTCGACGTCGGACGGCGCGCAGATGGTCATCAACACCCTCGGCAGCGGCCACGGCGTGGGCATGAGCCAGGGCGGCGCGAACATGTACGCCCTGCGCGAGAACATGAGCTATGAGGAGATATTGAGCCACTACTACAGCGGCGTGACGGTTGAGCGATTCGCGTGGTAGAGGTCAACGGAAGGGTTTGCGGCGCGGAGGCCTCGGTGCCTCCGCGCCGCTGCTGCTTTGCAGCCAGCGGCAAAGGGATTGTATGCGGCGAGCTGAAAGCGCAACAAAAGGTTCTGTTTGGATGACGAGACCTTGTGCGGTCAATCCCTCAGCCGACCATGTCGACAGCTCCTTTTACACAAGGGAGGGCAGATTCTAAAGCAACTGTCAAGGGTGAATCTGAGATTTGGGACTTCTCATCGCTGCTGGAGAAAAACTTCGCAAAGGCAGAAAAAGCGGACGCAGAAATGCCCCTCTGCGTCCGCTTTATTTTTTATGATACCCCTTCTAAATCATTCCGGCGCTCCTAACAGGCCGCTGCCGGGCAAAAAACGGGAATCTCCCAACGCAAAGCGGAGGAAATTTATCCCTCAAATACGGAAACGGCTAATCAAGACCCTTAGTGTCCGCGCCTGCTGAGACAGCTCCTTTGAGACCGATGCGCTCTTTTCTGCGGCCGTGGAATTGTCCTGAACCACGTTGGATATTTCCTTGATCCCGTTTTCGACCAACACAATCATCTCCGACTGCTGAACACTGGCGGCGGAAATCTCGTCCATCAGCGACTTGATGGACTGAATGCAGTCATTAATCACCTGCATCGCGGAGACGGCCTGATCAGTGGACTCCGTCCCGGTCTTGGCACTCTGGATGGAGCGGCTGATCAGATTGTTGGTATTCTGTGCCGCCTCGGCGGATTTGGCGGCCAAGCTGCGAACCTCGTCCGCCACAACGGAGAAACCCTTCCCGGCGCTTCCCGCCCGTGCGGCCTCCACGGCGGCGTTCAAGGCCAGAATATTGGTCTGAAATGCGATGTCCTCAATGGTTTTGATAATGGTTCCGATTTTGGCGGAAGACCGGTCGATGTTCCGAGTGGCCTCGGTCAGCTGATCCATCTTCCTGTCCGCCTCAACGGCATAGCCGGTGGCCCGATCCACCAGCTCGCCGGCGTTGCCGCAACGCACGGTGCTGTCCCTGACCTGAGCGGTAATTGCTGCCACGTTGGTCATGAGTCCGTAAACGGTAGCGGCCTGTTCCGTTGTACCCTGAGCCAGCGCCTGAGCACCCGAGGATACCCGCTCCGCGCCTGTATCCACCTGACCGGCCACTTGAGAAATATCACGAATGATATGCACCAGATTGGCGTGAATGGTCTGCAGGCTTGTGGACAGTGCTTTGAAGTCGCCCACATAATAGGATTCGTTCGCCGTAACATTTACAGCGAGGTTACCGTTAGCCATCTCACCTAAAACCCGGTTCACATCGTTGATCGTCTCCCGCAAACAGCCGCAGACCCGGTGTGTGGTCTGGGCAATCATGCCAATCTCATCTGACCGGCCATAGAAGGGTTCCAGCTCCTGGTCGGCGGAGAGATTCAGCTCTCCCAAGCGGCTGAGCGCCCGCTCCACCGTCATCAGATTCCTGCCCTCCCGGCGCAGGATCAAAAGTGTGACCAGGATAATGACGGCAGCCATTGTCGCGCACAACGCACCCACCAGCACACGCACGGTGGTCACGGCGGAATAGACCTCTGCGGCGCTGTCCCGGACCATAAATGCCCAGCCACGATCCCTCAGGTATTTGTAAACCACCAGCTGCCTGACGCCGTTCTCATCCCGGTAAGAATATGTATTGGCCTGGGTGCCGCCATCGGCTTGAATCCGCCGGACGATCTCCCGGTATCCCTCATCAGTGGTTTCGGTATTCAACAGCTCTTCATCCTCGTGATAGAGATAGACGCCCGTATCCACATTCAAGAACACATACTCACTGTTGGGCAAGCCCTTGATGTCCAGATTCAGCAGCGAGTCCATAAGATTTCCGGCATAGACGCCGGCTCCCACATATCCGATGCACCGCTGGCCTTCAAAGAGGGGATAGTACATAGACAGGATCATACTGCCGGTGCCGGGGGACTTCATGATTCCCAGGTTCGTCAGCTCCCGCCGGGAGAGAATGGTGTCTTGAAAGCTCTTTAGTGAATCCCCCGATCGTGTGGTCATGCCGATGGCGCCCTGAGAGGTGTGCGTCAGCACATGGGTGGCCGGGGTGGCAATATACAGCCCCTCGAAGATCCCCTTGACGGCGGCAAAATCCTCGGTATATTTCTGCGCCCGGGTCAGCAGCTCCGGGTCATCCGGATTCAGAAGGAGGTCTCGGACCTCGCCGCCCAGGGCAAAGGCTTTCATATACTCCTCTGCGGAGAGTACGTATTCGTTAATGATCGAGGCCCTGGACTCCACAGCATCGGTCATCTGGTTGGTAATATCGTTTTTCACCATGGATGCGGCGTTAGTGGATACCGCCAGCCAAAGAAGCGTCATCCCAATTAAGGTGATAAAAGTTGTTATAATCCCGATCCGGGCGGCAAGCTTTTTATTCTCTATGAATCGCATAAAAACTCCCCTCGGACGAAAGAAATTTTAAGGAAAACATCCTACAGTTTATGAGTATATCCTATAGTTTGTCAGTTTGCAAGAGTTGTTTGATTCAGTAAAACCAACAAGCGTTATAGTTATAGTTATAGTGCTATTCAAAGACGCAGATAAGGCGTTTATTCTCCTTGTTCTTGCCCCATAGAAGTTTTGCAAATTGCCATGGTAGTGGCAAGCAAGGCACCGGTATATACCCGGTGCGTGCTTGTTGGTGGCTAACCGCCCCCAAGCCCCTGTAAGGAGCGGCGCTGATGCGCCGCTCCTTTAAGCCACCTTCGGTGTCTGCTGCCCCTACGGGAGGACGGGGGATTACCGTTCTTACTGACGCTGTTCCCGCCGTTTCTCGTCCTCAGTGATACC
This sequence comes from uncultured Oscillospiraceae bacterium, assembly GCA_964433495.1. Taxonomy (GTDB): domain Bacteria; phylum Bacillota; class Clostridia; order Oscillospirales; family Ruminococcaceae; genus CAYSRC01. The sequence continues at coordinate 9,321 of CAYSRC010000046.1, forward strand.
CAAAATTCTCTCGGTGTTGTGCTTGGCGGTGAGCAGCTCCATCATCTCTGCCTTTGCCTTTTTCTGCTCCGGGTACAGCTTTTTGTTCTCCGCCAGCAGAGCGGCATACTCCTGTTTCAGCGACTGCATGGACGGAAGTTTTTTCAAGCCCGGGCCGTCAAAATACCGCTTCGCAGCCTCGCAGGAAATGATGGCGCTGGCGTGTTCGGCGAGACCACCGAGTTTTTGGGCGGCGAGCACCTGCTCGCGAAGCGGGCCGTCAGCCCCGCCGTCGCCGAGCGGATATACGAGATCGTCGGCGCGATGGAGGCGCGGGCAAAGGCGGTCGGCTGCGACATGCGCGGCGGGCAGCCCACATCCGGCAACATCGCGGGCGGGCTGTCGAGCATCGAGGAGAAGTCGCTCGGTGCGATCGTCAAGAGCGGCACCCGCCCGATACAGGGGGTGCTCGACTACCCCGAGCGGGTGGGGGGCCGCAAGGGCCTGTGGATCAAGGACACCCCCGGCCGCGAGCCCGAGATACTGACGGGCATGGCCGCGACAGGCGCGCAGTTTATGTGCTTCAGCACCGGCAGGGGCGCGCCGCAGGGCTTCCCGAGCATGCCGGTCATCAAGATCTGCGGCAACCCCATGACCTACGAGCGCATGAGCGAGGACATGGACATCAACGCGGGGCGCATCATAACGGGAGAAAGGACCATCGAGGAGGTCGGCGAGGAGACCCTCGCGAAGATTATCAGGGTGCTCGGCGGCGAGTACACAAAGAACGAGAGCGTGCAGTACTTCAGCTCGATCGACATCCACTGCCTCGGCCCGGTCATCTGATGCGGCGGGGCGTCCTTGGGGCGAGGAGAAAATGAAAAACGGGCGGCTCGCTTGTCGCGACCGCCCGTTTTTCATCCTTCTCGTTTCGGCGCCGGTTCCCTCGCAGGCGAGATAAAACCGTCCTTTTGGTTCTCATTACCGAACGACAGCCAGAAAGGCGCAAAAGGACTGCGCCGCATGTCAAATGTCCGTTCCGCGGTCGTTTGGCCGCTTCGTGCGGCAGATGCGCGTCATAATCGAACCGACGGCCGACAGGGCTCACAAATTCCTGTGAGTTGGCCGCATGTCAAAGGTACGGACATGCGGCAGAATTCACGGGAACATGTGAACCCTGCCGAGTGTCGTACTTTTTTACACTCGGCTGAATTCACGGGAGTATGTGAACCCTACCGAATGCCGTACCGATTGCGTTCGGTAGGGGCGGCTTAAAAGCGCCCCGCCCCGCGTCAGGGCTGCGCCGGGGCCTGCGGGTCCTCGTTCGCCGACTGCTCGCGCAGCATCTCGTCGGCGCACACGAGCGGGATAATGTACACCCCCTCGCTGACGGCGCGGTCGAAGTCGGCGGGGTCGTAGGGGGAGGCGGTCGCGAGCTCGACCGTTATCGCGTATCGGTTGTAGGTGTTGCGGACGTAGTTTTCGAGGTACCCGCCGAACTCACTGACATCCATCTCGCCCGCCTCCTCAAAGCCCGTTATCTCAAACAGGCGGTTGACGAGCGGCGCCATCTCCTCCTTGAGACGATAGCGCCCGTTGTCCTTCCAATAGATCACCTCGCCGTAGATGTGAAAGTCGACGGCGAGGGCAAAGTCGGTCGAGGCGAACAGCTCGATAAGCGCCTTGACCTCGGGCTCGCTCGCGGCCGAGGGCCCCGCGTAGTAGCGGGCGGCCGGGTGGGTCGTGCCGCTGAACGTCCCGCTCCAATTATAGGGGAAGTTGCGGTTGAGGTCGACGCCGTTCGCGTTGGTCTTCCAGCCGTCGTAGTCGATGCCGGTGAGGTCCATCGCGCGCACCTTTGCGGGGTCAGCGGCGGCGTCGGGGCCGTTGAGGGCGATGTTGACGCCGTCGGGGTTTATCATCGGCACGATTACAAAGGTGACGCTGTCGAGGATCTCGCGGTAGCTGAGCCCCGCGACCGTCCCGTCGGCGGCATAGCCGTGCGCGTATCGGTCGACGACATACAGGATGTAGTTGGTGGTGAAGGATTCGCACGCGTGTATCGCGGCGGTGCAGATAATCTTCATCTCTCCCCGCCCGAGGCTGAACGCGGGTATGGCGCGTCCCTCGGCGCTTTCGCCTATCGTGAACGAGCTTATGAGCTCGGGATAGGTCGCCTCGAGCTTGCCGATATAGAGCTTGAGAAGCTCATAGCTTATCACGCTGTAGGGGTCGACGATGTACGCGGGCGGGGCGTCCTGCGCGGACGCGGCGAGGGCGTCCTCCTCGGGGAACAGCGTGCCGAACAGTTTGGCGAAGCCGAACACCGCGAGCACAAAGAGCGCCGCGAGCGCAACGAGCCTGCGGACGACGAACCTCGCCCTGCCCTTTCGGGCGCTTTTGCGCCTCTTTTTGCCCATGCCGTGCCCCCCCCCTTTTGCGCCGTGTTCCGAAGCTCAGCGGGCGCGACCCCGCCCTATCTCGGGCCGTGCCGCCGAGCCCGCCGTTTTTTTGATTATAGCATCCCGCGCGCCGACGGCGCAACAAAGGGGAAAATATTGTAATAAAATGCGGGATAGTGTATCATTTAAGAGGAGAAAACGCAGGGCCGCCCGTGCGGCGGCGTCGGAGCGCGCATCCGACAAAAACAAACCGGGAGGTACGGAAACGATGGCTGCATATGATTTTGACAGGATTATCCCGAGGGAGGGCACTAACAGCGTCAAGTGGTCCCCCGCAAAGGCGATGAACCCGCTTTTGCCCGACGACTACATCCCCATGTGGATAGCGGACATGGACTTTGCCTGCCCGCCGCCCGTGCTCGACGCGATGCACGCGAGGCTCGACCGCGAGATCCTCGGCTACAGCACCTTTGAGGACCCCGCGTATTTTGAAGCTGTCACGGGCTGGCTCAAGCGCCGCCACGGCCTTGCGGTCGATCCCGAGCGGATAGCCTTTTCGGCGGGCGTGGTCAGCGCGCTCAAGGCCGCGGTGGCCGACTTCACAAAGCCGGGCGACAGCGTGCTCATCAACACGCCCGGCTACGCCCCGTTTTACCACGCGATCGTCGGCAACGGCAGGACGCCTGTCTTCAGCCCGCTCAAGCGGGGCGAGCGCGGGTACGAGGTCGATTTTGACGACTTCGAGCGCAAGGCGGCCGACCCCGCGGTGACGATGTTCATCCTGTGCAGCCCGCACAACCCGACGGGCCGGGTGTGGCGCGAGGACGAGCTGCGCCGCATGGCCGACATATGCTTTAAAAACGGCCTGTTCATCGTCAGTGACGAGATACACAACGACCTCGTCCGGGTGGGGAAAAAGCACATCCCGCTCGCGGCCCTCTACCCCGAGCAGGACAGGATATTGACCTGCACCGCGCCCAGCAAGACCTTCAACCTCGCGGGCAACCAGCTGTCCAACATCATCATGCCGGACGCCGAGTCGGCGCAGCGCTGGGCTAAAAACCACATGTGCGGCTCGCCCAACCCGCTCGCAATCGACGCCTGCTGCGCCGCCTACAACGAGTGCGAGGACTGGCTCGAGCAGCTCAAGGTCTACCTCGACGGCAACTTCGCGTTTCTGTGTGAGTTTGTCCAAAACAATCTCAAGGGGGTTAAGGCGTACACCCCCGAGGGCACCTATCTCGCGTGGGTCGACTTCTCGGGCTGCGGCTGCAGCGATAAAGAGCTGTCGGATCGCATCGCGCGCGCGGGCGTGCTGCTCGAGTATTCGGGCGAGTTCATCGCCGACGACGAGGGCTGCGTGCGCATGAACCTCGCCTGTCCGCGCAGCGTTCTCAAGACCGCGCTCGAGCGCATAAAGTCGGCGCTGTGATCCGATCTTTGAACAGGTACGAAAAAGCAAAAGCCCCGGGAGGGCCTTTTAAAGGCCCTCCCGGGGCTTCTTTTGAACAGATGCGTCGCAGAGCGGGGCGCGACCCCTGTCCCGTTAAGGAACCGCCTGCGCGCCTTTCGATGGATGATCTTCGGGCGCGCTTTGATTAAAACGGCCGCAGGGACGCTCGCTCCCCGCCCGGTTCGCCCCCCGGGGCGGACGCGCGGCACGGGGGCGCCGCCCCTTTTGGGGCCCCGTGTGTTTTTCGGGGACATGCCCGCAAAGCCGTAAAAGCGGCGCGCGGAAGAAAACCCGCGCGCCGCTCGCTTGAGGCGCGTCAACACGCCCTGTCAGTCGTACTGCACGACGGCCTCCTCGACGAGGTTCCAGAACCGCTCGAGGTCGAGGGTGATGCCGACGAGGGCGTTGGGCTTTTTGCCTGTGTTGCCGATAAAGTCGCACACCGTGCGGCCGTAGCTGGGGCCGTGGCTGATGTCGACCTCGGTGTACATCGGCTTGACGGTGAAGAGGGTGGGGTCGATGAGATACGCGACCGCCGTCACGTCGTGGACGGGGCCCGCCTCGAGGCCGTTGACGATCTTTTGGGTGACGAGGGTGAAACGCATGATGTCGCCGAACAGCTTGCCCGCGCGGTTGCCGATGCGCTCCATGCGCTCGATGATGTCGGGGGTGCAGATGGTTTGGTTGGTCAGGTCGAGCCCCATCATGACGATCGGCACGCCCGACGAGAACACGACGTGCCCCGCCTCGGGGTCGGCATAGATGTTGAACTCGGCCGCGGGGGTCGAGTTGCCGATGCCGTACGCGCCGCCCATGAGTACGATCTGCTTTATCTTGGGGACGATGCGCGGCTCCTTGCGCATGGCGACGGCGATGTTGGTCAGCGGCCCCACGGGGACGAGGGTGATGTCGCCGTCCGAGGCGAGCAGCGTCTCGATGATGTATTCGACCGCGTTCTTGTCCTCCGCTTTTCTCGTGAGCGGCTCAAACACGGGGCCGTCGAGGCCCGACTCGCCGTGCACGTTGTCGGCGACGTACTGCTCGCGGACCATCGGCAGGGGCATGCCGCCGTACACCGGGACGTCGATGCCGAGATGCTGGCAGACGTGCAGGGCGTTGGGCAGGGTCTTGTCGAGCGTCTGGTTGCCCGCGACGACCGTCACCGCCAGAAGATCGATGGCGGGGTGTTTTGCGGCGAGCATTATTGCGATGGCGTCGTCGTGCCCGGGGTCGCAGTCGAGGATGATCTTGTGTCGTTCCATGGTGGGGCTCCTTTCGCTTTTGGTTTGGTTTGTGGTATTATTATACTGTACTTTTTGGGCGGGCCGGTAGGAAATATTTCCTGTTTTTCGCCGCCGTGCACGTTAAAAAAGGCGCGGCCGGCAGGGAAGTGCACAAGACACAGCGCGGGACAGCGCTTTTGACGGTGCGGGGCCTCGGGCGGCGTTCGCTTTGGGTATACAACGGGTCCGCCGTGGGGCGGCGCAGCGGAATAAGGGGCTGATCCCCGGTGAAAACGGTGTCCGCGGCCGGGAGCCGCGCGGGGTGCGGGTAGGCAACACTTTTGCCGCCGGGCAAAAACCCGCCGCGCGTCGGGTGTTCGGATGGTTTGTTTTTTGTCCGTCGGAGGGGGAATACTGTGTGAAAGGGTCTCAGGACAGGGCCGAGCTTGAGCGGGTGTGCCGCTCTTCGGGCTATCTCGAGCTGTTTTCGTTCGACGTGCTTCCGTTTGTCACACTTGTACGCGTCGAGCGCGGCAGACAAATCATGTGTGACGGCGGCGCGTTTGACGGGTATCTCTACTATCTCGTCGAGGGCAGGGTGAAGCTGGGGCTCGGCCTGCCCAACGGCAAGACCGCCCTGCTCGACTTTTACCGCGCGCCCTGCTTCCTCGGCGAGATGGAGCTGCTGGGCGTGTACGGCGAGTCGTTTGAGGTGAGGGCGCTCGAGCGCTGCACCCTGCTCGCGCTGTCGGCAAAAAGCTGCGGCGAGCGGCTGATGGGCGACAGCGTGTTTTTAAGGAACCTGTGCGTCAGCCTCGCCGGGAAGGAGCGCAGACGCGCGCTGGCGCTGTCAAAAGCGCAGGGCTTTTCGCTGTCCGCGCGCCTTGCGGATTTTGTGCTCAACGCGTCGTGCGGCGGGCTCTATCGCGAGAAAAACACCGACGCGGCGGCGTATCTCGGGGTGTCCTACCGCCACCTCGGCGGCACCCTCGCGGAATTTGTCCGAGAGGGTCTGCTCGTCAAGGAGGAGGGCGGCTACCGAATAGCGGACGAGAGGGCGCTTGCGCGCCTCGCCGAGGATGTGCGGCGGTGAGCGCGGGATATCGGCTTATCGGATTCCCCTTCCCCGCCGTCAGCAAAACGACGAAGGACCTTGCGACGCGCCCTGCCGGCGGTGTGTCGATTCGGGGCGGAGCTTTGGAAAAAACGGGCCGCGCTGTATCCCGGGCGGGTTTTGTGTTACAATAAGTCGACGGGGACGCCGTCCGTTAAGGCCCTGTGTCCCGAACGCCGACCGTTGTGACGTGCGCCCGGCCGACGCTTTATGCCCCGTCCGATCCCGCATAAAGGGCCGGGGCTGCCGTCCCGCCCGTGCGCGGGCTTGCCCCGATTAAAAAAATCGGAGCAAGCGATACAAACGCTTGCTCCGATGTGGCGCCCTCGGCGCGAATCGAACGCGCGACCCTTCGCTTAGGAGGCGAATGCTCTATCCCCTGAGCTACGAGGGCAGACGAAAAACTGTCGGCGGGCGGACAAGAGCCCACTACGCTATTATATCGTCCCGTGAAAAATAAATCAACACATTTTACGCGGGGTTTGCAAAATTATATGCCCGCGTCGGTGCTTTAAGGGAGTATACCCGCGGCAGGCACCCTTTTGCCGGATGCCCGGGCACAGGAGAGAGAGCCATGAAAACCGTCTATATCAACAGGGTGTCGGACGCGCCGATGCCCGACACGATGCCCGTGATCAAAACGGTCGAGTACCCCTGGTCGGACGACAGCTATCGCCCGCTGATGTACGCGCGGTGCGCCTACCGCGAGGGCAGGGGGCTGTTTGTCGACCTGATGTGCTTTCAGCGGGAGCCCGAGCTGTCGGGCAGGCTGCTCGACTCGTCGTGCGGGGCGGTGTCGCTCTGCCGCGCAGGCTGTCCCGACGTCGTCACGGCGGTGAGCGACTGCGTCGGGCGCTGCGAGGTGTTTGTAAACGGCGAGCCCCGCGAGGACATCTCGGGCGGGTGCGAGTTCTATTCGGGCGACGACGAACAGGGGTGGTACCACGGGGTCAGGTTTTACCTCAGCCCCGGCCTCGTGTTCGGGGAGGCGCGGCCCGGCGGCGAGGCCCCCCTCGCGCTCAACTTTTTCAAGTTCAAGCTGGCGGGCGAGCGCGCGCATCTCGGCTCGGCGTTTCCGATGAAAAACCGCTACATCTTTTCGCGGGACAACCTGTGCCCCGCCGAGACGGTGGATTTTTGAGACCGTGCGCGGCGAGGCTGTTGCGCCCCGCTGTGTCCCAAACGAGGCCGCGCCGCCCGCTCTGCGCGCCGCTCCGAGAAACCGTTATCTAAAAAAGGCTCTGCGCCGCGCAAAAAGCGGCGCTGCGCGGCAATCGACGCCCGCGCTTGTGCGGCAAAGCCCTCCCCGAAGCTTCGGGGAGGGCTTTTTTGCAGCTCCGTTTTTTAAAAAAGCCATTGACTTGTGTACGATTTCGTACTATACTGCCAAAAGTTTTTTTAACAGGGGGATATGCGCCGTGGAGAACGGTTTGCTCAAAAAGATCCGTCACATCAACTATCTCGTCTCGGAATTGGACGCGCTCTATCATCAGGCGTCCCTAAAGATCGGGATGGCGGACAGCGAGATGCGGGTTCTGTATACCGTTCACGAGGACGGGGGCGGGTGCCTGCTCAGCGAAATATACAAGCGGTCGGGAATCAGCCGGCAGACGGTCAATTCGGCCGTCCGAAAGCTGGAAGCGGACGGCATCATCCGCCTTGAGCGGCACATGGGGAAGGCCCGAAAGGTCCTTTTTACGCAAAAGGGGGAGCGATATGCCGCGGACACCGTCGCGCGGCTGTGCGAAGCGGAGATGAGGGCCTTCGGGTCGTGGACGGAGGAGGAGATCGACGCCCACGTCCGCCTTACGGAAAAGTATGCGGAGTGCTTTCGTCAGCAGATACAGGCTCTTTGAGCGGAGGGAAAAGAGATGAAGATTGTCACGATAAGCCGTGAATTCGGCAGCGGCGGTCGTGCTGCTGCCGCTGCGCTTCGGCATCGACGGCGTTTGGGTCTCCATCATCGTCGCGGAGTTTATGGCGATGGCGCTGAGCGCCGTGTTTGTCGTGATGAAGAGAAAGAAGTACCATTATATGTGAACGAGGGCCGACGAGAGGGGGAGCGGGCGCGCAGAGCGCCCGCTCCCCCTGTTTCGGACAAAAAGGGCGGCTGCGCTCTTGAGTCTCCCGCCTCACGGCCGGATTCAACCGAAACGATAGCCCGACCGACGAACAAGACCGCGCCGAATGTCAAACGTCCGTTCCGCTTGACTCTGAGCGCTCCGTGCGGCAGATGCACGTCGTAATCGGTACGACGGCAGACAGAGTTCACATATTCTCGTGAATTCTGCCGAGTGTAAGTTGTACGACACTCGGCACAC
>CAYSRC010000047.1:0-17368 GCA_964433495.1 uncultured Oscillospiraceae bacterium
GCGCAGGAGCGCAAACATCCGCCCACTCCGCCGCTCGTCCTCCCCCTTCAATGTCGTTCGACATTAAAGGGAACCCGAAGCTACGCTGACGGCTTCCCCCACGGGGGAAGCTTAAGGGCGACAATCCCTCAGTCAGCTAACGCCGACAGCTCCCTTTACACAAGGGGGCCCTAAGGGATACCCCCCGCGCCCTCAGGACAAGCGGGAGCTTTAGGGCTCACCGAGAGCCGCAAGGGCAAGAGGCCGCAATCCCGCAGTCGACGACGCCGACGGCGCTCAAATACTCCCGCGAGGCGGTCAACGCTCGCGTTGTGACAAAAAGCCTGCCCGCAGTCAAGGAGACTGCGGGCAGGCTTTGTTATATAAAGCATTTATTATCATCTGTCCGGCCCTATCGGGCCCAAACGCGTGCGGCGACGGGGGGTAAAACGCGCGGCGCGCAGGGCCGCGCGGACGCGGCGCGGCGTCACGTCACTTCTTGCTGACCTTCGGCCCCTCGGGGGTGTCCTCGAGGATGTAACCGCGCTCGGTGATCTCTTTCCTGAGCGCGTCGGCCTCGGCAAAGTTTTTGTCCCTGCGGGCCTGCTGGCGGCGCTGTGCCAACTCGAGGATCTCGGCGGGAATCTCCTGCGTCCTGCGGTTGTACACAAGTCCCAGGACGCCCGTCAGCTCGTCGAACACCTCGGCGGCGTACCTCAGGGTCTCGGCCGACTGATCCTTCGCGCTGTTGATGTCGCGCACAAGCTCGAAGACGGCCGAGATGCCGTCCGCCGTGTTGAGGTCGTCGTCGAGCGCGCCGATAAACTGCGCGCGCCGGGCGTCGCATTTTTCGCGCAGGCTGTCGCCCTCGCCCTTCGCGTTCTCGATCGCGAAGTCGAGGTTGTCCCTACAGGTGTACATGCGCTCGAGCGAGGCGCGGCACTGCTCGATGACCTCGGCGGAATAGTTGATGGGGCTTTTGTAGTGCGCGCTGAGCATCAAAAAGCGTATCGGCTCGTAGCCGTACCGCTCGCTTATCTCCCGCACGGTGAAAAAGTTGCCGAGCGACTTGCTCATCTTGCGGTTGTCGATGTTGATGTAACCGTTGTGCATCCAATAGCGCGCAAACGGCTTGCCGGTGCAGCACTCGCTCTGCGCGATCTCGTTCTCGTGGTGCGGGAAGATGAGGTCCTGCCCGCCGCAGTGGATGTCGAGGGTGTCGCCGAGATACCGCCTCGACATCGCCGAGCACTCGATGTGCCAGCCGGGGCGGCCCTTGCCGTAGGGGCTGTCCCAAAACGGCTCGCCCGGCTTCGCCGCCTTCCACAGCGCAAAGTCCATCGGGTCCTCCTTCTTCTCGCCGACGCCTATCCTCGCGCCCGCCTCGAGGTCCTCGAGCGGCTGGTGGGACAGCTTGCCGTAGCCGTCAAATCGGTTGGCCCTGAAATAGACGTCGCCGTCGTCGGTGGCATAGGCGTAGCCCTTTTCGACCAGCGTGTTTATTATGTCGAGTATCCCCTCGATGTTGTCGGTCGCGCGCGGGTGGAAGTCGGCGCGCATGATGTTGAGACCGTCGGCGTCGGTCCAATACTCGTTTATAAACCGCTCGGCGACCTCGGGGACGGTGATCCCCTCCTCGTTCGCCTTTTTAATCAGCTTGTCGTCGACGTCGGTGAAGTTCTGCACGAACGTGACCTTGTAGCCGCGGTAGGCGAGGTACCGGCGCAGCACGTCAAAGACGCACAGCGGGCGCGCGTTGCCGATGTGGATGTAGTTGTAGACGGTGGGGCCGCACGCGTATATCTTGATCTCGTTGTCCTTCTGCGGCACAAGGGTCTCTTTTTTTCGCGTCAGGGTGTTGTATACCTGCATAAGTAACCTCTGTTTTTATTTGAATGTGTTGATCAAGCTCTTGTTCTGCACGACGTACACGCCGCCCGACACCGCGGTGAACGCCGCCACAGCCCATATCGCCGCGCTCGACCACGCCGCGAGGGCGTCCGCCGCCAAAACGCCGTCCGCCGCAAGCTGCGCCGCGATGAGGACGCCGATAATCACCACCATCTGAAGCGCGGTCTTGACCTTGCCCCACCAGTTGGCGGCGATGACCTTGCCGTCCGACGTCGCCGCAATCATGCGGATGCCCGAGACCATGAGGTCGCGCGCGATGACGATGATCACTGCGACGGGGCTCGCAAGGCCGAGGCTGACAAAGGCGACGAGCGCGCTTATCACCAGCACCTTGTCGGCGAGCGGGTCCAAAAACTTGCCGAAGCTGGTGACAAGCCCCCTCGCCCGCGCTATCCTGCCGTCCAAAAAGTCGGTGAAGGAGGCGACGGCAAAGACGATGCAGGCGGCGCCGCAGCCGAACGGGATGCCGGGCGCCAGCAAAAGAACCAGAAACACCGGCACGAGCAGGGTCCTGAGTATCGTCAGTTTATTGGGCAGATTCATCTTTCAACCTCCGAACTAAGCCGTTTGTTGTCATTTTAAACCGTTATCCGCGTTTAGTCAACAAGGACGGGCCCCGCGGAATGTCCAAAGGCAGAGTGAAAAGAAGTAGAAGAGAGAAAAGCATACAGCAGGCCCCGGACGGCAGGGTCGACAGCGTTCCTTAAATCTTCATTTTTACGCTCCCGTGCCCCGCGGCGAGATCGGCTTTGCGCCGCCGTATCGGCGGCGGCAAGCGGGCTGCGGACATCGTTGTCGATGCAAGCAATCGGTTTTGCGCCGCCCCGGCGGCATCGGTCGTCTTCTTTCCCTGCATTCATCTTATCGGGCACAGCTCCGGCCACGCGGGGGACATAGGCGGCATCGGGCGTCTTGTTCACCCACACACCGCCGTCACAGGATAAAGCAGTTGTCCTCCTGTAAAACCGCAAAGCCGGTGTCGAGGTAGAGCCCCAGCGCGCCGCGGTTGTCGGCGTCCACCACCAGCTCAAGGCGCTCGGCGCCGAGTTCCCCGAACGCCTGCGCGGCCAAACGGCACAGAATGGCCCTGCCGCAGCCGCGCCGCCTTGCGTCCTCGCGGACGCCCACCATCTCCGCCGCGGGGGTTTTGCCGGTCTTGAGCACGCCGTAGGCCGCAAGCCCCTTTTCGTCCGCAATGACATAGACAGAGCGGGTTTTCCCCAAATCCGCGAGGATGTCCCGTCCCGAGGCGTACACCCCGGGGAAAATGCTGTCGTGCAGCGTGCAGAACGCGTCCCGCTCGCCCTCCTCAAGGGGACGGGGCACGGCCGCGAGGGCGCGGGGCTCGCGCAGGTCGCGCCGCTCGAGCCGCATGATGTACTCGTTGACCTGCCGCCGCGCCCCTGCGCGCTGCAAAAAATCGCGGCAGTCCGCGTTTTCGGCGGGGAAGAAAAATGTCAGCTGCATCCCCTGCCCCAGCCGTTCGCGGGCGGCCGAAACCAGCGCCCGCGCGACAGCGTCATAAGCCTCCCCCTTCGCGTCCACCAGCAGCGAGCAGTCGGCGTTGCCCTTCTCGACGTCGGGGAAGCAGCTCACAAGGCCTTTGGGCTTGTCACCCGCCCAAACGGCAAAGCCGCAGTCGGCGGTCTGCCTGAAGTCGCGCAGGATGTCCCCCGCCTCGGCACAGCAGAAGGTCGAGCCCGTCTCGCGGCGGGCGTTGAGCCTTTGCGCAAAGAGCGCAAGGGTCTCGAGATCCCTCTCCGAAAACGGCAAAACATTCAATTTCACAGTCAATCAGCCCTCTTTCTCAATATTTGTCGCGCGGTCAGACCGTCCTTTGCAGCCTCCGAGGCTTTTCGATTTTGACGCCGTTTTCATATCTGACAAAGACGGGGGTGAAATATTCGATTTTTTCCCATTCCTCGTCCACAGTCAGATAGCCGCACGTCGCCTGCTCGACGTCGTTCATCACCTCGCTGAAAAACCTCTTCGGCACATCGCCGAGAAACATCACGGTTTCTTCGACCGCTTCGACCGTATAGTCCGTTTTTTCGCTGAACTCGGACGCGTCAAAAAACACCACGTTGCGCACGACCGTCTCGACGTCCGCCGCGTCGGCCGTCATGCCCTCAAACTCAAGCCTTGCGCCGAGCTTTGACTCGCCGTCCGTTTTGTACATGTCGTAATAGCACCCGCCGTCAAGCACTTCGCCGATGAACCATCCCCTTTTGCGAAGCGCGGGCCCGAGCGAAGCCGTCCTGACCACCCTGCCGCCGAAGACTTTGCTCGCATACTCTTTTTTCTCGTCCTCGCTGACCCTGACGACCTTTCGGGCAAGCTGGGCGACGGGCTGCGTCACGCCCTGCCTCTCAAACGCTTTCAAAAGCATGCCCGCGGTGTTTCCCTCAAGCTCGACGGGATGGACGAGCCCGACGCGGGCGTCGTCCCCGAGCGCCGCCGCCGAGCCGAGCATGTCGACAAAGCCGACGCCCTCGCGGTAGAGCAGCAGCTCGTCCGGGTTCCCGTCCCGGTAAACGCCCCAAACGAGCCCCTTTGCAAGAACGCGCGCGAAGATATTTCCGCCGAGCAGGCGGCACAGCCTGTCAAAACGTTTTGTTTTGCCCGATTCGATCATCTCTTCAAAACGCCGCTTCTGCATGTCGGCAAACCCGCGGACGCGCTTGACAAACCCGTGCAGCGGCGCGCACGCATCCTGCAAAGCGCCGCCGTCCGCCCCGTCTTCGGCAATTGAAACCGCTCTGCCCGCGCCGTCGGTTATCTCGACCTCAAGCCCGTCTGTAAGCGCCGCCTCGTACACGCGGCCCGCAATCTCGAACCGCCTGACCCCCCGCTCGTCAAAGCCGAAATCGGGCAAAATGCCGTCGGCGAGCTCGTCGACCGTCATGCCCCGCCGCTCCGCAATGCGTCCGACCGTGTCGCGCGCCACCCTGCGAAGCTGCCTGAAGCGCGATTTTCTCGAGATATCGTAAACGAACATCAGCCCGCTCGGATCCCGGCTCAGCGCAAGCGCATCGACAGCCGCGCACGCGAGCGCGCCGCGCGCGCAAAGAGGCCACGAGAGCGTGCGCTCTTTGACGGTGTCAAGCGACCTATCGCCGCCGAAAACGCAGGCAAACAGCAGAACCCACCTTCGCTTGTACGGCGCGCCGCCCGACAGCCAGACCTCGAGCACCCGGTCGGCGTATTCGGCAAGCTGCTCGGCTTTTATCGCCCCCGCAAGCCGTTCGGCCGCGGGGAGCGCGCCCTTTTCCCTACAGCACAGCATCAGGGCGGCGAGAATCTCTCTGCTCTCGTCTCGGCCGCCGTCCGCGCCCGCCGCCTTGAGCGCCCACAGGACCGAGTCGCCCCCGCCGTACGAGAGTATGAGCTTTGCCAAATCCCGGGGCGCGGCCTCGCTGTCGACCCGGGCGGCTATCCTTCGGCAGAGCGCCGCCAGGTCGTCTCTCGCCTTTTTTTCACACTCGGCTTTGAGCGCGCGTTCGACGGCCTGCCTGTTTCTCTCAAGCAAACAGGGGTCTTCGCCGTCCATCGCCTCAAAGAGGGACGCCGCAAGTCTCCTCTTTTTCCCGTCGGGGTCGCGCAGCAGCCTGAGCGCCTCTTTTTCACCCTCCTCGGGGCGGGCTGCAAAAAGCCGCGCCGCGGGCTCGCGAACATCCTCATAGAGGTCGACCATCTCCGAAAGCCCTGCGAACATACCGTGCCTCGCAAGGTATTCGGCGGTGCGCAGGCGGGTAAACCCGGTGCAGTCTTTGGGTGGCAGACCTATCTTCTCCGCGGGCCTTGCGTCGAGCCATTGATCGGCCCGGCGCTCGACAATCCTTTTCACATAGTTGCTCGAGAGGCAACTGTGCGCCCTCTCAAGCAGGTCGACACAGAGCATTTCGGGACAGCCCGAACGGGCGGCGTTGTCGAGAAGCTTTAGGGTGTCGGCCTCTGTCACCGCCACCTCGCCGATGATTGACGCCATCATGTAGTAGGGATTAAAATAGCGGGCGACGACGCAGGCCCTCGCATAGAACGGGTCGGGCCCGTACTTTTTGCCGTATTCGCCTATCCTGCCGGTGTTGAACCCTGTCATGCCCGCCTTTACCCTGTGCCTTATCGGCAGCAAGGGCTCCAACCCGCCGTCCCCGGAGATATAGTCTAAAATCAATGTTCTTGCGCCTGAGTCCAAGCGCCTGCACGCCGACTCGATCACTTCGGAAACATTCAGGCGAGCCTCAAGACAGAGGTTCTTTTCAAGGGTGTGAAGACAGGCTCGTTCAGGCCCGACGGGCGCGCCGCTTTGGGCGGGGTCGCCCGACTTCCCGCCCGACTCGCCGCCGGGGCCGTCAAGGTCGCGCAAAAGCCCCGGCTTTTGCATTCGGTTAAAGGCAAGGCCCTTTTCACACTCAAGCCTGACAAAATCGGCGTTTTTGGCGTCGACGGCGACGACGCCGTCGTCGATCGCGCGCTTTACGATATGCGGGTAATCCATCAGAAACATCCTGTAGTTTCTTTGTGAGAGCCCGTCGAAAAGCTCGCGGATATGCCGTTTGAACGCCTCCGTTTCATACAGTTCGTCGATTTCTCCGTTTATCAACTCCGCTTTTGAAAAAAACGGAAAGCAGGCGAGCAGGACGTTGGGCTCGTACTCAAAGCACAGCCTGAACGCCGCCTCAAGCCCGCACGAGCCCGAGCGCCGGTGCGCCGCAAGGCACAGCGCGCCGGCCAAGCCGACCGGGAAGCCCGGGCGGTATCCCTCCTCGACATCAAAATCGCAGTCGCCCGAAACGACCTGTCGGGCGAGTGCGACGCGCTCGTCGACACTCTTTTCTCCGAACAGCTGCGGGATCAGACAGGCAAACGATTTTACGGCGCAGCCGACGACCTGTTTCATTGACCCGCCGTCGCGGTCTCTGCCGCTTTTGATTATCCAAAGGCAGCTTGTGAAGAACCGCGACGGCGTTCCCTCGATGTCGGACAGGTCGTTCAGCCTGTCAATTTCATAAAACGACTTTTCTGCGTAGGAGGTATAGAGCCTGCTCATGCCCATGATCGAGGACGCGCGAAGCAGGTGCTCGCTGCGCGCGTCCAAAAAAGACGAGGGGTCAAGCCCGCCCAGCATTCTGTAGACCGCGTCCTGCATCCGCAGCGGCATCGCGGGGATGACCCACCCCGTGAACCAGCCGCCGAAGATTGCGCAGAATGCCCTCACGGCCCGCTTTGCGGTCTCTTTTCGCATCAAAAGCCCGACAAGCTCGGCGTCAAGCGCGCAAAGCCGGTCGCCGTCGAACGATCGGGGATCCTGCCTGCTGAAGCTGTTGACAAAGCGGTCGTCCCCGTCCGTCTGCGAGTCAAAATACCGCATCATAAGCGCGGCGTTCTCGGGGGCAAGCCCGGCGTTCACCAGGCGCTCGATCAGGCCGATGTCCTCGCTCCAAAGCATCTGTCCCCGTCCCCTTTCGCAGTCGGCGTTCTCGGCAGGCCCGAAAGGAATGCTTTCGGCCCTGCCGAAAAACGCGCCGAAATCCTTTGTCCGCATTTTTATCAAAAAGCCCGCAAGCGCGCGTCCTTTCGGCAAACCGCCCGCTTTATAAAACTCCCGTTCGAAAACATCGTCCGCCGAAAAAGCCGCGCCCTGCCAAACGCCGAAGGCGAAGGACAGCCCGCATCGGCAAAGACGCCTGTCGGACACAAGCCGCGTGAAGCGCGCGGCAGCCCGACGGGCCTAAACTCTTCGGGTGCGGCGGCGCGGACCGCGGAACGAGACGGACGACCCCAACGCAAGGCGGGCGCCGTCAACCGAGAAATCGGCGTGCGGCGAGATCCCCAAAAAAATCACACAAGCTCGGCCGTGACGTCCGCTCCGTCGGCCGAGACGATCCGCACGCGGTAGACCTCGCCCGGGATGAGGTCGCACCCGAGCGGCAGCCAAACGCAGCCGTCCACGTCGGGCGCGTCGGCGTCGCCGCGGCAGGCGAACATCCCCGCCTCCTCGTCAAAGCCGTCGCAGATGACCTCGCACACACTGCCGACGAGCTCGCGCTGACGCGCGTCCATGATCTCGCTTTGCAGCAGCTTAAACTGCTCGCTTCGCTCGTGCTTTATCTCGTCGTCCACCTGACCGGGCAGACGCGCGGCGGGGGTGCCGTCCTCGGGCGAAAATTCGAAGCAGCCGGCGCGCTCGAGCCGCGCCTCCTTTAAAAAGGCGCACAGCTCCTCAAACTGCTCGTCCGTCTCGCCCGGGAAGCCCACGATGAAGGTCGAGCGCAGGGTGACGCCCTGTATCCTGCCGCGCAGCCGCTCAATCAGCGCGCGAAGCTCGGCCCCGCCGCCCCTTCTGCCCATGCGCCTGAGCACGGCGTCGCACGCGTGCTGCATCGGTATATCGAGATAGTTCGCTATCTTTTCGTTTTGGGCGATGACCTCGATGAGCTCGTCGGTTATCCGCTCGGGGTAGGCGTAGAGGATGCGCACCCGCCACAGCCCGTCTATCCCGCACAGCCGGCGCAGCAGCCCCGCGAGGCTCTCGCCCCCGCCGAGGTCAATGCCGTAGGAGGTGGTGTCCTGCGCGATCAGGATGAGCTCGCGAACGCCGCCGTCAACCAGCCGCCGCGCCTCGTCGACCACCTCCCGCGCGGGGCGCGAGCGGTAGCGCCCGCGAATCGACGGGATGGTGCAGTAGGTGCAGCGGTTGGAGCAGCCCTCGGCGATCTTGAGATAGGCGTAGTGCTGCGGGGTCGACAGAAGGCGCTCGCCCGACAGGCACAGGCCCTCGGGCTCGAAGCCGCCGCAAAACCGCTCGCCCGCAAGCGCCCCGTTCACGATGCCGACGATATCGGCGTCGGCCGAAAGGCCCGCGACCGCGTCCACCTCGGGCAGCAGCCGCGCGACCTCCTCCCGGTTGCGCTGCGCAAGACAGCCCGTCACGACCACCGCGCGCAGCGCGCCCGCCTTTTTGAGCTCGGCCATGTCGAGGATGCAGTCGATCGCCTCGCGCTGGGCGTCCGCGATAAACCCGCAGGTGTTGACAACCGCGCAGTCGGCGTCTGCAATGTCGTCGACGATGCGGTGTCCCGCCGCCGCGAGCTTTGCCGACATAATCTCGGCGTCGACGCGGTTTTTGTCGCACCCGAGCGAAATAAAGTAGATGCCCGCCATCAGTATTCCTCCGTTTCGCCTCCGTCAACAAATTCGCCCAGCGCCGCCCTTATGTCGGCGGGCGAAAAGCCCCTTCGCGCAAGCGCGGCAAAGGTGAGGCGGTAGCCGCCCTCCCCCGCGAGCCTGCGAAGGTACTTCTTTTGCACGAGCTCGCGCAGGATTTCGAGGTCGGTCCGCTCGAGGCCCGACACCGCCTGCTCGGCCGTCTCCTTTTCGACGCCCTTTTCGCCGAGCTTGGCCCTTATCGCGCGCACGCTCATGCCCCGCGCCGAAAGCTCCTCGGCGTACCGCCGCGCGAACGCGCCGTCGTCCACAAGCCCCAGCTCGCACACCCGCTCGACCGCGAGCTCGCTCGTGTGCTCGTCAAAGGTTCTGCGCAGCTTTTTGACAAGCTCGCTGCGCGCGTGATCCCGCATGCCCAAAAGCTCGAGCGCCTTGTTCTTCGCGCGCTGATAGTCGCTTGCGGCGCGCACGAGGTTCAGCTCCTCCCCGTCGAGCACCGAGCCCTTTTTGAGCCCGTGGCGCAGCAGGGTCTCCTCGTCCACCGAGAACAAAAAGCCCTCGCTGCAAAAAAGGGCGTATCTGCCCTTTTTTGTCGTCTTGATTTCGGTTATCTCGGTCGCCGCCATGCCCGCTTACTCGACCTCGACGTTGATGATGTCGGGCGACCCCGTCGCGGGGACGATTACCGGCTTGGACGCGTCGGCGGGCTTTGCCGCGGCCTTCGCGCCGCCCTTGGGCGCGGCCTTTTTGTTGAGCAGCTCGTCCGCGCGCGCGCGGATCTGCTTTTCGACGTCGGCGGTAAACGCCTCGTTTTCGGCGAGGTAGTTTTTGACGTTCTCCCTGCCCTGGCCGAGCCGCGTCTCTCCGTAGTTGAACCACGCGCCCGACTTTTGGATGATGCCGAGCTCGACCGCCATGTCGAGGATCTCGCCTATCTTGGATATCCCCTTGCCGTACATGATGTCAAACTCGCCCTGCTTGAAGGGCGGGGCGACCTTGTTCTTGACGACCTTCGCGCGCGTCCTGTTTCCGACGACGTCGGCGCCGACCTTGAGCGCCTCTGTCTTGCGCACGTCGAGGCGGACCGAGGCGTAGAACTTGAGCGCTCTGCCGCCGGGGGTGGTCTCGGGGTTGCCGTACATCACGCCGATCTTCTCGCGCAGCTGGTTGATGAAGATGGCCACACAGTTGGACTTGCTCACGACGCTCGTCAGCTTGCGCAGGCCCTGCGACATCAGACGCGCCTGGGTGCCGACATGGCTGTCCCCCATCTCGCCCTCGATCTCGGCACGGGTGACCATCGCCGCGACCGAGTCGATGACGACGACGTCGATCGCGCCCGAGCGCACGAGCGCCTCGGTTATCTCGAGCGCCTGCTCGCCCGTGTCGGGCTGCGACACGAGCAGCCGGTCGATGTCGACGCCGAGCGCCTTCGCGTAGATCGGGTCGAGCGCGTGCTCGACGTCGATGAACGCCGCCTCACCCCCCAGCTTTTGCGCCTCGGCCACGACGTGCAGTGCGACCGTCGTCTTGCCCGAGCTCTCGGGGCCGTATATCTCGGTTATCCTCCCGCGTGGGAGCCCGCCGATGCCCAGCGCGATGTCGAGCGAGAGCGACCCCGTCGAGATGGCCTCGACGTTCATCGCGGTGTTTTGGCCGAGCTTCATGACCGCGCCCTTGCCGAACTGCTTTTCGATCTGCTGAAGCGCCGTCTCAAGCGCCTTTTGCCTGTCTGCCATACTTTTTATCTCCTTAAAACAGGGCGCACCCTGGCTTTTGACCCTTTGATTCCGTCCCCGCCGAAAGCGGAGCGGGACAACTCCTCCGCTCCGCAGGGGGCGGCAAAAGAACTTATGTTCTTATTATATAACACATCGCGCGCTTTTACAAGCGCGGGGCGGGACGCCCGTCTCGGGGCCTTGTGCCCGACACAAAGCGCTTGAGACCGAAGTCGTCGAGGATGACCTCGACCGCATCGTAGCCGTCGCCGCGCAGGATTTCGGCGGTGTCGTCCGCCCGCATACTCGCGGCCTCGAACAGCAGTCTGCCGCCCGGCTTGAGCTTGTCGCGGTATCGGCGCGAGATATATCGGTAAAACGACATCACGTCGCCCCGCGGCACAAACGCCCGCTCGGGCTCGAACCGCAGCTCGTCCCGGTTGGCGTCGTACTCCTCCCCGCTGACATAGGGCGGGTTGCAGGTTATGAGATCGACGCCGCCGTCGGGGAGCGTCCGCTCAAAGCCGAACACGTCGGCCCCGACCGCCCGCACCCGCGGGCACAGCTCGCGCGCGTTTTTTTCGCAGTAGGCGAGCGCCTCCGCGGCCGCCTCGACCGCCGCCGCCCCCGGCGCGCCCGACTTAAGCACCGCGCTTATCGCAATACAGCCGGTGCCGCTGCACAGGTCGATGTAAACGGGCTCGTCGCACGCCGCGAGAAACCCGGCCGCCATGAGCGCAAGCTTTTCGGTCTCGGGGCGCGGGATGAGCACCCCCTGCCCGACGTAAAAATCGCACCCGCAGAACGGCCAGCGGCCCGCGATGTACTGGATGGGCTCGCCCGACGCCCGCCTGTCCGCGAGCGCCCGCGCAAAGGACAGCTGCGGCGCCGAGACCTCGGGGTCGCGAAGCAGCCCGCCCGCGTCCAGCCCGCACGCCGTCTCGACGATGACGCGGGCGTCAAACAGGGCCTGCCGCCGCTCGCCCGAAAGGCGCGCCGCGACCTCTCGCGCAAGCTCGCGCGCCCTCACCAGACCGCCTTTTGGGGGTCGTCGGGCAGCACCGGCCTGAGCGAGGCGACCGCGACCTCGATGATGCTGTCGTCCGGCTCAAACGTCGTCAGCCGCTGCACCCACAGCCCCGGCGCGGACAAAGCGCGGCAGAGCAGGTTATCGTGCCTGCCCGCAAATTGGATGATCTCGTAGGCGACCCCCATGACGACGGGCAGCGTCGCGAGCTTGAGCAGCGCGCGCACCGCGACGTTGTCCCACGTGATAAAGGAGGAGACAAGGATGCTGAGGATGAGCACGATAAAGATGAAGCTGGTGCCGCAGCGGGGGTGAAACCTTGAATGTTTGCGGATGTTCTCGACCGTCAGCTCCTCGCCGTGCTCATAGCACGCGATGGTCTTGTGCTCGGCCCCGTGGTACTCGTACACCCTGTGTATCTCTTTGATGCGGGTGACAAGGAAGAGATACAGAATAAAGATGCCTATCTTGAGCACGCCCTCAATGAGCGAGCGAAAGCCCTCGACGGGCAGCGCCCGGGCGAGCAGCCCGGTGATAAAGGTGGGCACGACGATGAACAGCGCGATGGCCAAAAGCCCGCCCAGCAGACCGCCGAGCGCGCCGAACGCCGCCGACGCCTTATCGCCGAGCTTGTTTTCGAGCCATCTGTCAAAGCCCGATTTCTGCTCTGCCTCCTCGGGATAGGCGAGGTCTGCCGAGCGCATGAGGTATTTGTAGCCGTCGACGAGGTTCAGGATCATCGCGACGGCGCCCCGCACGATGGGGATCTTCGCCGTCGGGTTGTTTCTCGTCTCGCTTATCTCGGTCGTGATGCTGCCGTCGGGCAGCCGCACGGCGAGGCAGGACTTTTCGGGCCCCTTCATCATAATGCCCTCCATCACCGCCTGGCCGCCTATCTTGGTTTTAAACGGTTTGCTCATCCGTTCTCCTCTCAATTACCTTTGAATTTAAACCGCCTTCCTAAGGGAAGCGCTTCCCCGCCCGCAGGACAGCGGGCGCGCAAAAGCCGCTGCCCGCCCGGGGCGGAAAAACCTTTATTCGGGCTGCTTCCCGGCGTTCGGGAAGCGCACCTCGGCCGTCGTGCCCGCGCCGAGCTCGCTTTGATAGCTGAGCGTGCCCGCGTGCAGCTCGATTATCTCCCTTGCCACCGCAAGGCCGATGCCGGAGCCGGTGGTGGAGTTTTTGGCCTTGTAGAACTTTTGGGTGATGCGGCCTATCTCCTCTTTTGGGATGCCCGCGCCGCCGTCGATGACCCTTATGACGACAAAGCCGCCCTCGTTGTACGCCTCGACCCTTATCTCGCCGCCCGCCCGCGAGTACTTTATCGCGTTGTCGACGAGGTTGGTGAACACCTGGCGCAGCCGGTTTTTGTCGCCCATGATGTAGGGGTCGTCGCAGTTTATCTGCTCGCGCAGCGCAAGGCCCATGCGGTTCACGCGCTGCTCAAAGACCGAAAGCGCGCCCCGCAGCTCGTCCGTCACGTCGAGCCGCAGTCTGTTGACGGTGATGCGCCCCGTCTGAAGGCGGGAAAAGTCGAGCAGGTCCTCCACGAGCACCGAGAGCCGGCCGCTCTCGCTGACGATGATATCCATGCCCTTGTCGAAGGTCTCCGCGTCCCCCGCGCCGATCACCCTGAGCGTCTCGGCCCAGCCCTTGATCGATGTGAGCGGCGTCCTGAGCTCGTGTGACACGCTCGAGATAAACTCGCTTTTGAGCCTGTCCGCCTCCGAAAGGCCCGCGGCCATCTCGTTTATCGTGTCGCACAGGTCGCCCATCTCGTCGCGGTAGCGGTTGTCGATGCGGGCCTGATAGTCGCCCTTGGTGATCCGCCTCGCGGCGCTGTTTATCTCGTTGACCGGCATGACGATCGAGCGGATGAAAAACAGCCCCGAAAAGACCGAAAACAAAAAGATCACCGCGCACACTGCGATGACGACCCGCTTGGTGAGGGAAAGCTCGCCGTCCACGCCCGTGAGCGAGGTGACGAGCCGCACGGCCTCGATGTCGCCTACAGGGCGCATCAGGAGCTGCGTGACGGCGATGACGTGCTCGCCCCGCGAGGTCGTGCCGTTGAACGCCCCCCGCCCGTCGACCGAGGCGGAAGCCGCCGCATAGTCCTCGAGCGGGTCGGCCTGTGAGTCATAGCTGAAGCCGCTCGAGGTCGAGATGACCTCGCCCGAGCCGTTGATGAGCATGAGCTCGAACTTGTCGCGCTCGCCGAAGCTTTCGACGGCGGAGCTGAGGGCCGTTATTCGCTCGATGTTGCTTGCCGTGGACTCGGGAAGCGATTCCAAAAGGGTTTCGAGCCGGTGGTCGATCGCGGTCTGCGCCCTCGCGTAGTAGTTGCTTTTGGTCACGCTCATCACCGCGGTCGCGGCGACGACCAGGATCAGGGCGACGGCGGTCAGGTTGACGGCCGCCCAGCGCAACGTGATGCCGGATATTCTCTTTTTGGCCATCGAGCGCCTCCCCTGTTCGTCCGATTATATCCCCGCCGCGCGGGGCTGCGCGCAACAGGCGCAGTCGCAAAGCCGCGCAGCGCCCTGCGGAAGGGCTCATGCGTTCCAGCGGTAGCCGTAGCCCCAAACGGTGGCGATGTGCCGGGGCTCGCCCTCCTCCTCTATCTTGCCGCGCAGGCGGCAGATGTTGACGTCGACGATCTTGATGTCGCCGAAGTATCCCTCGCCCCAGACCGATTTCAGAATTCTGTCCCTGCTGAGCGCGACGCCCGGATTTTTAAAGAACAGCTCCATCAGCTGATACTCGACCTGTGTGAGCTCGAGCGGCCTGCCGCCCTTTGTCACGGTGTGGGTCGCGGTCTGCATGGCAAAGTCGCCGCTGACATAGCCGGTTTTTACCTCGCTTGCCGCCGCGCGCGTGCGGCGGTAGACGGCGTCCACCCGCGCGGTGAGCTCGGCGATGCTGAACGGCTTGGTGACGTAGTCGTCCGCGCCGAGGGAAAGGCCGTCTATCTTGTCCTGCTCCTGCGTTTTGGCGGTGAGCATAATGATGCCGATGCGCGAGTTTTCGCGCCGTATCATGTCGCACAGCGACAGCCCGCTCATGCCGGGCAGCATGATGTCGAGCAGCGCGATGTCGAACCCGCCCTGCGCCTTTCGGTACTCCTCAAGCGCGTCCTCGGCGCTGCCGACCCCCGTGACCTCATAGCCCGCGAGCTTGAGGTTGAGCGTCACAAGATCCCTTATCCCGTATTCGTCTTCGACAACAAGTACCCGTTTCATATCCTTTTCCCTCCACCCCGCGGGGCGTATTTCAAAGAGTTATGAACCGCGAGACAATCTCGGCGGTCTGCTCGTCGGGGGCCCACGAGAGACAGTAGTATCTGTACGAGCCCGAGCGGGTTATCAGGCTGTAGCCCTGCTCCAAAAGCGCCGTCGAATCCTCGCCGACAAACAGCACGTGCAGCCGGAAGACGACCTCGCCGCTCGGCGTATCGATGACAAAAAACTCTTGCGGGTCGTCCTCGTTCACGGCGACGTCGGCAAACGTCAGCCACTCGT
Organism: uncultured Oscillospiraceae bacterium; assembly: GCA_964433495.1. Taxonomy (GTDB): domain Bacteria; phylum Bacillota; class Clostridia; order Oscillospirales; family Ruminococcaceae; genus CAYSRC01. Next base: position 15,324 of record CAYSRC010000047.1, read on the forward strand.
CGGGGACGCACAGAAAAAAGTTGTAGTCGGTGCACAGAAAGCCCGCGCGGGTGTAGGCAAACTCCCCGCTGTCTATCCTGTACCAATAGCACCAGGTGTCCCGCGCCGCGACGTCGCCGAAGGGGGGCGTGACGGTGGGGATCTCGATGGAAGAGGCGTCGTACGGCCGCATACAGGTGAGGCCCGAGGCGGGGCGCAGCGTCAGCTCGGGGACGCTTAAGCCCTCGGGCAGCGTCACGGGGTCAAGCCTGTCGCCGTTGACCGCAAAGACCTCGGTCATCATCGTGTCCTCGGACACCTGCTCGTCCACAAAGACGAGCGTGACGCCCCCGCCGTTGTCCCCCGCCGCCATCGAGACCACCCCGATCATGTCGTCGGACAGCCTTCTCGACGAGGCGTTGACGTCCTCGCGGCTCATCTCGTCGACGTATTTGAGCAAAAAGCCGTCGGTGTCGCCCGTTATATAGCACAGCTCGCGGTTGCCGTCGCCGTCAAAATCGTAGAGCAGGGTGTCCTCGCAGTTCTCCTCGAGCCCGAGGCTTATCCCGCCGCCCGCAAAGTGATAGGCGGCAAGGGTCTGCTCCCGCTGGTTGACCGACATCCAGCCCACGAGCAGAACCCGGTCGCTCTCGCCCGAGAGAAGCGAGCTGACGCTGTCGACGTCGGTCCCGAGCCCGTCGACCGTGTCGACCACCGTCCACAGCCCCTCGACGTTTTCAAGCAGCGCGATCTTGGCGTACACCCCCTCGGCGGGGACGGTGTAAAACGCGAGCGCCTCGGTCTCGCCGTCGCCGTCGAGGTCGGAAAACACGATCGGCGCGCGCTTTTCGCCCGACCGCGGGTATTTGAGCGTGACGTCCTCGGGCGACAGCGAATCGATCGCCTCGATGATATCCCTCTGCTCGTCGGTGAGCGCGGGCGCGCTGAGCAGCTCTTCAACCTGTTTTGAGCGCGTGCACCCGCTCAGCGCGCAGACGCAGACGAGCAGCGCCGCCAGCGCGGCGGTTTTTTTAAGCATACTGTGCCGCCTGTCCTTTCCCGGTTACCCGACGGTTGAAGCCGAGGGCGCAAACCGCTTACCGTTTGTTTTACCCCTCGGCAAAGTGTTTCATCATCAGCCCGTCCGGCCCGCGCCGTTCAAGAAGCGCGCTGTTGTCGCAACTACGGCGGGACGGGGTCGTCAGCCGACAGAAAAAAACAATCTGCAAAAACCATTCTGGGCGTTTTGTAAAAAAGTTTGAGATATAAAATTATATCACATAATTTGTTTTTTTTAAATACCGCAAATGCCGCGGAGGGGACTTCCGAAACGCGGCGGGAAGAAATCGGAAAACGGTCTTACTGTGGAGGTTGGAAAAGGGAAAACACGGAGACGGCACGAAGTGAGCTTGAGGCTTACCGCAAGCCAACGTCTCCCTTGTGTAAAAGGAGACCGTACGGCCAAAGGCCGCGACACAGGGATTGTGTGCTGTAGCCTTAAATTGCAGCTTAGGGCCTTCATAGGGCCTTGTTCAAGCGGCAAAGCTTTGTATAAACAATCCCTCAGTCGCTTCGCGACACGGCTCGCATATTCCCGCGAGTTGGTCGAACGGCAGCGGAACGGACGTTTGACATGCCCCGCATACTCCCGCGGGGTGGACGCATGCTAAAGGTACGGACATGCGGCGCGCCCTATATATTCCCTCAGGGTGGCCGAATGGGCGAGCTTAATAGGACTCCGCGCGACAGATGCGCGTCGTAAGCGGAACGGACACGCGACACGCCCTACATATTCCCGTAGAGTGGCCGCATGCTAAAGGTACGGACACGCGACACGCCCTACATATTCCCGTAGAGTGGCCGCATGCTAAAGGTACGGACACGCGACACGCCCTACATATTCCCGTAGAGTGGCCGCATGTTAAAGGTACGGACATGCGGCACGCCCCGCATACTCCCGCGGGGCGTGCCGAGTGTCGTACTTTTTTACACTCGACAAAATTCCCGAGAATATGGAAACCCCCTAACGCCGTATAAATTGCATTCGGTAAGGGGCACCGTAAGGG
>CAYSRC010000048.1:0-16470 GCA_964433495.1 uncultured Oscillospiraceae bacterium
CGTTCATCTCGGGGAAGGACATGACCCCCTGCACGACGTTGCCGTGGATCATGAACGGGGGGATGCAGTAGGTGAAGCCCTTGCCGATCATAAAATCCCTCGCGTAGGCGAGCACCGCCTCGTGCAGCCGCGCGATGTCGCCCAGCAGGTAGTAAAACCCGTTGCCCGAGACGCGCCCCGCGGCGTCCATGTCGATGCCGTCAAGCGCCTCCATAATCTCGACATGATAGGGGATGGGATAGTCGGGCACGGCGGGCTCGCCGAAGCGCTCGACCTCGACGTTGCAGCTGTCGTCCTCGCCGATGGGCACGCTGTCGTCGATGATCTGCGGGATGGTGTACATGATCTCGCGGATCTGATTTTTGAGCTCGTCCTCTTTTTTCTCAAGCTCCGCAAGCCTTGCGGCCTCGGCGCCCACCTCGGCCTTGAGCTTTTCGGCCTCCTCGCGCTTTGCGGGGTCGTTTTTGCTCTGCCCCATCAGCACGCCGATCTGCTTGGAAAGACGGTTGCGGTTGCTGCGCAGCCCGTCGGCCTCGCCGATGCTTGCGCGGTACTCCTTATCGAGCTCGATCACCTTGTCCACCAGCGGAAGCTTGTCGTGCTGAAATTTCTTTTTTATGTTCTCCTTTACTGCGTCGGGGTTTTCCCTCAAAAATTTGATATCAAGCATTTTTGTCACTCCTCAAAGCCGTTGGATTGAATTTTCGGTTTTATTCTCTTAAAACGGTCGGCGCCTCTTTGGTCGGTTGTTTTTGCGCGGCGGGGCGGGGGATATCGCGCCCGAACGCCTGCGCCGACCTGCGGCGGCCGCAGTATCATAAAAGCGGGTTGTCATCCGCCGTGTCGGTGATTTTTTGGGTGTGCGGATGCATAGCTGCACCCCAAAACGCCGAACGCCGGGGGCGCTGTGCAGACACTGTCCGATTTAGTTGTATTTGTATACAGCCCCGCTCTACTCGTTTCCGCCGAGCTTGTTTGCAAACTCGAGCAGCTGCTCTCGGGAGTAAAAGTCGACCGAGAGGGTGCCCTTGCCGTCCTTGTAGCTGACGCGCACCTCGACGCCCAGCGCGTCGCGCAGCGACAGCGCGACCTCGGCGGCAATCGCCTCCTGCGGCTTGGGCAGCTTTATGCGCTGCTGCCGCATCGGGTTGGCGCACAGCTTTTCGGCCTCGCGCACCGTGAGGTTTTCGTCCACGATGCGCTGTGCCACCCTGCTGCGCATACCCTCGTCCGCGACCGAAAGCACCGCCTTCGCGTGGCCCGTCGAGAGCTTGCCGCTTTTCACCAGCTCAAGCACGTCGTCGGGCAGCGCGAGCAGCCGCAGCGCGTTCGCCACCGCCGAGCGCGAGCGCCCGATTGCCGAGGCCACCTGCTCCTGTGTGTAGCCGCTCGCCTCCATAAAGCGGCGGTAGCCGAGCGCCTCGTCGATGGGGTTGAGGTCCTCGCGCTGGAGATTTTCGATGAGGGCGACGGTCATCGCCTCGACGTCGCTCAGGTTGCGCACGATTGCGGGGATGGTCGTCTTGCCGGCAAGCCTGCTCGCACGCCAGCGGCGCTCGCCCGCGACGATGCGGTAGCCGCCCGAGGGAAGCGGGCGGACGAGAATGGGCTGAAGGACGCCGTGCTGGGTTATCGAGCCCGCGAGCTCGGCGAGCGCCTCGTCGTCAAACAGCTGACGCGGCTGCTCGCGGTCGGGCTGTATGTCGGATATGCTGAGCTCGCTTGCCTCGTTGGCAAGGCCTCCTTCGGGGCCGTTGTCCAAAAACAGGGCGTCAAGCCCCTTGCCGAGGCCGCCCGTTTTCTTTGCCATCAGTCATCACCCCCGGGTCTGCGGTTGTTGCTCAAAAGCTCCTCGGCAAGCCTGTCGTATGCCTCCGAGCCCTTTGAGCCCGAGTCGTAGTATTTTATCGGCTTCCCGAAGCTGGGCGCCTCGGAGACGCGGATGTTTCGCGGGATCGCGGTGCTGTACACCTTGCCGGGGAAGAACCGCTTGACCTCCTCGACGACCTGAACCGTCAGGTTGAGCCTGCTGTCAAACATCGTGATCAGAACGCCCTCGAGGTCGATGTTAGGGTTGTACCGCTTTTTGACCTGCCGCACCGTCGACATCAGCTGAGAAAGCCCCTCGAGCGCGTAGTATTCGCACTGCACCGGGATGAGGATGGTGTCCGCGGCGTTGAGGCCGTTGAGCGTCAGCAGCCCAAGCGAGGGGGGACAATCGAGCAGGATGAAGTCGTACCACTGCTTGCTCGAGAGGATCGCGTCCCGCAGGCGAAATTCGCGCCGCTCGAGCCCGACCAGCTCGAGCTCGGCCCCCGCAAGGTCGAGGCTGGAGGGGACAAGGTCGACCCCGGTGTAGTAGGTCTCTGTGGTCACCTCGCGGATGGAGGCGGTGCCGAGGATGAGGTCGTAGGACGAGCCCTTCAGCGACCGCTTGTTGACACCGTAGCCGCTTGTCGCGTTGCCCTGCGGGTCGATGTCCACAAGCAGGATCTTTTTGCCGAGCGCGCCGAGCGCCGCGGCGAGGTTGACGGCGGTGGTCGTTTTGCCGACGCCGCCCTTTTGGTTGGTGATTGCAATAATCTTTCCCATTACATTCCTCTTTATTGTTCCACGTGGAACACAGTTTATGCGGGCTTTCACATGTTCCACGTGGAACATGCGCGGGCCCGACGACATCTACTATAATATAATAAAACAGATAAAAAGTAAATGCCGTGTTGCAGACAAACGGACAGATTGGGTCAAAAGATGCCGCAGGGCGCATCAAAATGTGCCGGCGGAGCGGAAAGGCGGTAACGCCTGCCGGGACGGCGCGGATTTTGGGGAAGGGGCATCAGAAGATTTCGCGATAGGGGAATGTCCTGCCGCGGCGGAAGATAAAGGGAAGACCTGTAAAAAGACGGTTTAAAAAAACGCGTTTTGGGTTTATACTTAAAGACAGAGGCGGACGGCGACGCGGCGCAACGACCGGAGCTGTCGCGCACCCGCAAACAAACCCGGACGCTTAAAGGGCAATTCCGTGCCGAAAGAGCGCCCGCACGAGACAAGGGGGAGAAACCATGCTGTTTGATTTTAGCATACCGGTGAAGACGATTAGCGGCGAGGGCTGCGTCGTCAAAAACAGCGGCAGGCTGCGTGAGCTGGGCCGCCGCGCGCTGATTGTCACGGGCGCAAGCTCGGCCAAAAGGTCGGGCGCGCTTGACGACGTGACGGCGGCGCTCGACAAAGAGGGGATAGCGTACGAGGTATTTGACGGCATAAAGGCAAACCCGCGCCTTTCCGACTGCATGGCGGCGGGGGAGAGGGCAAAGCGCACCCGCGCCGAGTTTATCATCGGCATCGGCGGCGGCTCGGCGCTCGACGGCGCGCGCGCCGCAGCGGTGTACGCCGCGGGGGAGTACGACAGGCCCGGGGACATCTACGCCGACTTTTCAAAAACGCTGCCGCTCGTCTGCGTGGGCACAACGGCGGGCACCGGCAGCGAGGTGGACGGCAGCTCGGTGCTGAGCGCGGACGATACCGGCTTAAAAAAATCGATCTCGGGCAAGCACCTGTACGCAAAATACGCCTTTTGCGACTACCGCTACACCATGTCGATGGGGCTGCGCGGCACCGTCAGCACCGGCCTCGACGCGCTGTGTCACGCGCTCGAGAGCTGGCTGTCAAAGGCGCAGACCGAGCCGGTGGTGTGCATGTCACGCCGTGCGGTCGAGCTGTTGTTTCCGTGGCTTGAGAGGATGGCCGGCGGCCGGTTTGAGCCCGATTGTGCCGACATGCGCCGCGACATGTACTATGGCTCGCTGTGGGCGGGTCTGTCGATCGGCCTTGTGGGGACGGGTTTCCCGCACCCGATGGGGTACCCCCTCACCGAGCTCGGCGGCCTGCCCCATGGCATTGCGTGCGCCGTGTGGGAGAGGGCGTTTGTCGAACACTCCCTCAAAAACTGCTCGGCGGCCGACAGGCGGATGCTTGACGCGGCGGTGGGAGGCGTCGAGCGACTGTACGACGTCCTCGGGCGGCTGACCGCCAACGACCTCTCGATCTCGCAGCAGACGGTGAAGGCGATCGGCGACAGACTGTCGACGGCGGCAAACACCCGCAGGACCCTCGGCAGCTTTGGGCCGTCGGACGGCGAGGCGATTGCAAGCGGGCTGTTTTTAAAGCCGGGGCAGCAGGAAGCGGTCAAGGGCGGCTGGCTGTTCGGCGAATAGGCGGGGATCATCGGGGTTGGCCATATCCCGCATTCAATTAAACCGCTTGCCGCGTATGATCCCCCAAAAGCGGGGTATGATTCGGGAGAGATGAGTCCGCATTTTTTGCCGCGAACAGAGGACAAAAAAGCAATCGGGAATAAATTTTTATCCAAAAGGCAGCACACCCGCCGCATGTTTTTGCGGCGGGTGTGCGCAGTTAAGCGCGCTTTTGCGGCGTTTCGGTTTTTTGTGCCCATGCCGTTTTTTTACCGCAAAGGGGCGGAGCGGAAAGATACCCGCAAAGCGGATATTCCGAATGCCCGAATCAGCGGCTCACAGCACCTGTTCCGCGGCGCGGAAAGCTCGCCGCGGGACAAAAAAAATAAAGATAAAGACGGCGCGACCGCCGGCAGCATTCGGTGTCTTTAAGGGTGAGGCGCTTTAAAAACAGAATTGGGGGGAAGCAAAATGCAGGACGAACAGATCGTCGAGTTGTTCACGCGTCGAAACGAGCGCGCGCTCAGCGAAAGCGCAAAAAAATACGGCGGATACTGCCGCCGCATTGCGGACAACATACTCGGCATCCGAGAGGACAGCGAGGAGTGCGTAAACGACGCCTACATGAAGGCGTGGCAGAGCATCCCGCCGCAGCGGCCGGACAACCTCGGCGGATACCTCGGCAGGATAACGAGGAACCTCGCGCTGAACAGGTACCGAAAAAACAGGGCGCAAAAGCGGGGAGGGGGCAGGACCGACGCCGCCCTCGACGAGCTCGCCGATTGTCTGCCCGACAGCGGGGGGACAGAAAAAGCGACAGATGACGCTGAACTTGGGCGGCTCATCAACCGATTTGTGTCCGAGATGCCGAAAAAGGCGAGAATCATCTTTTTAAAGCGGTACTGGTACCTGTACAGCGTCGGGGAGATCGCAAAGAGCATGGGCGCGGGCGAGAGCATGATAAAGTCGTCGCTCATGCGGCAGCGCAAAAAACTTAAGGACTTTTTGCAGAGGGAGGGCATTGAGCTGTGAAACAGATGAGGATACTTGAGGCGTTGGGCGACGTCGGGCAGGCGTCGGTGCTGGAGGCGTATGAGTACGGAAGAAACCCCGCGCCGAACAGGGCGGGGAGCAACAAACTTTTGAGGGCAGCCGCGCCGAAGGGGGACGGAACGACAAAGCTTTTGCGAATTGCAGCGGCGGCCGTCGCGGCGGCAGCGGTTTTGGGGTGTGCGCTGCTTGTGCCGGGCATGCGCGGTCTCGATAAGCTGAACCTCAGCTGGGGTATGGGCGGCATGGGGTTTGAGGGCTACCTCGTCTGCGACATCGCTGAGCTGGGCCCGGGGCTTGAGGACGAGGGACTTGCCGAGCTGCGCGAGCTGCCGGTGTTCGAGAACCCGCTTGTCCTCGACGGGGCGTATATCGCCTCGGGCAGATGCCTTGAGGAGATGCGCGCGCAGCTGATCGAGACGGCGCGGCGGCTCGGCCTTGACGAGAGCCGCCTTGAGATCACCGACAACCGCCCGAGTGACGAATACATCGCCGAGGTGACCCAAAAGTTTGAAGATGTGGGATCAAACATCCCCGACGGATACTTTGAGCCGACCGAGGTCTGCGCCGAGCAGGACGGGGTGTCGATTTCGGTGGACATGCAGCTGACCGCAAGGGTCGAGTTTGAAAATCCGATTGAGATCCCGTCCGAGGCGGCGGGCGATATCTATGAGCCGGACGGCGCGCAGCGCATAGGCGAGTACCTCTGTGAAACCTACCCCGAATGGGCGGGCGCAAAAGAGGCCGCGGTGTGCGTGACGGGCGGCGACCGAAGCTACGACGGCGAGAGGCTGTCGGGGTATCAGCTTGCGCTGTATGAGCGGAGCGGCGGTGCGGCAGACCGCCTTGTGAACAGCGAGCTGAAAAAAACCGTTGCCTATTTTGACGAGGCAGGCAGGGTGTACATGCTGCGGTTTTATTCCCTCGGCGGCAGCTACGGGTCGGCAAACTATCCGATTATATCGCAGGACGAGGCGCGGGAACTGCTGGAGAGCGGGCGGTATCTCACCTCGGCGCCGTGCGGCTACGCCGATTCAAAGGGCGCGGAGAGGTGCGAGCTTGTATACCGCAGCGGGCGATATGAGGGATACATTATCCCGTACTACCGCTTTTACGCCGAGATATCCGGGTTTGGGGAAGCGCCGGGGGTTAAATGCTACGCCGCCTATTACGTCCCGGCGATTTCGCCCGATTACATCGAAAACATGCCGGAGGACGGCGTACTTCCGTTCAACGGCGGGCCGTCGGGCGTCGTGCCCGAAATGGGGTTTGGAAAATAAAGGGTCTGATACGCCGGGTGAAGTAACAGCACGTGGGAGGCGTTTAAGCCTTAGGGATCGCTTCGAACCAAGACGCCCCTTACCGCGCAGAGTGCCTAACGGACTTACAGCGGCCCTCCCCCTCGCGCAGAGGGGAGGGACGCAGCGCGGCGGGGGATTGTTTGCGGTGAGCTAAGATCGAAACATAAAGCATGGTTAGCCGACAAGGCTATGCGCAAACAATCCCTCAGTCGCACAAGTGCGACGGCTCCCTTTGCACACGCCCTGTATATTCCCGCAGGGTGTAGTCGTGCGGGCGAGCTTAATCGGAATGATAGCTCGCCACTCCGCGCGACACGCCCTACATATTCCCGCAGGGTGGCCGCATGTTAAAGGTACGGACATGCGGCGCAATTCACGGCAGCATGTGAACCCGGCCGAGTGTCGTACTTTTTTACACTCGGCTGAATTCCCGAGAGTATGGATCCCCCGCGCGCCGTACCGATTGTGCGCGGTAAGGGAGCCTCAAGGTCAAGGTCACCTAAGGTCAAGGGAGCCGAAAGGTCCAAAGCACAATCCCACGGTCGACTTATGACACGACCGCATCCCCCCGCGGGACGGCGGCAAGAGCAAACGCGAGATTGTCATAACAACGCCCAAAACAAAGCGGCAAAACAAAAGGGTGAGCGGACTATTCCCGCTCACCCTTTTGCATGTCGGCAAGGTGTTCTTTTATGGCCGCAAAGCTCTCCTCGCTTATGTCGTGTTCGATGCGGCAGCTGTCGGCATAGGCGTTGCGCTCGCTTACGCCGAGCGCCATCAGGGCTCTTGCGATGGTCTCGTGCCGCTCGTACACGGCACTTGCCACCCGCATGCCCTCTTCGGTCAGCGTGACATTTTTGCCGCCGTCGATGTCGACATAGCCGTTTTCGCGCAGCAGCTTGAGCGCCGCCGACACGGTGGGGCGCGAATAGCCGTGATATCGGCAGATGTCTACGGCGCGGACGCCGCCGTTCTTTGAGAGAACAAGGATCGATTCGAGATAATCCTCGGCTGATTCGTGCAGCTGCATATCAAAACCCCTTTCCGGCGGCAGACAAAGCGCTTGAGGACGAATGAAAGCGTCAGGCCCCCAAAAACGGCGTGAAACGAGGGGCCGTTCTTTAATTCCGCGAGCGCCCGCCGCGGTTAAACATATTATAACCATTATAACAAAAAGCCCGAAATTGACAAGCAAAACCGATAAACCCAACCCGGGGCGGGCGGCGGCCCCGGGACAGAGCCCCGGCACAAAGGGCAGCGGTGTCGGCAAAGCAATGGAGGCGGTCACAAAAAAGGACGGCAAAAAGTCAGTGATGTTTGTTAAGACTAACAAAAATCGCAAAAGCACTTGCAAGCGATGTTTGTTTATGCTAACATATCTATGTTGTTAGTTATTGCTAACATATCAGGCCGGCATCGAAAGGGGAGAACACACATGCCGTTGTCGTTTGCAAGCATGGGCGAAAAGCTGCTGATAAAGAAGGTCGGCGGCGGGCAGGAGGTGCGGCGTCACCTCGAGACCCTCGGCTTCGTGGCGGGTGAGCCCGTCACCGTCGTGACCTCGCTCGGCGGAAACCTGATTGTAAGCGTGAAGAATGCTCGGGTGGCGATCAGCAGGGAGATGGCGGCGCGGGTGAGCGTGTGAGCGCCCACACCGCCGAAGCGCCGGGACAGCAGCTCAAACGACCCCGCCGACGCCGTGGGACAGCAATTGAACCCGATACTCGGCCGCGCACCGCCCGCGCATATCGCGCCCGCGGCAGTGCACAACGCGCCGAAAGCGGGTGAGAGACGGGCGCAGGGATGCCAACCCATCTGTGGCCGCTGTACACAAATTGCGATATCCGCATCAAAGGGCAGCCGCAGAATAGTCGGCGGACTCGTGAAAGATGTCCCCGAAGAGCGCCCGAAGAGCGGATAAAAAGAGCGACCGCGCCGCAAGGGGGTAAATAATGAAACATATATTGCTTAAAAACGGGGGAGTTCACCCAAAAAGAATATACACAAGGAGGCTTCACGATGAAAACTCTAAGACAGCTTAAGGTCGGCGAAAGCGGTGTGATCGCAAGGATACACGGCGACGGCGCGCTCAAGCGGCGGATCATGGACATGGGTCTGACAAAGGGCGTCGCCCTCAGCGTGCGAAAGGTCGCGCCGCTCGGGGACCCCATCGAGCTGACAGTGAGGGGATACGAGCTGTCGGTGCGCAAGGGGGACGCCGAAATGATCGAGCTTGTTTAGGCGGGGTTTGCGCTGACAAAGATGCGGGGCGCATGTCCCCGCAGGCGGCGTCGCAAGGGGCAGGGGAGGCGGAAGTCCCCTCGGCCGAATACGGGGTCTGCGACGGTCGTCCGGCTGTCAACGCAAAAACCCGCAAAATAATGCAAACAAAGTTAGCTATAACTAACAGAAAGGGGATACACAATGGAGATAAGGATAGCGCTTGCCGGCAACCCCAACAGCGGCAAGACAACACTGTTCAACGCCCTCACCGGCGCCAACCGGTTCGTGGGGAACTGGCCGGGCGTCACGGTTGAGAAAAAGGAGGGCAGGTACAGGAGGAACAAGGACGTCGTGATTGCCGACCTGCCCGGCATCTACTCGCTGTCGCCCTACACACTTGAGGAGGTCGTCGCCCGCGAATACCTCATCGGCGAGCGGCCCGACGCGATTTTGAACATAGTGGACGGCACCAATCTCGAGCGCAACCTGTATCTGACGACGCAGCTCGTCGAGCTGGGCATCCCGACGGTGGTCGCGCTCAACATGATGGACGCCGTAAGCAAAAAGGGGGACAGAATAGACGCGCAAAAGCTCGAAAAGGAGCTGGGCGTAAAGGTCGTCGGCATCTCGGCCCTCAAGGGGGAGGGGATCGCGGCTGCTGCGGAGGCGGCGATAAGCGCGGCGCAGAGCGGCGTCGCGCCGCCCTCAAAGCACAGGTTTTCGGTCTGCGTCGAGCGCGCGCTCGACGGCATCGAGGAGGCCGCGCTTCGCGATATACCCGCCGAGCGGCAGCGCTGGTACGCGGTGAAGATTTTCGAGCGCGACGAAAAGATCCGGGGCTATATCAGTGTCCCCGGCGACGTCACGGAGCACATCGAGAGCGACATCGCCGACTGTGAAAAGGAGCTGGACGACGATGCCGAGAGCATCATCACGGCCGAGCGCTACAATTATATCTCGTCGATCATCGGCGGGTGCGTCAAAAAGCGGGACACGGGCAGGCTCAGCACCTCGGACAAGATAGACAGGATAGTGACGAACAGATGGCTCGCGCTGCCGATATTTGTCGCGGTGATGGCGCTTGTGTACATCGTCTCGGTCACAACGGTGGGAACAATTGTCACCGATTGGACAAACGACGTGCTGTTCGGCGAGATTATCCCGCCCGCCGTCGACAGCCTTCTCGAGAGCATCGGGTGCTGGCCGTGGCTTCACAGTCTTGTTGCGGACGGCATCGTCGCGGGTGTGGGCGCGGTGCTCGGATTTGTGCCGCAGATGTTTGTGCTGTTTCTGTTTCTCGCGTTTTTGGAGGGCTGCGGGTACATGGCGCGCATCGCGTTTATCCTCGACCGCATCTTCCGCCGCTTCGGCCTGTCGGGCAAGAGCTTTATCCCGATGCTGATAAGCTCGGGCTGCGGCGTCCCCGGTATCATGGCGTGCCGCACCATTGAAAACGACCGAGACCGCAAGATGACCGTCATGACGACGACGTTCATCCCCTGCGGGGCAAAGCTGCCCATTATCGCCCTCATCGGCGGCGCGCTGTTCGACAACGCCTGGTGGGTGTCGATCAGCATCTATCTCGTCGGTATTGCGGCGGTGATCGTCTCGGGCATCATGCTCAAGAAGACAAAGCTGTTCGCGGGCGACCCCGCGCCCTTTGTCATGGAGCTGCCCGCCTACCACCTGCCCACCGCGGGCAACGTGCTGCGCTCGATGTGGGAGCGCGGCCGGAGCTTTATCAAAAAGGCGGGCTCGATCATCCTGCTCTCGTCAATTGTCATTTGGTTCCTGTCCTACTTCGGGATAGAGAACGGCGTCTTCACCGCGGTTGAGGACATGAACAACAGCCTCATCGCGCTGCTGGGCGGGCTCGTCGCGCCGCTGTTTGCGCCGCTCGGCTTCGGCGAGTGGAAGGCGGCCGCCTCGTCGGTGCTGGGTCTCGTCGCCAAGGAAAACCTCGTGACCGGCTACGGCATCTTCTACGGCTTTGCAGAGGCGTCGGAGGACGGCGCCGAGTATTGGGGCTTGCTCGCGCAGGACATGACGCGCGTCGGCGGCTACGCTTATCTCGTGTTCAACATGCTGTGCGCACCTTGCTTTGCGGCTATCGGAGCGATTAAGCGCGAGATGAACAGCGCCAAATGGACCTGGACGGCGATAGGGTATCAGTGTGCGCTCGCCTATGTCGCGGCGCTGTGCATAAACCAGATAGGCGCCTTTGTCACGACGGGCGCGTTCGGCGTGTGGACCGCGGTCGCGTTTGCCCTTGCCGGGGGTATTCTGTATATGCTGTTCCGCAAGAACAGATATAACGAAAACGGCGTGCTCAGCTACGGGAGGATTTAGAGGATGTTCGGTTCGATCGCTGTGCTGTGTGTGATTTCGGCCGTCGTCGCGGCGGTTGTGCATTCGCTTGTGAAGAAGGGGAAAAAGGGCGGCGCCTGCGCCTCCTGCGGCTGCTGCGGCGGATGTCCCGGCTGCACGGGCGCTGCGTGCGAGGGCCGCGGAGCTTAAAGCCCGTGCCGCGTCCCGCGCAGCGGGTTTTGGGGCAGGCCCGAAGAGCAAAAAGTTTAAACCGAGCGCGGGTCCTCCTGAAACGGCGGGCCCGCGTCTTTGTACAAAGAAGCGCTGTCCGACGCGGTCAGCGGGAGAGATCGCGGCCTCAAGCCCCCTTCTCGCTCTTCTCGAATTCAATTGACACGGTGTTCTGCACGCCCCGCGGGAGCGTGCAGAGCATATGCAGAGGGGCGAGGGATTGACTGCGCAAGACCCTGTCGCCCCAATATACTTTATGCTGCAACCTTAGCCCGCCGCGTACAATCCCCCGCGCTGTGCGCCGTTCCCTATACACGCGCCTCACAATAAGTCCCGTGAATTCAAACGAGTGAGAGTTGTACGACACCCGGTTCACCCCGCGGGGATATATAATAGCGCGTGCCACACATCCATACCTTTACCATACGGCTCATCCTGCGGGAACATGCGGGGCGAGCCGTATGTCCGTCCGGCCCTTTAAAGCGTGTCTGCCGCGCAATGAGTCAAGCCATCGTCTGCGTCAAATCTGCTCATTCGGCTAACCCCGCGAGAATATTCGAAAGACCGCCCTTGACACAAATTTTTTATTCCCCTATCCTATTAGACGTCATGACAGATACAAAAAATGAAAGGAGAACGAGGGCGGGGCGAGCCGAGGCCCTGTTCACCGCGCGGCCGCAGCGGCTTGCGGCTGTGCGCAGCCCCCGAAATAAGGATGATTTGTCACGAGTTCGAGGGGGCGCATTATGCAATGGGCCTCAAACGCGGCGGGATGCTGGTGCGCAGCGGCGTGCGAATCCCGCTTGCGCTCGACGATTTTCAGCTGGCGCACGGCGCGCACAGCTTTGAAATTCTGCGGCGGCTGTTTCCCGAGGTGTGCGAGGAGATTGCAGGTGTGGCGGACGGCATGGGCGTCGACGAAAAAAAGCTGACGGCGTGGCTGCTGTGCATGGGCTGCTGCATGTACAATCTCGAGCGAAATCTGCCTGAGCTGCGCGGCTGCACCGTGTTTGCCGCAGGGGTGGACGGCAGGATGGTCTACGGCCGCAACAACGACCTGCCGCCCCGCATGGCGGCGGGCTGCACAAGCGACCTCTATCGACCGAGGGGAGGGCATTCGTTTTTGCTGACCTCGTCCTCCTTCTTAAACGGAGAGGAGGCGGTGAACGACGCGGGGCTCGTCGCGGCGATGACCTTTGTCATGAGCGACCTTCGCAGCATACGGCCCGGCCTCAACTCCCCGTTCGCGGTGCGGTATCTCGCCGAGAGGTGCGGCAGCACCGCCGAGGCCCTCAAGCTGCTCGGGGATCTGCCCCTGTCCTCCTGCTGCTGCCTGCTTTTGGCCGACCGCTCGGGCGACATGGCCGCTGTCGAGTGCGCGCCCGGCGCCCGCACGCGGATAAAGCCCGTCCGGTGCACGGGGGGAGAGGCGCTGTGCATTGTCAACGGGTTTTCGTCGGACGGGATGCGCGGGCTTGATTTTTCGCGCGGCGACAACTACCGTGCCGACGACCGCCGCGAGACGGTGCTGCGCGCGTTTAAGGATGGACTGCTGTCGGGGTGCGCAGAGCCCGTCCGCCCCGGCGCGCAGACGCGAAGGAACCGGGATTCCTGCGGCCGTCCCCCGCATCTCGAGAAGCTGACAGGGCTTTTGCGGGGCGAGCGCGGGTTCATCTGCGAATACGACGACGGGCTGTTTCAAACGGTGTGGAGCACGGCGGTCGACCTCACCGCGGGCAGGATTTGGCGCGCGGACGGCGACCCGAGAACCGTCCCCTTTAGGGAGGACAGACGTCTCGGGAAGATCCTGTGGGAGAGCAAAACCCCGCAGAACGGGGAATAAAAAGCGGACGGCCTCATTTACCCCTTGCAAAATAGCGGCATTTGTTCTAAAATTAAAGCAACAGATGTATCTTAGCTTGTCAAAGAGAGCAGTCAACTCCGCAATACGCCGTGTTTTTGCCGATTGGAGGGGTAAGAATGAGGAGAAAAGACACGACCGCCGAGATGATGAAGGGTTATATGGTCGACAGCCTTCTCAAGCTCATGGAGGAGAAGAGCTACGGCGAGATAACCGCCGCCGAGATTGCGGCGCGGGCGGGGGTCAACCGCTCGAGCTACTATCGGCACTTTGCCTGCAAGGAGGACGTCGTCGAGTGCTATTTTGAGCGGCTGCACACCGAGTTCCGCGGCATCGCCGAGGCGACCAAACGGACCATCGCGCTGCGCGAATACATCCTCGGCGGGTTCAAGTTTTTGCTGCTCCACAAGCGCGAGATGCTCATGCTCTACGGCAGCGGGGTGATGCTGCCGCTGCTCGAGGTGCTGAACAGGCACTACTGCATCTCGCCCGACACCTTCTGCCTGCTTGAGGAGAGATATCTCTCGGCGGGTCGAATAGGCGGTGTGTTCAACCAGATCCTCTACTGGTTCTCGCGCGACATGCGCGACGAGCCGGGCGTCGCCACCGACACCGTCATGTCCCTGATGCCCGATGAGGCGGAGGAGAAGGTGATGGTCGAGGCCCCCGCAGCGAGCGCGGAAAATTGAACGGGGCCGCCCGCGGCGGCGGTCGTCATGGGGTTATGAGGAGAGGTCACGCCCTCGGCGCGGCCGGGGAACCGGGTTTATCCCTATAAGGGCTTCATACCGGCAAGCCTCTCAAGAGGTACTGAATATTCCGCCTTTTGCTTTGCCTGCGCGGCGGCCCCTTAACGGGAGGTCTCTTTTACGCCGATCGTCTTTTGTCCGTGAAAGCGCCTGTCTGTCTCCCGCCTCGTTCGACACCTCAAACAAAAGCTTTTTTCTCCCCGGCAGAGGGGGCCTTGCGCTGCAAAAGCATACAAAATTAAAAGCGCCGCCTCACGGGGATCGTTCCCCGGGGGCAGGCGCTTTTGCCGACCTGCGGTCACGGCCGCACGGGTGCGGCGCCGCGAACAGAGCTCGAACTTCCGAGCAGGGGGAAGGCCGCTAACAATCCCCGAACCCGCTGCCGATCACGGCTCTGCCGGCGCGGGTCACGGCGCGCATAAGCGGGCGGTAGAGCAGGAGCGCGAGAACAAAATTCCCCGCGCAGTGCATAAGGTCAAAGGGGATGCCGCTGAGAAAATAGGCGAGCGCGCCCGCGGGCCCCAAAATAAACAGATAGGTCAGCGAGCACAGCGCGCCGAAGCACAGCCCGAAGATCCCGCTGAGCATGGCGTAGCCCGGCGCGCTGTCGAGCGAGTGCAGCAGCCGCACCGCCGCGAACAGCACCGCCCAAACGTACAGATAACACACCCACCACGAGCCGAATCCGTAAAAAAATCCCTCGAGCAGGACGTAGCCGTATATGATGAGGAGCGCGCGGTTTTTAAAGCAGCGCGTAAAGACAATCACCAGCAGCGAGACGGGCTCGATGTTGGGCAGACCCGCCATCGCGACCTTTGCCCCAAACATCAGCGCCGTACACACGCCGAGCGCCGCCGTCTCGCGGACGCTGTTTTTTGTCCTCCCGGTCAAAAATCGTACCCGACCGTCAGCGTCAGCTCGTACCTGTCGCCGTTTTCAATCGGGGTTTCCGACGCGCCCGTCATAAGCGTTTCGCCATCCTTGGTGATGCACCACCACTCCTGCTTTGCGTCGTCTGCGGTCACCCCGTTTGCCGTCACGATAAACAGGCCGTATTCTGTCCGGTTGTCCTCGACAAGGCCCTCGTCGAGCAGCGCATCGGCCAAAAATTCCCGCTCGGTCTTAAAGGTGAAGCTCTCGGTGTTTGTGAGATCGGTGATCTCGACCGTGATCTCCTTTATCCCGAACACCCCCGCGGGCTTTACCGCGAACCTTATCACGGCGAACGCCGCGACAAGCACCAGCAGGACGGCGGCCAGCACCGCCAGCGTTTTCTTCGTACCCTTGCTCATAAAAAAACCTCCGTTAAGTGTTTTTGACACCTCGGAGGAAACGCAAAACACACCCGCCGCAGCATGGTCGCAGGCGGATGGGGTTTGCCCTTTTCCGAAGCATCGTCGCAAAAAGGCAATAAAATGCGCGGCAGGCATTCCGACTTCGGCAAAATCTCAGTCAGCAATTAAGAACGCGTGCCGAGCGCCCCCGCCACGGCGAGGACACGGCACAGCGGCTGCAAGCGACTGCAAGACGCCGTCACGGCTGCGGGTCAGCGCAGGCTTTTCACCTGCTTCCCCTTTTAATTGCCCGAAAGGGCAAACCGCGCAAGTTTTTATTGTCGAGATTATTATGGCAAAAACCTCG
The DNA here is from genome assembly GCA_964433495.1 of uncultured Oscillospiraceae bacterium. Taxonomy (GTDB): domain Bacteria; phylum Bacillota; class Clostridia; order Oscillospirales; family Ruminococcaceae; genus CAYSRC01. Next base: position 15,557 of record CAYSRC010000048.1, read on the forward strand.
AAAAAAGTCAACACGCCCGTCGGACGGGGGACGCCCGAAAGCAGAGTAAAAAGAAGTCAAAGAGGGAAAAGGGTACGGCAGACCCCGGGCGGCAGGAGCGACAGCGTTCCTCAAATCTTCATTTCGGACACTCTCGTCGGACGCAGCGCAGATTCCCGCATGGCGCGCCGAACGCAGCGCCGATCATATGCGGCGATCCCTCTGCCGACGGTCTGCTTGCGGCAGCCCGAAAGGCCCCCTTGCCGCGCGTAAGAGATGCGGCGTTCGTGCGGCAGAGGAGAAACGATTGGGACATAGTCAAACGAACCTATCGGTATTTGATGAAGGAGGCTTTGCATGAACAAAATAGACACAAAAGGACTTTTATTAAGAATTTTTGCCCCACCGCAGTGCTGAGCTCGAGTTATCTGCTGTTGGGACATTTTTGTAATATACCGCATATTTTGCTATTCTGCATTTTGGGAACATTCATTTTAGTGCCGATAGAGTTGGGAATTATTTTGAAAGCAAGCAAAAGCGAATACGGAAGGTATTCTCTTGAAAGTGCATTTGAAGGACAGGAAAAGAGTTCAATTCGGAAAGGGCTGATCATTGCGCTTGTGTTTTTCGCAATGGCAGGGCTGCTGTCTGCTTTTATTGCGCCCATTGAAGACCATGTTTTTGCAGAGACGAGAAGCAAGGTGCTTAACAGTTTGCCGAGAGGTTTTGATTGGACAGATTATGAGTATCTGAAAACCTTTTCAAAACCTATGTTGATTATAACCTGTGCCTATTACGGTGTTTTTAATGTGTTAATCGGACCGATAACAGAGGAATTGTTTTTCAGGGGATACCTGACATCGCACTATGAAAGGCAAAAAACGCAATAAGCAGAAACCGCCCCAAAGACAGCGTAAGAAATCCTTTGACAGAGA
>CAYSRC010000049.1:0-15092 GCA_964433495.1 uncultured Oscillospiraceae bacterium
AATATGCTTTATGCTGCGATTTTAGCTTGCCGCAAACAATCCCTACGCCGCGACGTCCCTTCAGCGTGAGAGCCTGCTCTTGAGTGCCTCGATGACCTCGGCCTTCTCATCGTCCGAAAGAAAGGACGCCTCGGCGGAATAGATGTTCATTCGGATGATGTCGTCGAGCGAAAAGCCGCAGTCATCTATCGCATGGCGGTACTCGTCGTCGAGCGTCACCCCTGCGATGACGGGGTTGTCGGTGTTGATCGTCACATGCACGCCCGTCTCAAACAGACGCTTTATCGGGTGCTCCTTATACGACGGCTGTGTTTTGCACTGCACGTTGCTCGTTATGCACACCTCGAGCGTCGTGCCGCGCTCTGCCGCCTCGCGGCACAGCTGCTCGTCCTCGGCGATGTGGTGGCCGTGGCCTATCCTGTCGGAGCCGAACTCAAACATCGCGGTGCGCACCGTCTCGGGGCCCTGGCTGTCGCCCGCGTGGCAGGTGAGGGGGACCCCCTTCGCGTTCGCGATGTCAAACAGCTCTTTGAAGTCGGACAGCGGACAGATGCCCTCTGCGCCCGCGAGGTCGAACGCGTTCACCACGCCCGCCGCATGGAACTCGCCCGCGAGCTTGGCCGTCTCGATGTTGGCGGCGCGGTTGACGTCGGCGGCGCCGATGCACATCGCGCACACGATGAGGCCGATCTTGATCTTCGCGCCCTCGTCCCGCGCCCTGTTTATGCCGCGCTTTACCGCGACGATCGCCTCGCGCTGGGTGAGGCCCTTTCTTGTGTGCAGCTGGGGCGCAAAGCGGATGTCGGCATAGTACAGCCCCTCGCCGTCGAGGCGCTTGACGAGCTCATAGGCGACCGTTGTCAACGCCGCCTCGTCCTGAAGCACCGCGAGCGGCAGGTCAAACAGGGTGAGGTACTTGTTGACGGAGTCATAGTCGGGGCCGTAGGTGACAAACCCCGCAAGCCCCTCGGCGGTGTCGGCGGGCAGGGCTATCCCGCGCTCCTTCGCGAGTCTGAACAGGGTCCCGGCCGCGACGGCGCCGTCGAGATGACAGTGAAGATCGAATTTCGGGAAGTTGAATTCGCTCATTTTGATACCTCTCACCGTTTGTTTTTTGAAGGGAGGGGCCGTCGCGTGCCTTCCGCCGCGCCCCCTCCCGTGTGTTAAGACTATTTTAACTCATTTGCAGTTTAAGGTAAAGGATATTTATTTGCCTCGGCGCGGCGCGAAGGGGCGCGCCGCGCGGCGTCTGAGACCCACAGACGCGCCGAAATGGCGGTTGAAAAAGCGGGGATATGTGGTATACTTTAAAAACATCACGGGAGACGCCCCGTTTTTGCTACTCTCCGCGAGGTGGTTCTCCTATGAGCTTTTTATATCTTTTGCAGGACATGAGGACGCCGTTCGGCGAGTGTGTCATGAGCCTTTTGACGCGCCTCGGCGAGGAGACGGTCGCCGTCGCGGTGATCTGCGTGCTGTTTTGGTGTGTCGACAAGCGGGTCGCCTACTGCGTCGGCGCGTCCTACTTTTTCTCGGGCCTTGCGGTGCAGAGCCTGAAGCTTGCCTGCAAGGTCCCCCGCCCGTGGGTCGCCGACCCGTCGTTCACGCCCGTTAAGAGCGCCGTGCCCGCGGCGACGGGATACTCGTTCCCAAGCGGTCACACCCAGTCGGCGGGCTCGCTCTACGGCACGGCGGGGCTGCTTGCCAAAAATGCGGCCGTCAAGGCGGCCCTTTTTTTGACGGCCGTCGCCGTGGGCTTTTCGCGCATGTATCTCGGCGTGCACACCCCCGCCGACGTCGCCGCGGGCCTTGCATTGTCACTCGGGGTCTCTGCGGCCGTGTGCGCGCTGTTCAAAAGGTTTTGTGACAGAGCGCGGTTTGCGCCGGCGCTCGCGTCGGCCGTCGGCTTTTTTGCCGCGGCGTCGCTTGTCTATGCGGCGCTTTTAAGCGGCGAAAGCGATTTCGGCTATCTCGCCGACAGCTGCAAAACCGCGGGCGCGGCGTTCGGCTTTGCGCTGGGTCTCTGCCTTGAGCGCCGCTTCGTCAACTTTGACACGGCGGCCCCGTGTTTTGCCGCGCAGGCGGCAAAGGCGGCGGTCGGCCTTGCGGTTGCGGCGGGGCTGAGGGCGGGCCTCAAGGCCGTACTCGGCGGGGGCGCGCTCGCGGGCGCCGTGCGGTATTTTGCGGTCGTGATGTGGATTTTGGTCGTCTATCCGCTGCTTTTCGACAGGGTGCTGTCGGGGCGGGCCGCGCGCAAAGAGGGGCGCAGCGACAGCCTCGAGAGCTCGCGTGAGGCTTAAGCGTCATTTGTTTCTTTAGCTTGCCGCGGCGCCGGGGGCCACGGCCGTTTTCGGCCGGCGTGCAAAGGGGCCCCGCCCCGCCGAGACTCTTTTGCGCCGGGGAACAAACGGCCCCGTGCGGCGTAAAGCGACCCCGCGGGGCCGCGGCGGCTTTTGTCCTTTGATCTTTGAATCTATCTCAAAAAATCATTTTGGGGAGGGATGTGTCCTTGACTGCGGTCGAGATTTTTATCCTTGCGGCGGGGCTCGCCGCCGACGCGTTTGCGGTGTCGATGTGCCTCGGCCTCACGCTCAAAAAATTCAGCGCGGCAAAGGCCGCCCGCTCGTCGCTGTTTTTCGGCGGCTTTCAGGCGCTCATGCCGGCGGCGGGCTGGCTGCTGGGCTCGGGCTTTGAGCGCTATATTTCGGACTTCGACCACTGGATCGCGTTCGCGCTGCTGGCCCTTATCGGCGGCAAGATGATTTTTGACGCGCTTAAGGGGGAGGACGAGCGGTGCGCGGACGACGCGTTTGCCCCGAAGAGGCTGCTTGTGCTCGCGGTCGCGACAAGCATCGACGCGCTCGCCGTCGGCATAACCTTCGCATTTCTCGGCACGGGCATCCTGCTGCCCGTGAGCGTGATAGGCGCGGTGACCTTTGCGCTCTCCTTTGTCGGGGTATACATCGGCTCCCGCTTCGGCGAGCGGTTTAAAAGGTTTTCCGAAATCGCGGGCGGCACGGTGCTGATCGCCATCGGCCTCAAGATCCTGCTCGAGCATCTCGGCGTGCTGCCCTTTTAAGGCCGAAGCGGCGGGGGCCGCTTTGCGCAGAAGCGCGGGACCGTCAAAAACACGGGCGGGCATGTATAAAGGGCGGCCGCCCCGGCAACAATAGAGGTACAACCGAAAACAAACGGAGGTATCCTCAGAGATGAACAACTGTGAAGCCAACAGATGCATCAAGTGCAGCGTGACCAGCTGCAAGCACCATTGTGACAACGAGAACTACTGCTCGCTCGACTGCGTGTGCATCGGCACCCACGAGAGCGACCCCGCGATGAACCAGTGCACCGACTGCCGCAGCTTTGAGAACGTCAACCCCTACGAGCAGTTTAAGGCGGTCAGCGAGAGCGAGTCCGAGGGATAACCCCCCGCGCCGAGCAACACGGCGATGTTCTCTTTTAATGAAAAAGTGCGCGCGGCGCCCCCGTCCGACTGCGGACACAAGGGGCGTTGCGCGCCTTTTTTCGTGAACCGTAAACCGCGGCGTCGGGGCCCGGGCGCAGGCCTTTGAGACGCTCCGCCGAGTTGACAACCCCCGCCGGGTGTAGTACATTATAGCTTGAGCGGCGCAATCGGGACGTTGCGCGGCCCGGCTGCTGCCCGCCCTCGCGGACAGGGCCGCCCGTGCTTATCACCGCCTGTACAGGCCGCCGCCCGAAACACAGGATAACGGGGCCCGGCCCCTTATTTTGAAAACAGAAACGGAGGGTTCTGAAATGGAGCTCAAGGGATCAAAGACCGAAAAAAACCTCATGGAGGCATTTGCGGGCGAGAGCCAGGCGCGCAACAAATACACCTATTTTGCAAGCGCCGCAAAAAAGGCGGGGTATGAGCAGATCGCCGCGCTGTTCCTCAAGACGGCGGAGAACGAGAAGGAACACGCAAAGCTGTGGTTCAAGGCGCTCGGCGGCATCGGCGACACCGTGCAAAATCTCAAGGCTGCGGCCGAGGGCGAGAACTACGAGTGGACCGACATGTACGCCCGCTTTGCCAAAGAGGCGGAGGAGGAGGGCTTCACCGAGCTCGCGGCGCAGTTCCGCGGCGTGGGCGAGATCGAGCGCGCGCACGAGAAGCGCTACCTCGCGCTGCTCCACAATGTCGAGATGCAGAAGGTGTTTGAAAAGAGCGAGGAGACGATGTGGGAGTGCCGCAACTGCGGGCACCTCGTCATCGGCAAAAAGGCGCCCGAGGTCTGCCCCGTGTGCAAGCACCCGCAGAGCTATTTTGAGGTTCGCGCCGAGAACTATTGATTTTAGGCGCTTTTTCGACGGAAGCGCAGTTGAGCAACGGATGTTGCTTTTTATGAAAACAGGGGGCAGGGCGGCTCGTGTGCCGTCCTGCCCCCTGTTTTCGGTGAGATTTGTTTGCATGGTGTTGTGCCGTGCGGCGCCGCTGCCCACGGCTGCATGGCGGGCGAGTCCGCGCGACCCCGGGGCGCACAAAAGGCGTGGAGCCCATGGCCGGACGCTCTGAGTCCTGCTGTCCGCGCGTTCGTGCGGGGCGGTTTTTGCCCCGACACCGCGCCCGGGCCCCGCGCCTTCACCGTTCGTGCGGCGGCCCGCCGCGCCCCCTGCCGCCCGGCCGCAGCAGGCAGTCAGGCGGCAGGGCTCTCCTGTGTCAGGGCCGGCCGTCCTCGCCGCGCTCCTGCGCCTCTCTTTGTTTTCGGTACTGTCCGATAAGCCCGTCGTATTTTCTGCCCGTTATGCGGAAATAGATGTCAAAGCCCACGGTCATCACGACGAATATCAGCAGAAAGATGCCGACAAAGAGGATCCACGCCCCCGTTTTGTCGGTCGGGAACCACTCCATCTTAAACGCGGCAAAGGACAGCAGCGGCAGAAACAGCAGCACGAACAGCAGGCTTCGCTGGGTGTACCGCATCTTTTTGATCACCCAGTCCGAAAAGCACACGGCCTGGATAAGCGAGCCCGCGACGCTCATGAGCAGCAGCCCCCACAGGATCGCCGAGGGGACATCGCCGCCCCCGAACAGCGCGCTGAAGAACAGGTAAAAGAAGCAGGCCGCAGTGAAGATAAGGCTTGCGGAGGTCTTGATCTTTGCGACCCCGTTTAAAAAGTTTTTCATTCGAATATCCCCCTTTCCATGCGCTCAAGCCTGCGCTTGAGCTCGTCGGCGTATTGGCGCGAGACCATGATCTGCTCGCCGTTGTCCATCGTCACCAGCATCCTGCGGCCGAGCTCGGGCCGAACCGAGCGAACGCGGCGAAAGTTCAGGATGGCCGAGCGGCCCGCCCTGAAAAAGTCGAGCTCCCGCAGGGCGTCCTCCAGCTCATACAGCCGCAGCGCGCTGCCGTACACGGCGTCCGCCGTATACAAAAAGGTCCTTTTGTCGACGGTGTCGATGTACAGCACGTCCTTGGTGTCGAGCAGGTGCTGCTCGCCGTCCAAAATTCCCACCAGCTTTTTTTGATAGATCCGCAGAGACGCCACGAGCTTGAGGATGTCCTCGTCCGCGCGGGCGCAGTTGATGATGACCTCGGTCTCGGCGTATCGTTCATCCTGGTTAAGTGTGATCTTCATGTGTCACCCCCCTTTTATGCTATTAGTTTAACGGGCCGCAAAGCGCGGTGCAACCCCGTTATACCGTGATGCCCGCCCGGGCCCCCGAGGGGTACAAAACGGGCGACGGACGCAGCGTCCGCTTCGAGAATCCCCACGCAAAGCTTCGCAAGGGCGCCCGCTGTATCTGCGTGCTTAACGGGCACAATAAAACAATGGCAAACGCCGCGCAAAAGATGTATAATAAAAACCGTACAACCCACGGGGCTGCCCTCTCCCGCCTGCGGGCGGGACGGCGCAGGCGGGCCGCGGCGGCCGCGCGTTAACCGAACAGACAAAAACCGCCGCACGGCGGACATACGGGGGAGTGTTTTGATGAAAAAGGTGGACTACGAGCATTTCGGGCGCTTTGTATATCCCTGCAACCTGTCGGCGCACGGGAGGGATCTGTACCTCACGGTAAAGCGGGCCGACTTTGACGACAACGACTACAAGAGCGACCTGTACAGGATACGCGGCGGCGTGACCGAGAGGCTCACCTCGGCGGGCGACGTCAAGAGCTATGTGCTGACCGACAGGGGCGTCGTGTTCCCGAGCGCGAGGGACAAAAAGGACAAACAGGCACAGAAGGACGGCAAGCCCCTCACCGTCTTTCAGCTGTTGCCCTACGAGGGGGGCGAGGCGCGCGAGCTCATGCGCCTCGACTACCGCGTCAACGATATCGTGTTTATCGACGAGGACAGGTTCTTTTTCACGGCCGAGTATTCGCACGAGTACGCCGCGGCGCTCGCCGAAGCGCAGGGGGACGCCGACAAGGCGGCAAAGCGCGTCAAGGAGGACGCCGACTATCACGTGGTGGACGAGCTGCCGTTCCGGTTCAACGGCGCGGGCTATGTCAACAAGACCCGCTCGAGGCTCTACCTTTGGGACAAAGGCGAGGTCCGCGCCCTCAGCGACGAGTTCACCGACGTCTCGATCATGGGCCTGTCGGACGACAAGAGCCGCCTGCTCTACACCGTTGCGAGGTACACCGACATGCGCGAGGAGCGGGACACCCTGCTGATGCTCGACACCGCCGCCATGACCGCGTTGGACGTGTCGGCGAGCGACAACGCCTCCCACTATAAGGCGTTCTTTATGCCGGACGGCGACCTCATCGTGGTAGCGTCGGTGTACGAGAAGTACGGCCTCAACGAAAACCCCAAGGTGTTCAGGTGCAGCTTTAAAAACCGCACCAAGCGGATGATCTGCGGCGACGGCGAGAGCTGCTTCGGCAACTCGGTCGGCTCGGACGTCAAGATGGGGCGCACCATCCCCGCCCCCGCCTGCGTGAGGGGCGAGGAGTTCTTCTTTCTCAACACCCTCGACGACAGCGGGCACATCATGTCGCTCGACGCCGGCACGGGGGAGGTCAGGCGCATCACCGACCGCCGCGGCTCGGTCAACGAGTTTGTCCTGTGGCAGGACGGCTTTGCGGCAATCGCGATGCGCGGCCTCGACGGGTGCGAGGTGTACGGCATCGGCCTTGACGGCGCGGAGCAGCGGCTGAGCGACTTCAACACCGCCCTCAGCGCCGAGTACGAGACGTCGGCGCCCGTCGACGTGTTCTATGAGAACGCCGAGGGTGTCGTGATTCACGGCTTTATCATCCCGCCCGTCGGCAGGGTCGAGGGCAAAAAGTATCCGGCGATCCTCGACATCCACGGCGGCCCCAAGACGGTGTACGGCAACTGCTATTTCCACGAGATGCAGCTGTGGGCCGGCATGGGCTATGCCGTGGTGTTCTGCAACCCCACGGGGGGCGACGGCAGGGGCGACGCCTTTGCCGACATCCGCGGGGGCTACGGCACGACCGACTACACCGACATCATGGGCTTTCTCGACAAGGTTGTCGCCGAAAACGACTTTATCGACGGGGACAGGCTCGGCGTCACGGGCGGAAGCTACGGCGGGTTCATGACGAATTGGATCATCGGCCACACCGACCGCTTCAAGGCGGCGGCGTCCCAGCGCAGCATATCCAACTGGGTCAGCTTCTACGGCTGCTCGGACATCGGCCCCATGTTCGCAAAGGACCAGACGTCGGGCACCCCGTGGGACGGGCTCGAGCGCATGTGGGAGCAGTCGCCGCTCAAGTACGCCGACCGCGTCACCACCCCCACCCTGTTCATCCACTCGGACGAGGACTATCGCTGCCCGCTCCCCGAGGGGATGCAGATGTTCACGGCGCTCAAGACGAGGGGGGTGCCCGCGCGGATGTGCATCTTCAAGGGCGAAAACCACGAGCTGTCCCGCTCGGGCAAGCCCAAACACCGCGTGCGCAGGCTCAAAGAGATCACCGAGTGGTTTGAGCGGTATATCGGCGCGGGCAGCGAGCAAGGATAACCGGCGCGGCGACGGTTGCGCTTTGCTCCCGCGCTATGCCGCGGTGAGCGGCGGCGGATAAACCGCGTACTATGCAGCGCGCCGCCCGTCCGAAATCGCGGGAACGCGGGGCGGACGCCGCGGGCGAAAGGAAAAGCGTAAAAAGGGCTCGGGCGTCCGCGCGCGGCGCCCGAGCTTTGAGCAAGAGGAGGTTTTTTGACATGGAGATGACAAGGCTTACCGACAGGGTATACGTCACCCCCTGCGAGGAGCGCAACGACAGGCCCTGTCTCGGCTACATAAAGGGGGAGCGGCTGTCGGTGATGGTGGACGCGGGCAACTCGCCCGCCCATGCGGCCGAGTTTTTGCGTGCAGCCGCCGACAACGGGCTGTGTGCGCCCTCGCTTGTGCTGCTGACCCACCACCACTGGGACCACACCTTCGGCCTTGCGGGGATCAAAAACGCGGTGTCGGTTGCGCTCTGCGACACGGCGGACGAGCTTCGACGGCTCAAGGGGTACGTGTGGGACGACGCCCGTCTCGAGGGGTATGTCGCCGACAACCGCGTGCCGCTGTTCTGCAAGCCGCACCTTAAGTGCGAGTACCCCGAGCTCGATAAAATCGAGATAAGGCTGCCCGACATCGAGACGGAGGGCGGGTTTCGCATCGACATCGGCGGCGAGACGGTGCGCTTTTTCAGGGTGACGAGCCCGCACACCGACGAGTGCGCCTGCGTGCTTGCCGAGCGCTCGGGCGTGCTGTTCATCGGCGACGCCAACTGCGAGCAGGTGGTCGGCGAGGCGTGGATCGACGACGCGGTCAAGCTCGGGCGCGAGATAAAGGAGCTTGAAAGGGTGGATTTTTCGCTGTGCGTTGCGGGACACATGCCGCCGATGAGCAGGGACGAGCTGCTCGCGGAGCTTGAGGAACGCGCCGGGCGTCTGCGATAAGCTTGTTTATTTTAATCTCGCGCGGGAGGCTTTGAGAAGGCCGCGCGAATGCGAAGCGCCGCGGGGCGCTTGTCGGGCCGGATACTGTGCGCCGGGCTCGGACAAGGCTCTTGCCCGCATGTCGCGAAAGATAAACCGGGCGCGGCCGACTTTGAGACGGCCGAATGAGCTCGAGGGGCGGGCGGCAAACCCGGACGCGGGCGCAAAACGGCGGGAGGTTGAAGGAAATGGCGGGCTCGCTGTTCCGGCTTCTGCGCCGCGCTCTGAGACGGATGTACAGGGCGGCGGTGCGGGCCGAAAAACAAAGGATAAACCGGAGGTCAAGGGATGAAAAGAACAACGCTTCGAAACTACGCAAGGCTTATCGCCCGAAAGGGCGTAAACGTCCAAAAGGGGCAGGAGGTAAACATAAACGCCGATTTAGACCGGCCCGAGTTCGTTGAGCTGCTGGTTGAGGAATGCTATCGCGCGGGCGCGGGCAAGGTGGTGGTCGACTGGAGCTATCAGCCGTTGACCAAGCTGCACGTGCGCTACCGCAGCAGCGAGACGTTAAACGCGCTTGAGGACTACGAGCTCGCCCGCTGGCAGCACAAGCTCGACCGTCTGCCCGCGATCATCCACATCATAAGCGACGACCCCGACGGGCTCGCGGGCATCGACCAGAAAAAATACACCGAGAGCATCCGCGCGCGGGGCACCGCGATAAAGCCCATCCGCGACAGGATGGAGGGGCGGTACCAGTGGTGCATCGCCGCCGTCCCCGGAAAGGCGTGGGCCAAAAAGGTATTCCCCGAGCTGTCCCCCGCCGCCGCGGTCGAGCGGCTGTGGCAGGCGATCCTCGAGGCGTCGAGGGCGCTTGAGGGCGACCCCGTCGAGCGGTGGGAGGCGCACGACGCCGCGTTCGCCGAGCGGTGCGCCTATCTCAACTCGCTTAAGCTCGACAGCCTGCACTACACAGCCTCCAACGGCACCGACCTCACCGTCGGCCTCATCGAAAACTCGCGCTTTATGGGCGGGGACGAGGCACTCAAGGGAGGCGGCGTCCGCTTCAACCCCAACATCCCCACCGAGGAGATCTTTATCTCCCCCATGCGCGGCAGGGCCGAGGGCGTCGCGTACTCGTCAAAGCCGCTGTCCTATAACGGCGAGATCATCGACGGGTTCAGCGTGCGCTTTGAGGGCGGGCGCGCCGTCGAGGTGCACGCCGAAAGGAACGAGGAGCTGCTCAAAAAGATCATCGCCTACGACGAGGGCGCGGCCTATCTCGGCGAGTGCGCGCTGGTGCCCTACGACTCGCCCATCTGCCGCTCGGGGCTGCTGTTTCAAAATACGCTGTTCGACGAAAACGCGGCGTGCCACCTCGCGCTCGGCCGCGGGTTTGAGAACACCCTCGCCGACTATGAGGACCTGACGCTCGAGCAGTGCCGGGCGCGCGGGATAAACGACTCGATCATCCACGTCGATTTCATGATAGGCACCGCCGACCTGTGCATAACCGGCCGCGACAGGCAGGGCAACGAGCACGAGATTTTTAAAGGCGGCAACTGGGCGCGCTGACGCACGCCGAGGGGAGATAACAGGGGCGCTTCACCGAAGGGGATGAAGCGCCTTTTCACAAAAGCGGGCGGAAGCTTCGCCGACCCCCCCCTTTTTTACACAAGGGGGCCTCAGGAAGGGGCTTACCGAAGGGTTGGAGTTTTATCAACCGCTGCGCGGATACAAAAACAATTTGAAATTTTCTGCGAGCCGATAGCCTCCCTTACCGAGCGGTCGAGCTTAATCGGAACGACAGCCCGACCGGCCGATTCCCCCTTTACACAAGGGGGCCTTTTAAACGGCCTGCCGCCGAAGCCGGGACACGGCAAACGCCCCGCAGCGAAGATTACTCTGTTTTGCTGTTTTGCTGCAAGCCAAAACGCCCCCTGCCGCACTCTCCCCTGCGGCAGGGACGCGCTTCCCGACCCTCCTGCATTCAAAACCGCTTGACAACGCGGGGGCGGCGGCGCAACAATAGATGAAAGCGAAGTTTTTGCAAGGAGAGACAACGACATGATCTGTTTTCAGTGCGACTACGCGGGCGGGGCGCACCCCGAGGTTTTGAAACGGCTGTGCGAGACCAACGGCGACAACACTGTCGGGTACGGCCTCGACGGATACTGCGACGAGGCGCGCGCACTCATCAAGGCCGCGTGCGGGCGCGACGACATCGATGTGCATTTTTTAATCGGCGGCACCGGGACCAACGCGACGGTGATCGCCTCGGCGCTGCGGCCCTATCAGGGGGTCATCTCGCCTGAGACAGGGCACATCGCGGTGCACGAGACGGGCGCGGCGGAGGCGGGAGGGCACAAGGTGCTCACCCTGACCTCCCGCGACGGCAAGCTCTCGGCGGACGATGTGCGGCGCTGCTTTGAGAGCCACGCGAGCAGCGGCGCCAAGGAGCACGAGGTGCAGCCCCATATGGTCTACATCTCCTACCCGACCGAGAGCGGCACCATCTACGCAAAGAGTGAGCTCGAGGCGCTTTCGCAGGTGTGCCGCGCGTACGACGCCCTCCTCTTCGCAGACGGCGCACGCCTCGGCTACGGCCTCAGCGACCCGCGCTGTGACATCACCCTCGGCGACCTGTGCCGGCTGTGCGACGTGTTTTACATCGGCGGCACCAAGTGCGGGCTTCTGTTCGGCGAGGCGGTTGTCATCACGAACGACGCGCTCAAGCGCGACTTCAGATACATGATGAAGCAGCGCGGCGGGATGCTTGCGAAGGGCAGGCTTTTGGGGGTGCAGTTCGGCGCGCTGTTTAGGGACGGGCTCTACTTCAAAATCTGCCGCGAGGCGGTCGAGCGCGCGCTCGAGATCCGTCGCGCTTTCACGGCGCGCGGGGTCGAGATGTTCGGAAGCTCGATGACAAACCAGCAGTTCCCCATCCTCACCGACGAGCAGATGCGCTTTTTTTCGGAGCACTATCTCTTCGAGCCGTGGGGCAGGACGGAAAAGGGCTGCGTCGTCCGCTTCTGCGTGGGGCCGACGACAAGCCGCGAGGACGTCGACAGCCTGCTCGCCGATATCGCCCGTATGCCGTAAATGAAAACGCTTCCGCAAAACACGCGGCGCTTTTGCGGCGGCGTCGGGAGCGCCCCGGGCCGCTCCCCTGCCCGTGACAGGCAGGCGGGCCGAAGCCTTATTCGGCATCTCGATACCTTGTGCACAGCAGAGGGATACCGCGCCGAACAACTTGTTTTTGTATCGTCAATCCAACGTCCGACACCGTCCGCGTACCGACGGGGGATGCGCTTATCTGCGGGCGGATGATTGCGCCTGTTGCTGCGCGGTGATTCAGCCGCATAATGCGGCAAGACAGCAAATAAGCCGCCCACTAAAAGCGACAAATGACGCTTAACACTCTGCTTTTACGCAAAAGCGGCAGTTCGGCAGCTTTTTCTGTAATACAGTTTCGTTTTTTATCGGAGGTTTTACTATGCCGGAGACAATTGACCTCGGCGGCGTCCGTTGTATGCTGTACACCCGCGGCAGCGGCGGGGACGTCGTCGTGACACCCTGCTCTGCCGACGGCTCGGGCTTTGCGCGGGTGTGCGCGCTTACGGCGCAGGGCACGGACAGGGGTTTTTCGCTGGCGGGCGTCGCCGTCGATGATTGGAACGCCGAGCTCTCGCCCTGGAAAGCGCCCGCCGTCTTCGGCAACAAGGACTTCGCCGGCGGCGGCGAGCGGCTGCTCAGCAGGATCACCGAGGTCTGTCTGCCCTATTTTAAAGCGCGTCTTTGTTTTGACGCGTCGTCGAAGCTGTACATCGGCGGCTACTCGCTCGCGGGGCTGTTTTCGCTGTGGGCCTTCTGCCGCACGGGGCTGTTCGACGGCTTTGCAAGCTGCTCGGGCTCGCTGTGGTTCCCGGGGCTCGGTGACTTTTTGGCGGTACAAAGTGCAAAGCCCGGCTCACGCGCCTACCTCAGCCTCGGCGACCGCGAGGAAAAAACAAGAGTAAAGGCTTTTAAGTCGATCGGCGACGACACCCGCCGCCTGTATGAACGCCTTAGGGCAGACGAAAGCTTTTCGGCGGTCGCGCTCGAGTGGAACATCGGAGACCATTTTGAAGCCGTTGACGAGCGCACCGCAAAGGGCTTTGCGTGGCTGATAAACGGTTGCTGTTCGCAGGGGTGAGGAGTAAGGCCGCCTGCGCAGATCCAAAGGGCCTGCAGCAAAGCCGCAGGCATTTATCTCTGTTAAACACTGTGTTTTCTGTTGTCTTTGGCCTTCAGGTTCTTTTTCCGAAAACGCAGCCGGTACGGCGTTCGGCACGCCCCGCGTATTTCTGTGGGGTATACCGCGCGCCGCTGCTATAACGCGCAGAAAGGGAGGCGTCGGCTCGCTGCAATTTTTGTGTCGCTTTCGCATCGACACGGCGTTTTACACGTGCTGACCCTCACGCTGAGGCCATCCACATCCCAAGGGCCCCCTTGTGTAAATGGGGAGCCGGCGGTCGGGCCGTCGTTCCCATTAAGCTTGACCGCGCGGGAAGGGAGGCGTCGGCTCGCTGCAAAGCCACACCCTGCTCCGCCTCTGTCCTCCGTTTTTTCCCTTGTTTTATTGTCCGTATTTCGGGATAGACAGTGCTGTATAATTGACCTATACGCAAGAACGGAGGACGACAGAATAATGGCAAAATTTAACCTTGACGAGCTGCTGTGCCGCATCGCGGGCGTCGAACGCGAGCTTCTCTGCCGCGATTTTGCGGACGACGGTTATCGGGACCTCTCGGGAAAAAGGCGGGTGACACTGTCCCGGGACGAACACCGAATCTTCACCGAGTTTTTGTTCGGCGAGCGCCGCCGCGGAACAATCGACCTCGCCCCATATCTTTCTGCCGGGGACGCGCCGACCGTCGGGGTGTGACGGCAGTTTTTTGAACGCGCCCCCGCGGAGCCGAGCGGCCGAAAGGGCTCAACGCCGCTTCTTCATGACATAGTTTTTCAGAAGAACGCCGCGGCGCTCGACCGTCTGTTCTGTTATGACGCGGTATCCCCTTCCCTCAAAAAAGGGTCGGGCGGTGATTGACGCGTGGGTCTCGATGCCGTCCGTAACCGCGGCCTCGAGCCTGTCGCACAAACCCGTCGCGACGCCGCGCCGCTGAAAACCCGCGTGCACGTACAGGCAGTCGAGATACCCCGTTTTGTCGATGTCACCGAAGCCGACGAGCCGGTCTCCTTCGACGGCGACCAGGCTGAGATTCGCGCCGAGACGCCTGTCCCATTCGGCAAGGTCGGCGTCCCGAGGCGCCCAGGCGTCCAGCTGCTCGCTTGTATAGTCCGCCGCGTTGACGGCGTGCACCGTGTCGTAAAACAGCGCGGCAACCTCCGCGCAGTCGGACGGGCGATAGCGTCTGAAAACCATCTCTTTTTCCTCCCGCACCGGAATAAACACACGATCTTCTTACGATACACATCTGCCGAGAGATGCTTGAGGGATAAGCGTGCCCGTAAAACCGCCGAAGCCCTTCGGGAGGCGCGTCCCCCTCGAGGGGGACGCCGCATAAGGCCGCGCGGCGCGCTTTGCGCGCTCTGTGCGGCCCGACGCGGCAGGGGGTGGCCTGCGCCGCAGGCTCGTTATCGGCCCGCCCCCCGCCGGCAGTTCCGCGTATGTCGTTCTCTGCTGCTCAGCGGGACTGCACAGGCGGGCCCTCCTTGCAAGGGCGTTTAGGGGGTTCGGGGGGAATCGCAACCCCCCGAAGCTTCTTTCGCTTCCTTTCTCACGAAGAAAGGAAGAAAAATTTGTCGAGCGGGCTGTATCTTTGAGATGCAAAGACTTTAAAACTTCACATGACACAGCTGTAGACAATTGAATCAGCCGGAATTAAAAATCTTGAAATGTTTTTATTGCCGCGTGTGTTGCGTGCACCGAAAGCGATATGCTTAATCGTTTCAATCCCTCCGTCACGGCTTCGCCGCGCCACCTCCCTTTGCACACGCCCTGCATATTCCCGCAGGATGGCCGCATGCTAAAGGTACGGACATGCGACACACCCCGCATACTCGCGGGGCGTGCCGAGTGTCCTTGCATTCGGCGGAATTGACGGGAAATAAGGAACCCATCCATTCGTTGTTCTCCGCCGCTCTGATCGGCAAACCGAAATTTGAATAACACAATTTTATAGCCTCTTAGCAGAGGTTATAGTCTATCAATAA
>CAYSRC010000050.1:0-12918 GCA_964433495.1 uncultured Oscillospiraceae bacterium
GACAAGCGAGCGAAAGCGAGGTTGCCCGTGAAAACGTTCTCTCAGCCGTCAAAAGCTGACGCAAGTCGAGCTTTTGGTAACGGCGTGAGGTTGTTATCACGGGATCGGCGCGAAGCGCCCACGACAAGCGAGCGAAAGCGAGGTTGCCCGTGAAAACGTTCTCTCAGCCGTCAAAAGCTGACGCAAGTCGAGCTTTTGGTAACGGCGTGAGGTTGTTATCACGGGATCGGCGCGAAGCGCCCACGACAAATGAGGCGTCGCTTCGCCGAATTTGCCCGTAACAATGTTCTTGACGGTTTGGGGCAATGCCCCAAACGCCCATGCGTTATTAAACGCATGGGCCGGTCGCCCATGGGGCGACCCGTCAAGGTTATTATACCACACTGCACCCCGTTTAACAATCCTGTCCCGACCCCGAAACACCGAACGCACGCCGCGCCGTCCGCCGTCCCCAACTCCCCTCAATTCTTGGGTTTTTTGCTGCCGGCCGCCTTCGCCGCGCTCTTGATCTTCTCGCTTTTGTCTGCCTTTGCGGCGGCCTCGGGGTCCTCCCGTGCTCTCAGGGTGTCCAAAAGATACTCGCAGGCGACCTTCTGCGCATAGCTCGAGAGGGCAAGCTCCATCGCAGCCAGTGCGAGGCCGTCCTCACCCCGTTCAATGTCTATGCCCTTGAACGCGTTTTCAAGCCTATCGGTAAAGTGCCCGTAAAGCTCCTCGGGCGAAAGCTCCTTTTGCGCGGACAGCAGCGACGCCATGTCCTTGACCGACAGGACCTGCTTGAGCCGCGCAATCATCGCAAGACGCACGAGGTGCTTGCGCGAATACTTTTTGCCCTCGGCGCGCGGGACAAGCCCGTCCTTGATATAGTTGTTGACCATCGCAGAGGTGAGCTCGTCCCCCTCGCGCGACGACACCCTGCTGCGCGAAAGATAGTCGAGCACCTGGTCCATGTACAGCTCAAGGTCGGGCATGGCCCTGTACTCGCCCGGCATCCCGCGCAGCATCTCCTCACAAAAGCTTTTGAGCTCGAATGACTCTTCCATTGCTCTCCCTCTCCGCGCAAGCGCTTAAAAAGTGGCCTTAAAAGCACGCCGTCCCCGCGCCGCCCGTCTCGATTGCCGCGGCGCGCCGTCCCGTCGTATGTATCTACATTATAAACCTGTTTTGCGCGTAAATCAAATATTAATAAATTCGCTATTGCATATTTTAAATTGCGTGATATAATATCAATAATTAGATTTACGAGGTGATCTGCATGACCGATGTGTGTGTGTTCGGCGACTCGATTGCAAAGGGCGTTGTGTTCGACGCCGCAAAGCGCCGCTATGAGGTTTTAAAAAACAGCTTTGTCAACCTTGCGGGCCGCGCGCTTGAGCTCGCCGCAAAAAACTACTCCAAGTTCGGCAGCACCGTGAAAAAGGGGGCTGAGACGGTCTTGGGACACCTCGGCGAGGCAAGGCAGAGCGAGTACACTCTGCTCGAGTTCGGCGGCAACGACTCGGACTTTGACTGGCGCGCAATCGCCGAAAACCCCGACGACGTCCACCTGCCCAAGACGACGCTCGACGAGTTCTCCAAAATCTACGACGGGCTGATAAAGGAGATAAAGGGCGAGGGCGGCAGGCCCGTCCTGCTGAACCTCCCGCCCGTTGACCCGCACCGTTTCTTCAACCACTATACCCACGGGCTCGACAGGGACGCAGTGCTGTCCTGGCTGGGCGGCAGCGACGAGTACATCTACCGCTGGCACGAGATGTACAGCATCGAGGCAGAGAAGCTCGCGCGGCACAACGACGTCCCGCTGATCGACATCCGCACCCCGTTTTTGATGAACAAAAACTACGCCGACTACCTCTGCGAGGACGGCGCGCACCCCAACGAGAGCGGCCATGCACTCATCTCCTTTACAATTGAGCGCGCCGCAGCCACGGTACTTTAACCCGCCCCGCGGACACCGGCAAGACAGGGGACGGCTCGGAATGCAGACCGCATTCCGAGCCGTCCTTTTTTCTGTGCGGCAAAAAGTCCGCCCTTTCCCTTGACATATTGAACATCGTTCAATATAATGGACTTGAACAACGTTCAAAGAAACAGGGAGGGATGCTCTACGGACAGCAGAGAGGCGATTATCGAGGCGGCGACCGCGCTCATCGAACAAAGCGGGGAGGGCGTCGACAGCATCGCCGTCCGCGACATCTGCGGCAGGGCGGGCGTCGGGCTGGGCCTTGTCAACTATCACTTCGGCAGCAAGGAACGGCTCGTCGAGGTGTGCGTCGAGCGCATGGTAAACGGAGTCGTCGACAGATTTCGACAGATGCGGGAGGATGCCGCGGGGCTCTCGCCCTTCGAAAAGATAGAGTATCTCGGCAACATGACGCTCGATTTCCTGTTTGAGCACCGGGCCGTGTCCAAAATCTCGATGCTCACCGACATGCGGTCGCCGAGGGCGGACGACAACACCGGCAGAACCTTTGCGGCATACCTGCCGCTCGTCGCCGCCTGCCGCCCCGACCTCGACGAGGCGGGCGTCCGCCGAACAACCTTTTGTCTCATCACCGTCATGCAGCAGGCCTTCTTGCGGCAGGAGGCGTTCTTTGCGCTGACGGGGGTCGATCTGACACAAAAAGAGGAGCGCAGGGCGTGGCACAGGCAGATTCTCCGCGATATTCTGGGGGTGCAAAAATGAACATCGCCGTTATAAACGGGACCGAAAAGCGCGGCGTGACCTACCGCCTGAAGGAGCTGTTTTTAGCGCCGTTCAGGGGCCGCGCGGACATTGTCGAGTACTATCTCCCGAGGGACTGCCCGGGCTTTTGCAGCGGCTGCGCAAGCTGTACACTGAACGGCGAAGCCACCTGCAAGGACGCGGAATATATCGCGCGCATCGAGCGCTCGCTTTTGGGGGCGGACCTCATCGTCATGACCTCGCCCGCCTACGTGTTTCACGCGACGGGCGCAATGAAAGCGCTGCTCGATCATTTCGCCTACCGCTGGATGCCCCACCGCCCCGCCCCCGAGATGTTCGGCAAGCGGGCGGTCATCATCACACAGTGCCTGGGCGCGGGGGCGAAAAGCGCGGCAAGAGATATCAAACACAGCCTGTCCTGGTGGGGCATCTCGAAAATCGGGGTGTTCACCGATAAACTGACGGGCGGCATCTTTTGGGACAAACTCAGCGAACGCAAGCGGGCGGCGCTCTCGAAAAGGATGGAAAAGCTGTCACGAAGGTTTTCTCAAATCAATTACGCAAAGCCCGCGCACACCGGCCCTGCCGCAAAGCTTAGGTTTTACTGCTGCCGCATGATCCAAAGATCGCTGTGCAAAAGCGACCCCCAAAGCCTCGACGCGGGGTATTGGGCGCAGCGGGGCTGGCTCGAAAAAAACAGGCCGTGGCGGTAAAGCTCCCTCCGCGCCGCCCCGCAGCCCTCGCGGCTTGGCGCAAAGGGCCGTTAGACGCCCAGCGTCCCGTAAGACGCCGCCCTTCGCCGCATCCCTTTTCACCTGACCGACACAAAGGGCCGCGGCCTCTTTCATCCAAAAAGACGCCGTCCCCGCGCCCGCTTTGCAAAAACGCCGCGATATCCCCGAAAAGCCGGTATCCGTTATCGAATTCTCTGCGCCCCGTGCGCTCCAAAATACCCCGACAGCCGCCGCGGTGCGGCGGACGATATATAAGGGCGGCAACCCGCCCCGACCGTTTTACAGCATAGAGAGAGGCGGGGGGGGGGGGGGGGGGGGGGGGCCCCGCCCCCAAAGAAAAAAAGAAAAAAAAAAAAAAACCCCTAATACCCGCCCGCCCCCCCCCCCCCCCCTTTCCCCCGCAGCCCCCCCCGCGCCCCCCCCGCGCCCCCCCCCGCCTCTTAAATCCGAATACAGGATAAAAATCCCGCCTCGACAACCGAGAGCAAGCTGTCCCCGCCGTCTCTGAATCGGCGGGGACTTTCTTTTTTTGGGGGGGAGAAAAAACGCACCGCCCGACCGTTTAAGGCAGCGCCCTGTCCGCAGTAGAAGCATTCGATACCCGAGCCAAAAGACGCCGGCATCCGTCACGCCGCCGCTCTATCCCGCCGCCCCCTCGCTCAGGGCGCGTCCGCCTCGGCGGGGCTTTCTGCGGGGCTCCCGTCGGGGTCTTCCTCCCCCGCGGCAGGCGGCAGCTCCTCGGGCTGTGCGGGGGCTTCCTGCGCAAACGCGGTCACCCGCAGGCTGTCGGCCTGCAAAATCCTGCCCTCTGCCGCCGTGAAGCCGATTTCCACGGTGTCCCCGACGTTGAGGATCACCGCGTCCTCGGCGTCGCGCGCCGCAATCGCGTAGTAGCTTTCGCCCCCCGCGAGCCTGATATAGTAGACCGAGTTGCCGTCCATCACCGCCGTGCGCAGGTCGGCGACGACGCCGCTCACCGCGCTGTCCCCCGCGGGCAGCTCCTCCTCCGCGCCGATGAGGGCACGGTAGTTTCTCTCGCACTCGGACACGCTCGAGCCGGTCGCCACGATCTGGTACGACTGCACGTTGACCATCGCGTACATCTTGACGAGGCCCGCCGCGTCCTTGAGCGACATAAAGTAGGTCGGCCGGCCGCCGATGTTCAGCAAGATCGGGAAAGTCGAGTCGTACCCGAGGTGCTGCACGACCCCCTCGGCCGACGACATCGCCGAATACTCGGCCGCGCCCGCGACCTCGTAAAATCGCGTCTGCTTGGTGCGCTGGTTGCTCAGCAAAAAGCCGATGTTCGAGCTGTCTCCCCCCACCGACGTGATGCCGGTGTAGACATAGACGTCGTCGTCCTGCGCGATGTAGTTGTACCCGTCGGTCGTCACGGTGACGCCGCGCTGCCCGAACAGCGAGTTGAGGTAGCCGCCGCCGTACATCCCGTAATAGTCGTACTGCTCGATGATCAGCTCGGCGGGGTACACCCGGTCGACCCACAGCGGGGCCTCCTCGCAGTACTCGCACGCGCCGGTGACGGCGTTGACAAGCACCACCCCCTCGACGTCCCTGCCGCCGAAAAGGCCGATGCGCTTGACGATGCGCGGGCACACCCAATAGGGCTCGCCCTCCTCGTTTATCTCGAAAACGGGGTCGCCGAACATGAACGTCGGGAAGTTGAAGCGCAGGTGCCGCAAAAGGTTGCGGCCGAAGTGCTCGCAGGTCGAGTACTTCATGCCCTCGGGCAACCGCACGACTTCGGCATTCTGTGTCAGCATGTCGATGATGATGTACCCGGGCAAGCCCTCGCCGCGGTTGTTGAGCCACTTTATCAGGTCGCCGTACTCGAGCGGCGTGACCCTCACCGGCCTGTCGAGATAGTTTATCTGGGTATAGTCGCTGCTGACCTCAAACTGGCTGACCATGTCGGCGAGCTCGCCCAGCTTGCGGTCGCCCAGCTGCTCCGAGCTGTCCTTGTCGAGCATCGGGATCTGGTCGTAGGATATCTCGGCGACCTCCCGCTCAAAGCTGCCCGTCTCGACATCGAGCAGCTGCCTGTAGGAGCCCGAGCGCAGGATCACGCTCGAGAGCAGCGAGCCGACGGCGATGACGGCGATAAAGACAAGGCAGATGACGAGCGGCACCTTGCAGTGCTTTTTGACCGACGGGAAAAACGCCTGCGCGTCGGTTATCTTCCATATCCCCGAGGTGACGACGGCGCACGCGCAGTACACCGCCGAGACGAGGAAGAAAAAGAAGTAGAAATCCACGCTCTGAAGGTTTATCGCGGGCAGCTCAAGATAAAAATAGGCGAGCGCGAACAGCGCCGTCACAAGCAGGTTGACAAGCAGCTTTTTGCCGCCGCGCCCCCCGCCCGCTTGCCCTTTGTCCTTCGGTTTTTCCCTTGTCTCAGCCTGTTCGCGGCCCATGACCTTTCTCTTGGACGCCTGCGCGGTCCTTTTGTCAAACGCCATCCGATGTTCTCCTTAATTTTAAAATGAATCGTCCGCCCGCCGCAAGCGGCAAAGCGGGCGCCGCCCGCGCCGGCAGGCGACTGAGGGCGGTGAGCTGTCCGCCCTTGGCGACCGCGACCCGCAGCGCTGGCAGTCACAGCTGTTTTGCCCTCCGTGATACCTATTATACTACCCCGCGGGCGGGCTGCACAAGCTTTTCGTCCGGGTGTGGCGCTGGGCGGACAAAATGTGGTACAATACATAGGTTGATTTTTAAAAAGCCAGGGGTGCGCCGAATGGCAAGGGAGTTTTTAAACAACAGATTTCACACGGACGACGAGCGAGCGCTCGCGGCGCGGGCGCTCGACCTCGCCGAACGGGCGTCGCGGGGGGCGGTCTGCTTTTCCGACTTTCTCTCGCCCGCCGAGCGCTCGGTGATCGCGAGCCTAAAGGAGCTGCGGGAGCGGTGCGAAATACGGTTTGAGGGCGGCTATGACGGCGCGGAGCGGGTGCGGGCGGTGTTCCGCCCCGCCGAGCCGTACTGCGAGCCGCCCGTCCCGATCACAGCGCTGCACATCACGGTGCGCGGCGGAAGCGCGAGCCACCGCGACATACTCGGCTCGGTCATCGGCCTCGGGATCACCCGCGCAAAGCTGGGCGACATCGTGCAGGCCGGGGACGACCGATTTGTGCTCATCTGCGACAGCGAGATCGCGTCCTACATCAATAACAACCTCGAGCGGGCGGGGCGGTGCGCCGTCACCGTTACCGACGGCGAGCTCGCCGACATCCCCGCGCCGCGCGTCGAGGAGAAGACCGCGACCGTCATGTCCCTGCGCCTCGACAGCGTGTGCGCCGAGGGCTTCGGTCTCTCGCGCACGGCGGCAAGCGAGCTGATAAAGGGCGGCTGCTGCTTTGTCAACTGGGTAAACCGCCTCTCGCCCTCCCACCCCGTGGCCGAGGGGGATACGATCACCCTTCGCGGCAGGGGGCGCATCCGCCTCGCGCGCGTCGGCGGCGAGAGCCGCAAGGGCCGGACCTTTATAACGGTCGAGCGGTTTGTCTGACAAAGGTCCGCGCCGCCGCATGTGTGCAGACACCGGCAAGCGCGGCCCTTTTACGGGTCACAATCCGCCTGTGGGTGAAGCGCTTTCACGCAGGCCTTCGACGCCCGCTGCGGCCTTTAATTACGACTAAAGCATTGATGATTACAGGGAGCCAACGCCTCCCTTTTGCAAAGGGAGGCGGCACGTCATCAGCCGTGACGGAAGGATTGCTTGCGGCGAGATTAAGCTGCAACAGGATACATGTTCAAGAGACAAGGCTTTGTGCGGTCAACCCCTCAGCCGACTGCGTCGGCAGCTCCCTTTGCACACAGCCGCATACTCTCGCGGGGCGCAGTCGCGCGGGCGAGCTTAATCGGAACAATAGCTCGCTACTCCGCGCGGCAAATGCGCGGAGTGGTCAAATGTAAATGGAACGGACATTTGACATTCGGCGCGATATTTTGCGCCTTTCGGCCGTCGTACCAATTACGGCCGACCGTTCGGTAAGGGAGACTTGAAGGGCCGCTATCCACGGGACAAGCGTAGTTTTTAGGGCCTGCCCAAAGCCAAAATCCCCCTTACCGCGCGGTCGGCCGGCCGGCAAGAAAGCCTTAAGGTCAAGGGCCAAACTATAAAAAGCGGTTTCAAGGCAGGACAGGGCCGCCCCGAGCGGGGCAGCCCTGTCCTTTTTCACCTGCTTGTCCATCGTCCGCGCCCGCGGACTTAAGGCCCTGCATCGGCACAGACAGGAGCCGCCGCGTCAGCCTCTCTTGTCCTCCTTGACCTTGACGGCCCCGCCCGCTGCGCGCGACTTTTGGCGGAACGCGAGCCTCGTCGACTTTATCCCGTTGAGCGCGAGCAGCAGGGCGTCCTCGCTCTTTTTGAGAGTGTTCTCGGAAAAGTCAAGCGCCGCGCGCTCGATCTCGCGCGACTTTGTCCTCGAGTCGTTGAGCAGGTCTGCGGCCTTTTTCTGCGCCTCCTTGAGTATCTCCTCCTGCGAGACGAGCTGCCTCGCCTTGCTTTCGGCGCGCCTCGTGATGTCCTCGGCCTCGGCCCGCGCGTCCCTGATAATCTGCTCGCGGTCGCTGACGATGGCCTTCGCGTCCTTGACCTCCTGCGGCAGGCTCATGCGGATCTCGTCGATAAGGTCCCGTATCTTGTTGACATCGACCATCCGCTTGGTGCCCATGAGGGGCAGGTTCCACGCCTCCTCGAGTATGTCGTCTATCTTGTCAAGATATTTGTCCACGGTCATTTTACAAATCCTCCGAAATAAGGGGCGCGCCGCCCCGTCGTTTTGCGGCTGCGAACCGGGCGCATGCCGCCCTCAGCCCCTGCCCGTGAGCCGCGCGGCCACGTCGTTCAATATCTCTGCCGGCAAAAACTCGGACACGTCCCCCCCGAGCGAGCCTATCTGCTTGACCATGCTCGAGCTGAGGTAGAGATATTTTGAGCTTGTCGTCAAAAACACCGTTTCGAGCTCGGGGTTGAGCTGCTTGTTGGCGAGCGCCATCTGAAACTCATACTCAAAATCCGACACGGCGCGAAGCCCCTTGACCAGCGCGCACGCCCCGAGCTCGCGGGCGTATTCCGCCAAGAGCCCCGCGTGCGAGCCGACCTCGACGTTGGGCATGTCCGCCGTCACCCGCTTTAAAAAGTCGACCCGCTCCTCGATCGAAAAGGTGAACGCCCTCGCCTTGTCGGGGTTGTAGATCACCGCCGCCACCACCCGGTCGAACAGCCCCGCCGCGCGGGAGATGATGTCAAGGTGTCCCCTGGTGACGGGGTCAAAGCTGCCGGGGCAGATCGCCGTCCTAACCATCGGAATCCTCCCCCGCGTCCTCAACCGACCTTGTGTACATCCAAACCGTCGTCCTGCCGTATCGGTACGACCGCTTGAGCGCAAGGCGCCCGCACCCGTCGGGCATGGCGCACTTGCGCTCGGTCTCGCACAGCACCGTGCCGCCCTCGGCCACAAGGTCCGAGAGCAGCCCCAGCATCTTTTGGGCCGTGCCCTGCCTGTAGGGCGGGTCGACAAAGACGACGTCAAACGCCTCCCTCTGATGCTGCAAAAACCGCTCGGCGCCGCTTACCGTGACGCGGGCGCGCCCCTCGAGTCCCGTGTGCCTGAGGTTTCTCGCGACGACCGCCGCCGCCTGCCTGCTCTCGTCCACAAAGACGCACGCGCGCGCGCCGCGGCTGAGTGCCTCGATGCCCAGCTGCCCCGAGCCCGCAAACAGGTCGAGCACCCGCGCGCCCTCGATCTTAAACTGTATCGCCGAAAAAAGCCCCTCTTTGACCCGCTGTGCAGTGGGGCGCACGACGTCCTCGCCGGGGAGCGTCTCGAGCCTGCGCCCCCTCGCCGAGCCGGTGATGACCCTCATCTTAAGACAAGCACCGTCCTTTCGCGTCGAATGCGGGCGTCGGGTCAACCGTGTCGGCCGCGCCCCGCGGGGCCCGCCGCCTGCAAATCGCTGTTAAAAAAGTATACCATCTGCCGCGGGGGGTGTCAATTTTCACCGTGAAAATAGCGGTAGACCGCCTTTGCGGCGGGCTCGCTCATGCCGCTGACCGCCCGCAGCTGCTCGACGCTTGCGCCCTTCACCCCGTCGGGCGATTTAAACGCCTTCATCAGTGCCTTGGCGCGCTTTTCGCCGATGCCGGGGACGTCGTCCAAAAACGAGCGCAGCGAGTTTTTGCTGTGTCTGCCCCGCTGATAGTCGATCGTAAAGCGGTGGACCTCCTCCTGAATCCGCGAGACCGCCGTAAACGCCGCCTTGTGCATGGCGACGTCGAGCTCGCCGTCTGTCGAGACGATGCCCCGCGTGCGGTGCTTGTCGTCCTTGACCATGCCGAACAGCGGCACGTCCTCAAACGCGGTGCCCTCGAGCGCCCGCCAAATCGTCGACAGGTGGCCCTTGCCGCCGTCGAGCAGGATGAGGTCGGGCTTGCGCGAAAACCCCTTGTCCCCCTGCGTATAGCGGTTAACGCGCCGCAGCACCGCCTCGGTCATCGACGCGTAGTCGTCCACCCCGCTCACCGATTTTATGATGAACCTGCGGTTGGCCGAGCGCTTGGGAAAGCCGTTTTCAAACACCACCATCCCCGCCACGGCCTCCTCGCCGTAGTTGGAGATGTCGTACGCCTCGATGTACCGCGGGGGCTCGGCGAGCCCGAGCAGGTTCGCGAGCTCGCCCATGGTGGCCTCCTCGCGCGTCCTGCGGCCCGCGTCCCGCTTGAGCCTGTCCGCCGCGTTGTTGTACGCCATCGCGACGAGCGCGTGGTTGTCCCCCCGCTGCGGCACCGACAGCGAGACGCTTTTGCCCTTGTTTTCGCTGAGGTATCTGCCGAGCAGGTCGCTGCCCTCAAAGCCCCTGTCCACCAGCACCTTTTTGGGGATGTCCCGCGCGTTTAGGTAGTAGTGGGTCACAAACTCCTCGCGCGCGTCGTCGATGTTGACGGTGTCATAGATGATCTGCTCGTCCTTGTCGGTGAGCTTGCCCGCGCGGAACTTGAGCACCACCGCGCAGACGCTGCGCTCGTTCGCGGCAAACGCAAAGACGTCCATGTCCTCGTCCTCGCTGCGCTTGATGACCTTTTGACCGTCCTCCATCTTCTTTATCGCGGCGATGCTGTCGCGTATCCTCGCCGCGCGCTCGAACTCAAGCCGCTCGGCGGCCTGCTCCATGTCGGCCTCGAGGCGCCTGACGATGTCGCCCGTGCCCTTTGTCAGCAGCGCGACGGCGGCGTTGATGTCCCCGAGGTACTCTTCTTTTGAAATCTTTCCCGTGCACAGCGCCATACACCTGCCGATGTGGGCGTTGAGGCAGGGGCGGCCCTTGCCGAACTCCTGCGGGAACCGCCTTGTGCAGGTGGGAAGCTTAAACGCGAGGGTCGCAGCCTCGACCATCTTTTTGACCCCGAACGAGCTCATGTAGGGCCCGTAGTAGATCGCGCCGTCGTCGACCTTTTGCAGCTCGGCGGAGATGCGCGGGTACTCGTCGAGGCTCACCTTGATGTAGGAAAAGCCCTTGTCGTCCTTGAGCAGGATGTTGTACTTGGGCATGTTCTGCTTGATGAGAGAGCACTCGAGCACCAGCGCCTCAAACTCGCTGTCGGTCACGATGATGTCAAAGCGGTCGACCTGCGAGACCATCTTCGCGACCTTGGGCTGGTGGTCGGCCCCCGCCCTGAAGTAGCTTTGAACCCGCAGCTTGAGGCGCTTTGCCTTGCCGATGTATATAATCTCGCCGCGCCGGTTGCGCATGATATAGCACCCCGGCTGCAGCGGCAGCTCGCTCGCCTTTTTGTACAGCTCTTCTATCGTCATATCCTTTTAAAACCCCCGGCTGCGCGCCGCAAAAAGATGTCCCGGCCCGAAAGGCCGCCCTACGTCCTGACGGCCGTGAAGAAAAGCCGTTTAAAGCACAATACCACCTGTCCGTTTTCCCGCACGGGGTACAGGCCCTTTGCGCGCGCCGCGAGCTCCTGCTCGAGCGCGGCGGCGTCGGCGGGCCCGAGCGCGTCGAGATAGGGCTTGAGGCGCGAGCCCTTTACCCACTCGACCATCTCCCGCACCGACCCCATCGGATGTCGGTAAACGGTCTGCCAGATGTCAAAATTGTCGGTGTGCCGCGACAGGATGTCAAAATACCGCTCGGGCGCAAGCACCTTGCTGCGTTCGACGCCCGCGTCCGCAAAGCCCCGGCGCGGCTCGGCCGTGACCTCCTCGATGAGCTTAAAGAACGGCTCGTCCTCGTTTTGCGGCATCTGCACCGCGAGGACGCCGCCCGG
This sequence comes from uncultured Oscillospiraceae bacterium, assembly GCA_964433495.1. Classification (GTDB taxonomy): domain Bacteria; phylum Bacillota; class Clostridia; order Oscillospirales; family Ruminococcaceae; genus CAYSRC01. The sequence goes on from CAYSRC010000050.1 coordinate 11,717, forward strand.
GTTGAGCAGGCCGAACAGCGCGCCGATAAGCTCCTCGTGGCCGTCAATCCACTGAAGACAGGCGTTGGAAAAGACGACGTCGAACCGCCCGAGCTCCGTGAGGTCGGCCCTGATGTCGAACAGCCGAAACGCGGCCCCGGGGCAGCGCTCGCGCGCACGCTCGATCATCTCGGGCGAAGAGTCGACGCCGAGGATGTCGGCCTCCGCGAACGTCTGCCGCAAAACCGCGGTGCTGTTGCCGGGCCCGCACCCCACGTCGAGCACATGTCCGGGGGCAAGCCCCGCAATTTCGGCCGCGAGGTCCCTCGCGGGCCTTGTGCGCTGCCTCTCAAACTTAAGATACTGCTCGCTGTCCCACTGCGGCACGGTCGTACCCCCAAAAAACATTTTTATATGGGGCAAAGCCCCGTCGTCAACGGTTTCGCCGACGGCATGATCCTGAGCCGAAAAAGCGGGCGGAGCCCGCCGTCCTCACGGCGGGAACACATCGCCTTCGGTTATAAAGCACAAAAAAGCCGCCCGCGCTGCGCGGACGGCTTACGCCCTTTTTCTTACTCGTTAAAGCCCGAGTTGACAAGCTTCACAAGCCCGTCGACGGCCTGCTGCTCGTCAGAGCCGTCCGCGATTATCCTGATTGTCGTCCCGCCCACAATGCCGAGCGACAGCACGCCCAAAAGGCTCTTGGCGTTTACGCGGCGTTCTTCCTTCTCAACCCATATGGTTGACTTGTATTCATTCGCCTTCTGGATAAAGAAGGTGGCGGGGCGTGCATGAAGCCCTACCTGATTTTCAACCTGTACATCTTTGAAAAACATTTTCAGCACTCTCCGTTAATAATAGTTTTTTCTGTTGTCTCCACATATTCTATTTTATCCATATCGCGACCCGAGGTCAACAAAAATAACGGATTTCGTTGGTTTAGCGATTTCAGCCCCGCTAATGCTGTTTTAGTTTGTACAAAATGCACAGATAGTTTTCAACACCGTAGTGCGCATTCCACAATAAAAAAGTCAAAGCAATGTTGAAAACCGTTATTTTCGGCCCGTTGCACCAAAGCGGCGGGCGGCACGGCGCGGTGTCGAAAGGGCGCGGAGGCGCGCGGGCAGCGGCGGTTTTTGTCAAAAGCGGGCACCCCGCGCGCGGGGCGCAGAGCCTCTGTTTCCCGCCGTTCTCAAGGTATCTCCGCCGCATGTCGGGGCGGC
>CAYSRC010000051.1:0-12593 GCA_964433495.1 uncultured Oscillospiraceae bacterium
GCATTAGCCGACTGAGGGATTGTCGCCGAAAAGTCCTGCCGTCTGACAAAGCCTCTTGCTGCGTTTTAAGATCGCCGCTTGCAATCCCCCCGCCGCTTCGCGGCCCGCCCCACCCGAACAGACCTCGCGTTGCAGCTATGGCTCGCTTCAAACGGTCCCTTCGCGGTACGGCCGTCCCTGTGCAGGGGGGAGGCTTTCTTTAAAGGGTTCTCTGCAAATCCGCGAGCCTTTTTCTCATCCGCATACTGTTTTGTGTGCTCGGCCTTTTGCAGCAAAAACCGCCCCGACCTTTGATCGGGGCGGCAGGGGCGGTGCTCGCCGTTACCGCATAAGCGGGGAGATGGGCTTGTCCGAGTAGATTCTCGCGATGGCCTCGGCAAAGAGGGAGGCACAGGACAGCACCTTTATCTTGTCGAGCTGCTTTTCGGGGGGCTGTGCTATCGTGTCGAGAAACACGAGCTCGTCGATCGCGCTCTCTTTAATGCGCTCGACCGCGGGCCCTGACAGGACGGCGTGCGTCGCGCACGCGCTCACGGTGCGCGCCCCGCGGGATTTTATCGCGTTCACCGCGCCGCACAGGGTGCCGGCGGTGTCGATCATGTCGTCAAAGATGATGATGTCCTTGCCGTCGACGTCGCCGATGATGTTCATCACCTCGCACTCGTTCGCCTTCGGACGGCGCTTGTCCACGATGGCAATGGGCAGCTCGAGCCGCTCGGCAAACTTGCGCGCGCGGGTGATCGAGCCGACGTCGGGCGACATCACGACATAGTTGTCGCGGTTGTCCTTTATCTTCTGCTCAAAATAGTTCGCGAGGATGGGCATCCCGACCAGGTGGTCGACGGGGATGTTGAAAAAGCCCTGAATCTGCGGCGCGTGGAGATCCATCGTCAGGACCCTGTCCGCACCTGCGACGGTGATGAGGTCGGCGACCAGCTTGGCCGAGATGGGATCGCGCCCCTTGGACTTTCTGTCCTGCCGCGCGTACCCGTAGTAGGGCACCACCGCCGTGATGCGGCCCGCCGACGCGCGCTTGAACGCGTCGATCATGATGAGAAGCTCCATGATGTTGTGGTTGACGGGCTGCGCCGTCGACTGAACCACAAACACGTCGCTTCCGCGCACCGTCTCGTGCACCGCGACCGATATCTCGCCGTCGCTGAAGTGCCCGACCTCGCTTTTGCCGAGGGGGAGGCCGAGATACTCGGTCATCTCCTTGGCAAGCTTGGGGTTTGAGTTTGCGGCAAAAATCTTGATGTCCCTGCCGTGCAGATTCATACGCTTCCTCCTAAAACTCGCGCTTCCTGTGTTCGTTTGGCCCGTGCTTCAATAAGGGGCCGCGGCCTCGTTATCTCTTGTGTCCCTGTTCGGGAGCGGGCCCCGCCGCCCCGCGAAGGGCGGGACGGACGGCGGCCTTTTACCGCCTCTTTGCCTTTTTGGCGATGTATTTTTCAAGCTTTTTCTCGCCCGCGCCCTCGAGGTTTGTCTGCCGCGCGCGGCCTATCGCGAGCGCGCCGTCGGGCACGTCCCCGGTGACGGTGGTGCCGGCCGCCGTGTAGGCGCGGCTGCCCACCCTGACGGGCGGGATGAGGTTGGTGTTGCAGCCGACAAAGGCATAGTCGCCGACCTCGGTGCGGTGCTTGTTTGCCCCGTCGTAGTTTGCGACCACGACGCCGCAGCCGAAGTTGCAGAACCGCCCGACGTCGCTGTCCCCGATATAGGTGAGGTGCGCTATCGAGGTGCCCTCGCCGACGGTGGAGTTCTTGACCTCGACAAAGTCGCCGAGCTTGACCGAGGGGCCGATGTGCGCGTCGGGACGCAGGTGGACGAACGGGCCTATCGTCGCGCCGTCGCCGACCGAGCAGCGGCGGCCGCAGCTTGAAAGAAAGGTGACGTCCCGTCCGATCGCCGCGTCCTCGAGCAGCGAGTTCGGGCCGATGACGCTGCCCGCGCCGACGCGGGTGCTGCCGTACAGGACGCTGCCCGGCAGGATCTCGGCGCCCGGCTCTATCTCGACGTCGGGACCGATGACGACACCGTCAAGGCTGACAAAGCGCACCCCGTTTTGCAGGTGCTTTGAGACGATGCGCTTTTTAGCGATCTCGTTCATCTCGAGCAGGTCGGCGGGGCTGTTCGCGCCGAGCACCGCGTCGGGCGTGGGCGCGGTACAGCAGCCCGCCCTGCCGCCCGCCGAGCGGATGGCCTCGAGCGCGTCGGTGAGATAGTATTCCCCCTGGGCGTTGTCGGCGCGAAGGGTGGACAGCGCCCCCAGCAGGGACGCCGCGTCAAACCAGTACGCGCCCGAGTTTATCTCGTTTATCCGCAGCTGCTCGGGCGTGCAGTCGCGCGCCTCGACAATGGCCCGCAGCCCGTCCCCGTCGCGGATTATCCTGCCGTAGCCCGCGGGGTCGTCGAGACAGGCTGTGATAACGGTGACCTTGTTGCCCTCGGCCCTGTGCACCTCGAGCGCCCGCCTGATAACGTCGCTGTCGACAAAAGGAGCGTCCCCGCACAGGATGAGCACATCGCCGCCGCAGGATTTCAAAAAGGAATCCGCGCACATGACGGCGTGTCCCGTGCCGAGCCGCTCTTTTTGTTCGCACACGGTGCAGCCCTCTGCCGCCGCGCGCACGTCGTCGTCCGAAACGACGACGCATATGTTGTCGGCGCCCGCGCGTCTCGCCGCGTCGATGACCCAGTTTATCATCGGCTTAAACGCGACCTCGCACAGCACCTTGGATTTTTTGGCGTGCATCCGTTTGCCCTCGCCCGCGGCGAGGATGATGCAGCCTGTCTTTGTGTCGCCCGTCGGCATCTGACGTCACCTCCAAAGCCCTTATCTCGCAGGGATAAAACCGGCAAAAAACAACGGCCGAAAGCCGGCCGACGACCGTCGGCGGGACATGCGCCGTTTGCGCCGAAAACCATACGATGTCCAACAAATATATTATCTCAGCATTCGCCTTGTTTTTCAAGTGCTTTTGCCGAACGGGCGGAAGGTTTTTTGCGCGCGGGCGGAACGCGCAAAAACAGGGGAGTGCCGCGCGCCGCTTTTTTGATAAGCGCCCGCCGCGGGGACAGGGCTTTTATCGGTGATTATTTGGGCTTCGCACGTGGGAGAGCGGGGAAGGGGGCTGTCCCGCCCGAGCATAAAACGGGCTTCGGCGGGGGAAGCGCGAGGGGCGAAAAACAGCCCCCGCGCCCGCCGCCCCGCAGCCCGTCGGCGCCGCTTTTTTGCGGCTTTTTGCGGCAGAGGCGGCCCTTTTTGCACGCGCGGGTCGAAAAACATGTAAAAACAGGGCCTTTTCTTAAAAAATCATTTTGATATACAGTATGTTTTATGATATAATCTTTTTTGCAAAAACAGTTTGCGGAGAAAACAAGAAGGTTGCGACGGCGCAACACAAGAAAAAGGAGAAACGAAATGGGTCACAAGTATGTCTACCTGTTTTCCGAGGGAAACGGCTCGATGCGCGAGCTGCTCGGCGGCAAGGGTGCGAACCTTGCCGAGATGACCAATTTGGGTCTGCCGGTGCCTCAGGGCTTCACCATCACGACCGAAGCCTGCACCAAATACTATGAGGACGGCCGCAAAATCAACGACGAAATCCAGGCCGAGATCATGCAGTATGTCGCCAAGATGGAGGAGATTACGGGCAAGAAGTTCGGCGACCGCGAAAACCCGCTGCTCGTGTCCGTCCGCTCGGGGGCACGCGCGTCGATGCCCGGCATGATGGACACCATCCTCAACCTCGGTCTCAACGAGGACGTCGTCGAGGTCATCGCCAAAAAGTCGGGCAACCCCCGCTGGGCGTGGGACTGCTATCGCCGCTTTATCCAGATGTACTCCGACGTCGTCATGGAGGTCGGCAAAAAGTACTTTGAGCAGCTCATCGATAAGATGAAGGACGCGAAGGGCGTCAAGCAGGACGTCGACCTCAGCGCCGACGACCTCAGGGAGCTCGCCGAACAGTTCAAGGCCGAATACAAGGAGAAGATCGGCGAGGAGTTCCCCACCGACCCCAAAGAGCAGCTTATGGGCGCCATCAAGGCGGTCTTCCGCTCGTGGGACAACCCGCGCGCCAACGTCTACCGCCGCGACAACGACATCCCCTACAGCTGGGGCACCGCCGTCAACGTGCAGATGATGGCGTTCGGCAACATGGGCGACACGTCGGGCACCGGCGTCGCGTTCACCCGCAACCCCGCCACCGGCGAGAAGAAGCTGTTCGGCGAGTTCCTGATGAACGCGCAGGGCGAGGACGTCGTCGCCGGCGTGCGCACCCCCCAGCCCATCTCTCACCTCGCGGACACGATGCCCGAGGTGTTCGAGCAGTTCACCAAAATCTGCGACATCCTTGAAAAGCACTATCACGACATGCAGGACATGGAGTTTACCATTGAGGATCGCAAGCTGTTCATGCTTCAGACCCGCAACGGCAAGCGCACCGCGTCCGCCGCACTTAAGATTGCGTGCGCCCTTGTCGACGAGGGCATGATCGACGAAAAGCAGGCCGTCCTCATGATCGAGCCCCGCACCCTTGACACGCTGCTTCACCCGCAGTTTGACGGCGAGGTCCTCAAGAAGGTCGAGCCGGTCGGCAAAGCCCTTGCGGCCTCGCCCGGCGCGGCCTGCGGCCGCATCGTCTTCTCGGCCGAGGACGCCAAGGAGTGGGCGTCGAGGGGCGAGAAGGTCGTCCTTGTCCGCCTCGAGACCAGCCCCGAGGACATCGAGGGCATGAAGGCCGCCCAGGGCATCCTCACCGTCCGCGGCGGCATGACCTCCCACGCGGCGGTCGTCGCGCGCGGCATGGGCAAGTGCTGCGTCTCGGGCTGCTCGGCCATGAACATGGACGAGGAGAACAAAACGTTCACCCTTGCGGGCAAGACCTATGCCGAGGGCGACTATATCTCGATTGACGGCAGCACCGGCAACATCTACGACGGGCAGATCCCGACCGTCGACGCCTCGATAAGCGGCGAGTTCGGCCGCGTCATGGCGTGGGCCGACAAATACCGTCAGCTCGGCGTGCGCACCAACGCCGACACCCCGGCCGACGCCTCCAAAGCGGTCGAGCTGGGCGCCGAGGGCATCGGCCTGTGCCGCACCGAGCACATGTTCTTCGACGAAAACCGCATCCCCGCCATCCGCGAGATGATCTGCTCGGACACGGTCGAGCAGCGCAAGGCGGCGCTTGCCAAGCTTGAGCCGATGCAGCAGGGCGACTTTGAGAAGATGTACGAGGCGCTCGGCGGACGTCCCATGACCGTGCGCTTCCTCGACCCGCCGCTTCACGAGTTCGTGCCCACAGAGGAGAAGGACATCGAGCTGCTTGCCAAAGACCTCGGCAAGGGCGTCGACGAGATAAAGGCGGTCATCGCCTCGCTCCACGAGTTCAACCCGATGATGGGACACCGCGGCTGCCGCCTTGCGGTGACCTATCCCGAGATAGCCGAGATGCAGACCGAGGCGGTCATCCGCGCGGCGCTCAACGTCAAAAAGGCGCACCCCGACTGGGACATCGTCCCCGAGATCATGATCCCGCTCGTCGGCGAGGTCAAGGAGCTTAAGTACGTCAAGGGCGTCGTGTGCGCCACTGCCGACAGGATCATCTCCGAGAGCGGAAGCGACATGCACTACAAGGTCGGCACGATGATCGAGATCCCGCGCGCCGCCCTCACCGCCGACGAGGTCGCGAAGGAGGCCGAGTTCTTCAGCTTCGGCACCAACGACCTCACCCAGATGACGTTCGGCTTCAGCCGCGACGACGCGGGCAAGTTCCTCGGCGCCTACTACGACCGCAAGATCTACGAGAGCGACCCGTTCGCGAGGCTCGATCAGACGGGCGTGGGCAAGCTGGTCAAGATGGCCTGCGAGCTCGGAAAGGCCACCCGCCCCGACATCAAGCTCGGCGTGTGCGGCGAGCACGGCGGCGACCCCTCGTCGGTCGAGTTCTTCCACAACACGGGTCTCACCTATGTTTCGTGCAGCCCGTTCCGCGTGCCGATAGCGCGCCTTTCCGCCGCGCAGGCCGCCGTCCGCAACCCGAGGTGACGCCGCTTTTTCGGCGGCTTCGGCAGAACGGCGAATTCAGGAATTAAATGCAAAAGGGTCCCTGCGGAGGGTAACTCCGCAGGGACCCTTTTTCTGTGAGCAGAGAACGAAAAAACAGGTCGGCGGTCTGCCTTAGACGGCAAAAATGCCGAAAGCCCCCGTATTTTTGTGGGGGACGGCGTCGCGCCCGTACAATTCGCGCGTCGCGCGCAAGAGCTTGCCGCCGTCGCGGCAGCCTTTATAGCCGAAGGTTTTGGCGCTGAAGCAGCGCCCCCTTCTCGCACAGCAAAAGCCGCCGAACGCAGGATTCTTTTTCGGGTGCACGGCGGCCGAGGGAAGCATTGTTGACGGCGTGCCCGCGGCGCAGGCGTCCGTCAGTCCCGCAGCTTCGCGTTTATCTCGGCAACGCTTTCGGGGTCGAGCTTGACCTTTTTTCGGTCGTAGGTGACAAAGCCGTTGACCTCGTCCTCGACGTCGGACAGCTGGGTGTAGACGGCCGCCGCGAGCCCCCGCCTTTTTGCTGGGATAACGCGCGCCCGTGCGGCTTTTGCGGCCCGCCGCTCGGGGCGAAAAAGCGCGGTGGGCGCAGGATTCTTTTTCGGGTGCACGGCGGCCGAGGGAAGCATTGTTGACGGCGCGCCCGCGGCGCAGGCGTCCGTCAGTCCCGCAGCTTCGCGTTTATCTCGGCAACGCTTTCGGGGTCGAGCTTGACCTTTTTTCGGTCGTAGGTGACAAAGCCGTTGACCTCGTCCTCGACGTCGGACAGCTGGGTGTAGACGGCTGCCGAAAGCCCCTGCTTTTTTGCGGGGATGACGTCGCGCTCGTACAATTCGCGCAGCGCGCGCAAAAGCTCGCCGCCGTCTCGGCAGCCCTTGTAGCCGAAGGTTTTTGCGCTGAAGCAGTGCCCCTCCTCGCGCAGCGAAAAGCCGCCGAACTCGGTCAGCATGACCGCGCGCCCGAGCTTGTCGGGCGAGAACCGATAGGGCCTGAAGTAGACGTGCAGGCTGCGCGTCTCGCCGATGTGCTGGTCGTGCCAGCCGCTCGCGTGGTCGACGATGCGGGTGCCGTCAAAGCGGTCGATCATCTCGAGCGCCCGCTTTGCGTCAAACTGCCCCCAGCCCTCGTTGAAGGGAACCCACATGGCAATCGAGACACAGTTGACGAGGAGGCGCAGCATCTCGTCAAGCTCCCTGTAATACTGCACACGGCCCTCTTCGTCGCCCCGCGCGAACAGACGGTAGCGGCTGTCCCTTATCGACAGGTTCTCGAAGAAGACGGGCAGCGAGATGACGAGCGGGTTATAGTGCCCGCCGCCGTTCACCATGTCCTGCCACACCAGCATCCCCAGCCTGTCGCAGTGGTAGTACCAGCGCAGCGGCTCGATCTTGATGTGCTTGCGCAGGGTGTTGAAGCCCATCCGCTTCATCAGCGCGATGTCGTCCGCCATCGCGGCGTCGCAGGGCGGTGTGAGCATCCCGTCGCTGTAGTAGCCCTGGTCGAGCACCCCCGTGTGAAAGTAGGGCCGCCCGTTGAGGAACAGGCGCTTGACGCCCTCACCGTCCGCTTTGACCTCAAACTTCCTCATGCCGAAATAGCTCTTTATCTCGTCCTTGCCGGCCTTTATCTCGAGGTCGTACAGGACGGGGTTTTCGGGGCTCCAGGCCTGCCACCCCTCGCCGAGGGGCAGCACAAGGGGCTCGCCCGAACGGCCTCGCGCCGTGACGCCGAGGGCCGAGACCTCGACCTCGCACCCCTTGTTGGTCTCGACGGTGACGCGAAGCGCCCCCTCGTCGAACAGCGGAACGATCCGCAGGGCGGTGACGTAGACGAGCGGGACCTCCTCGAGCCACACCGTCTGCCAGATCCCGCTCTGCGGGGTGTACCAGATGCCCCCGCGCTTTTCGCGCTGTTTGCCGCGCGAGTGGTATCCGCTGTCGCCGCCGTCGGTCACCCGCACAACGATCTCGTTTTCACCGTCCGACAGCGCATCGGTTATCTCGAGCGCGAAGGGGGTATAGCCCCCGACATGGCTGCCGACGGCCCTGCCGTTCACCGTCACCTCGGCCGTCCTGTCGGCGGCGTCGATGTGGAGAATGCACCTTTTGTCGCTTTTTTTGGCGAGCGCAAAGGTTCGACGGTACCACAGCGCCTCGTCGGGCAAAAGCTTTCGGCCGAGCCCCGACAGCTCGCTCTCGGGCGAGAAGGGGACGAGTATTCTTTGGGGGAAGTCCTCGGGCCTTGCGCTCTCAAGGGACGTGAACGCGCAGTCCCACTGTCCGTTGAGACAGACGTAGCTTTTGCGCACGAGCTGCGGGCGGGGGTATTCGGACAGCGGACACGCGCGGTCGACGAGGTCGAAATATTTGGATTTCATCTGTCCCTGCCCTCCGATTTTTTAAGTGCGAGTATCGGTATCGCCGCGAGCAGCAGAACCGCCGCCGCGGCGAGGAAGATCGTCGGGGTGGGGACGTTCTTCACCGTGCCGAGGTCGTTGTAGGTCTCGGGGTTGTTTTTGATGACCGCCGCGCCGATAAACGGCCCCGTGACCATCGGGATGAGCACCGAGAAGATCATGCGGATGCCCTGGAACATCCCCGCCCTGCCCGCAGGCGTCCTGTCGCGCACGGCGGCCGAGAGCATCGCCGACAGCACCATATAGCCCGACATCATCACGCAGCCCGCTGCGATTACAAACGCCGCGCCGCGCGCAAAGTACATCAGCACCAACCCCGCCAGCATGACGCCGGCGGCGGGGAGCACGCACCGCATGGTGCCCACCCGGTCGGCAAAGGGGCCGGACAGCACGCTCGCCGCCGACGCGACAATGAGCACCGCGCCCAGCACGACCGCGTAGTTCGTCAGCCCGAGCCCGTGTTGCATGTAGACGATGAGATAGGGGAAGAACACCTGTACCGCCACCGAGAACACCATGAACGAGGTGAGCGCGAGATAGAGCGAGCGGTTCTGCCTGATCACCGACGGCTTAAAGCCGTAGAGGATGTCGCGCAGCGCCGAGGCGTCGCCCTTGACGGCGGGCGCGTCCCGCACCAAAACGAGCGCGAGCAGGCCGGTCAGCGTGACGACCCCGCCGAAGATGAGAAAGAACCTCTGCCACTCGCCCCGCTGCGTCATGCCGTCAAACGCGCCGAAGATGACGAGCATCGAGACCGGCGGCAGCGCCGCGAGCACCGACTCGACCCGCCCGCGGTTGGCGGGGTCGGTCGTGTCGGTTATGTAGGCGTTGAAGGCGGCGTCGTTTGCCGTCGAGCCGAAAAAGGTCATGACGCAGTCCATCACGACGACCGTCCACGCGGCGGCGGAGACGGCGTTGAGGGAGGGGAAGAGGGCCGACACATTTTGCACCGTGATAAAGCCGAAGGCCGCAGTCGACACGCCCCACAAAAGATAGCCCGCAACGATGAAGATCTTGCGCCTGCCCACCCGGTCGGACACCGCGCCCATGACGAGCGCCGTCAGCGTGGCCGCGACGGCGCTCGCCGCCACCATCGCGGCGATGTAGCCGGGGTCGTCCGAGATGGTGTTGTACAGAAATACGTTAAAGTACATGTTCTCAATGGTCCACGCGAACTGTCCCGCAAGCCCGAGGACGATAAAGGACAGCCACCGTCTTGCGCCGAGCCGTGTTCTCTCACCGTCTTTTTTCACTGCTTCCTCCGCGGCGCGGCGGTTTTTGTCTTGTCGGGGGACGCCGCCCCACGATGCCGCCCGAGCGCCTTTCCGTATATTTATTATACAATAAAACAGCGGCGAAATGATACAGGTTTATTCCGCGTTGCTCCCCCGAGAGAATCCCGCGTCTTAAGGGTATCTCCTCGGGTTTTTCGTCCGCATGAGGATATAGTCGACGCTCACGTCGTAGAAGTCGGCCGGCTTCACAAGGATCTCGTCGGTCAGCGGCTGAACCCCCGTTTCGATGTAGCTGTATTTTCGCCGGGTGATGCCGATCTTCTCGGCAAGCTTTTGCCGGGTGAGGTCGTGATCTTCGCGCAGGTCTCGAATTCTGTTTTGCAGCAGGATCACCCTCCCTTGATACCCGATATACGGCAGTCTCTATTTAATACTGCCATAGACGAAATTTATCTAAAATGTCTGTTAAACGGTTGCTTATAATGTCAAAAAAGGTGGTACATGTATGGAAAAGATCAATTTTATGAGCGGGCTGCTCACGTTCTGCCTCAAAGGCGAGATTTCACAGGACGAGGACTTTTTGAGGCTGAAGATCCCAACACCGTCCTCGCCTTTATCCCTCTCGGCTCGAGCAGCTACAACATCCCGATCACGCAGGTGTCCTCGGTGACGTCAAGCTTTTATCCGGATACAAAGCTTTTCATCATCGGGATCCTCATAGCTTGCTCCGGGATCTTCGGGATGGTTTCCACCGGCGGCGGAAATCAGACCGCCTATTGGATTTTTGTCCGCATTATAGCCATGTTGATCCTTTTGATCCTTTCCGTGCCGATGGTGATCAGCTCTTTGCGCACGGTTTTAGCCATCGACACCACCGCCGGCGCGAGGCAGACCGTCTCCTTCCTCGTCTTTGAGAAGGACAAGGCCGAGCAGGCAGCCGCCATGATCAACCGCTCGATCTCCCTTCGCCATTCCGACACCAACGTCCGCAAGCAGAACACCGTGTTGGGCGACAGGCCGGTCAACGCGATCGACTCGATCAACAAGCGCTGACTGAGGGGGGAGACGGTTCCCCTTGCGAGGGGCGCTGCGCGCCGCCGCGGCGCGGGCGGGCTTTTGCGGGCGCAGCCCTCTGCCCCTCTTAAAAAGAATCCCCAAAACCGGCAAACAAGGGCTGCGGGAACCTCGCGTTCGGGGTCACCCGCAGCCTATTTGTTTTGCTAAGCTGCGGCAGACTCAAAAAAATCAGTCCGATTTCACTTGATTCCGGGCCCTCGAGCGATTACCATAAAAAAGATGGGATTGTCCGGGACGGGACGCGAACCGAACGCCCGCGGCGGAGGAGCCCCCGGCGGCAGCGTCAGGGCGCGCCGGCCGACCGGGAGGACGGACGACAACACGACAAGAGGGTTTATCGGATATGAAATCAATCGGAAGATTTAGGGATTGGTACAAATACGCGGCGCTGCTCGCGGCGGCGGTGCTGTTCATCGTGCTCGGCAACCGCCTGATGTCGGGGGGTGAGCGGGACATCGCGTGGACGAGCGAGCCCCACTACACCGACAGATACGCGGTGCGGGTGGACGAGATCCTGTCCGAGGTGACGACGGGCAGCGACATGGAGGGCTCGCTGTGGAGCGAGACGAGCATCAAGTTCTCGGCGACGGTGCTGTGGGGCGAGCGCCGGGGGGATACCATCTGCGCCTATCAGACCTACGACGCCTTTACGGGGCGGGTGACCGAGCCTGTGCGCGCGGGGGACGTCATCTTCGTCTATCTCAACGCGAACACCGGCAGCGACTACTACGCGGGCGAGTTTATCCGCCTCGGCGGCCTTGCCGCTGTGGCGGCGGTCTTTGTGCTGCTGCTGCTCGTGTTCGGGCGCATGAAGGGCGCGGCGACGGTCGCGGCGCTGGCGCTCTCGGTGCTGTCGGTCTTTTTGGTGTTCATCCCGTCCATCCTCTCGGGGCGCAACATCTATCTCTCTTCCGTTGTCGTCTGCCTGTTCTCGATCGCGACGACCCCGTTTTTGGTGGGCGGCTTCAACAAAAAGAGCGTCGCGTCGGCGCTCGGCAGCGCGGGCGGCGTCGCGGTGGCGGGGGTGCTGACGGCGGTTTTGGATTCGTGGCTCAGGATAACGGGGATCGTGGACGAGGACGCGATGAACCTCGTGCTGCTGTTCGACAACCCCGTCGACATGAAGGCGCTCACCTTTGCCGCGGTGCTCATCGGCGCGCTGGGCGCCTGCCTCGACGTCTCGATGTCCATTGCCTCGTCGGTGGACGAGGTCAACGCGGGCACGGGCGGCGGCTTTCGCGCGCTGCTGCGCTCGGGCCTCAACATCGGCAGGGACATCATGGGCGCGCAGACGGGCACCCTCATCTTCGCGTACATCGGCGGCTCGCTGACCGTCGTCGTGCTGCTCGCGGTGTTCTCGTCGTCCGCCGTCGAGCTGCTCAACCTCGAGCTGGTCGTCACCGAGATTTTGCAGGCGCTCATCGGCGCGTTCACCATCCTGTTCACCATCCCCGCGACGGCCGCCGTCAGCGCCGCTCTGTTCTCGCGCGGACGGGACGGGGAGAAGGCGACGCAGGGCGAGCGCGGGTGATGGCGTCCCTGCGCCGGGCGCTCAAAAGAAAGCCGCGCCGGCGTCTGCGGGAGGTGCGCCCGAGGCGCGCGCGGCAGGGATTTCGGCGGACGCAAAGGAGAGTGGGCGACACGCACGGGGCAGTTGCAAAAATGAGCGAAAAACTTCAAAAAAGTGCTTGACTTATCCCTTGAGGTTGGGTATAATAAATCTCGCGCCTCGGGGGTAAGACACCGAACCGCAGCGCGACGGACCTTGAAAATTAAACAATATTGCAGCTTGAAGGACCTTTAGGGTTCGCTG
>CAYSRC010000052.1:0-11840 GCA_964433495.1 uncultured Oscillospiraceae bacterium
ACAGCGGCTGCCTCGTCGCCGGTATGGCCGAGAACGCCTCGGGCATTGCCGAGAACGACTTCTACAAGGCGAACGTCCCCGCCGACGTGCAGGCGAACATAGACGCGATCAAGGCCGCCGCCGCGAGCGGCGAGCTGACGATGCGCTCGATCTATGACACCAGCGACGAAGACTATGAGCAGGCCAGGGTCACCGGCACCGTCAACCAGGGCTGATTCGGTCAAGTCTTGACAAAAGAACTCGCAACAAAGGGGGTCGCCAATAGGCGGCCCCTTTTACTAATGCTTTAGCCGAAGAGGGCGCCGCATTGCGGGGGCCTCAAAAGCCGCCCGCTATGCGGGTGGGGTTAAAGCTTAAGCAAAAGCAACTTCCGAACTGTGATAGAAATGTTTGTTCCTCTTACGTTTGACCACTCCGCGCGACAGACGCGCGTTGTAATCGCCAAGATGTTCGGGGTTTGCTTACTCCGCTGCGAGACATTGAAAAAATGGAGCTGTCGACGTCGGTCGCCCCGGAGATTGCGTTTTATGCGCGCAAAGTACCGTTTACACGGTGATGGTGACGGGCTTTGTCAAGGTCGGCATCACTTACTGCGCTTTGCGGATGAGCGACATAAATATTAGGTTTCGAGTTTTAAAAATATTGATAATACATCGGAGACAGAAATGCTGAACAAAAATGGATTTGACCTGTGGGCGGACGGCTACGACAAGTCGGTCGGGATTTCCGACGAAGAAAACAGCTATCCGTTTGCCGGATACAAGGAGGTGCTCGGCAGCATCTTTAAGACCGTTATGGAAAAGCCCCGTGCGGCGGTGCTCGACATCGGCTTTGGGACGGGCACACTGACAACAAAGCTGTATGAGCACGGCTGCACCGTCTACGGGCAGGATTTTTCGCAGAGGATGCTCGAGCTCGCGTCCGCAAAGATGCCGGGGGCGCACCTGTGCCGGGGCGATTTTTCGAAGGGGTTGGCGGAGCCTCTGCGGGCGCAGCGCTATGACTTTGTCACGGCGACCTACTCGCTGCACCACCTCACCGACGAGCAAAAGATTGGCTTCATCGCGGAGCTGCGCGGGGTTTTGAAAGAGGGCGGCAGGATTCTGATCGGGGATGTGGCCTTTCAAAACCGCGAAGCGCTGAGCAGTTGCAGACAGCAGGTGGGTGACGAGTGGGACGACGATGAGATATACTTTGTCGCAGACGAGCTGAAAAATGTGTTTCCGAACCTTGAATTCAATCAGTTGTCATACTGCGCCGGCGTGCTGACCCTGCCGAGGTGATTTTGGCAGTTTTGTATGACCTTTGCGGCGTGAGAGGGAACACAAGCAGTGCTCTTTCTGAACAGCTTAATCTAAATAACGGCTTTCTTATGCAACCGCACCTCGAGTTAGCATGTGAGGTGCGGCGTCCTTGCCCTTAGGCTCCCTTGTCATAAAGTCTCCTTGTGCAAAGGGGGAGTCGGCCGGTCAGGCTCAATCGGAACGACAGCACGAAAGGTGCATACTATCGCGCCGAATGCCAAATGTCCGTACCGCTTACATTTGACCGCTCTGCGCATCTATCGCGCGCGGAGTATCAAGTTATCGTTTCGATAAAACTTGTTCATGCGGAAAACTCGCGGGAATATGCGAGCCGTGTCAGCGTTAGCTGACGGAGGGGTTGACGCGCAAAGCCTTGTCGTCTTAGCAATCCTTTATCGCGATTACAGCCCGCCGCAAACAATCCCTCCGTCGCGGCCCCGCCGCGCCGCCGCCCAAACCGCCCCAAACACACAAAACGCGCGAAGAAGCAGTCGCTTCTTCGCGCGTTTACACGTTCAATCCATCAATCCCTCTATCGTTGTATCGTTTTCACACATTTTGCTATCGAGAACAAATTATTCACTGCTGTTCACGATGATGTAAAAATAGCACAGTACCCAGCCCCTCGAAAACTCGGCCCTGACCTCGTAGAGGTACCCGCCGCTCTCAAACGGCACGGTGATTTCTCCGCTTTCGTCACTGAAGTCGTAGCTGTAGCTTGCGCTTCGCCTGACGGTGAGCCCTTCCGCCGGCTGTGAAAAGGTTATCTCGACCGACTCGCCGCCGGACAGGGGACAGGGCACGGGCGCAATGTCATATACCGACGGGGGGGTCTTTTCATACCGTCCGCCCAAAAAGAAGCTCCATTGATACCCCGCGACCGTCACGGGGACGCTCTGTCCGTCGGCGGTCACCTCGACGCGGGGCCGCGCGTTGTCGGGGTTTTGCCTGTCAAGAAGGTCCTTCACATAGTAGGCCGCGAATGCCGAGAGACAGAGCAGCACCACCGCGAGAACAATTTTTTTTGCGTTCAAGCTCACACCTGCCGTCACAATGTGATGCGGCAAAAACCGCCCAAAGACGCGTCCGCCGTCACAACAAGTATATACAAAACTGTGCGCTCAGTCAACAGACAGCATCGCCCTTGCGCGCGCCGAGGCAATCTGCACGGCCCGCAGCGCGTCGGAATCGGATTTAAGCGTTGCGGTCGTGAGGTCGTTTACCCCCTCCTCGGCGAGGATGTCCTCCGAGATGTCCTGCGCCCCGCACAAGGGGCTGTCTTCGGGCGATGCCGCCTCGCGATAGACGCCGTCGTCGAATTCTTCGGCGGCGCCGACGCAATCGTAAGCGGATTCAACGCCGCCGTCCCCCACGGTTTCATCCGAAACCTGAGAATCGAAGCTTTCGGCAAGCTGGGGGGCGCCGTTTTCGGCAGGTGCAGCCCCGGCGCCTGCCGAGCCGAGCCGCCAAAATCCATCGGCGGCGAATAGACCCAAAACAACGCACAACGCCGCCGATGCCGCGAGGGCAGCTGCCCTCGCGGCAAATCGTCTTGTCCGACGTTTCGCCGCACGGGCTGTCGCCTCGGCAACAGCGCTCTCGGGCTCAAGGGAAGCGGGCAGCGGCAGTTCGGCGTCAAAAAGCTGTTTCAGACGTTTTTCGATGTCATTGTTTTCCATTTGCTGTCCCTCCTTCCCCGCTGTTTATGCAGTCCCGCATCTTGGCAATTGCCCGGCTCTGCTTTGAGCGCACGGTGTTCGGGTTGAGCCCCGTCACCGAGGAGATCTCGGCCGAGGTGTATCCGTGGCAGACCGACAGCACGACGATGGTTCGCTCCTCGACGCTCAGACGTGAAAACGCCGCCCTGACATCCATGAGCTCGGCGCGCATGTCTGTGTTCGCGGCGGGGTCGGCGAGGTCGAGGGGGAGCTCGTCTGTCGCCCTGAAGATCGTTATCCCGCGCAGGCGGCGCGCCTTGTTGTAGAGGATTTTGTAGATCCAGCCCTCGAACGCGCCTGTGTCGCGCAGCTTGGATATGCCGATATACGCGTCGGCGACGGTGTCCATGACAACGTCCTCGGCGTCGCTTTGGTTGCCGAGGATGCAGTACGCGGTTTTACACAATGCCTTAGACATATCGGCGTACAGCTGTGAAAAAGCCTCCCGGTCGCCGAGGCGCGCCCTTTTCACAAGGGATTCGTCAACATGTTTGCCCACGTGGTTTACCTTTCCGCAGCGAAAACGCGGCAGCCGAAGACCCGACACGGCAGGGCGCGGCGGGGAGCCGGGCGTTCGCTTATTATATAGGGGTGATTTTTCGGCGGATTTGTTGCACCTTTGATTATAACTTTTTTTGAGCGGGTGCACAAGGGAGACATCCCCGGCATATATTTGTATATCGGGGTGTGTGCGGCGGCGCTCGCGTTTTGCCTCCTTGTCCGCGGTTTACGGCTCGTTTGCGTTGCAGGGCAAAACGGCGGAGCCGTGGGATAAATCCCGTGCGGTTCCAAGGCGCTTTGCGGGAGCGATGCTCGGCCGTAACGGCGAGTCGAGCGGGCAGAGATAAGGGGAACACCCCGCGGCCCGACGCTTGTCCGTCCCGGCGTGGGTATTTCGGTGAAACACATGGGGCCCCTGCGCGGGCGCGGCATCATTCACCCTGCCGGGAGCGAAGTCCAAAAACCGACAAACCATCTGTCCGACGGAGGTGCCGAGGCTATGAAACCGTTTGTAAAGAACAACGACACCGGGGAGGTTCTGCCGATTGTGACGCGCCCTCTGTCGGTGTCCGAGCTGGGTGCGCTCGCTTCGCTGCTGTCATCGGCGGGCGAGGAGGACGCGCTGTCCCGTGCGCAGGACATGATGCGCGAAAGCGAGGTCATGGGTGTTTTTGCGTGCGGCGAATTGTGCGCCGTGTGCTCGGTGTCCGCCCGCGGGGGCGCGAACCTTGCGCGCAAATCAGGCATGTCCGACACGACCGCCGAGGGGTGCGCCGAGCTCGGCGACATCACGGTGCACCCGAGCTATCTCGGCAACGGGCTCGAGCGCGAGGTCGTCGCGACGGCCGCGAGCAGGGCGTGGGACGGCGGCAGCCGCTTTGTGCTGACTTCGGTGCGGCCGTCCGAGCGCAGCCTGCTCACGGCTCTGATGACGATCGGGGGGATGCGGGTGCGGTGCCAGGCCCGCCTGAGGGGCGCGCACCTCTACTACATTCTGTGTGCGGCGAAATCCGACCGACGGCTTTTCACCGAGTACAACCGCTTTTCGCTCGACGACACCTACGGCATCACCCAGGCGTTCGAGGACGGCTACGAGGGGATCTCCACCTTTGTTTCGGACGAGGGCGAGTTCTTGTGGCTCG
Organism: uncultured Oscillospiraceae bacterium; assembly: GCA_964433495.1. GTDB lineage: Bacteria > Bacillota > Clostridia > Oscillospirales > Ruminococcaceae > CAYSRC01. The sequence continues at coordinate 4,666 of CAYSRC010000052.1, forward strand.
CAAAGTGACGGCGCGGTCACGGACGACTGCCCCAAAGGCCCGAAGCTGTTTTGCTCTTTTGTGAGACGCCCGCCCGTCGGGGCGCGGAAATCCCCCCTGCACCGCTGGGCGGGAATTTTGCCGATATACATCAAAAGCTCCCCCAAAAGAGACGGGGGAGTTTTTTGTGAAGAAGGACGTTTTGCCTGTTTGCGCGCATGTGCCGGGGCTTGCGGACTTTCCGAACGCGGTCGCGTGCGTGGGGCATTATCCGAAAAACAGCGATAAAGCCTTTCAACCGATATGCGTGAGGCTGAGCCTTGCGGGTTTTCCGAATGCGGCCGCGCCGCGGGGCATCATCCGAAAAACAGTGACACGGTTACCGCCGACATGATAAACCCCGCGAGGTCGCCCACCGCCGCGCTCGCGAGGGTGTGGCGGGTGTTTCGCACGCGCGTCACGGCGTAGTACACCGCGCTGACGTAAAAGGTGGTCTCGGTCGAGCCCTGCATGACCGACGCGACCCGCCCCGCGCGCGAGTCGGCGCCGCAGTCGTGCAATATGTCGTCAAACACCGCGAGCGCGCCCGAGCCCGACAGCGGGCGGATGAGCATGAGGGGCGCCGTCTCGCGCGGGATCCCGACGGCGTTCAGCAGGGGGGAGAAGAGGTCGGAAAAGGCCTCCACCGCCCCGCTCGCCTTAAAGACCGAGACCGCAAGCATGACGGCGACGAGGGTCGGCAGCAGCTCGAGGGCGGTCTTTATCCCGTCCCGTGCCCCGTCGCGCAGCAGCAGGAAGGCGTCGGCCCCCTTGTGATGACAGGCGCACATGACGGCGGCCAGCATGAGGGGGATGACGAGGTCGGCGGCGCTCACGCTCTTTTTCTCCGCCCGAACAGGGCGCTTGCCGACAGCGCAAGCGACACCGACACCGCCGAGCTCACCAACACGCACGGCAGGATGTCGAGGGGCTGTGCGCACCCCGCGGCCGCCCGCAGCGAGGCGACGGTCGAGGGGATGAGCTGAAAGGAGGCGGTGTTGAGCACGCAGAACCGCACCATATAATCGCTTGCGTCATACGGCTCGGGGTTTATGCGGTCGAGCTCCCGCATGGCGGCGATGCCGAAGGGCGTGGCCGCCGAGCCGAGACCCAGCAGGTTTGCGGTTATGTTCATCGTTATCGCGTCCGCGGCGGCGGGGCTCTGCCCGCGCAGGCCTGCGAACAGTGTGCGGGTGACGGGGGAGAGCAGACGCCCGAGCGCACGGCACACGCCCGTCTGCTCGGCAAGGCGCATGATGCCGCCCCACACCGCCATCGTCCCGCACAGCCTGAGGGCGACCTCGAGCGCTTCGCCGCCGCTCGCGAGAATCGCCCCCGTCATCTCGCCGAGCGACCCCGTCAACAGCGACACCGCAAACGAAAACACCACCGCGGCAAAAATCGCGGTACTCATCATTGCAAAATCACCTCGAAATGCTTTATAATAAAATATAGTTTCCCGAGGGGAAAATATACTTATAGGAGAGAACTATGAAAAACGTAGGAATTGTAAGAGAGGTCGACAAGCTCGGACGTGTCGTCATCCCCGTTGAGTTCAGGAACGCACTCGGTATCGACAGCGAGAGCCCGGTGGAGATTTCCTCCACCAACGACCGCATTATCATAAAAAAACATCTCGAGCGGTGCGTCTTCTGCGGCAACGAGGGCGGCCTGTTCATGTTTCACGAGGTGCCCGTCTGCGTCAACTGCATCAACGAGATGAAGAATTTTGAGGTATAACCCCGGAAAGCCCGCCTAACACCTTTCCTGCTGAGGCGCAGAGGAGACGAAGGCCGCAAAGGGTGAAGCGCGAGGGCTTGCGCGCAGTACATATATAGAATTGAAAAGGGCCCGCTTGGGAGGAACTTCGTAAGGAGGTTCCTCCCAAAGCTTTTGTTCAGTTGTCCGAGAGTGATCTAATTGCATGAAATTTTGTCATATCGGAGGATTATACCCCGGAAAGGTCATCATCTGAGCAGGTGGGCGGAACCTGTCACCAATAGGGCGACTGCTTTCTCGCCGACCTGTCTATACCGGAACTCCCCGCCATCGGTAAATGGGGACAAGCGGCGGAGGCGGTATCTGAAAGAGCATTGCCGGGCCCTTTAAACGGCCTTGCTGCCGGCTGACAAGTTGAACGAACACCCGTCTTGAATTGACAAACAGGCAGAACGTGTATTTTTAGTTGGTTGAGCAGACGGCAAAACAGAAGAGCGCCCCCGAACAGCTTAAAGCAGACAGCCGAATGGAACGGGTGGGTATGACGAATAGTGTCCGCGTCTTTCCGCAGCGGTGACATATTGCGGAGATAATCCACGATCTCCGGGACGGCCTTCAAAATCGCGTCCGCATCGGCTTCGGTGTTTTCCTCGCACAAGGGACAGACGCAGGGAGCCGTGGGCCACCTCGTGGGGCCGCCCGATGGCCGGCAGGACGTGGCTGGGGTCCGGCGAGTCGGAGGTGCAGGCCGAGCAGGAGGAAGCGCAGATGCCCCGGTCGTCCGGCAGCAGGAGCAAGCTCTCCCCCTCGATGCCCTCAAAGCAGAAGCTGATGTTGCCGGGAAGCCGGTTCACCGGGTCGCCGTTGAGGGCAGAGTGGGGAATTTGGGAGAGACCGGCAATAAGCCTATCCCGCAGCGCGGACACCATGGCGGCGTTTTCCGACATATGAAATACCCCCGACTGCGTCGGGGGATATTTTTTTGCCTGTTTTTCACGGGGCGTCGGAGAAGAGGGGACAGCGCCGACCGCCCCGCGCCCGTGCGCGGCCTTACACCCTCGGGGCCGGGGTCCTTCGGACACGCGGGGCAGCGGGAATAGACGGGCGGGCCCGTGAATATAACTGTACAAAGTGTGCCGAATGAAAAAGCAAGGGGGACAAAAGATGGAATTGGATGTCAGAACCCAAGGGTTTGGTTCGGGCGAGCTCATATGCGACACGTTGTCCGAGCAGTCGGTGGAGGCGGATTTCACCATCCCCGACTACCGCCCCGAGATATTTAAGATTGTCAAGGCGATATCGGAGCCCGTCGTCGTGGGCAGGATTGCCGTGGGGACAAGGGTGACCGTCGAGGGCTATGTCAAGCTGACCGTGCTGTACAGCCCCGACGAAGACGGGGGGATCTGCTCGGTGGTGCAAAAGCTGCCCTTTTCAAAGCAGGCCGATCTCAAGGCGGCGGCGTCCGACAACTGTGTCGTCCTGTGCGACGCCGAGATGTCCTATCTCAACTGCCGCGCCGTCGGAAGCAGACGCATCGACGCGCGGGGCGCGGTCAACCTCTACATCCGGGTTATCTCGTCGGAGGAGTGCACCGTCGTCAGCGGCGCGGACAGGGCGGGGACGCACTGTCGGCTCACCGACATAAGCTATGTCAACATCGAGGCGCAGAACGGCAAGCAGTTCACGATTAACGAGAGCCTTGCCGTCGACGCCGAGGCGGAGGGCGAGATATCGGTTTTGCGGTGCGACGCCGAGGCATCGGTGGCAGAGACCGAGCTCAAGGCGGGCAGGCTTGCGGTGAGCGGCGTCGTCACCGTCACGCTTGCGGTGGACGATTCGCGCGGCACGGACACGAGGGTGCGGCGGTTTGTCTACAACCTTCCTTACAGCCGGCTCATCGAGCTCGACGCCTACAGCGAGGACAGCGTGCCCGCAGTGTGCGTCGGCGTGACCGCCTGCTCGGCCGAGGCGGGGGGTGAAGGGGTCGTCGACGTCTCGATAACCTGCGAGGCCGAGGCGTACGGGACAAAGCCCGGCGCTGTTTCGCTCGTGTCGGATGTTTTTTCCACCGCGTGCGAGCTCGAGACCGAGGGCGGCGCGGTGCAGTTTATCGGGGCGCTCTCACAGGTAGACGAGCCGGTGTCGCTCACGGTCTCGGCGCCCAAGCCCGAGGGGGGAAGGCTTGTCGACTTCTTCATCCACGGCGCGAGGGCGACCATGGAAAGGGGAGAGGACGGCGCCGTCTCAATCGACTGCCGCGCTGTTCTAAGCTGTGTGCTCTCGCGGGACAACGGCGAGCTCACGGCGTTCGACACCCCGCTCGAGACGCGCGCTGCGGGTGAAAGCCTCGCCTTCTGCGGCACACCGGTCGCGATGCTGGGCCTTGCGTTCGATTCGGTCGAGTGCAGGGAGTCGAGCGACGGCGTCGCCTTAAGCGCAAGCGGACGCGTCGGCGGGATTTCGCTCGACCTTGTGCGCTCTCCCGCCGTAAAATCGGTCAGCGTCCGCGAGGACGGCGTCAAAAAGCGGGACAACACCGCGATGAGCGTCTACTTTGCCGACCCCGGCGAGGACGTCTGGTCGATTGCGAAGCTGCTCAACACCTCGCCGTCGGCGGTCTGCCTCACCAACGGCCTCGGCGCGGACGACGTCTTTTCGTCCCGCACCATGCTTGTCATACCCATCGTGAGCTGAGCCCGAACCCGATGCCGTGCGGGCATAACAAAAACCGCGCGGCGGGGACGGCGGGATGACGCGGCCGGCGGCTGCGGCCGCACGACGCCCCATCCATTCAACACAAAATGACGGCCGCGCGGGCGGCGTCGTAAACAAGATAGGAGAATAACAGCGTATGGACAGCAGCATCTACAAGGACATTGCCGCCCGCACAGGGTCGGAGGTGTATATCGGCGTTGTCGGCCCGGTGAGAACGGGCAAGTCGACCTTTATCAAAAAGTTTATGGAGACGCTCGTCATCCCGAACATTCAGGCACCCTCCGCTCGGGAGCGCGCGACCGACGAGCTGCCGCAGTCGGCGGCGGGCAAGACAATCATGACGACCGAGCCCAAGTTCATCCCCGAGCAGGCTGTGACGGTGGAGCTGGACGGCGGCGTGAGCCTGAGGGTCAGGATGATTGACTGTGTGGGGTACATTGTGGACGGCGCGCTCGGCCACGTCGAGAACGACACGCCGCGCATGGTGGTGTCCCCGTGGTACGAGGGGCCGGTGCCCTTTGACGTCGCGGCAGAGACGGGCACGCGCAAGGTCATCAACGAGCACTCGACAATCGGCATCGTCATCACGACCGACGGGAGCATCAGCGATATCCCCCGCGAGAGCTATGAGCACGCGGAGGAGCGGGTGATAAGTGAGCTCAAGGCGATCAACAAGCCCTTTGCGGTTTTGCTCAACTGCACCGACCCCGACAGCGCCGCCGCGCACGCGCTTGCGAACGAGCTGTGCGAGCGGTACGACGTGCCCGTCATGGCGGTCAACTGTCTCGACATGACGGAGGACGACATAAAGGAGATCCTCACGAGGGTGACAAGCGAGTTCCCCGCGAAGCGCATTGACATCGAGATGCCCCGCTGGATAACCTCGCTCGGCGACGACCACTGGCTGCGCCGCGCCGCGACCGAGGCGGTGTTTGCCTTCGCGAACGGGATAGAGCGGGTGCGGGACGTCGGCGCGAACATAGGCAGACTTCAATCGTGCGAGTATATCGAGTCGGCGGTGCAGCACTACGCCGACCTCGGCAGCGGCAGGGTCGGCGTCGAGGTCAGACTGGACGACGGGCTGTTCTACCGTGTTCTGTCCGAGCAGACGGGCCTTGAGGTCACCGACGAGAGCGGGCTTATGCCGTGCATTCTCGAGCTGTGTGAGATAAAAAAGCAGTTTGAAAAGATAAGCGGGGCGCTCGAGCAGGTGGAGGCGACGGGCTACGGCATCGTCATGCCGACCCTTGAGGAGCTCAAGCTCGAGGAGCCCGAGATCATCAAGCAGGGCGGCAAGTACGGTGTAAAGCTGCGCGCGAGCGCGCCCTCGGTGCACCTGCTGCGCGCGGATATCACCACCGAGGTCAACCCGATCGTCGGCTCGGAAAAGCAGTCGCAGGAGCTCGTCGAATACCTGTTGTCCGAGTTTGAGGACGACCCCATCAAGATATGGAGCTCCAACATCTTCGGAAAATCCCTCAACGAGCTGGTGAACGAGGGGCTTCAGAACAAGCTGTACAAGATGCCGTCTGACGCGCGCATGAAGCTTCAGGAAACCCTCGAGCGCATTATAAACGACGGCTGCAGCGGGCTTATCTGCCTGATTCTGTAGGGGACTGCGGCTCTTTCCGAGAAGGGTCAACAAAAATCGCCCGAACGCCGCTCTATAACGGCGCTCGGGCGTCGGGCTGTTTTTGCGGGGCGGGGCGAGCGGCTCGCGCTTTGCCCTGAAAAGCGGCAGACGGCGGAGGGTTGAGGATCGCCGTCCTGTCCTTGCGCCGCGGCGGGCGGCGCTTTGCAGCGGGTTTGTTCCGGATGAGGGGCAGAGGGGGAGAAGCGATACGGCTGCCGAGTCAACATCTTTAAATGAAAATCCATAGGCGGAACAGAGAGCGGCGTCCCTTCGGATACCGCTCGTTTCGCCGAGACAGTGTTGCGCAGGCGCCTGCAAATCCGCGGCAGGATCCATCCCGCGGCGGACACGCCCGTTTGATAAGCGCCCAAGAGAATGTTTGTCAAGGGGGATTTCACTCTCAAAAAATGAAATCCCCTATAAACTATGAAGTTGTTAATGAATCACTTTATAACGCAACCTGATATATGAGTCCTTCAAAACCGTACATTCTTGTAATTTCAGCACGCCTAATTGTGACAGTTCACTTTTTGACAGTAAGGATTTTCCGTCAATCAAGGTGGATGTATCTTTACCTCCAATTAAAACAGGGGCAACAACAATATCAATATAATCGAATAGTTTTTCCCGGAGAAATAACCCGTTTAACGTACCGCCGCTTTGTATAGTGATCCTTTGACAGCCATATTCTGACTTAAGTTCTGCAAGTGCATCCGCCAAAGACAGTTCACTTTGATAAATTATATGAAGATTGGTTTTCTTTATCCTAAATGCCGGATGGTCTTTATTGGAAGTAATCAACACAAATTCTTTTGATAAGGCACAAAAATAGCGAATACCATGTTCGGTCAAATGACTGTTGTCAATTATCACGAAGGAAACGGGCGACTTGCTTGGCAGTTCTTTCATGTTGATACCGATTTTTTTCCTGTACTCTGCCGGAGTTAAGCGACCATAAATCTGTTGTCTGCTCTATCTCATAATATTGGTGCAGTCCTTCCTGAACGCCCATAATTTTAGGGAAATCTTTGTCTACATCTAAATCATCTGTTGCTCCTGTGCTGATTTTTCCGTCAACAGACATCAGCAT
>CAYSRC010000053.1:0-11712 GCA_964433495.1 uncultured Oscillospiraceae bacterium
TAAAATCAAGGGTTTACGCCAAAGTGGTATGAAACGGCGTTGTAGATTTTGAGTCTGTCTCGTCTGCCAATTCCGACACACCGGCTCATTCTTTTATATGCTTTCTCTTCAGCCGAAAAGTCCGAACACAGGGCACAAAACACCCGTTCGCCGCCGCCGAAGGGCGCAAAAAACACTCTGCCAAAACGCGCCCATCCGAGCGACAAATAAAATTATATCCCAAATCACCCGCGCTGTCAACGTCCGCCGGGCAGCCGCGGTCGGGACAAAAGGCAACGAAAGACCTCAGCAGCCGCGCTCGGGCAGGGATATCACAAAAGACTTTGGGCAACGGCGTGGGGCGAAAGCCTGCAAAACCTCTTGCAGCCATGGCCCGGATTTGAAATGTCTCAAAAAACACAAAAAGCTTCCGGAAACCGCGGTCGGGACCGAAAGTCGAAAAAGCTTTGAGCAACCGCGACCGAAAAAAAGAAAAGAACCGCAAAAAGCTTCGGGCGGCCCGCTCAGGGCCGCCCGAAGCAAAGGGTTTAAACCTTATGGCGCCGACAAAAAGCTTACGCCTTGCCGTTGCTGCCGAGGACGTCCACGATCTTGTGGGCGACCATCTCCTTGACCGCCTGACGGCCGGGCTTGAGGTAGCCGCGGGGGTCAAAGTCGGAGGGGTTATCGGCGAGGTGCTTGCGAATGCTCGCGGTCATCGCGAGGCGGATGTCGCTGTCGATGTTGATCTTGCAGACGGCCATCGTCGCCGCCTGACGGAGCATCGACTCGGGGATGCCGATGGCGTCGGGCATCTTGCCGCCGTACTCGTTAATCGTCTTGACAAAGTCCTGCGGGACGGACGAAGCGCCGTGCAGGACGATCGGGAACTGAGGCAGGCGCTTCGCGACCTCCTCGAGGATGTCGAAGCGCAGCTGGGGCTTCTGGCCCGGCTTGAACTTGTATGCGCCGTGGCTGGTGCCGATGGCTATCGCGAGGGAGTCGCAGCCGGTGCGGTTGACAAACTCCTCGACCTGCTCGGGGCGGGTGTAGCTCGCGTCCTCGGCGTTGACGTTGACCGCGTCCTCGATGCCCGCAAGGGTGCCGAGCTCGGCCTCGACCACGACGCCGTGGGCGTGGGCATACTCGACGACCTCTTTGGTAACGGCGATATTCTCGTCAAAGGGCTTGGACGAGGCGTCGATCATGACCGAGGTGAAGCCGCCGTCGATGCAGCTCTTGCACATCTCGACGCTGCTGCCGTGGTCGAGGTGAAGCGCAATCGGGATGTCGGTGTCGGCGACAGCCGCCTCGACGAGCTTCATCAGGTAGACGTGCTTCGCATAGTTGCGCGCGCCGTTGGAGACCTGGAGGATGACCGGCGACTTGAGCTCGCTCGCCGCCTCGGTGATGCCCTGCACAATCTCCATGTTGTTGACGTTGAACGCGCCTATGGCGTATCCGCCGTCATAAGCCTTTTTGAACATTTCCTTGGTTGTAACAAGTGCCATGTTTTTCATTTCCTTTCCGAAAATTACTCTATCTATATAATATCACAAGGGCAGGCAAAATCAAGGGATAAAATGCTGTACCCGGGGCTGAATATGTGATAGAATAAAACCACGAACCCCCCTTCGGCGCTCCGAAAAGGGCGGTGCGCGCTGTTTTCGGCCGCGCTGTGCGCCGCCCGCGCGGGGAGTCTTTGGGCGTGTTTTACCCCGCGGGCCGACGTCCCGAGGGGTATGAGCTTTTCAATAAATATTTTTTAAAGGAGACATCGTCAATGGACATTCTCAAAGGCGCGTGTGTAATCGGTCAGTCGGGCGGACCCACCGCCGTAATCAACTCGAGCGTGTGCGGCGCCGTCGCGACGGCGCTCAAAAACCCGTATATCACGGGTGTGTACGGCGCGCAGAACGGCATCGAGGGCATCCTCAACGACAGGCTGTTCGATTTCGGCAAAGAGGAGGAGCGCGAGATCTCCCTTTTGACCAACACCCCCGCCTCCGCCCTCGGCAGCTGCCGCTACAAGCTCAAGGACAGCGAGGTCGACGACACCGACTACAGGCGAATCCTCGAGGTATTCAAAAAATACGACATCCGCTACTTCTTCTACAACGGCGGCAACGACTCGATGGACACCTGCAACAAGGTCTCCAAATACATGCAGAAGGTCGGGTACGACTGCCGCATAATCGGCATCCCCAAGACGGTCGACAACGACCTCGCGGGCACCGACCACTGCCCCGGCTACGGCAGCGCCGCAAAGTACATCGCCACCTCGATAGCCGAGGTCTCGGTCGACTCCAAGGTCTATCAAAAGGGCTCGGTCATCATCTTTGAGCTGATGGGGCGCAACGCGGGCTGGCTCACCGCCGCCGCCGCGCTCGCGGGGACCATAGGCGAGGGCCCCGACCTCATCTATCTGCCCGAGCGCACCTTTGACATCGACAGATTTTTGGCCGACGTGCAGCGCGTCTGGGACGAAAAGGGCAACTGCATCGTCGCGGTGTCCGAGGGTGTGCGCGACAGGGACGGGCGGTTTATCTCGGAGTACGGCAGCGACATCGCCCAGGCAAAGGACGCCTTCGGCCACAGCCAGATGGGCGGCCTCGCCGCGACGCTCGTGAACTTTGTCAAGAGCCGCACCACCGTCACCAAGGTGCGCGGCATCGAGCTCAGCCTGCTTCAGCGCTGCGCCGCCCACTGCGCGTCCAAGACCGACATCGTCGAGGCCTACATGTCGGGCGCGGCCGCCGTCGAGAACGCCGTGCTCGGCAGAACCGACATGATGGTCGGCTTCAAGCGCAGCGAGAGCGGCCCCTACAAGTGCGACGCCGTGCTCATCCCGCTGTCCGAGGCCGCGAACGCCGAGAGCACCGTGCCCGACAGCATGATCAACGCCGAGGGCAACAACGTCACGCAGGCGTTCATCGACTACGCCCTGCCCCTCATCCAGGGCGAGCCCGAGCGCGTCTGCGAAAACGGGATGCCCCGCTACACCCACCTCAAAAAGGTCTTTATCGGCTGAGGCTAATCGGTTAAGCCGGCCGGTTAAGCTTAATCGGCCAAACCCGCGCGCACACATAGCTGCCCGCCGCGTCCTTTCCGACGCGGCGGGCTTTGCCGTATTACGAACGCTGCTTTATGGGTTTGCCCATGTGTTCGTTCTGTCTCCACCGAGGCGCGTCACCGTCCTGCGCCCAATATTCATCCACCGCTGTAATTCTCTCTGCGATAATCCGAATAAAAGACGTGACATGAAAAGACAGCGTCTTATCCTTCGGATAAACGTGGGTCACCGTGATAAACAAATCCCCCGATCTTTCAATTCTTTCGACCTCGCCGTCCCAATCGCCGGGGTATTCACAATCGGCGACAATGAATTCGTCCACGTTAAAATGCTCATTCGTACAATGCCGATTCACATAGGCGTTTTCATCAAAGTATCCTCTGAGGGCGTCCGCATCCTGTTACAGGACATCCCTCCAAAATTTATGTAAATCCACTGAACCCCAACCTTTCCGGCAAAATTTATTATATCTCATTCTGTCGCCTTTGTGCCGAAACAGCAAAACCGTGCGGAATACAGGCAGCGCCGCGTCGACGGCATTGACCGCGGCGCCGCTTTTCATCCTCGTTATGCCGTCCCGTACAATTCTGACCGGCAGTTTTGCCGCCCGTCTCGCAAAGACGGTTTTCAGTCCGTCATCTCGCGGCCCTCGACCTCGACGATCTGTCCGCCTTGCTCGTCTTTCCCGCCGCTTGAACAGGCCCGTATTCGATGGTATACTTTGCACATAATAATCTCCCGCGTTCGGGCACGGGACAGCAAAAGGGGGCGTCCCCGATGAACTACAGAAAAGTCATCGACCCGCAGCTGCGGCATGTCGCGGTGAACATTCCCTTCGGCAGGGCGATTATAGGCCCCGCGAATGCCTTTCTCTCACTGTGGTGTGCGCTGACACCCGTCCCGCGCGGGCTGTCACACAAGCACATCCGCATCACGGGATACGGCGGGCGCAAAACGAAGGTTCTCGTCCTCGAGCCGTGTACCCCCGGGCGCAAGCGCCCCTGCCTTGTCTACATACACGGCGGCGCGTTCAGCTACAGGGCCGCGGCATACCACAAAAAGTCTGCCTGCCTGTACGCGCTGCGGGCGGGCTGCACGGTGTTTTTGCCCGACTATTCCCTTGCGCCGCGTCGCCCCTACCCCGCCGCTTACAACGACATCCTCGCGCTTTACCGCTGTATTCTCGCCGAAGCCGACGTCCTCGGCGTCGACCGCGAGCGAGTGGGCGTCGCGGGGGACAGCGCGGGCGGCGCGCTTGCGGCGTCGCTGTGCGCGGGCTGCGGCCGCGAGGGCCTCGAGGCGCCCTGTTTGCAGCTGCTTGTGTACCCCGTGACCGACGGCGCCATGTCCACCCCCTCGATGGAGCGGTTCCGCGACACCCCGCTGTGGAATGCAAAGAACAACCGCCTGATGTGGGCCTACTACTGCGACGGCCTCGACGAAAGCCAAAAGCGCCTCGCCTCGCCCCTGCACGCCGAGCTGAGCTGCCCGCCTCCCCCCGCCTACATCGAGACCGCGCAGTTCGACTGCCTGCACGACGAGGGCTTGTTGTACGCACAAAAACTGAAGGACGCGGGCGGCGACGTCGTCGTCAACGAAACCGAGGGCACCTTTCACGGCTATGACATCGTCGAGAACGCGGACGTCACCAAAGACAGCATGAAAAAACGGGTTGATTTTTTAAAAAGCAGGTTTTCGGCGCGGCAGGACTTGCGGGGGGATGGAGCACAAGTGACATAAAGGAGAGGGCCGCGCACAATCGGAGCAGCGTTTTTTGGTAAGGGAGCCTTCGGGAACGGTCTCGCCGCAGTAACTAAAACACCGAAAACGCCGAGTGGGGGCGAAAAGCGCCGCAAAATCTGCGACGGGCCGCCGCCCTTCCTGCACTTCGAGCTTAACAGGTACGACGGTCCATCCGGGCGACAGAGGCTCACGGAACGGCAGCGCGGCACGGCAATGCGCCCCGTCGGGGTTGTCGGCGGCGATACCGCCGCCGGGCCGCCTTTACCTTTTCTTCGGGATAGTGTATAATAAATCATCGGTCAAACTGCACGATATGCGGCACGCACCTGCTTTTTGATATACCCAAAGCCCGGGACATCCCCGTCGGGGCGGACAGCCGCGGCAGATTTTATTCACGTCCGAGACGCGCCCCGAGCAAAGCCCCGTACCGCCCGGCAAATGCTTTACCGAAGGAGTGATTTACGGTTGAAGACCCCGTTATTTTCCAAGCTGATCTCCCCCGCCTGCGAGTACTGCGCGCACGGGCATGACACCAAAAACGGAGACATGGTTCAGTGCACCGTCAAGGGGGTCGTGTCCCCCTACTACCGCTGCAAACGATTCGTCTACAACCCCATTCGCCGCAAGCCCCACAAGTCGGAAGCGCTGCCCAAGGCAAACCCCGAGGATTTTGCGCTGTAACGCAGCCAACCAAAAGCCAAAACGGAACGCACCGCAACGCGCGGTGTGTTCCGTTTTGTTTTGCCTCCGTTCCGGATTTCTTTCAAATTCAGTCTCTGTCCCGAAGCTTTTTCAAGCTCTGCTTTCGTCCCGAAGCTTTTTGGAATCCTGTCTTATCTTTGAAACAATATTCGACCACTCCCCCCTCCCGCAGCGGTCAAGCGGCAAAACGCAATTGAAAAAACGGCAAGAGATAAAACGGCAAGCGGCAAAGGGCCCGCCGCAGAAAAAAACCGCGGCGGGCCCTTTTGTTGTCTTTTTCAGCTCTCACACCGACATTTTTCGGGCGCGGCGCTCTTCTCGCCGCAGGGCGATTTCAGTCAGTGGAACAGGAACAGATACCCCGCGCCGATAAGCAGCGCCACCGCCAGCACCGCGGCCGGCACGATGACGATCGCGGCGGACAAAAGCATCGCAAAGGCGTCGCCCTTCTCGAGCTTTGCGGGGCCCTTGCCCGCCGCCTCGTCCCGCAGCCTGCCCTGCTCGCCGCTGAGCTTCATCGCCCTGTCGACCTTGTTCTGCCAAAGCATCGACCTCAGCCCTCTTTTGCCGTTTCGCCGTGGGTCAGCTTGTGGTGGCACGCGACGAAATGGTTGGGCGCAATTTCCTCCCACTCGGGTGTGACCTGGCGGCACACCTCGGTGCAGTATTTGCAGCGCGTGTGGAACTTGCAGCCCTTGGGCGGGTTGACGGGGCTCGGAATGTCGCCCTCGAGGATCTCAAAATCCCGCTTGACGTCGGTGGTGGGGATGGCATTGAGCAGCGCCTCGGTATAGGGGTGCACCGGGTTGCTGAAGATCTCCTGCGAGTCGGCGAGCTCGACCATGTTGCCGAGGTACATGACGCCGATTCGGTCGGAGATGTACTTGACGACCGAGAGGTCGTGCGTGATAAACAGATAGGTGAGGTTCTGCTTCTCCTTGAGGTCTTGAAGCAGGTTGATAATCTGGCTTTGGATGGACACATCGAGCGCCGAGACCGCCTCGTCGCACACCACGAACTTCGGTCTGACCGCGAGCGCCCGCGCGATGCCTATGCGCTGGCGCTGCCCGCCCGAAAACTGGTGCGGGAAGCGGTGCAGAAAATAGCCCTGCAACCCGCACTCGTCCATGACCTTGAGGACATAGTCCTGAAGCCTCGAGTCGTTGCGGTCAAACATCTTGTGGGTCCTCGGGCCCTCGCCGATGATCTGCCCGACCGTCATCCTCGGGTTAAGGGAGGAGTAGGGATCCTGGAAGATGATCTGAAGGTCGCAGCGCAGCCTGCGCATCTCGTTGTAGGTAAGACGCGCAAGATCGATGCCGTCATCCCGATACTGCTCAAACTCCGAGAACCTCTCGTCGTCCCTGTGCTCTGCGCGAAGCGCCTCGATCTCCTTGTCGATCGACGCGATGACCTCGCGCTCGGACGCGATGCGCTTTTCGGTGTCCTGCACCCGCTGCCTTGCGGTGTCGAGCTTTTTCTTTTTGGCGGACATGTCCCTGCCCGCTGCCTTGCCCTCTTTTACGTCAAACTCGAGGTCGCTTGCCTTGAGCCTTGACACCGCAAGCTGTCTGTCGAGATCGCTGAGCTTTTTGCACTGCTCATACCGCCTCAGGAACACCTCGCGCACGGGCGAGAGGTCGTCGAGGGTGACAAAGCCGCCCACGAGGTTGACAATGTCCAAAAGCGCGTCGTGCGCCTCCTTCTCGGCCCGCGTCACCTCGTCCTTTTTGGCGAGCTTCGCGTCGTCGTCGAGCCTGTCATACTCCTCGCGCAGCCGGTCGCGCTTCGCTTCAAGCGAGCGCATGTGCGCCTTTTTGCCCTCAAGCTTTGAGATGGTGTCCTTGACATACCGCGGCGCGAGGTCGTCGAGCGAGCGCCCGTAGTACATCGAGCGCCCGTCGGTCTGCCTGTACAGCTGAAGCAGGGTCTGCCCGAAGGTGGACTTGCCGCAGCCCGACTCACCCACGAGGCCGAACGTCTCGCCCTCGTAGATGTCGAGGTTTATCCCGTCGTTCGCCTTGACATAAAGGCCCTTTTTCTTGAGCGGAAAGTACTGCTTAAGGTTGGTTATGCGAAGAAGAACGCTCTTATTTTGCATGTCTGTCCACCTTCCTCGGATAGAAGCACCTTACCTGCTGCGTATCCGACACAGCCGTCATCTCGGGCTCTTGCTCAAGGCATTTTTCGGTCGCGTACTTGCAGCGGGGCGCGAACTTGCACCCCTTCGGCAGGTCGAGCGGGTGGGGCACCGCGCCGGGGATGGCGTCGAGGCGCACGCCCGCGGGGGTGTCGAGCCTCGGGATGGAGACCATGAGCCCCTCGGTATAGGGGTGCGAACACTCGGGCTCGCCGAAAATCGTCTCGGCGGGGGCCATCTCGACCACCTGCCCGCAGTACATCACCGCGACGTCGTCGGCCATCTGACGGATGACGCCGAGGTCGTGGGTGATGAACATGATCGCGGTGTTGTGCTCCTCCTTGAGCTCGTTCATCAGCTTGAGGATCTGCGCCTGAATCGTGACGTCGAGCGCCGTCGTCGGCTCGTCCGCGATAAGCAGCTTGGGCCTGCACGCGAGCGCCATGGCGATCATGACGCGCTGGCGCATGCCGCCCGACAGCTGGAACGGATACTGCTTCGCAACGACCTCGGGGTTGGGGATCTTGACATCGGCGAGCATCTCGACCACCTTCTCGGCGGCCTCTTTCTTGCTCATGCCCTGATGGACGATAAACGGCTCGCTGACCTGTTTTTCAATGGTGAAAACGGGGTTGAGGCTGGTCATCGGCTCTTGAAAGATAACCGAGATGTCGTTGCCGCGCACGGCGCTCATCTCGTCGGTCGAGAGCTCGATGAGGTTCTTTCCGTCAAAGGTTATCTCGCCGCTGTCGATGTAGCCGTTGCCGTCGAGCAGGCGCAGCATGCTCATCGCCGACACGCTCTTGCCCGAGCCCGACTCGCCCACGACGCCGAGGGTCTTGCCGCTCTCGACGCTGTACGAGACGCCGTTGACGGCCTTGACGATGCCGCGCTTGGTGCGAAAATAGGTGTGAAGGTCCTTCATCTCAAGCAATGCCATTTTTCACGCCTACCTTTCGTTGCTCTTGGGGTCGACCGCGTCGCGCAGGCCGTCGCCGATGAGGTTGATGCAGATGGTGCAAAGACCGAAGATCGCCGCAGGGAACACCCACTGCCACCAATACTGCTGGATGACGATGCTGTTGTTCGCGCCCGTCAGCATGTTGCCCCAGGTCGGGGTAGGCAGTGCGATGCCGAACCCGAGGTAGGACAGCGTGCTCTCGGTCAGCATACAGGTCGCGAAATCGAGCGTCATGCTGACCATGAGGATCGAGATGATGTTGGGCAAAATCTGCTTGAACACGATGCTTATCTCGTGTATGCCCATGGCCTTGGCCGCCTTGACAAACTCCTTTTCGCGCTCGGCAAACATCTGGGCGCGCACAAGCCTGCAGGTGGGCGGCCACGAAAGCACGCCGAGGATGACCATGATAAGGTACATCCTGTTTTCGCTCGTGATGCTGTTGCCTAAAATCGAGGACAGGATCATCGCAAACGGGATGAAGGGCAGGCCCCCGACTATCTCGGCGATGCGCATGACCAGCACGTCGACCCTGCCGCCGAAATAGCCCGCGATACCGCCGAGCAGCACGCCGAGGATCGTCGCTATCACGACCGAGATCGCGCCGACCATCATGGTGACACGCCCGCCGTTGACAATCCTCGCGAGCACGTCGCGCCCGAGGCCGTCGGTGCCGAGGAAGTACCCGCGCAGGCCCCACGTGATGATGTCGCCGTCCGCCGTCACGGCGTAGTTCTGAAAGCCGCCCGCAAAGACCGTCTCGATGTCGGCGCCGTGCACCGAGGCGGGCACCTCGGTTTGACCGAAGGTGTTGTCGCCCCAGCTCACCACCTCGCCGTTCTCAAGCAGCGCGGTGTAGTGAAAGCGTCCGCCGTACAGCTCGACGGGCCGCGACTCGAACGCGGGCATGTCCTTTTCGCCCTTTGTCGCGTTGCCCCAAACATAGACCCCGCCGTCCGAGGTCACGGCGGCGACGGTGCTCGAGGTCGCCGCGATGTCGACGACCGTCCTGCCCTCAAGCTCTGCGGGGATCCTCGCGAGCGCCGTCTCGCGGTTGAAGCCGGTGTACGCCACCGAGCCGTCGGTGAGAAGTGAGATGTATTCAAAATCGGTCAGGGCGACCTTGGCGATGCTGCCCTGATACTCGTCCTTGCACTTTATGTCGGCCATGTTGCCGTTGCCCCACAGATAGAGGCTGCCGTCCGCCATGACGACCGCCGAAAACTGGTTGCTCGCCGACAGCTGCACGACCTCGCCCGTCCTGAGCGCACGGGTGAGCTTCCCGTCCACCCTGTCCTGCCCGAGCCTGTTGTTGCCCCAAATGTGGAGCTCGTTGTTCGAGTCGAGCGCGACGACGTGGTCGGTGCCCGCGGCGATGCTGACGATGTCGGCGTTCAAAACCTCTTCGGGTATGTCGCCGAGGTCGACCTTGTCGGTGATGCGGGTGACGCCCCAAACCGAGACGTCGCCGTTTGTGTCAAGGCTGAAGCCGTAGGTATAGCCGGGGGCGATGTCGGCGACGTTGCCCTTGAGACTCGACGGATAGGACATATAGTTGTAGCCCGGGGGCAGGTTCGCCTGTGAGCCGTCCGAATAGCTCAGATCGATGGGCATAAAGATAGGCCCTATCATCACAAACAGAAAGATGACAATGAAGATAATCACGCCCGCCATCGCGAGCTTTTTACTCTTAAAGTTTTTCCAGATGACCCTGCCCGGGCTCTCGAGCTGCTCCTCCTCGAGGATGGACAGCTCGCCCGCCGGGAACACGCCTCTGTTCAACCAAAGGGCAATGCGCTTAAAGAAGTTTTTTATCTTTTTCATCACACATCCCCCTTATTTCTCGACCCTGACGCGCGGGTCGACAAGGCCGTAGCTCAGGTCGATAAGCAGACCGCCCACGAGGCTGATGACGGTATAGAACATCTGAATCGCGAGCGCAAGCTCCCAGTCCGAGTTGCGCAGGCCCTGCCAATAGAGCGCGCCCATGCCGTTGAGCGCGAAGGTGTTCTCGATGATGACCGAGCCCGAGAAGATGGACAAAAACCAGCCGAGTATGCTCGTTATCACGGGCAGCAGCGCGTTGCGCCACGCGTGGCTGTAGATGACGACCTTTTCTTTAAGGCCCTTGGCCCGCGCGGTGCGGATGTAGTCCATCGACAGCGCGTCGATCATCGCCGCGCGTACATAGCGCGTCATGCCGCCGAGCGAGCCCACCGTCATGACGATGAGCGGCAGTCCGAGGTAGTAGAGGTGGTCCCAAAACTCCCTCATGCCGGTGTAGTCGCTGCCCGGCGTCTTGTAGCCCGCGACGGGGAAGATGCGCAGAAGCACCGCAAAGATATAGATGAACACCAGCGCGATGATATACACCGGGATGCTGTAGCCGAGTATCGTGAACGCCTGCACGCCCTGGTCAAACTTGGAGCCCTTTTTGACAGCACAGTGGATGCCGAGCGGAATGGTTATGCCCAGCGCCAGGATGGTCGCGAATATGTTCATGAACACCGTGACCGAGAGCGGGGTCTTGATGACGTCGACCACGTTTTGCTTGTTGTAAAGCGAGTAGCCGAAGTTGCCCTCGAGCAGGCCGTTGAATCTGCCGTCCATGTCGGGCGCAAGGCCCATCCAGCGCAGATAGCGCACGACGAGTGGGTCGTCGAGCCCGAGAGAGGCTCGAAGCTCCTCATATCGCCTTTGGTATTCTTCGGGGCGGAGCGTCGTCTTAAGGGGCTCAAGCTGCGCTCTCGCCGGGTCGGACGGGATGAGATTGTACAGCGCATACATCATGAACGATATGATGAAAAACACAAGGATCATGTAAAGGCAGCGCTTTAGGATGTACTTTCCCACAGTAATTCACCGGCTTTCCTTTGGATTTTTTGCGGCTGTCCGCCGCCCGATGCAAGCCGCCCGAAACAGCTTGACATCCTTGTGCGGAGCAAAATGAAACTTTAAAGCTTTAATATAGAAAACTATGTAACAACAGCGCAGGCGCCGTTATTATCAGCACAACTTGGGAAGGGGATTTCGGGGGCGGGCCCTTGAGCTTCCCCTGAGGGGGAAGAGCCGAACGGTCGGCCGGTCGGGCTCAATCGGAACGATAGCCCGAAA
>CAYSRC010000054.1:0-11634 GCA_964433495.1 uncultured Oscillospiraceae bacterium
GTTCACATATTCTCGTGAATTCTGCCGAGTGTAAGTTGTACGACACTCGGCACACTCTACGGGAATATGTAGGGCGTGTCGAATGTCCGTTTCGCTTACATTCGACCAACTCGCGGGAATATGTGAGCCGTGTCAGCGTCAGCTGACTGAGGGATTGCCGCCCTCGCCCTTAAGCCTCCCCTACCGAACGCAATCGGTACGGCGTTCGGCATACCCCGTGAGAGTATGCGGTGTGTGAGGGGAGGCGTCGGGCTCTGCCCGACGGAGGGGTTGCTAAAAACTTGCCTCGGAAACCGAGCTTGCCTAAGACTTTGATCTCGGCCCGTCAATCCCCCCGCCGCTCTGCGGCCCTCCCCCCTTTACACAAGAGGGGCTTTTGAGCTCGCAGTAACTTCATGATGCGGTCCGCGCATCGTTCCTATTATGC
Organism: uncultured Oscillospiraceae bacterium; assembly: GCA_964433495.1. Classification (GTDB taxonomy): domain Bacteria; phylum Bacillota; class Clostridia; order Oscillospirales; family Ruminococcaceae; genus CAYSRC01. Next base: position 428 of record CAYSRC010000054.1, read on the forward strand.
ACGGTAAGGTGGGCTTGGCTTACAGCGGGTTGCGCCCCCCTTTACACAACCTCACGGTAAGACGCGCGGCAGGTGGGCTTGATTGGCTTATACAACGGCTTTGCCGCTCTCGGCCGGCTTTGACGTCTGCCCACTTTAAAGACCGCACCCTTTGTTCGGCCCGCGTTCTCTTTATGTTCAGCCCGGCGCCACGCTGCTGCCGAACGGTGCGAGCGCCAGCTTTGCTATCTTAAAAAATTGCAGCCCGAACGGCGCACCCACGATTGTGACGCACCACAGGCAGCCTATCCCGAAATTCCCGAGCGCCATCGGGATGCCGAAAAAAACCGTCCAAATCACGTTGGCGACAAACGACACCGCACCGCCGCCGTAGACAATCTGTCTGCCGAACGGGCAGAAGGACAGGACGGCGAACTTGAAGCACTGCACACCGTAGGGGATGCCGACGATCGAAAGGCACCACAGCAGGCCCGACACAAGCCAGCCGAGGCCGCTCAAAAAGCCGCCGAACACAAACCGGACGACATTGCCCAAAAACGTCATATAAATCTCCCTCCTCATCGGGCCCCGGCGGCGAGCCGGCGCAAAAAGTCCTCTGACTGCCGACGGGTCCTGAATACGCGGACAAGCACCCCATCGGGCAGACTGTCAAGCAGTCTCAATATTTCGGGGCGTTTGTCCCGCTCAAAATTCTCGATCCACCGCCGGAACTCGGGGTCGAACTCCTGCTCGACCCACGGCATATCCTCTCTGGGCCTGCCTATGCGCCGCCGCACGCCCTCGAGGCAGACCGCCGTGGGCAGATCAAACCAGAACACCGCGTCGCACGCTTTAAGGCGCACCTCAAGCGTTCTGAGATAGTTGCCGTCGATTATCCATTCTTCCTCCGCAAGCGCCGCCGCAAGCAGGGCGTCAAACTCCTCCCGCGTGCGGCAGGTCCTGTCGGGCTTGTGCCACAGCATGTCGAGATAACACAGCGGCAGCCCCGTCACGGCGTGAAGTGAGCGTGCAAAGGTGCTCTTGCCCGCTCCCGAGCAGCCGATCACAAGCGCGCGTTTAAACATCCCCGACCTCTCCCTCCCTCGGCGCCTGCGGCAGGTGCAGCGTGAAGCGCGTGCCCACCCCCTCAAGGCTTGCGATGTCAAAGTACCCGCCGTGCCGGTCGACGATCCATTTTGCGATGGACAGCCCGAGCCCCGTGCCCCCGCTCTCGCGGGCGCGCGAGAGATCCGAGCGATAAAACCGCTCGAACACATGCGAGATGTCCCCGTCGCCGATGCCGATGCCGCTGTCCCGCACCGAGATAAAGACCCCGTCGGGCTCACAGCCCGCCCTTATCGCGATGGCCTCGCCCTCGGGGGTGTACTTGACGGCGTTGTCCGCGAGAATCCGCACCGCCTGTTTGATGAGCCCCGGGTCGCCGAACGCCTCGACGGCGCCGCCGTCGTCCAGCTTCCAGAGGTGGCGGGGGTCGATCATCGACTGCTCCTCATACACCTCGCGGGCTGTGTCGGACAGCGAAAAGCGCTTTTTGGACAGTTTCTGCCGCCCGTCGTCCCCCCGCGCGAGGAACAAAAGCTGCTCGACAAGGGCGTTCATGTGCTCGGCCTCCGAGCGGATCGCCTCTATCGCCTCGCCGAGCACCTTTTCATCCCGCTTGCCCCACCGCTCGAGCATGTCGGCATAGCCCTTGATGACCGCGATGGGGGTGCGAAGCTCGTGCGAGGCGTCGGACACAAAGCGCACCTGCCGGCTGTAGCTGTCGCGCGTGCGCTCGAGCAGGCGGTTGACGGCGTTTTCAATGCCCGCAAGGTCGCTGTAGCCGGTGTGCAGCCCGCCGCCCCCGCCGTCGGGGCTGTAGCCCTCGATGGCGTTCTCGAGCGAGTGCAGCCGCTCGGGACCGATACCCCCCGCACGGAACGGTGTCTCATTCTTTTGAGCCCTGCCCGCCGGCGCGGCGCGTTTGGGCGCTTCGCCCAAACGATAGTCCTCGTCGGACAGCCGGGCCGCGGCGCTCGCGAGGCGGTAGAGCGGCTTGAGCCGCTTTTTGACCATGCCCGCGCCCGACGCGCCGAAGATCGCGATCAGCACCCACTCGACCGCAAGCAGCAGCGCGAAAAGACAGGCGAGGGTCGCGACAAAGGCGGTGGCGTCGGCCGAGTACCGCGCGCCGCCCGACGCGGCGGTATAGATGATGCGTCCCTCCTTGAGCGCTATCGACCTTGTCAGCATCCCCGCGAGCTTTATCGGGCTTCGCTCGCCCGCAAAGGCGCTGTCCTGCACATAGCAAAACCCCGCGCAGCACAGGGCGAGCGCCGCGAGGTTGACAAAAAGCATCAGCAGGCGGGTTCTTCGGACATAGGCGCGCGATATCCCGTGTGCAACGGACGAATCGCCCCTGCTCATTCCGCCCCGCCCTTCAGCACATAGCCGACGCCGCGCACCGTCCGAATGAGATTGACGCCGAACGCGTCGTCTATCTTGCTGCGCAGATAGCGGATGTGCACGTCCACGGTGTTTGTCTCGCCCGCGTAGTCATAGCCCCAAACCCTGCTCAAAAAGGTATCGCGGGAGATCACGACGCCCTCGTTTCTCATCATCAGCTCGAGCATGTCGAACTCGCGCCTGGTCAGCTCGACGGGCTCGCCGTCAAACTCCGCCGAGCGCCTCGCCGGGTCGAGCGCAAGGCCGCCGCAGCGCAGCACCGGCCCGTCGCCGCCCCCGCCCTTTCGCTTGCGCAGAATCACCCGTATGCGCGCGAGCAGCTCCTCAATCGCAAACGGTTTGGTGACATAGTCGTCCGCGCCCATGTCGAGGCCCGACACCTTGTCGGTGACGGCGTCGCGCGCCGTCAGCATGATGACCGGGACGTCGCTTTCACGGCGAAGCCTGCGCATCACCTCCAGGCCGCTCAGCCCCGGCAGCATGATGTCGAGCAGCACGAGACTGAACCGCCCCATCAGCGCGAGCTCGAGCCCGCGCCTGCCGTCGCCGCACTTTTCGACCTCGTAGCCCTCGTGCACCAGCTCGAGCTCGACAAAGCGCGCGATGCGCTCCTCGTCCTCAACGATCAGTATTCTGTCGGGCATCGGGCCGCCCCTCCCTCCCGGTTTTTTCGCGCCGCTTCGCCCGGACAAAGCCGCGCGGGGCCCGCCTCGCCGCGGGCCCCCTTTTTATCTTTCGGCGAGCAGGGCGGCGCTTTTCCGCCGCCGGTCTGACTCTCGCCCTGCCCCGCTTTTGCGCGGGGTCATTCACCGCCTGCACACAGGACGGGACGCGTCCCGCGCCGACGCTTACTCAGCGTTTGTCGCCGTCAAAGCCGCGTCTGAAGTCCTCTTTGATATTTGTTGCGACATTTGTCGCTTTTCCCATGACCTCGTTGACGTCGTCCCGCCCGAGCTCGGGCCCCCTGAACGAGAACCTGAAGCCGAAGAACAGCCCGACGATCATCAGCGGGATCATCACCCAAAACGCCACGATGAGCAGCACGACGAGCAGCGTCACGGGGATGGACAGGCGGCACTCGCCGTCTTTGTACATCTCAAAGCTGTTGCGGTTGCCCTTGTCGATGACCGACTTGCACCAGCCCCAAAAGCTGCCCGCGGCGCGCTTGAAGTCGCCCGAGCCGCCGTTCTCGGGGGGAGCCTGCTCGCGCCTCGTCGAGTAGCTCGCGTAGGCCCCGCGGTCCACCTTGCCCATGCTCTCGAGCAGGATCATCGCCTCGAGAAGGTCCCAATCGCACTTTTCCAGCGCCTGCTTGGCCTCGCCGTAGCTGACGCCCGTCCTTTCGACCAGCTTCTCGACAAGCTCCATCTGATTTTTCATGTTTGTTCCCCTCCGATGTATTGTGTTGCCCCTATGGTACCCCGCCAAAATTAAAACAATTCGACGATTAACATTAAAAGCAGATTAAGGATTTTGGGGGACGGGCGATTCGGACGTCGTCTGTCCCTTCGTCGGGCGCACAACGGGACGACCGGACGGGTGCTGCGCACCGGGCCTGCGGCCGTCGGCTTATATTGCGCAGTGCGCAATGCCGCAGCCCGAACCGGGCGGGCATCTGTTTTTCACCGGGCTTCGGCGGCTGTCGGTATGACGGCTCACGCGGAGCAGGCAGCCGCACCCGTTCTCCCTCCCCCGCATCCCACGCCGCCGCAGGGACACCGTGCACTCGGCAGACCGCCGCCGAGACAGTCTATGCCGTCCCGCGCGTCGGCTCGAAAAAAGTGTTCGGCATACGGCGCAGGGCCCGTTGTTTAATCCGTTTCGCCGAAATGCCGCCCCGACGGGGCAGCTTGCCGGCCGTCCTCGGCATCCTCTGTCAGGACAAGCTGACGCCTTCTCACGGCGGCGGGCAGCATGGCCTCATAAATCCCCTCAAGCCCGCGGCGGCTGAGCGCGCCGCCGTTCGAGAGGATCAAAAACTCGACCCCGAACAGCTTGACCTTGAACGGCCGCACGGTGTACCCCGCGCGGAAATAAAACGCAAGGCGCTTTTCCCTCACCGCGCGGTCGGCGTCGCCGTGTGAAAAGTCGGGGTCCTCCGACTCGAGCACCGTCGGGCCCTCGCGCTCGCGCAAAAGGCGCAGCAGCTCGCTGCCGTAGCCCCTGCCGCGGTCCTTTTTAAACACCGCGAGGTAGTCGATAAGCTTTTCCCCGCCGTCCCCCGGCAAAAACAGCATCGCATAGCCGCGCGCCTCACCCTCGTGTGTGAGGGTATAGCAGCGATACCTCCCGCGCAGGCAGTACCAAACCACCGAGCACAGGGGCTTGAGCTCGCTTTTGGGGAAGTCGGCCCCCGCCGCCCTGTACAGCCTGACGGTCGACATCAGGCCCTGCTTTACAAGCTCCATATAAAATACCTCCGAACAACAGCAGCCATCGTCATTATATATTCTTTGCCGCCGCATGGCAAATTTCTCGGGCGTTTTTCTGCCTGTCGGGCCGAAAAACGGCTCGCTTAGGGTGTGATGCGCGCGTTTTTCGGTGTCCCTGCGCGCCCTTTTTCGCCGCAAAGGCCCCAAAAGTTGATTTTATTCCCGCTTTGCGCTATTATCTCTATGGAGGGCGCACGCGCGCTCAACACCCCTTCGCGGGGGCGCACCGGCGACCGACCGCGGCGGGGATATCTACTGCGACCGGGGGATAGGATGGCACAGGTGCTTTTGTTCAACTTTGGCGGGCGGCGTCTCAAGGGCGCGCTTGCGGCTGCGGCGGCGGTGTCCGCGGCGGCGCGCGTGGTCGCGCCCGACGGGCAGCGCCACACGATCGGCTATCTTTTGGAGTTCGACGGCTTTATCTCGTCGCCCCCCGACTCCGAGCCCCCCTTTGCGGCCGAGCTCGCCGTGGTGTACGGCTTTGACGACGGGATGCTCGAATCCTTCATCTCCCTTCTCAACGGGCTCACACCGAAGGTCAAAACGAGGCCGATGAAGGCCGTCGTCACCGCCCAAAACATGACATGGACGGCGCGGGCGCTGTTCCGCGAGCTCGCGGCCGAGCGGCTTGCGCTCGAAAGCATCGTCAAACGATAGGCGACTTTTTATAACCGAACGCAGCAGGTCCCCGTCTAAAGGCGGGGACTTCGTCTGTTTTCGGGCGAGGCAGCGGGCAGATCCGCCGCCCCCAAGCCGCTGAACAGAGGGGCTTTTTCCCTCAAAAAGGCTCCGGCCCCGCGCGCAAAGGCGTCGGGGCATTTTTGCGCGCCTTGACTGCTCCGCGCGGCAGGTCGCACGGGGACGGGCGCGGGTCCGCGGTCGAGCGCAGAGCGCGTCGCCCGACGCCGCCTCCCATGCACGGGAACGTGCGCTGCGCGCAGAGTGCCGAAAAAATTTTCTGCGCCCCCCGAAAAACGGTTGACCGGGTTTTTCAAACGTGAAATAATATACGGTAGTTTTTTATTCAGAGCAGAGCAAGCGCGCGGCGGCCCGAAGGCGGCACGTCGGGCCTCTTGCGAACAAACGAACGGGGGCGGTTATCGGATGAAATCGACAGACAAAACGGCAAAGTACATCTTTGTCACGGGCGGCGTCGTCTCGGGGCTCGGCAAGGGCATCACGGCGGCGTCCCTCGGGCGGCTTTTGAAGGAGCGCGGGTTCAAGGTGATCAACCAAAAGCTCGACCCCTATCTCAATGTCGACCCCGGCACCATGAGCCCGTATCAGCACGGCGAGGTGTTCGTCACCGACGACGGCGCCGAGACCGACCTCGACCTCGGGCACTACGAACGGTTTGTGGACGAGAATCTCAACCTCAACTGCACCGTCACCTCGGGCCGGGTGTTTTGGAACGTCCTGTCTAAAGAGAGGCGGGGCGACTATCTCGGCGGCACGGTGCAGATCATCCCCCACATCACCAACGAGATCAAGGAGTTTATCCGCGCCGTCGGCGAGGGGCGGGACATCGTAATCACCGAGGTGGGCGGTACGATAGGCGACATCGAGAGCCAGCCGATCTGCGAGGCGATCCGGCAGTTTTCGCTCGACATCGGGCGGGAAAACTGCGTCTTCATCCACGTCACGCTTGTGCCGTACATCTACGGCTCGGACGAGCTCAAGAGCAAGCCCACCCAGCACAGCGTCAAGACGCTGCAGTCGCTCGGCATACGGCCCAACATCCTCGTGTGCCGCTGCGAGATGCCGCTGCCCGACGACATGCGCAGAAAGATGAGCATGTTCTGCGACGTCCGCCCCGAGGACATCATCCAAAACCTCAACGCCGAGACGCTGTACAGCGTGCCGCTTATGCTCGAGGAGGAGGGGCTTGCGGACTCGGTGTGCTACCACCTGCGGCTTCGCAACAAGCGCCCCTCTCTCGAGCGCTGGGGCCGCATGGTCGAGCTGATCAAGAGCGCTGAGAGCACCCTCAACATCGCCCTCGTGGGCAAATACGTCGAGCTGCACGACGCCTATCTGTCGGTCGTCGAGAGCCTCAGCCACGCCGCGTACCGCCACCGCGCTAAGGTGAACGTGATGTGGATCAACGCGGAGAACGTGACGCGGCAAAACGCGGCCGAGCTGCTCGCCGGTGCCGACGGCATCATCGTGCCGGGCGGCTTCGGCAGCCGCGGCATCGACGGCATGCTCGAGGCGATCCGCTACGCGCGGGAAAACGCGGTGCCCTATCTCGGGATCTGCCTCGGGATGCAGACCGCCGCGCTCGAGTTCGCGCGCGACGTGCTGGGGCTTGAGGGGGTCGACAGCGAGGAGTTTGACCCCGGCTGCAAAAACCCCGTCATCCACATCATGGACGACCAGAAAAATGTGACCGAAAAGGGCGGGACGATGCGCCTCGGGCTCTATCCCTGCGCACTTGAGGAGGCGTCCGCCGTCCGCCGCGCCTACGGCGAGGACGTGATAAACGAGCGGCACCGCCACCGCTTTGAGTTCAACAACGACTACCGCGAGGCGTTCCAAAAGGCGGGCATGCGCCTGCCGGGCCTGTCGCCCGACGGACGCCTTGTCGAGATAATCGAGCTCGAGGGGCACCCGTGGTTTGTGGGCTGTCAGTTCCACCCCGAGTTCAAAAGCCGCCCCGACCGCCCGCACCCCCTTTTCGACGGGTTTGTCTCGCACGCGGTCGAGCACAGGGACGCGGGCAAGGTCGATCGGTAAGGCCGCGGGGTGGGGGATGCAAGGGGCGGGCAAAAGCCAAAACATAAAGCGTGTTTAGGCGACAGGGCTTTGCGAAGACAGTCCCTCAGCCGACTGCGTCGACAGCTCAACTTGCTGCGTACCCAAAAGCCCCCCTTACCGCGCGGTCGGCCGGTCGGGCTGCCGGGCTTAATCGGAACGATAGCCCGAAAGGCGCATATTCCCGCGCCGCATGTCAAATGTCCGTTCCGCTTACGCCCCGCCACTCCGCGCGGAAGATGCGTGTCGTAATCGGAACGACGCGCAGAAGATGCATATTCCCGCGCCGCGTGTCGAGCGTCGTTCCTTTTACGCTCGACCACACCTCACGGGAACATGTGAGGCGTGTGCAAAGGGGCTGCGAAGCGGCCGTAATCCCAAGCCCCCCCTTACCGCGCGCCTGTTCATCCTGCGCGCGGCGAGGCAAGAGCTCAGCGCCGAGGTGTAAACCTAAAAACTGCACAACCCAAAAGCCCTGTCTGCGATTGCTTGCAGACAGGGCTTTTGCCGCTTTGCGCGCACGGACGCGCAGACGTGCGGCCTTTTTGCACCCCGGGCGGGCGCTTTTGCGCGGCAGGGGGTTGTCAGCTCAGGCTGTCCATCTCGTCGACGAGCTCGCCGAACAGCTTGAGCGCCGCGTTGACCGGCCCAGGTGTCGACATGTCGACACCTGCCGTCTTCAGCAGCGTGATGGGGTCGGCGGACGAGCCGCCCGAGAGGAACTTTTTGTAGTCGGCGACCGCGGGCGCACCCTCCTTAAGGATGCGCTCGGCTATCGCGACGGCGGCCGAAAACCCGGTGGCGTATTGGAAGACGTAGTAGTTGTAGAAGAAGTGGGGGATCCTCGCCCACTCGAGCGCGATGCCGTCGTCCGACACCATGTCGGGCCCGAAGTACAGCTTGTTGAGCTCGTGGTATTTCTCGCTGAGCACGTCGGCGGTGAGGGTGTCGCCCGCCTCGGTCATGCGGCCCATCATCAGCTCGAACTCGGCAAACATCGTCTGGCGGTACACCGTGCCCTTGAACGAGTCGAGGAAGTGGTTGATGAGATAGGCGCGCTGCTTTTTGTCCTCGGTTCTGCCGAGCAGATGACGCATCAGCAGTATCTCGTTGCAGGTCGAGGCCACCTCGGCGACAAAGATGACATAGTTTCTCGTACAGGTGGGCTGGTGCTTGCAGCTGTGATAGCTGTGCAGCGCATGGCCCATCTCGTGCGCGAGGGTGAACATGCTGTCTAAGTTGTCCTTGTGGTTGAGCAGCACATACGGGTGCGGGTCGGCCGAGCCCGACGAATAGGCGCCGCTGCGCTTGCCCTCGTTCTCATAGACGTCGATCCAGCGGCTGCCGAAGCCCTCTTTCAGGATCGCGACATAGTCGTCGCCCAGCACCGACAGCGCCTCGAGAACCGTCTGCTTCGCCTGCGAAAAGTCGATCTTCTGCGCGGCATCCGCGACGATGGGAGTATAGACGTCGTACATGTGCAGCTCGTCGAGCCCCAGCAGCTTTTTGCGCAGCGCGACATAGCGGTACATGCTCTCAAGGTTGTCGTGCACCGCCTTTATCAGGTTGTCATACACCGACTCGGGCACCTCGGTCGCGTCGAGCGCCGCGGCGCGGGTGCTTGCGTAGCCCCTCGCGTCCGCGAAAAATTTGAGCTGCTTAAACTGCGCGTCGAGGATCGCGGCGGCGGTGTTGCGGTATTCGCCGAGCCTGTTGTAATAGGTCTCGAACACCGCCCTGCGGAAGTTTACGTCCCCGCTCTCGAGCAGCGGCACGAACGAGCCGTTGGTGAGCGGGTGCTCGACGCCGTCCGCGTCGGCGACGGGCGGGAACTTCATGTCGGCGTTGCGGAAGACGTTGCCCACCGCGTCGGGCCCGTCCGCCATCTCGCCCGCGGCTGCAAGCAGCTTTTCGCACTCGGGCGAAAGGATGTGCGCCGCCCTGCGGCGGATCCTGTATATGCTGCGGCGGTAGGTCTCGAGCGCGGGGCAGCTGCGGTAAAAGCCGTCGAGCGTCTCATCCGACATCGCCATGATCTCGGGGGCGGCAAACGCCGACGCGCCCGACAGCGCGACCGCGACGCTGCCCGCCTTGCCGCGCATGTCCTGATAGGCGTTGTTTGCGGTGTCCTCATCCGACTTGCAGCTTGCGTATCCGTACAGCCTGCTGATGCGAAGGGACACATCGTCGTCGAGCTTCAAAAACGCAAGCAGACGCTCTGCGCTCTGCGCGAGGGTGCCCGCAAACCCCGCAATCTTTTCGGGAAGCGCTTTAAGCGCCTCGTACTCCTTAAACCAATCGTCGTCGCTTGCGAACATGTCGGCAAGGTTCCAGGTGTACTCCTCGGGGACCTCGCTTCTTTTTAAAACCTTTGCCGTGTCCATTTGACCTCTCCTCATAACAAAAATTTTGATTTATCACCATTATGCCATACCGCGAAAAAAAATAAAAGCAGATATTTTCGGCACGTTCGGCTTTTGCGGGGCGGCGGAGGCAATCGGCAACGCGGCGGCCCCGGGCAGCCGCACGCCTGCCGCTTCCGGCGTCGGGCTAAGACCCCGGCACGTAACAAAGGCGTTGCAGGGACGGCGAAACCGACAGCCCCCGCTGCGCGCGGGCCCTGTTTGCTTCTCAATCAAGCGCCGGCGCGATTCGGGGGGACAGCCGCCCAAACCTCCCGTTCTGTCCTCCCGGGCGCTCTGCCGACATATGCCGCACCCGTGAAGGATACGGCCGTGACCGCACCCCTCTGCCGCATGCAGGGCCGCTCTACCCTCTTTTCTCCCTGATGGATTTGAAAAAGCCGCTGAGCAGCCGGGCGCACTCGTCCGCGAGCACGCCGCCCGCGACCTCGGGGCGGTGGTTGAACGGCATCGAAAACAGGTCGCACACGCTGCCCGCGCAGCCCGCCTTGGGGTCCCTTGCGCCGTACACCAGCCGCACGATTCGCGAGTTGATGATCGCGCCCGCGCACATGGGGCAGGGCTCGAGGGTGACGTACAGCTCGCACCCCACCAGCCGCCAGCCGCCGAGCGCCCTGCACGCCGCGTCTATTGCGGAGATCTCGGCATGTCGCAGCGCGTTTTTGTCCCGCTCGCGGCTGTTGCGGCCCGACGCGATCACCTCGCCGTCCCGCACGACGACTGCGCCTATCGGCGCCTCGCCCTCGGCGGCGGCCCTCTTTGCGCATTCGATGGCCGTTTTCATGAAGTATTCGTCCGTGTACAAGGCGACCTCCCCGCCGCGCCCTGCGCGGCAAATGCAGTTATTGAGTTCGGGTGTTTGCGTTTGTCTGTTGCTAACGTTAGGGTACAGAAAACGCCGTGCCGATATAAAATCCGTTCAAGGCCTGCTGCGAGTCGGACGTCTCTTATTCCGCGCACAACAGGAACACAAAGCGGGTGCGAAAACGGCCCGCATTTTGCTGTAAGCCAAAGCCTCTCTCACCGCGCGGTCGGCCGGTCGGGCTGCCGGGCTTAATCGGAACGATAGCCCGGAAGGCGCATAATATTGCGCCGAAGGTCAAATGTCCGTCCCGCTTACGCCCCGCCGCTCCGTGCGGAAGATGCGTGTCGT
>CAYSRC010000055.1:0-11388 GCA_964433495.1 uncultured Oscillospiraceae bacterium
GGGCGCGCCGCGCGGCCTTATGCGGCGTCCCCCTCGAGGGGGACGCGCCTCCCGAAAGCTTTGGCGGTATTACAAGGTGCCCCACCCCTCGGCATCTCGCAGCGGACGGGAAGCCCAAGCAAAGGGGGGTCACGCAGTGAAAGGGGATTGACGAGTTAGAACGAAAAGCTTTTGACAAGTTTGGTTTTTGAGACAAACTGAAGCAAGCCTTTGGCAACCCCTCCGTCGGGCGAAGCCCAACACCTCCCCTTACTCAGGGGAGGCTCAAGGGCAAGCGGCCCAAGGACAAATTTAAGCTTTAAGCCTTGGAAACCTTCCCACACGGGGAAAGGGAGGCCGCCCCGCGGCGGATGAGGGGCGAAGGGGCCTGTTGTTTAGGACGGGGATGAAGTTGAGCGAGTGAGCTTATCTCTCATCCCGTCCTCGCGGGCTGCGTTAAGCTCCGTTTGCGCAGGGGCGCAAACATCCGCCCGCTCCGCCGCTTGTCCTTCCCCTTCAATGTCAGAGGGCATTGAAGGGAACCCAGAGCTACGCTGACGGCGTTCCCCACGGGGGAAGCTCAAGACCCCGCAGTCCGCAGGAAGGGTATAAGCTTTTGGGTTTGCTGAGAGCTGCGTGATCGCTGCAAGCCAAAGCCACCCCCTTACCGCATGTCCCGTATACGTCCCCCGCACGTTAAAGCAGCATAAAGCAACCTAAGGCGACGGGCGGCCCTGCGCCGTTTTTATAAAGTACCGCTGCAAAAAGACGTCATCCTGCGGGCAGTAGACGGTTTTGTCGTACACCCCGCCGTTTGCAAGGATGGTGCGTCGGCTGCCCTCGTTTGTCTCGAGACAGGTCACCAAAACCTCGTTGAGGCCGTGCGCGGGACACTCGCGCAGCAGGGCGGCGAGCATCGCCGAGGCATAGCCCTTTCTGCGCTCGGACGGCCGCACCGAATAGCCGATGTTGCCGCCGTAGTCGCGCAAAAAGTCGTTGAAGTGCAGCCGCAGCTGGATCATCCCGACAATTCTTTTGTCGCTGTGCCGCAGATAGACATATTGAATGCTCGGTACCCAATTTTCGGACACGGTGTCGGGGTTTTCGAGCAGGGCGTTGAACGCCAGCCACTCGGCGGGGGTGTGCCGCCTGAGTGAGCCGCAGCCGTCCATGCTGTCGCCCGCGTCGATGAATTCCTGCTTATATGACGCGATCTCGTCCGCCGTCGAGATGTCGGGCTTTACGAGTGAAAACAACTGCTTCATTGCGAAAACAGCCCCCTGCGTTTTATTCTGTCCGTGTGTTCTTTCGATTATCGTGCGGCCTTCGCCGAGGGGACGGCCGCCGAAAACGCGGGCCTAAGCCCCGGGCACATTGCAGTGTGTCTTGCCCGCCGATGCTCCTTTGGCTCGCCGAACCGGGGGCGGGAGGAGCGACTTCGGCGGCGGGCGGGTTCAGCGCTTTTTTGCCAGCAGCGTGCGCACGGCGTGCCCCGCCAGCAGATAACCCGCGACGGGCGGGACAAAGCTCACGCTTGCGGGGGTGCGGCAGCCCGTTTCAATCGGCGGACAGACGCTGTACAGCACGGGTGTGTCGTCGAGCCCGCGGCGTCTCAGCTCGCGCCGCATGACCCGCGCGAGGCCGCAGCCGCAGCCCCCTGTCTCGCCGACGGGGCCTATCCTGAAGCCCGTCGCGTCGGCGCGGTTGCCCGTGCCCATACAGGAGACAATCTCGATGCCGCACGCGCGGCAGCTTTCGATGAGGGCGAGCTTTGCGCTCACCGTGTCGACCGCATCGATCACAAAATCGGGCTCGAGGTCGGTTATCTCGTGCACCGTCTCGGGGGCGAGGCGGGTTTCGAGCACGGTGACGCGGCAGCGGGGGTTGATGAGCCCCGCGCGAAGCGCCGCCTCGGCCGCCTTGCTTTTGCCGACGTTCAGCTCGGTCGCCAGGATCTGGCGGTTGAGGTTGGTTATGTCAAAGACGTCACAGTCGGCCGCGATGATCCCGCCGACGCCGCAGCGCACAAGCGCCTCGAAGGCTGCGCCGCCCACGCCGCCGAGCCCCGCCACCGCGACGGTGCAGGCGCCCAAGAGCTCGGACGAGTCGCCGCCCAGCACCGCCGCCTGGCGTGAAAACCTCTCCTCCATCCGCATCCTCCCCGGCAGCTGCCGAAAACAAATAAAAAAAGACAAAACAAAACCCCACCTTGCCGTCTGCAGCCGGTTTAGAATCCGTCACACGACGGTGGGTACATCCGCCCTCGCGGTTCATGCTCCCTTCTTCCCGTGGGGAGGTCTGCAATCCGCGCGCGGAGCCGAATTCCCTATTCTAAGCTTGTCGGATTAAAAAAGACTGCAACAAATCGCACAAAGCAGGGATGTTTTTTTGCGGGACGCGGGACGCCCGTGAAAACGGTTTAAAGCCTATTCGCCGTCCTCGATGTCGAACTCAAACAGGTCGCTCAGGCGGTCGGTGAATATCCCGCTGACCTCGTCGAACTCGTCGTCGTCCTCGATGAGCTCGAGGATCTCCTCCTCGCCCTCGCTGACGATCTTCATGATGACAAGGTTGCCGTCCTCCTCGAGGACGTCCTCGGGGGTTTCGGCGGAGGTCAAAAGGGCGACATAGGTCGAACCGCCGTGCTCGAGCGTATCGACGAGCTCAAACTCGTGGTCGACGCCGTCCTCGTCGGTCAGCGTCACAAGGTCGGCGGTGAACTCGCCTTCGTTTTCGCTCTCGTTGAGGTTGTTTTTATTCTCGTCCATGCTGTTCTCCTTTAAGGGCTGCGTGTGCCCTGATGTAATTTTACCCCAACGCGCATATAAAAGTCAATCGGTACTTGCCTTTAGGGAATTTTTACACTATTATAAGTATAGTTCGATATACTGTGAGGATATGTCGTATTTGGAGTGAGGATATGTCGTATTTGGACGCGCAAAAATGAGGGGATCCCCGACGTGCGCGACCGCACGACATTCGATCTTGTTGTTGATATTACCGTTCTTACCGTGCAAAACCGAGCGGAAATGTGAGGTATAGGATGAAAAAGGTCTTGTCTGTTTTGCTCGCTGCGGCGCTTGCCCTCGCGCTCGGGGGATGCGGCGCAAAGGCCCCCAAGGTGACCGACGGCCCTCTTCAGCTGCGGACGCCGACCGAGGGGGACACCGTGGCGGTGTTCAGCACCTCGATGGGCGAGTTCAAGGTGGTGTTCTTTCCCGAGGTCGCCCCCAAAAGCGTCGGCAACTTTGTGACGCTTGCCGAGCAGGGGTACTTTGACGGCCTCGTGTTTCATCGGGTGGAGAGGGATTTTGTCATCCAGTCGGGCGACCCGACCGGGACGGGAAGCGGCGGCGACAGCTCGTTCGGCGCGCCGTTTGCGGACGAATACTCGACCGAGCTGCACCACTTCACGGGCGCGGTCGGCATGGCGAAGGCCGCGGACAATCAGCTGGGAAGCCAGTTTTACATAATCTGCGGCACGGCGATAACCGACGAGGTCGCGGCCGCCATGCAGAATGCGGACTATTCGGAGGACATAATCGAGGCCTATAAAAAGAACGGGGGTTATCCCTCGCTCGACAACCGCTACACCGTGTTCGGCCAGGTCTACGAGGGGATGGACGTGGTGATGAAGATAAACGAGGTCAAGACCGACAAGTTCTCCCGCCCGACCGCCGACGTCGTGATAAACTCGGTCAAGATTGAGACCTATACAGAGAAGTAGGCAGCGCGGGAATTGTTTGCTGTACGTTAAAGCTGCCGCAATGCGTTTTTTCAAAGGATAATGCCTTGCGAGTGCAATCCCCGAGTGCAATTCCTCAGACACTTTGTGACAGCTCCCTTTACACAAGGGAGACACAAAGGCAAGGACAAAAGAGCACAATCCCTCAGTCAGCCGGCACGGCGAAAGACGCGGCGGAGGGATTGCGCGCAGGCAGCCAAAGGCAGAGCAAGGAACCCCTTTTATGATCGGTGCGCCGGGGAAGGGCTTCGCATCTAAAAAAGAAGAGGGCGCGTGCGCGCCCTCTTCTTTTGCCGCTTTGCCGCATCTCTTGGCAGCACGGCAAGGGTGTTGTACAATCTGCCGCGCCGGCCGCAGGGCGCCGGGCGGCCGTTACAGCCGCGCGGGGGCGGTGTACATGCGGGAGGTTGTGCCGCAGTCGTCGCGGACATCGCACAGATACCGCCAGCCGCACCGCTCGTAAAAGCCGGTGTGATCGGTCACAAGATAAAGGCGCTCGACCCCGCGCTCGGCCGCGTCGGCGCGGATTCGGCCGAGCAGCGCGCGGGCAAGACCCCGGCGGCGGTGGGGCGGCTCGGTGTACACGGCGCACACGTTGGGGGACAGGTCGGGCCGGTCGTGAAAGTCGTTGTCGATGAGCCCTGCGCCCGCGGCAATGCCGCCGCCCCGGTCGAGCACAAGATACCACCGCGGGAACACCCCGCGCCCCGCAAGGCTTTGCGAGATGCTCTCTCGGTAGGCGTCGACGGGGATATCCCATTTTTCACTGTACCATTTTGCGGCGGCCTCGGCGAGCTCGGGGTGCTCGTCGACACGGATGAGCGCGAACCCCTCGGGCACAACAGCCGCGTTTGATTCGGTTTCGGTCATTACACAACGCTCCTTTCAAAACGAGGGATGTCCGTCGGGCGCGCCGGCCCTTGGAATGTGCGGAGCAGGGGGGGAAAAAGCTTTTCCCGGCGCCCTTTTTGCAGGGATCGTCCGTCGTCCCTTCGGGTAAAACGCCCTATCGGACGGTGTCAGCCATAGGTTTTGCTGCCGAACCGATAGGCCCGCTCGAGCCAGTCGGTGCTTTTGATCCCGGGCGCGCCGCCCGAGCTTCCGCACCCGCCCGCGAGCAGGACGCCCCTGTCGTGAAAGCCGAGATAGTTGACGGCCGCAAAGCGGTAGTAGCTCTCGGCCTGCGAAAAGGTCCAGAACAGGTTGTCGGCCGAGGTCATCAGCAGGGCGCAGTCCTTGGCGGGATGGCGGGATAGCGCTCATACCTGCCGAGAGGAGGGCCCGGGTCGGGGGCGGCGACGCTGTACAGCCGCTCGATAAAGGCCTTGAGGCGGGACGATATCGTCCAATAGTAGAGGGGAGACGCCAAAACCAGCAGGTCACAGCGTTCGAACAGGGGGAGGATATCCGCAAAGCCGTCGCGCTGCACGCACGGCGCGCCCCGTTTGCAGGCGTTGCAGCCGAGACAGCCCTTGACCTCGGTCTTGAGCAGCGACACCTGCTCGACGCTGTGTCCCGCGTCGCACGCGCCGCGCGCAAAGGCGTCCGCAAGCTGCGCGGTGTTGCCGCCCTGTCTGTCGCCGCCCGATACGATGAGGATGTTTTTCAATTTCGACGCCCCCTTGCTGAAGTCGGAATGACAGATAGAAAAAACGACGGGTTTTCATGTATGCGCGCTGCAAAGCCGTTGACCCGCCGTCCCGTCCGCTGCGGCGGGCGTTTTATCGAGCGGGGAGGTGAGGACGGGGCCTCGCCGCCCTAAAGGGTAATTGCAGACCAATCGATTTTAAATTTGTGCAGCGGCGTCAAAAAGTGATACTATATGCTTTGGGCCCCCGCGCGGGCGGACGGTTGGCCGAATGCGCGCAGCGGGCGCCGAGTATCGGCGGCTCTGCCCATTTTGCAGGAGGAAACAGCAATGAAAGAGCAAACACATGCGCGCGCCGCAGGCCTGTCGAAGCGGGCGGCGCTCGCCGAGGGGATTCGGGACGGCCTGCCCATTGCGGCGGGATACCTCGCCGTGTCCTTTTCGCTCGGCATCGCGGCGAGGGAGGCGGGGATATCCCCGCTCGGCGGGTTTGTGATGAGCCTGCTCAACAACGCGTCGGCCGGCGAGTACGCGGGCATCGTGCTCATCGCGGCGGGCGCGAGCTATCTTGAGACGGCGGTGATGACCCTTATCACCAACGCGCGGTATCTTCTCATGAGCTTTGCTTTGAGCCAGCGCTTTTCGCCCGACACCGGCCTTGTGCACAGGCTGCTTGTCGGCTTTGACATAACGGATGAGATATTCGGCATCACCGTTGCGCGCAGCGGCTTTGTCGACCCGTACTACACCTACGGCGCGATGCTCGTCGCCGTCCCCGCGTGGGCGTTCGGCACGGCGTTCGGGGTGGCGGCGGGCAGCCTGCTGCCCGAGAGGGTGGTCAGCGCGCTGTCGGTGGCGCTGTACGGGATGTTTTTGGCGATCATCATCCCGCCCGCGAAGAAGGACAGGGTGGTCGCGGCGCTCGTTGTCGCGAGCTTCGCGCTCAGCTTTTGTGCGTCGCGGGTGCCGCTCCTTTCCGCGGTGCCCGAGGGCACGAGGACGATCGTGCTGACCCTCGGGCTGTCCGCGGCCGCTGCGCTGCTGTTCCCGAGGCCCGCGCAGGGGGAGGACGGGCAATGAGCGACAGGGTGTATATCTACATAGCGGTGATGGCGGCGGTCACCTTTGCGGTGCGGGTGCTGCCGCTGACCCTCATAAGAAAACCCGTGAAGAGCAGGTTTTTGCAGTCCTTTTTGTATTACGTCCCCTACGTCACCCTCGCGGTGATGACCTTCCCCGCGATCGTGGACGCAACTGCCTCGCCCGCCGCGGGCGCCGCGGCGCTCGCCGTGGGGGTGCTGCTCGCGCTCAAAGGGGCAAAGCTGCCCGTCGTCGCGTCGGCCTGCTGCCTCGCGGTGCTCGTGTGCGAGTATTTGATATATTAAATATTGAGGAAATCGCCGACACAGGGTCTTTTTGCACCCTTTGCGGGGGATCTCCCCTTCA
The DNA here is from genome assembly GCA_964433495.1 of uncultured Oscillospiraceae bacterium. Lineage (GTDB taxonomy): Bacteria > Bacillota > Clostridia > Oscillospirales > Ruminococcaceae > CAYSRC01. The sequence continues at coordinate 6,759 of CAYSRC010000055.1, forward strand.
CTTAAAGTATGCGGATACCGCCGCGCGTCGGGATACGGGCTGTGTCACGCTCTCGGCAGGAAAACGGCTGTATCCTGTCGCAGGCCCGCAGCCAAAGCCGCCGCGCGGAACGGGACGCTCTGCCGAACGCGCCCGCATATCGCGAAAAAACGAAAAAGGGGCGCGCCGGGCCTGCCCCGAGGCAGCGGGACGCGCCCCCGTTACCGCTTGAGCCAACCCCAATCGCGGACGCCCCCAAAACACCCCGCTCAGTTCTGCATGTTGAACGGGGTGTCGGTGACGAGCGGATAGCTCGTCAGGGACACGCTGTCGAGGTCGGTCCTGTTCATGTCGACGGCGTTGACGGCGCTGTTGTCGTAGGTGGTGTAGTAGTATATCCCGCGGTCGACGTTGCAGCAGCACGAGTATATCGTTATCTCGTCGAGGCCGCTTGCGAGCCTCGCGCAGCCGCGCTGCTGGCCGACCGCGCCGAGGATGTGGAAAAACTGGCTGACGCTCTCGCGCTCGGACTCCCCCGAGACCGAGTTGAGCTTGGTGTACGCCGCCCTGACAAAGCGGGACGCCGACGAGAGGTCGCCGGGCAGGCCGATGGCCCCCATGCCGCGGCTGTAGGGCTTGAGCTCGAGTGTGTCCGAGATGCGGCAGTCGGGTTCCTCGCGCGTCAGCGACATGTAGTTCGCAAGGTTGTACAGGTGATAGTCGAACGGCGGGTTGTTGGTGAGCACGCCGACGGGGTTGTCGTACAGCCGCAGCCCCTCCCGCAGCGGCTCGGCGGTGAGGCTCATGTCCCGGTCGGCGACTATCCAGTGCAGCGGCGAGTTCGGCAGCTCGTCGCTGAAGCTTTCGTTCACAAGGTTTGCGCGCTCGAGCAAAAGGCGGGCCTCGCCGAGGTCGCGGCACTGGCCGAGCACCCACGGGATGAGCTCGAACGGGGCGAGGTTGTCGCACCCCTCGCGCGCCTCGCCGTAAAAGGCGTTGCCGGGGAAGTTGAGCCCCGCCATCGCAAGCCCCTTTTCGTTGACCGCCTCGTAGTAGAGGGGATACCCCAGAGAGACGAACGCCATGCCGATCATGGCAAAGTGGGTGTCGAGCACCCCGACGTGCCCGAACCTGAACGGAAAGTTGCGGGGCGTCACCGTGACGCTCTCGCTGTACGAGTACTCGAGGTCGAGGTTGCGCCCGAAGTAGCTGTCCTTTGTCCTGTAGGTCACCGCTGTGCACATGAGCCGAGCCCCCTTTTTGTTTTTGCGGCATCCCCCGCAGGTGAAAACGGGAACACGGAAAAAACACGCCGCACCGGCGCAAAAACCGCCCGTTTGCCCGCCGGGGGACAAGCACGTATACTTCTATTGTAAACACTCGGGCCGCCGAAATCAACAGTGCGCGGCGCGCGCGGGTCTCGGCGGGGCCGACGGAAATTTTATCGGGAAAACCAAAAAAATTTTTTTCAAAATCACTTGCTTTACGGCCGGATTTTTGATATCATAATCAAGTGACTGCGACGATGTGCGTTGATGCGGGAGGTTGCCGCCTGTTGAGCGGGGAATTTCCGCCGAGTATGTCCGAGTCGTTGAACCGGGCGAAAATCAATACGGGGCTGTGTGATATGATGGCGCTTGGCGCGCCATCCGATGTCGGGCTTTAAACAGCGGGCGAGCGGCGCGAAAGCGGGTGCGAGCCGGTGCCGGGGACACTTTCCGAGGGGAAGGTATCGCCGGGTTTTAAACTGTGAGGGCGCGACACACACGGGACAGTGTTGAAATCGATCGCCAAACTATTATTACGGAGGCGTAAAATGGCAGTCAAGCAGAAGATCAGGATTCGAATCAAGGGCTACGACCACGAGCAGGTCGACAGGGCGGCCGAGACGATCGTCGAGACCGCAAAGCGCACGGGCGCGAGGGTTTCGGGCCCTATCCCGCTGCCGACCGACAAGGAGGTCGTCACGATCCTTCGAGCCGTCCACAAGTACAAGGACAGCCGCGAGCAGTTTGAGATGAGAACCCACAAGAGGCTTATAGACATCCTCAAGCCGTCCAACAAGACGGTCGAGTCGCTTACAAGTCTCCAGCTCCCCGCCGGCGTCGACATCGAGATAAAGCTTTAATGCGGCGCTGTCCGAATCTGTGATTTGGGCAACAGCGCGCGTGCAGGGGACGCCCGGGAACAGGGGTGCGGTGCACGAACTGCGAACGGCTGCGGCCTGCTGCAAAAGCATTTCGGTCGACGAGCTGACGGTCACGTTGGCGCAAAAGCGCGTCAACCAATAACCCGAACAGGAGGAAACACAAAAGTGCAAAAAGGCATCATCGGAAAGAAAATCGGCATGACCCAGATATTCGACGAGAACAGCAGGGTCGTGCCCGTCACCGTCGTCGAGGCGGGCCCCTGCGTGGTCGTGCAGAAGAAGACGGTTGAAAACGACGGCTACACGGCGGTCCAGCTCGGCTTCGGCGACGCGACCGTGAAGGGCACCAACAAGCCCCTCAAGGGCCACTTTGCGAAGGCCGACGTCGCCCTCAAGAAGTTTTTGAGGGAGTTCAGGCTGGACGACACCGACGCGCTGAACGTCGGCGACATCGTCAAGGCAGACGCGTTCGCGTGCGGCGACATCGTCGACGTGGTGGGCACCAGCAAGGGCAAGGGCTATGCGGGCGTCATCAAGCGCTTTAACGCCCACAGCCTCAAGGACACCCACGGCAGCGGCCCCGTCCACCGTCATGCCGGCTCGAACGGCGCGGCGTCAAGCCCCTCGCGCGTCATGAAGGGCAAAAAGCTGCCGGGCCACCTCGGCTCAGAGCGGGTGACGGTTCAGAACCTGACGATCGTCAAGGTCGACGCAGAGCACAACCTCATCGCGATCAAGGGCGCCGTCCCCGGGCCCAAAGGCGGCATTGTCTGCATAACGGACAGCGTAAAGAAAGCTTAAAGGAGGATATATCTGATGGCTGAGCTTAAGGTTTATGATATGGCGGGCAAAGAGGTATCCGTGACAGAGCTTTCCGACGCCGTATTCGGGGTAGAACCCAACAAGACAGTAATGCACAGTGCCGTCGTGGCGCATCTTGCGAACAGGCGCCAGGGCACACAGTCCACAAAGACCCGCAGCGAGGTTAAGGGCGGCGGCAAAAAGCCCTATCGTCAGAAGGGCACCGGGCGCGCGCGCCAGGGCTCGACGAGGGCGCCCCAGTGGACGCACGGCGGTGTGGCGCTCGGGCCCAAGCCCCGCGACTACCGCATGTCTCTCAACAAAAAGGTAAGGCGCCTCGCAATGGTTTCGGCGCTGTCGTCCAAGGTCGCGGCGGGCGAGCTGATTGTCGTTGACAATATCGCGCTCGACGAGTACAAGACCAAAAAGATGACCGCGATGCTCGAAGCCCTCGGCGCGGACCGCAAGGCGCTGATCGTCATGCCGAGCAAGAACGAGTTCGTGGTCAAGAGCGCCGCGAACATCCCCGGCGTGATGACCGCGCTGTACAACACCATCAGCGTCTACGACATACTGAACAGCGGCAAGATGGTTGTTTCCCTCGAGGCGGTCAAGATGATTGAGGAGGTTTACGCGAAATGAAAACGGCGCAGGATATCGTCTTAGCCCCCGTTATCACCGAGAAGAGCATGTCCGCCATCGCGATGAAAAAGTATACCTTTAAGGTCGCGAAGGACGCGGGCAAGATCGAGATAGCAAAGGCTGTCGAGCAGCTTTTTGACGGCGTCAGGGTCAAAAAGGTCAACACCATCTCGATGCGCGGCAAAAAGAGGCGTCAGGGCCTGCACACCGGCTATACCGCCGCGTGGAAAAAGGCCGTCGTGACGCTGACAGAGGACAGCAAGGGCATCGCTTTCTTTGAGAGCATGACCTAAAGTGCCTTTGGCATAAGGCAAGGTACCCGCGCCGAAGGCGTGTGGGTAGGTATGGGGGCGATTTTGTCCCGCTCCCGCAAAGCTCATAAGGAGAAAAGGAAATGGCTATTAAAAAGTTCAAGCCGACAACACCCGGCCGCCGCGGCATGACCGTGACCGACTACTCGGTGCTGTCGAAGGTCGAGCCGGAGAAGAGCCTGCTCGAGCCGCTCAAGAAAAATTCCGGCCGCAACAACACCGGCCGCATCACCGTCCGCCACCACGGCGGCGGCAACCGCCAAAAATACCGCGTCATCGACTTCAAGCGCGACAAGACGGGCGTGCCCGCCACGGTCAGGACCCTCGAGTACGACCCCAACAGGTCGGCGCACATCGCGCTGCTCGAGTACGAGGACGGCGAAAAGCGCTACATCATCGCGCCGGTCGACCTCAAGGTCGGCGACGTGGTCATGTCGGGCCCCGAGGCGGACATCAAGCCCGGCAACGCGCTTCCGTTCGCGAACATCCCCGTCGGCACATTTATCCACAACGTCGAGATCTACCCCGGAAAGGGCGCGCAGCTCGTGCGCTCGGCCGGCAACATGGCCCAGCTGATGGCCAAGGAGGGCGGCTACGCGCTCGTAAGACTGCCCAGCGGCGAGCTTCGCAACGTCCCGATCAACTGCATGGCGACGATAGGCCAGGTCGGCAACACCGACTACGCCAACGTCTCGCTCGGCAAGGCGGGCCGCAAGCGCCACATGGGCTGGCGTCCCACCGTCCGCGG
>CAYSRC010000056.1:0-9012 GCA_964433495.1 uncultured Oscillospiraceae bacterium
CCGGGCCCTAAAGCTTATGCCCATCCCTCGGGTCACGTGCCCTTGAGGCTCCCTTGTGTAAAGGGAGAGTCGGTCGGGCTTAATCGGAACGATAGCCCGAAAGGCGCATAATATCGCGCCGAATGTCAAATGTCCGTTCCGCTACCATTTGACCACTCCGCGCGGCAGATGCGTGTCGTAATCGGTACGACGGCCGACAGGGTTCACATACTCCCGTGAATTCTGCCGCATGTCCATACCTTTAACATGCGGCCAACTCGCGAGAATATGCGAGCCGTGTCGCACTTGCGCGACTGAGGGATTGACTGCGCAAGGCCTTGTCGTTTGATCATGCTTTATGTTACGAATTTAGCTTGCCGCAAACAATCCCTCCGTCACGGCTTCGCCGTGCTACCCCCCTTTACACAAGGGGGGCTTTAATTTCCGAGCCCTTGAGCTTCCCCCGTGGGGGGAAGAGCCGAACGCAATCGGAACGGCGTTCGGCACAACTCGCGAGAATATGCGAGCCGTGTCAGCGTCAGCTGACTGATGAGGGGGTAGCCAAACTTCCTTGCCCGACCTCGCTTCTGCGCAAATGAACAGACCCCCTGCCCCCTCATCCACCGCCGGGCGGTCCCCCTTACACACGCCCTGCGGGAATATGCAGGGCGTGTGTAAGGGAAGGTGACAGCGCCAAATGACGGAGGGGTTGTCAAAGGATTGCTCCGGGAATCGAGCTCGTCCAAGACCTTTGTCTCGTTCTGTCGATCCCCCTCGCCGCTTCGCGGCCCTACCCATGTACTGTCTTCTGTCCATCGCACATATTCACTGCAACAAAAAATCCAACACATACTGCCATCACGATAATATTTGCTACCCAGTTTTGACGAACAACAACAATATCACTAAAAGAATTTATCAGACTATGTGCCGTCATGCATAAAAATGTACTTCTTCCATTTATGTATAAACCGCCAAGAAAAAATGCAATGGATAATGTTGACAATGTATGTGCCAAAAGATTTGTCCGCGACTGCTGATACGTTCCAAGTATTACAAATAGCGGCAAATGCGCAACTGCCGTACCATTCCTATCTTTAGAACTGACCAAATTCTGTTTTTATTATTTATCTGCAATTCCCGTTCCAACCAGAATCCTATCCATTTAATTTCTTGCGCCCGGATGGTTTTTAGGAACCTTGCGAAACAAGCTTGCCGTTTTCCGACCGAACGGTAAATCTGTTTCGTGACGCTTCCTTCCCACCCGGGCGTATTGTATTTTCAGGGGCTGTCCGTTTCTTCGCTGCGCAACGGGGGCAAGGCCTCCGGGGACAAAGGCCGAGACTAATCGAAAACCCAAAATTCAAAAACCTAAGGCAAAAAGTTTATCGTCCGAACGCTGCAACGCGCTCCGCCGCGACCGCATCATCAAGACTCGTTTCCCGGGGAAGAACACGCCGACTTTGCGCAGCGCCTGACCGCCTGCGGCATGAGCGGTCCGAGTTTATCCCTGCGTCAAGGCCGCTCAGGGCCCCGCGTCAGTCGGCCTTGTCCTTCGGCCTTATCATGGTGAGCGAGATGCGCTTTTTTTCGGCGTTGACGTCGACGACCCACACCGTGACGACATCGCCCGTGCGCACCGCCTCGGACGGGTGCTTTACAAACCTTGTGCTCAGGCGCGAGATGTGCACAAGGCCGTCCTCGTGCACGCCGATGTCGACAAAAGCGCCGAAATCGACGACGTTGCGCACCGTCCCCGTGAGCTCCATGCCGGGGACAAGGTCGTCGAGGGCGAGGACGTCGCTGCGCAGCACGGGCGCGGGCAGCTCGTCGCGCGGGTCGCGCCCCGGCTTTGCAAGCTCCTTGATGATGTCGCGCAGTGTCGGCACGCCGACGCCGCAGCTCTCGGCAAGGGCGTCGATGCCGAGCTGCTGCGCCCTTTGCAAAAGACCCTGTGCGCCGCCCGAGCGGACGAGCGACAGATCGAGCCCGCAGAGCGAGAGCAGCTTTTGCGCGGCGTCATACGACTCGGGGTGCACGCCGGTGTTGTCGAGCGGCTGCTCGCTTTCGGGCACGCGCAGAAAGCCCGCGCACTGGGTGTATGCCTTTGCGCCGAGCTTCGGAACCTTTAAGAGCTGCCTGCGCGAGGTGAACGCGCCGTTCTCCTCGCGGTAGGCGACGATGTTTTTGGCGAGCGCGGGGCCGATGCCCGCGATGTGGGACAAAAGCGAGGGGGACGCCGTATTGACATCGGCGCCGACCGCGTTCACACAGTCCTCGACGACGCCGTCGAGCGCCTCGTCGAGCCGGGCGGGGGGCATGTCGTGCTGGTACTGCCCGACGCCGATGCTCTTGGGGTCGATCTTTACGAGCTCGGCGAGCGGGTCCTGAAGACGCCGCGCGATGGACACGGCGCTTCGCAGCGAGACGTCGTACTGCGGGAACTCGGCGGCGGCAAGCTTTGAGGCCGAGTAGACCGACGCGCCCGCCTCGCTGACGATGACGTACCCTATCCCCGTTCCCCTGATCGTGTCGGCGATAAACCGCTCGGACTCACGCGACGCGGTGCCGTTGCCGAGCGAGATGACCTCGATTTTGTACCGTTCGATCAGCGAGCGCAGTTTTTTTGCGGACTCCTCGAGCTTGTTGTTGGGCGGCGTTGGATAGATGACCGCTGTGTCGAGCACCTTGCCGGTGCCGTCCACGACGGCGAGCTTGCACCCCGTTCGATAGGCGGGGTCAAACCCGAGCGTGACCTTGTTTTTGACGGGCGGCTGCATGAGCAGCGGCTTGAGGTTCATCGAAAAGGTCTTTATCGCCTGCTCGTTTGCGCGCTCGGTCAGCGCCGCACGCAGCTCGCGCTCGAGAGACGGGAAGATGAGCCGCTCGCAGCTGTCGAGACACGCCCCCTTCAGCCGTTCATCGCACGCGCTGCCGTCGTTTTTGAGGACGGCGGCTTGGACGATTGCCAGCGCCTCGCCCTCGGGCAGGGTCACCTCGACCTTGAGAAGACCTTCGCGCTCGCCGCGGTTGAGCGCGAGAACGCGGTGCCCGGGGATACTTTTGACGGGCTGGGAAAAATCGTAGTAGTCGCGGTAGACGCTGTCCCCCTCGGCGGCGGCGCGCGAGGTGACGACACCCGACGCCGCGCCGAGCGCCCGCAGCTTTTTGCGGATCGCCGCGTCGTCCGAGAGGCGTTCGGCCACGATGTCGCACGCGCCCGAGAGGGCGTCGTCCGCTGTGTCCACCCCCTTTTCGGGGTTCACAAAGCCTTCGCTGCGCTCGGCGAGGTTGTCGCAGCCCGCCAGCAGCAGCTCGGCCAAGGGCTCGAGCCCGCGCTCCTTGGCAACCGTGGCGCGGGTGCGGCGCTTGGGGCGGAACGGGCGGTAGATGTCCTCGACCTCGGCGAGCGTCAGCGCCCCGTCGATGGCGGCCGATATCTCGGCGCTCAGCCTGTCCTGCGCCGAGATCGACTCGCGCACCTCCTCCTTTCGCCGCTGCAGCGAGCGCAGATAGTCGAGCCGCTCGGCAATTTCGCGCAGCAGCTGGTCGTCCATGGCGCCGTGCATCTCCTTGCGGTACCGCGCGATAAACGGGATGGTGTTGCCGCAGTCTATGAGGTCGATCACATTTTGAATGTGCTGTTCGCTTCGCCCGAATTCACGGGCGAGGATGCGGGAAAAAGTGTCCATAGAATTCTCCTGAACGTGGGGGATGGGGTGCGTCAGAAATGCGCGCGAGGGGAGTTGCGGAGTCCCATCGCGCCGGAATTTCTGCACGTGAAGAATATTGTATCACAAAAAAGTTGATTCGTCGCGTCCGATTTGCTATATTTTTAGTAACGGATGTTTTTCGGTCGGTCGGCCTGCACCCTGCCCGACGCCGCCCATTGATGGGTTTTCGGCGGGGTGCGCAGAGGGCTTATTTATAATACAAACAGTATATTTTCGTTGAAAAAACAATAAACGGAGGGATTTTTCGGTGAGAGTGTTGGTGACGGCCTTTGAGCCGTTCGGCGGCAGGGACAGCAATGTGTCGATGGAGGCGCTGAAGCTGCTCCCCCATGCGGCGGGTGAGGTGGAGCTGAACACCATGCTGCTGCCCGTCGAGCGCCGCCGGTGCGCGCAGCGGGCGTTGACGGCGATTGAACGGACAAAGCCCTACGCGGTGATTATGCTGGGTGAGGCGGGCGTGCGAAGGGAGATAACGGTCGAGCGGGTCGCGGTCAACCTCGACGACTTTAGGATAGAGGACAACGCGGGCAACAAGCCGGTCGACGAGCCCATCGTCGCGGGCGGCCCCGACGCGCTGTTCTCGACCCTCCCGACGCGGATGATTGCGGACGGGATAGCCGAGCTCGGCATACCGTGCTCGCTGTCGTACACGGCGGGGACGTTTGTGTGCAACCACCTGATGTATTCTTTGCTGTTTGAGGCGCTCGGTCAAAACCGCCCGACCGGCTTTATCCACCTGCCCGTCGAGGGGGTGAGCGCTGCCGACGCGTCGCGCGCCGTGATGCGCGCGGTTGAGATAGCCGTGGACGAGAGGATGGACAATGACTTCGGTGAGGTTTTACGACGCGGTTGACGACGCCGCAATCGCCTTTGCGGTGATTGTGACGCGCTGTCCCGGCGGCTGGCTTTTCTGCAAGCACAGGGAGCGCGACACGCTCGAGATCCCGGGCGGCAAGCGCGAGCCGGGCGAGAGCGCGAACGACTGCGCGCGGCGCGAGCTTTTTGAGGAAACGGGGCTTTCGGGCTGCACGCTTGAGCCGGTGTCGGTCTACTCGGTGGACGACGGCAGGTGCGAGACGTTCGGGATGCTGTATTATACCGAGGCGCGGCCGCCCGAGGGCGCGCCGCACAGCGAGATCGAGCGCACGTTTGTGCTCGATAAATTCCCCGAAAACTGCACCTACCCCGACATCCAGCCGCACCTGCAAAAAAGGGTCGAGCGCTATCTCGAGGACAGGGATCGCCGCTGAGGGACGGCCTTTTGTTTTTTGCAGGGCGTCCCGCGTCCCCGTTTTTGGGAGCAGACGGAGGGGCGCTTTGGGCGGGCCCTGTTTCCCGACGCGTGATATTGCCCGGGTTTGCGGGCGGCGCGGGCGGTGTCTGTATGGAGGCATTTATGAATGAGAGAGACAAAAAACTGACAGTCTTGTCCCAAATAGCCCGTGTATTCAATGAAAACCGGGTGCTGTGGGCCGTCGGCGGGTCGCTGCTGCTGTACTTTAAGGGAAAAACCGATGTGTTTCACGATATCGACCTTATGGTGGGCGAGGGCGATATAGAGCGGGCCGAGAAGCTGCTGCTGACGCTCGGGGAGCTGCTCCCCGAAAATCGCAACGCCCGATACAAAACAAGACATTTTCTCGAGTTTAACATAGACGGCGTCGATGTCGATGTGATGGCGGGCTTTGTCATTGTCAGCGACGGAAGGGAGTATGACTGCTCGCTGTCAAAGGCGCAGGTGACAGAGCATGTTTGCGTCAACGGAGAGCTCATCCCCCTTCAGATGCTGAGCGATTGGAGAAGGTATTATGAGCTGATGGGCAGGACGTCAAAGGTCGAAATGATAGACGGACGGCCCTGACCGCCCGCTTAAGCCGCAGGCGGGGGAGAGCGCACGTTTGTGCTCGGCAAATTCCCCGAAAATTGCACCTGCCCCGACATCCGGCCGCACCTGCAAAAAAGGGTCGAGCGCTTTCTCGAGGACAGCGGGCGCGGTTGATGACGGAGGGATCGCCAAGCTCGCGGTTTTAAAAGCTGTGACAAAAGGCTTGTTCGGATGCAGGGACTTTTCGCCGGCAATCCCTCAGTCAGCCGTGCTGACACACCCCGCATACTCTCATGAGGCGGTCGCCGGGCGAGCTGTCGTTCCGATTGAGCTCGACCGCGCGGGAGGGGAGCCGTAAGGGCAAGGGCAAAATTCTCAAATCACCTTGCGACAGCCCTTTACAAGGGGGATAAGGAATTGCTGAGGATAGAAAAACAACCCCCGTCGGGGGCTCGGAACAGTTCCGAGCCCCCGACGGGGGTATTTTTGTCGGCTTTTTGATTTTGCAAAACCGCAAACAAAAAGGTGAAGCAGATGTCCCGCTGCCCTCAGATGTCGAGGACGTCGGGGGAGATCATGTCAGACGGGTCCGACGGCTTGTCCAAAAGCTCGGCCACCTCCTCGGGGGTGGGGCCGCTGTGGGTGTCGAGCCACGATTCCTCGCTTATCTGAGGCAGAGGCAGGTCGATGTCGGCGTTGTTGACCTCGGGGCCGGATATGGCGACGCTGTAGCCCTTTTGCCCCTTTTCGAGGATCAGCAGCTCGGGGCGGACGTCGAGCGAGATGAGGGCGTCGGCGTCAAGCTCCTCAATATTGTACGCACCGCACTTTTTGGTGCACACCGACACCGCGCCGAAGAGACAGGCCGCGCCGAGGATGACCGAGCACAGAAGCAGCCCGGTGGGACTTAATGAGACGAGCCTTGCCGTGGCGGCGGCGACCGCCTCATACGAGTCGGGCGAAAAGTAGCCGCACAGGTGCATGAGCAGCCCTGCGAGCGCCGCGAGGACGACCGCGCACAGCGACAGCACAAGTCTGCCGCCCACAAGGCTTGAGAGAAGAAAGAGGGGGCTTATCACGAGAACGGCGCACAGAACCCCGGCCGCGAACGAGAGCGCAAGATACCCGACGCCCGTCAGCGCAAAGCCGGAGATGACGAGCGAGATGCCGAGGGTGAGCGCAAAACCCAAAAGATATATCCGCAGCACGCCGACAAACGCCACGGCGATGCGGCTTGTGACGAGGGTGGAGACCGGGATGCCCATCTTGCTCAGCATATACCACCGATTGTTTTGCAGCTCGTCAAGGCGCACATAGGACGGGAAGGCGACGGTGCCTATCGCGAAGACCGCAAAGCAGACGATGTTGTAGACGTAGATCAGGCCGAGCGGCGTCGAGTACAAAAACTCGGGCGCTACCACGCCGAACGAAAGCCGTGTGGAGGCGAGAACCTGCGTGATACCGACGGTCACAGCCGTGAGCATGAGCGCGTAGAAGATCATATATCCCGCCGAGAGGTTAAAGCGTCTGAAGGCGTAGCCGCGTGAAAAGGCCGAGCCGCTTTTTGCTCTGCTCATCTCGAAAGTACCTCCTTAAGGGCGATGTCAAAGTTCTTTTCCTCGAGGACGATCGAGCCCGAGTCGACGCCCTGTGAGGTGAGCTCGTTGAGCAGCTGCTCAAAATCGACGGTGTCCTCGCTCGGGCGCTGCGAGAGGCACACGAGCCCGCCGCTTATCCCTGCCGCGATGCTCGGAAACTCGCGCTCGATGGCGCCCGAGACCTCGGCCGCGCGCTCACACGGGAACGAGAGCAGCCTGCGGCAGTTTTGGTCGATAAAGCTCTTGTAGCTGCCGAAGAACACGAGTGCCCCGCCCTTTAGTACCGCGACGCGGTTGGCGACCGACGAAATAAGGTGGTGCGAGCAGCAAGAGAGGATCGCGCACTTGCCCCGGTTGGAGAGCAGCGTGAACACCCGCCGCGCGAGCATGTCGTCCTGCGGGCCCACGTCAAAGCGCGGGTCGTTGATGATGACGCAGCCGATATGCGGATTGAGCGCCGCCGCCGCCGCGATGATGAGGATGCGCTTGTTGTAGGGCGCTTCTTTTAAAGGTACGGTTTCGATGTCGCTTAAGCCGAGCTGGGAGAGCATGATGCCGAGACGTTTTTTGCTCGTCTCGCTCTCCTCGCTCTGCTCGCCTGTCACGCAGCTTTGGGTGTACATCATGAACTCGAGACAGCTGAGGTCGAGCGGCAGGCACGAGTCGCTGCCGATGTACAGGACCTCGCGGCTGTGCTGTGCGTCCTCGCCGGCGATGACCGAGTCGTCGGCGGGGTTTTCGCACCGCTCGGCGATCTCGCGCGCCACCGCATAGGCGGTGAGCTTGATGTCGCTGACAAGCGCGCAGCAGCTGCCCGCCTTGAGCGAAAAGCTGATGCCCTCGCACATGGGGGTCGCGGGCGCGCCGCCCTCGCTTATATAGTAGGTCGAGCTTATGTTTTCAACCCGCAGCGCGGTGTTCTGTCCCTCGCGCATGAGGTTGTTCTCGGTGAACGCGCGCGAGAAGTTTTTGACAATCACCGCGTTGCGCAGCTCGTCGACCATCCTGAAAAGATCGGTCCCGTCGCCCCGCTCGGGACCGCCGACGACGAAATCGCCGCCCCGGGGGCCGCCCTTGTCGGGCGCAAAGCTCTTGACCGAAAAGTCGCCGTTGTTGAGCTCGAGGCTGCCGAAGTCGACAGGCTGCGTGAAAAAGTCGGGTGCGTCGCCGCCCGCGGCGGGCGCTGTCACCTGCCGCCCGTCAAGGGGGGAGAGAACCGTCCGCACCTCGTCCCGGGGCTGCGGCGCCCGTTTTTCCGATTTTTCTCCCGCGGGGGCTTCGGGCGCTGCGGACACGCCCTGCGTCGGCGCTTGGGGCTTCGCAGAAGCCTTATCCAAAAGGTCGAAGCTTATGCCGTCGGACGGCACGGGCGGCTCTGTGCCCGCAGGTGCGCCGTCGGCAGCGTCGGGCTTGGACGCGCTGTCGGACAGGACGCCCGCAAGTGCCGCGGCGCCGTCAAACACGGGTGCGCCGAAGATCTCGGCGTCGAGGTCGGGATCGCCGCCCGCGGACGGGGCCTCTCCCGAGTCGGACAGGGTGCCGCCCATGTCGAAAACGGGCTTGTCGGTTCCCCTGTCGTCAAACAGGTTGACGTCGCCGAAGCCGGGCAGCGGCTCACGCCCGCTCTGCGTTTGGGTTTGGGAAGCCGCCGAAGCGGCTTCGGGGTCGGTGGCGGGCCGGGGCGCGCCGGTTTGCACCGCCGCGTCGCCTGCCGCGTCACCGGCTGCGGCCGAAGGGGTTTTTTCGCTCGGTTTGCCGCCCTCTGCGCCCGCGTCAAACGGGGAGAACGCGCTCACGGGAATGGGGGTGAACAGCGAATCGATCCCTGCGGTCTGCGCCGCGCCCGGCTGAGCCGCACCTTCCGCGGTGCGGGCGG
>CAYSRC010000056.1:9112-10869 GCA_964433495.1 uncultured Oscillospiraceae bacterium
GCCGCGCTTTCCGCGGTGCGGGCGGCGTTGTCCGCTGCCGCGGGCCTTGTCGGGGGGACAACCGTTGCCGTAACTTCCGCCCGCTCGGGCTCGGCGTCGCCGAACACGGCCGAGGTTATCTCGATCGGCTGTGCGGGCGCGGGCGCCGCAGTGCCCGCGCCGTCCGCCTTGCCCGTGGGCTCGGCGGGAGGGGCGGCGGGACCGCCAACCCCGGCATCGCCGTTTACGTCCTTTATCAGCGATTCGATGTCGGCGAGGCTCTCGAGCACCGACTTTAAAAAGTCGTCGTCCTCCGCGGCCGAAGCATCTGCCGGGGCGGCAGCCTGTTCGGCGGGCGGCGCTTCGACGGCGGCGTCGGACTGCACGCTGACTGCGTCCAGCTCCTTCAAAAGGTCGTCGATCGACATCGAAAGGCTTTTGGTGAGCTCGTCGGAGGAGCTTTTGCTCTCGCCCCGCGCGCTCGCCGTCGGGGCGGGCGCTGCGGGCCCTGTGTCGGGCGCTGCCCCCGTCTCGGCGCTCTTTGCCGCCGCGCTCGCGCGGGACGACATGGTCGCCGACACGATATCCATCGTAGGCATCGGGACATACGGGGCCTTTTGGCTGGCGGCAACCGGGTCAAACGCCGCGGCGCGCCGTGCCGCCGGGGAGGCGGACGAGCCGCCCGAGAGGATTTCATTTATAAGGCTGTCAATATTTTCGGTTTTGTTTTCCGTTATAATCTGCTCGGAGGACGGGCGCACGGCGCCGTCGCCTGTTCTGCCGGCGTCGGGGTGCGCACCGCCGCCCAACATGCTGTGGTTATCTGCCATTAAGTTAACCTCACAGTTTTTACATACTTATTTTTGATTATACCATAATGCTATTATAGTTGACAAATTTTATTTTATGACCGGGATTGCGTCCGGCTGCGATGTGCGCGGCATTTTGCCGTTTTTTACCCGAAACCGGCCGGAAGCGGAGAAAGGGCGCTCGGCCGGGCGGCAAAACCGACGCGCCGAAGGCGACGGCCTCGTGCCGTCGCCTTCGGCGCGCTTTGAGGGACGGACGAGCCTATCGTATCTCCTGCTCGAGTGCTTCAAACGCCGGGGTGGAAAAGAATTCCCCGAGGGTAATCTCGAGCCCGTCGCACAGTTTTTTGATTGTGATGACGGATACATCCTGTCTGCGCGGGTCCATCATGCTGTATACGGTTGACGGTGTGACACCCGCGAGAGTCGCAAGCTCGTTCGGTTTTATGCCCCTTTCACTGCACAGTTCCTTGAAACGGTTCACCACCGCATCCTTTACGGACATACTATCACCTCGAGATGATAGTATATTTTTATACGCAGCTTCGTATACGCACTTGCGTAATAGAAAAAATTGCCTTATACTTTTGTCGGAGGTGTATCCGATGGCCGACTATCAAAAGATGTACTACATCGTCTGCTTTGCCGCGTCCCGCGCAATCGACGCGCCGCCCGACGAGGCGAGGCGGATTTTGAGGGCTGCCCTGCATGAGGCGGAGGAGTTATACATCGACACCTGCGGCGAGGACGATGCGCGCAAAGAGGACTGAGCGCGGAGAAGATATCCCGCGCCGGAAAACGGCAAAGGGCCTGTGAACGATAATCGGCGCGGGCCCTTTTGTGCGCCCCGGCGTATGCTGTTCGCGTGTCCCGCACGGGATGGACGCCTAAAAACGGCCGCGTGCGATAAACACGCATGATGCGGTTGCGCAGGATAAAAAATCTGTTATAATTGTTTATGGCTTTTGG
>CAYSRC010000057.1:0-10679 GCA_964433495.1 uncultured Oscillospiraceae bacterium
ACAGGCGGTTTGCAGAGCAGTTGCGGCGCAAACCGCCGCCGAGAGGGGGAAATTTCCCCCTACGGAAAATCCCGACGCGATGATATACGCGTCGGGATTTTGGCGGAGAAGGAGGGATTTGAACCCTCGCGACGGTTACCCGCCCTACGCCCTTAGCAGGGGCGCCTCTTCGGCCTCTTGAGTACTTCTCCAAAGTTGTTTACGGTTTGTTCAGTTTTAGGGTACATCATATTTTATCAGATATTACGGCTTATGTCAATTTCCTTTTTGCCCCGCTTTCGGTGCATAAATCAGAGCCTAAGCCGGGCGTGCGGCGACGCGGTGCACATCGGGCGCGGCCCCGCAACAGAAAGGGGGGCGGGAAAGCCGCCCCCCATGCTTTGCACGAAACGAAAAAGGCAAAGTCCCTTACGGCGCGATCGAGTAGGCGCCGTCCACCAACAGGCACTGCCCCGAATAGTAGCGGGAATCGGGCCCGCTGAGGAAGCCGATGACGGGGGCGATGTCCTCCTCGGCGTCGCCGAGACGGCGCATGGGCTGCTGCGCGAGGATCGCCTGGTACTTCTCGGGGAACTTTTTGGCCCATTCCTTGGCGGCGGGGGACTCGGCGCCCGGCAGCACGCAGTTGACGCATATGCCGTACTGCCCCCACTCCTTGGCGGCGATCTTCGTGAGGCCGCGCACTGCCTCCTTGTTGCTCGCGTAGGCGAGCTGCCCCGCGTAGCCGAACATGCCGGTCGCGGAGGCGAAGTTGATGACGCGCCCCTCGCCCTGCGCCTTCATGTGGGGGAAGCACTCCTGCATAAAGTTGAGGGAGCCTATCGTGCCCGCCATCCACGCGGTGTACATGTCCTCGTACTTGGTCGACTCGACGGGGGCCGACTTGGGGACCGCCTGCGCGTTGTTGACGACGACGTCGACGGTGCCGTAGGTCTCGACTGTCTTCGCGACCACCTCGGCGACGCGGGGGCGGTCGGCCGAGTCACAGGTCATGTAAAAGCCCTCGCCGCCGAGCGCCTTGATCTCCTCGACCGTCTGTTTGATGGGATCCTCGCGGCGTCCCGTGCAGACCACCTTCACCCCCTGCTTTGCGAGGTAGAGCGCGATGCCCTTGCCGATGCCCTGACCTGCACCCGTGACGATTGCCACCTTTTCGTTCAACTGTTTCATTTTGCTTGATAATCCTTTCGATGTTGTTAAAGCTGTACGGCAGGAAGGAGTTCTCAAAGCCCACGCCGAAACTTTGTTAAAAGTTTATCATATTGTTCGGCGGCTGTCAATAAAACCACGAAAAAACATTGCGGGGCGCTTGCGATTCACCGTCCGGGGCGGTCGAACCGTCTTTGCATCATATTGAGCGATCCCCCCGGGAGCGGGGCGGTAAAACCGAAGGGGAAAAGCGGGCGTATTGCCGTCCAAAAACGCCGCCCCCGCCGTCACGGCGCGAACAGCGGCCCCGGCGGGCGGAAAAAACCGCGGTCGGACATCCGAAACCGCGTCCGCCCGCGAAGCCGTCAACAGTACCGCCCGCTCGGCAGAAAAAACGCCGTCCGCCGCACGGGCTCACGGCTCCCCGACAAAGTCCGACACAATGTCGTCGAGGTGACATGTCTCGGGGTCGAGCTCGTTGAGGTCGGCGATAAGCCGCTGTGCGCGCTCCCTGCTTGCGGTGAGGTCGGGGTAGTCGATGCCTCCCCCGCTTATGCCGAACGTCGTGACGGATGTGCCCGTCTCATCGATGATCTCGGTGCTGATTAGGGTGAAATGCGGCATTGTTGCACCTGCTTTCTTTCGTCCGCCGCGGAGCGGTTGCTCACAAGCGTTCCCCTTGCATATGATCCTTGACGGCAGCTGTCGCGGTTTGCGGGATACGGCGCAGCCGGCGGACGGCCCGCACCGCAGCCCTGTAAACTGTATATCATATATTCAGTATACCTTTTGCAGAGCGCGAAAACTGTCGAACGACGTCGAAAAAGATCCCGGGGAGATGTTTTTCGGGCGCGCTGCACCGCCGCGGGAGGGGCCGAAAAGCGCGGCGGGACGGGGGGACTTTAAATCATCGCCCTAAAATGGTATAATATAACCCGATTGAGACGCCCCGCGGTCGGCGCGGCGGGGCCGCTTGATCGTATCGGGGCGGTGCGAACGGGGCGTGCTTTAAAAGCGCGTCCGTTGGGATGCGCCCCGCCGAGAGGGCCTGTATCGAAAAATGCGGACGGCGTCGCAGCGGAGGCAGACGGATGGTTCAGCTTCGTGGGATCGAGAGCCGCGTAAGGCGCGCGTGCGAAACATACGGCATGATTGAGGACGGCGACAGCGTCGCGGTGGGCGTCTCGGGCGGCAAGGACTCGGTGGTGCTGCTGTGCGCGCTCGCGGGCCTCAGGCGCTATCTGCCGAGGCGGTTTTCGCTCTCGGCGTTCACCCTCGACCCCTGCTTCGGCGGCGTCGAGACCGACTGGTCGCCCATTGCCGACCTCTGCCGCGGGCTGGGTGTGCCGTACACCGTAAAGCGCTCGGACCTCGGCAGGGTGGTGTTCGAGACGCGGCGCGAAAAGAACCCCTGCGCGCTGTGTGCGAGGATGAGAAGGGGCGCGCTGCACGACCTGTGCGTCGAGCACGGCGTCGGCAAGCTCGCGCTCGGCCACCACATGGACGACGTCGTCGAGACCTTCTTTCTCAACCTGTTTCACGAGGGACGCATCGCTGCCTTTTCGCCCGTGACCTATCTTTCGAGAAAAAAGATCACCGTCATCCGCCCGCTTGTGCTGTGCACAGAGCGCGAGACAGCGGCGGCAGCGGCTGCAAAGGGGCTGCCTGTCGTCAAGAGCAGATGCCCTGTCGACGGCAAAAGCGAGCGCCAGACGATAAAAGAGTTCATCGCGGCAAAGCAGCGGGACTACCCCGACTTTTTGCGGCGAACCTTCACCGCGCTGACCAACGCCCACATAAGCGGACTGTAGGGAGGCGCGCATATTAAGCAGTTTATTAAGAGGTTATTTTTATAGATGGGATTTTGTTTTACTTTTGTTGATTATTGTGTGTTAAGATATTTTTCGCCCGACGGAGATCACCGCGCGGGCGCGACGGGGGACGAGGCGGTCCTCGAGCTGCTGCGCGAGGTGCAGGGCGAACGGGATAAAACGGGCGCGCGCGGCGCCGAGGCGAAATACGCCGACAGGGACACCCCGTCGGGACGGCGGGACGTCCCGGGGAGTGCGGCTGCGGACGGCGGACAGGACATCGCGGCAAAGGCAGAGCCTCGGGAGAGAGACGACGAAAACGGCGGACGGGACACCGGGGAGCCGGCTTCCGACATGACTGCCCCAAAAAACGGCGGCCCCGCGCCCGCAGCCGAAGTCAAAAAAACCGCACCCGACGAGGGCGGCTGCAACGGCGCGGCGCGCCCCGCCGATGCAGCGTCGTGCGCTGCGGGCGAAGCCGTCGGGGCAGACCCCGCGACGACAGCCTCCGCCCCGCGGCGCACGCGGGAAAAAGAGGGCGAGATGACGCCCCCGGCGGAGGCCGACTCAAAAACGGGCGGGGAAGCGGGCGGCAAAAAGACCGTGTTCCGCGCGCCGAATACCGCGGCCGACAGCGCCCCCGCGGCCTCGGGGTCGGGCGGCGCCGCAGATACGGACGAAGCCGCGGGCGCGGACAAAAACGACGGCGGGGCGACACCCTGCGCCGACGGCCCGCATCACACAGACGGGAGCGAGCGGCGCGGGATGTCGTCGTGGATAGGCGGCTTTGCGGCGGCGCTCGTGTGCGCCTTTTTGCTGGCGGGGCCGATCTCATGGTCGTTTTTCGCGGGCGACCTCTATTACGTCAAGGACGATGAGGGCGAGCTTGCGGGCTGTGTGCTGACCCACCGGGACGCGAGGGCCGCCTACAGCGAGGTAATCGAGATAGCGGATGAGGACGAGGTGGTGTCCGAGACGGTCGGCTCGACCGAATTTCTCTCGGTCGTGCGGGCGTTTTCGGTGACGGTGCAGGCGGACGGTGCGCAGACCGAGGTGCGCTTTGCGAGCGGCACGGTTGAGGACGCGCTTGCCGCCGCCGAGGTCGAGCTCGGCGAGGACGACCTTGTCAGCCCGTCGCTCGACACCGAGCTCGCCGACGGGGACGTCGTGACGGTCAGACGCGTCACCTACCGCACCCGCGAGGAGTCGGAGGAGGTCATGGGCGAGCAGGTCATCAAGCGCTCGCCGCTCATCAGGGACGGCACAACGCAGGTCATGAATGAGGAGAGCCTCGGCGAGGTGCTCAGGGTGTACCGCGACCGCTATGTCGACGGTGTGCTCGCGGACAGCGAGATCGTAAGCGAGCAGACGGTGAAGGCGCCGACAAACTCGATCGTGCTCGAGGGCGACAGCAGCGCCGTCATGTCGCCGCTCGACGGCTCGCGCTTTACAAGCGCATCGATCGTCGGCGGGGTGCCGAGTTCGTACACCAACGTGATAAGCGGGCGCTCGACGGCCTACAGCAGCAGCCGCACGCTCGTCTACGGCGCGTCGGGGCTGTACCTGAGCCAGGGCTTCGTCGCGGTCAACCCCGACGTCATCCCGTACGGCTCGCTTTTGTACATCACGAGCAGCGACGGCAGCTTTGTGTACGGCTGGGCAATCGCGGCGGACACCGGCCTCGCGCTCATGGACGGCAGCGCCGTCGTCGACTGTTTTTTTGACACCTATCGCGAGAGCTGCCTGTTCGGCGCGCACACACTCGATGTGTATGTGGTGGAGCAGCTGACGCAGTCGCAGCTCGAGGGATATATGGGCAACGAGGGGCTGTTCCGCTCCCGCATACCCGAATAGATATAACGGAGGGTTTTTTATGGGCGTGTATGTAATCGCCGAGGCGGGCGTCAACCACAACGGCAGCCTCGAGCTCGCCGAGAGGTTTGTGGACGCCGCCGCCGACGCCGGGGCCGACGCGGTGAAGTTTCAGACCTTTATCCCCGAGAAGGTCATGTCGGTGTACGCCCGAAAGGCCGAGTACCAGCAGGCCGCCACCGGCGCGGACGAGAGCCAAATAGAGATGGTCCGCAGGCTGTGGCTGCCGTACGACGCGTTTACAAAGCTCAAGGCGCGCTGTGACGAGCGGGGCATCACCTTTCTGTCGACCCCCTTCGACATCCCCTCGCTCGAGTTTCTTTTGACCCTCGACATGCCCTGCATCAAGGTGCCCTCGGGCGAGATAACCAACCTGCCCCTGCTGCTGCGTGTCGCGCGGGCCCAAAAGCCGGTCATCCTGTCGACGGGCATGTCCGAGCTCGACGAGATCGCGTTCGCGAAGCGGACGCTTGAGGAGGGCGGCTGCCCCGAGGTGACGCTGCTGCACTGCAACACCGAGTACCCGACCCCCTTTGAGGACGCAAACCTGCTCGCGATGCTGACGCTCAAAGAGCGGTTCGGCGGCAGGGTGGGATACTCCGACCACACGCTCGGGATCACTGCGCCCGTCGCCGCGGCCGCGCTCGGCGCGGCCGTCATCGAAAAGCACTTTACCCTCGACCGCTCGATGGACGGCCCCGACCAGGCGGCAAGCCTCGAGCCGGGCGAGCTCGCCGCCATGGTGAAGGCGGTGCGCGAGGTCGAGCTCGCGCTCGGCAGCGGGGTCAAGACGGTCAGCGCGTCCGAGCGAAAAAACATCGAGATCGCGCGCAAAAGCATCGTCGCCGCGCGCGACATAAAAGCGGGAGAGACGCTGAGCGAGGACAACCTCGACGTCAAGCGCCCCGGCAACGGCGTGTCGCCGACCAAATGGTTCGAGGTTTTGGGGACGAAGGCGGTGCGGGACTTTGCCGCCGACGAGCTCATCGAGCTGTGACGGCGAGGCCTTTTCCCCCGACTTAAAAATGAGCAGTTTTGCCGCCCGAGGCGACGCCCGTCCCGCGCGCTGTGTGCGGGGCAGGGGCCCGGCGGTGTTTAGGAGGCGGTTGCTGTATGCCCGTTGCACGAAAAACCTTTGCGGTGAGGGCGGTTGCCCTCGCCCTCGCCGCCCTGCTGGCCGCGGGCGCCGAGCTGCTGCTGATAGGGTCGACCCCGGGGGGCGGCGAAGAGTTCGTCGAGGCGTGGTTCGGCGCGGACGGGTTCCGTCGCAGCGAATACCTCGAGGTGGGCGAAAACAGTTACCGCGCGCTCGCGCGCGACGCCTGTTTTTTGTGCGACGGGATAGGCGGCGTGCCTGTCCGAACGCTCGATGTCTCGATGCGCCGCGAGGCCTTTGACGAGACCGAGACGGTGCTCTACTACGCCGGCGTCAAGGACGGCATCGAGGGCGAGTTTATCGCGGCGCTCGCGAGCGCGGGCGACGGGGTTTACACGGCCGACATCGACGCGGAGCGGGTGGACAGTGTCAGAATCTACCCGACCGAACGGCTCGGCAGCACGGTCGAGTTTTTCGGCATAACGCTCAACCCGCCGCTGCCGCCCGAGCACTTCAGCGCGGGCCGGGCGCTGTTCTTCGCGCTGGCGCTCGGCGCGGCGGTCAACGCGGTTTTTGTCGTCGTGTCGCTTGTAAAAAAGAACCGCCGCCCGTTTTGGACCGAGGGATACTGGATATGCAGCGGCCTTGTCGCCGCAGTCGGGTATCAGGCGACGAGGATGTTCACCGCGACAAGAGGGATGCAGGACATCCTCGTGCCCTGCATCTTTGCGGCGTTTTCGGTGTTCTATCTGCTGCTGTGGCTGATTATCAAGCGGATCGGGACGGTCGAGAGAAAGCTCGCGGTGATCGTGTGCGTCGTGGGCTGCCTGTTCGCGCTCGGCACGGCGCCGCTGCAGGTTCCCGACGAGTACACCCACTTTTTGCGGGCGTGGTCGATATCGCAGGGGAGGCTCGGCTTTGACGGGCAGGAGACCTTTCCCGACAGCGTCGAGCTGCTCGTCGACTTCTTCCCCGGCGAATTCTACTCGAGACTTCAGCAGACGGGGGAGGCGACGGCGGTGTCCCGCATCGCGGGATACCTTGATGCCTGCGCGTCGGGGGCGCAGCCCGCAGAGCGGCACGAGACCAAGATTCAGCTTGTGCTGCCCTACATCCCCGCGGCGCTTGCGGTCGCGCTGACACGGCTGTTCACCGGCAACGCGCTGCTGTGCCTTTACGCGGCGCGCCTTGTGAATGTCGCGATCTTCGCCGCGTGCGCCTACGCGGCGCTGCGGTGGGCAAAGCGGTACCGCGGGATGCTCATCCTGTTCGCGCTCATGCCGCTGACGCTGTTCATGGCGGCGTCGGTGTCCTATGACTCGATGCTGCTCGCGGCGGTGCTGCTCTACTTCGGCGTCATCTTCAAGGAAGACGTCTCGGGGCGCGACATCGTCGTCATGGCGGCCGCGTTCGGCGTGATTATCATGATAAAGCCCATCTATCTGCCGCTTGCGCTCGCGGTGTTCTCCATCCCCGCTGACCGGGTGACGGGCAAGCGCCCGCGGGTGGGGATATTTGCCTTCACCGTCGCGGTCGGGCTGTTTGCGCTCGCCGCCGCGCTGCTTTACGCGGGGCTGTTCGCAAAAAATATCGAGCCCGTTGCGGCCCCCGCGGGCACAAACGTGTCCGCGCAGATCATGTACGTGCTCGCAAACCCCGCGCGCTACCTCATGGTCATGCTGGTCGACGGGTACATGAACGGGTTCTATCTCGGGGAGTACGGAAGGTTCGGCTGGCTTGACGTGTCGTGCGTGCTCACGGGCCTGCTGTCGGTCGCCGTCGCGGCGGTTGTCGCGGGCATGTACTCGGACGACGCGCGGCTGCAAAAGCGCTCGGATGTCCGCATCTTTTCGGCGATATCGCTCGTGTGCTACGCGACGGTGGTGACCGGGTTTTACTGCACCTGGTCGACGCTCGGCAGCACCTCGATCCTCGGGGTGCAGGCGCGGTACTTTTTGCCCGTCCTGCCGGTGATGACCGCGGTGCTCGCGAAGCTCATGTCAAGGCTTATCCGCGGTACCCGCAACGAGCTCAAGCGCGATGTCGGCTGCGTGTACCTGTGCGGCCTGTTCGCGGCGCTGTCGGCGGCGGAGCTCGCCGTGCAGTACTACTTGACCTGATTGCGGGCGATCATAATTTGTAAGGGTCTGCCGAGGAGTGCGGGGCGGTTTTGATTATTCACAGTCGATCCCCCTGCCTGCTGCGTCGGCAGCCCCTTTGCAGGGGAGAAAATATTTGAATGTGTCCCGAGCGGCTTCGCTCGTCATTACCCCATAAACGATAAACCGATTTCAGACATAAGGAGAGTTTGCGGTGGATATTGCGGCAATACTGCTGTGCATAGTTTTTATCTCGATGTTTTTTGCGGCGCGCTTTAAGCTCAACGCCGCGGCCGCGCCGCTGTTCACCCTGTGCGCGGTGACCCTGTTTTTGATCTTCACCGGCATGGCCGGGCTTTTGGGGTACGCGGTGTGGGCGGTCTACGCGTTCGCACTCTTTTGCCCCGTGTATCTTTTTGCGATAAAAAAGGAGAGCGTCAAAAAGGTCGCACAAGAGCTGTTCAAGCCGGGCATGGTGTTTTTCATCGCGGCGACGGTGATGTTTGCGGTCATGTTCGCGATACGGCAGCCGGCGTTCCGGCAGTGGGACGAGTTCTCCTTCTGGGGCCCCGCTGCCAAGATAACGGTGACCGAGCGGCAGCTGTACACGTTGGTCGAGAGCAGCATCATCAGCACCTCCTACCAGCCGTTTTTGGCGGTTCTGAGCTTTTTTGTGCAGTCGCTGAGCGCCGGGTTCACCGAGTGGAAGGTCTACCTCGCCTACGACATGCTGCTGATGGCGTGCATGGCGCTCATCTTCGCGAACATCGAGTGGAAAAACGTCCTCTCGATCGTGTCCGCGGCGTTCTTTTCGCTGTTCGGCCTCTACGCGTTTTACTACTCGTTTGAGGGCGTCCTGCTCTACTTTTCCGCCTATTCCGACATCCCGCTCGGGGTGCTGTTCGGGGGCGCGCTGCTCATGCACTTCCACTGCGAGGCGGACGGCTGGCCCAAGTTTATCGCGACGGCCTCGGTCATCGCGTCGCTGTCGATGTTAAAGGACATGGGTATGGCGCTCGGCATGATTGCGGCGGGTGTCATCTTCGTCGACATGGCGCTGACGGGCGAGCGGCCGACAAAGCGGGTCTTTAAGCGCGAGAGCAGGGTGCTGAGCATGGTCTACCCGCTGCTGCTGATTGTGCTCGCGGGGGCGAACCAGCTCATCTGGAACGCGCACTTTGCCGCGACGTCGGGGCTCTCGCGTGTGGCGGAGCCGTACGAGTACAGCGTGTTCGAGATATTCGCGGGCAAGGACCCCTTCTTCAACGACCTCGTCAAAGAGATGACCGACATGCTGTTTGTAAACCATCCGTCGGTGTTCGGCCCGCTCGGCGTGACGGTCATCCTGTTCACGCTGGCGCCGATCGCCGCGTCGGTTTTGACGCTTGAGCGCAAAAAGATCCTGAAGGTCACGGCGTTTTCGCTTGTCACCTGCGCGGGCTTTTTCGCCTACTACTACTTCCACGCCTACTGCTATACCGCGACGATGCCGCATATTCTGAGACTTGCGTCCTTTAATCGCTATATCTCGTCCTATATGCTCGGCTGGATGGTCGCTGTCGTCGGTGTGGTGTTTTCGCACTGCGGGGTGAAGCTGAGGCGCCTCGAAAAGCTGTGCGGCATCGGCGCCGCGCTGGCGTTTACGCTGGTGACTCTGCTGTTCATGCCGGGCGTCGGTGATCGCGTCTTCACAAACGGGGGACTGTACCTGAGCGTCGACCCCGTGAGAACCGAGATAAAAAAGCTCACAAGCTCGTTTAGGGACCTCAGCGTCGAGGACAGGATATACTTTGTGTGTCAGGGCTCGGAGGGGGGCGAGGCGTTTATCTTCAACTACGAGATGATGCCCGCCTATACCGTCGAGATGATGGGAAGCGGAAACTTTGTCGAGCCGGGCAGCGAGCACGACGGCTTTTACGACGTCGAGGCGGACAGGCAGGACTTTGCGAACTACCTTGACGAGCAGGAGGTCGAGCTGGTGTTTGTGCTCAAGACCGACGAGTACTTCATCAAGGAGTTTTCACCGCTGTTTGCGGACGGGCTGATGGGCAGGCTCGACAACCAGGTGTTCATGTATTATGTCGCGCACGAGGGCGGCGGGATATCGCTTGTGCCCGTCGGCAGCACCGCGGGCTTGAACAGCCTGAGGGAGAGCGCAGGCTGAGTCCTTTTAAGCGGGATCTTGCCGGCGGAATGGCGGGCATTTTGCCGAGGAGCGCTGTTTTTTCGCTGTTTTCCCGCCGTTCGTCAACGGGCGCGCGGCGGGGATAAGCTTTAACGGGCGCTTTGCCGCGGTCCCCGGGGAAACATCGCATAAAAGAGGCCCCGCACTTGTTCCCTTTGCTTTTGCGGATTTAAAATGGTATCATATAATGCAGCAGTACGGCGAATGGGTTTTTCACCGGGCGGGAGAACATGCGCGCCTCGGGATTGTGACGGCCCGTGACCGTCGCCCGACAAAAACCGAATAGCGGGGTGTTGCGCAGTCGGTAGCGCGCCTGCTTTGGGAGCAGGAGGCCCGGGGTTCGAGTCCCCGCACTCCGACCAAAATCCCGACGCGTATATCATCGCGTCGGGATTTTCCGTAGGGGGGATTCCCCCCTCTCGGCGGCGGTTTGCGCCGCAACTGCTCTGCAAACCGCCTGTCACCCC
>CAYSRC010000058.1:0-10539 GCA_964433495.1 uncultured Oscillospiraceae bacterium
CGCGCGGAGTGTCGGCCGTCGTACCGATTACGGCCGACCGTTCGGCTCTTCCCCCACGGGAGAGGCTTAAGGGCGGCAATCCCTCAGTCGCACAGGTGCGACACGGCTCACATAATCCCGTGAGTTGTACCGTGCGTTGAACCGCTTACGCGCGGGAAGGGAGCCTTAAGGACCATACACTCTCGGTCGTCCGTGCGGCGTGCCGGGGACACAGGATAGTTTACACAGGAGCTTTCCCCGCCGCTCCCCGGCGGTGGGGCGGCCTTGACGCCTAAGGGCGGCAAAGCGGACGGCAGTAAGGAGAACCCCGTTTTATGAAGGCTTTTTTGAAAAAGCACATTGTCGAGATCATTTTGTACCTCGTGCTGTTCTCGGGGCTCTGCTTATTGCTGTACCCAACCGTCAGCGACTGGTGGAACTCGTTTCACCAGTCCCGCGCCATCTCGAACTATGCCGAGACGGTCGAGCTCATCTCCCCCGAGGAGCGCGAGGCGGCCATCGAGGCCGCGCGGCAGTATAACGCGCGCGTCGCCTCGGGCGAGCAGACATTCCTTTTGAGCGACGAGGAGCTTGAGGAGTACAACAGCCTGCTCAACCTGACGGGCGACGGCATCATAGGATATCTGCGGATACCCGTCATCGACGTCAACCTGCCCATCTACCACACCGTCTCGGAGGAGGTTTTGCAGATAGGCGTCGGCCACATCCCGGGCAGCAGCCTGCCCGTGGGCGGGGCGGGCACCCACTGCCTGCTGTCGGCGCACAGAGGTCTGCCGTCCTCGAGGCTGTTCACCGACCTCAACCTCATGCAGGAGGGGGATATCTTCACCGTCACGGTGCTTGAGCAGACGGTCACCTATCAGGTCGACCAGGTGCGGATCGTGCTGCCCGAGGCCGTCGACAACATCGCGGTCGAGGAGGGCAGGGACTACTGCACGCTGGTGACCTGCACACCGTACGGCGTGAACACGCATAGGATTTTGGTGCGCGGGCACAGGGTCGAGAACCTGAGCGACGCCTCGATCAAGACGGGCGAGGCGCGAAGGGTTCCGAGCAGATATGTCATCCCGGCTCTTGCGGCGCCGCTGCTGCTGCTGACCTCGATCGGCATGGTCGTATTCGGGCGGATAAAGAACAGAGACGCAGGGGGCGGCAAACGGGCAAAAAAGACAAAAAATGGTTGCCGAGAGAACGCATTGAACGATGTCGGAAGGAGAGAAGCCGATGAAGACAGAGAAAAATAGGGCAAGGAGGGGGCGCGGCGCGTTTGCGGCGGCGCTGGCGGCGGCCGCGCTGGCCGTGGGCCTGTGCCTCGCCTCGCCGGCGCTCGACGGGCGGGCGTTTGCCGCGCCGCAGGACGGCAGTATCGTCCCGGCCGGCAGGGGCGACCTCGGCATAGCCGAGCAGTGCAGCCTGCGCCTCAGCTTCCCTGCGGACATGGAGCAGACGCCCGACAAGGACGGCACCGTCGTCGACATGTACAGGATAGCGGCTGCGGTGCGCATCCCGGGCTACGAGGCGTTCGCGTTCTGCACCGACAACTCAAAGGAGTATTATGACGTCATCAGGGACTATGTCACCGATAATGTCAACTTCCGCACACAGGTTCTGTCAAACGACCCTGCGGGTGAAAACGCCGCGGGCGCGAGCGAGTGGCTGGTGTTTTACTATACCCTCGACGACCCCGACCGCTCGCCCGTCAGCGATTGGAGCGACCTCGTAGACCTCGTGAGCGAGCGTCTTTTCGGCGCTTCTCCGCTGGTGACGCCGGGCGACATCCCCGAGGACGCGGTGCGTGACGGCTCGCTGCAAATGCCGTACACCGCCTCGGTCGGCGCGGCGGCACAGGTTCCCGCAGGGCTCTATCTCACGGTGGTGCACGGAAGCGACGTCCCGCAGTACAGCGAGGACCGCCTTCCCTACATCGTCGCGAGCCCTAAGGACAAGGGCGACCCCGACGCGGGCAGCCGCATATGCTCGATCGCGTATACCGATACGAGTTTGTACACCTTCCGGCCCCAGCTCGTCTCGGTCCCGGGGCTCGCGAGCGGCGAGGAGGAGCAGCAGAGCGGATTTATCTACAACGTCGCGACCGTGTGCAAGTGGGAGGTCGAGCCGCGCTATGCGAGCCTTGCCCTTCAAAAGACGGTGACGAGGATGGGCGACCCCGAGACGTTTGTGTTCAGGGTGACGGCGAGCGACCCGCACAGCGGTGAAGCCGTGTTCGACAGGGTGCTCACCATGACCTTTGACGGTGCGGGCTCGCAGATCGTGCGGCTGCTCGACTGCATACCCGTCGGCAGCGACGTGACCGTCGCCGAGGTGTACTCGGGTCAAAAGTATACCCTCGACAGCGTGTCGGTGGTGCCGGGCGACCCGTCGGGCGCGTACGACTCGTCCGAGGTATCGCTGACGGAAAAAACGATTGTGATACACGGCATCAGAGGCGGCATAATCAGTGTTGACGTGCCCGGCAGAGGGCCCGACGGTTCGACGACCGAGCTTCAGACAGGGGAGACGGTGACCGCCGCCTTTGTCAACAACTATGACGGCTCCCATTCGGGCGACGGCGGCTCGGTGGTGAACAGCTTTGAGTTTGACGAAAACGTGGGCTGGAGCTGGATAAAGAGGCACTTTGACCGGGAGAGCGGCAGATGGGTGGACGACCTGCCGCTGCCCGCCGACCAAACCGATTGACAGGGGGGCGTGAGAGATGAACAAGAGAAAGCTTGCGCCCGCAGCGCTTGCGCTGCTGCTGGCGCTGACGGCGGCGGTTCCGCCGGCGCTCGCCTACTTCACCGCGTCGGTGCGCGCCGACGGTGGCCGGCAGCTTCGCTTCGGCAGCAACACCGACATAACCGAGGAGTTCGCGAATTGGACAAAGCACGCGACGATCTCGGCCGAGCCGTATACCGAGCCCTCCTACGTGCGGGCGAGGGCGTTCTCTGCGTATGAGACGACGATAAGCGGCGAGGGCTGGACGGACGGCGGCGACGGGTGGTTCTACTACGCGACGCCCGTCGCAAACCTCGGCGAGGGGGCAGAACAGCCCGCGGGGACGGTGGCCGCGACAGGGCCGCTCGACATCGTGATAACGGTGCCGGACGTCCAAAAGGGGGAGGTCCCGGACGGGTTTGACATGCCCGTCGTCTACGAGTCGACGCCCGTGCGCTATAACGCGGACGGCACGCCCGTCCCGAACGGCGCCGCGGCGTTTGAAAACGGCGGACAGGGAGGTGCGGCGTGATGAAAGGGTTTAAAAAGCTGCTGTCGTCGCCCCGTTTCACGGTTGTCGCGCTGGTGCTGGCGGCCGCGCTTCTCGGCTTCAGCACGGTGGGCGGCGCAAATGCTGCGCTGACCTATTATTCCGACAACTATGTCTCGACGGTACGGCTGAGCGAGATCGGCATCCAGCTCGTTGAAAACGGCGCGGTCGTCGCCGAAAACGGCGAGGCGGTCTCGGGCAGGGGCGCGGACGGGCAGGGGGCGCTGCTCGGCGCCCTGTATGTCGGCTCGAGCACGACGCCCGTACCCGAAAGCGAGCCCTTCAGGACGGGGGTGCGCTACCGCGAGGAGCTGTGCGTGCGCAACCCCGTCGACGAGAGCGGCGAGGTGGGCAACATCACCGAGTATGTCCGCGTGACGATCCGCCGCTATTGGATGGCGGAGAACGAGCGCGGCGAGCTTGTCAAGTCGTCGGCGCTCGGCGGCGAGCTCGACCCGTCGCTCATCCTGCTCGAGCTCACCGAGGGCAACGGCTGGATAAGGGACGACGAGGCGTCGACCGACGAGCGCACGGTGCTCTATTACTCAAGGCCGCTCGCGGCGGGCGAGCAGACGGCGCCGTTTGCGACGTCCTTTATGATAAGCCCCGAGGCGGCGACCGCCGCGCGCAGCGAGACGTCGGGCGGCAGGACGTTCACGACATTTATATACAACAACGCAAGCTTCAGGCTTGAGGTCACTGCCGACGCGGTTCAGCAGAGCAGCGGGCAGGACGCGATAAAAAGCGCGTGGGGGCGTGAGGTCGAGATAAGCTCGGACGGCACGCTGAGCCTGCGCTGAGGGAGGGCGAAGAGATGAACAGGAGAGTTTTTGCCCTTCTGCTGTGCGCGGCGGTCCTTCTCGTGTGCCCGCACGCGGCGTTTGCCGAGGAGAGGAGCGCGAGCTGGGATGTCACCTTCACCGGGGACAACAGGCTCGAAAGCGGCTATACCGCCTCCGAGCTTGCGAGCAAGGTGTACGAGATGCTTCCCGGCGACACGATAACCCTGCGCCTCGAGCTGAAAAACGACAACGGCCGGGACGCCAACTGGTACATGTCGAACAGGGTGCTCGAGTCGCTTGAGAGCGCGAGCAGCGCCACGGGCGGCGCGTACGAGTACGAGCTTATATACTACAACTCGAGCGGGGACCGGGAGGTTCTGTTCACTAGCGACACCGTGGGCGGCGAGCGCGCAGACCTCAGCGACCGCGTCGGCCTTGAGACCGCGACCGAGGGGCTCGAGGACGACTTTTTCCTCGAGCGCATCCCCGCGGGGGGAACAGGCGCCGTGACGCTCAAGGTTTCGCTCGACGGCGAGACGCAGGGCAACGACTATCAGAACACCCTTGCGCGGCTTCAGATCTCCTTCGCCGTCGACCCGGTGCTCAGCCGCACCGAGGTCGTGACGACGCGCAGAACGACCGTTGTGCGCACGGGCGATCGAAACGAGCTGCTGCCGTTTATCATAGCGGCGGCCGTCAGCGGGCTTTTGCTGCTCGTGCTCGCACTCGTGGGCTTGAGGGAGCGCAAACGCCTCAAAAAGGCGGCCGGCAAGGCACTCTGCTTTTTGCTGATATGCGCGCTGCTTGTGACACCGGCGCTTGAGAGCGGCGTCGAGGCCGCGGGCAGAACATATACCGTGCGGCTGTTTTCTGGCGCGCAGGGCGAGCTGCGCGAGGTGCAGCAGGGCGTATCCGACGGCGGCGTCACCATCACAAGCGACGGCGACGTGCTTGTGATAAGCGGGCTGCGGTACGGCCAAAGGGTCACGCTCAACCCGTATGAGCTGATCGAGGTCCCCGAGGACAGCAGGTATCAGATAAAGGGCATCAGGGTCAGCGGCCGGGAGGAGCTGTGCAACAGCAACCTGCCCGTGACGGGGGACTGCGACTATGTCGTGGCGTACAAGGTGAGCGGCGACATGGTTCGGTATACGGTCGAGTATGTCGACGCCGAGGGCAACGCGCTTGCCGACCCCGAGTATTTCCGCGGCTCCGTGGGGGACAGGGCGGTTGTCGCCTGCCGGTACATCGAGGGATACCGTCCCCCGGCGTACAACGCGGGCAAGGTTCTGACGGCCGACGAGGCCGAGAACGTCATCCGCTTTGTTTACACCCCGCTCGATGTCGAGACGGTGACGCAGACGGTCGTCGAGGAGACGACGGGGGTCACCGTGGTCGAGGGCGGCGGGGAGATAACGGTGATCGACGACCGGCCGACGCCGCTTCCCGAATATCAGGACATCGACGACCAAAACGTGCCGCTGTCCGAATGGAAGCTCGCCGACATACTGGCCGAGTTTGCGACCCCCTTTATGAACCTGCCGCTGAGCGTAAGGCTTGCCATGGCGGGCACGGTGATCCTGCTCGGGCTGCTCGCGGTGGTGCTGATTATAAAAAAGAGGAAGAAAAAGGATGCGCAGGACAGCTGAAAAAACAGCCGAAGCGCGTGACATGGGGCGGCGCGGCAAGAATTTGCCCGCCGCCTTGTGCAATGCGCTCGGCACACTTCTTTTGCTGCTCGTCATCGCGGCGTGTCTGCCCGTGCCGCTCGCGCACATGGCGGGGTATGAGGTCTACAATGTCGTCAGCGGCAGCATGGAGCCGTCCATCCCCGTGGGCAGCGCGATTTTCGTGCGCCGCGTGCGTCCGTCCGAGATCGAGGAGGGCGACGTCATAGCCTTTTACAGGGGGGATGCGGTCGTCACCCACCGCGCGGTGGAGAATGACCCCGACGAGAGCAGCATCGTGACCAAGGGCGACGCGAACGCCGAGGCCGACCGCGAGGCGGCGCGCTACAGCGACGTGATCGGTGTCGTCACGCGCCATGTGCCGCGGCTGGGCGCGCTGCTTGAGATATACACGGGCGGCGTCGGGCGATGGTATGTCATCGGCGTCGCGGCTGCGGGCGCGCTGCTCAACCTCTCCGCGACGGGGCTGCGGGCGCGCGGCCGACGGACGGACGAGGAGAAGAGGGCCGCAGGGACGCGGGATACGGTCTCCTCCGATTTCGGTGTGAAGAATAGCCTTGCGGAGAGCGGCACGACGTCCGAGGGGCGAGCCGCGGAGCCGCAGGGAGAGGACTTCGTTGCCTTTGGGACGGCAGACGCTGAAAAGAGCGGACGAGTGAGCGCGCCGGATGATATGACCCCTGCGCTAAAGGGTGCGGAGGCCCACAGTGAAGATTCCGCCGTGTACAGGGCTGGCGGAGGCGGGAAGAACAAAACCCCGGCCCCGTCGGGCGGCGCGCCCGTCGTCTTCAGAGCGGGGGGCGGCGCGATAAAATACAGCGGACGCGCCCGCAAAAAGAGGGGTGCGCGCATCGCCCTGATTGTGTGCCTCGCCGCCGTCTTCACGGGCTCGCTTGCCGCGATAGCGGTGATTTCGCTGAAGAATAAGCAGAGGCAGGATTTTTACACCGACGCCGCCGACAGGTTTGTAAGCGCCGCGCCCGCCGAAACAGGGGACGCCGCCGCGGCGCCCATTGCGGTGGATTTTGACGCCCTGCGCGCCGTAAACGGCGACATCGTGGGCTGGTTATACTGCGAGGACACCGAGATAAGCTATCCCGTGCTCAAGGGCGCGGACAACGACACCTATCTCAGGCACGACTACGAGAACAACTACACCGTGGCGGGCTCGATTTTTGTGGAGGAAAAAAACCGCGACGGCTTTGCGGACGCCAACACGATTATATACGGCCACCACATGAACGACGGGACGATGTTTGCCTGCCTTGAGATGTGGCAGCAGCAGGCGTTCGCGGACGCGCACCCCGAGATGTGGCTGCTGACACCCGAGGTAAACTATCGAATCCGGCTGTTCAGCGCCTACCGAACCAATGCCTACTCCGAGACCTACACCGTGTTTACCGGCCCGTGCGACGAACTTGACGCGTACCTCGAGGCGGCGCGCGGCAGATCGGTCGTGTCGTCGGACGTCGAGCTCTCGGGTGACGAGCGCTTTGTCGTCCTGAGCACCTGTGCCGAGGCATACGGCGGCGGAGACGAGCGCAGCGTGGTGCACGGCGTGCTGGTCGCCGCGGATCGGAGCGGTGTTTGAGACCTGTCAGATTGGCTTTTTATTCGCGCCCCGGGACGGTACAGAAGCCCGGGGCTTTCGCGTGATTTGTGCGGCCGCGGGTCTCTGCCGCGGATGAGGAGGGCCGTCTCATGCCGCGCGGCGCGGCAGAGGGAATCCAACCCTAAAAACGATGTGCATTTTTACACTGCGTATATCCGCAAGAGAATACAACAAAGAATAAAACATCCGCCCATTTTATTCTATGCTTTTCACGGCCGTCTTTAAAGAAAACGCGACAGGACGCGCCGGGGAGGCGGGGCGGCTGCCGCTTTTCTGAGAGCCCAAGCCCCAAAGCCTGCGCATGCCCTTCGGGCGGCAGGCCATAAGCCCACTTGCCGAACGGTCGGTCGGGCTTAATCGGAACGATAGCCCGGAAGGCGCATAATACTGCGCCGCATGTCAAATGTCCGTTCCGCTTGCATTTGACCGCTCCGCGCGACAGATGCGCATCGCAATCGGTGCGGCGTTCGGCGGTTCACATACATCCCGTGAATTGTGCCGAATGTCGTACCGACTCCATTCGGCAGGGTTCACATATTCTCGGGAATTCAGTCGCATGTCCGTACCTTTAACATGCGGCCGCCCTACGGGAATATGTAGGGCGTGTCGCGCGTCCGTTCCTATTACGCGCGACAACACTCTGCGGGAGTATGCGAGCCGTGTCGCACTTGTGCGGCTGAGGAATTGATTGTGCAGGGCCCTGTCGCCTGAACATGCCTCTTTGTCCCAATCTCGGCTCGCGGCACACAATCCCCCATTGCGGCTTCCCTCTACATGGGGACTTTTGAGAAAGCGAATCGTGTGTACAGGGGAGCTTCGTTGAAAGCGATCGCTTTTTACAATTAGTATATTTGCATTAGAATACAACAAATCAGAAGGATTTTCGGTTCGCACCGTACCGCTGTTTTTGAAGCGCGGAGGTTTCTGCGGGAAGTGTCGGGACGCGGCAGAGCGTCCCCGCTTATAAAGCCTGCCGCGTCGCGGAAAAAAGGCGAAAAACGGATAAAAACTGAACTTTGCTGTTGACATACCGAAAAGGGCGGTATATAATAGTCGCAACAAATAAATATAAGTCTTATTAAGAGTGACTAAGGGAACAGGCCCTGTGAAGTCCGGCAACCTGCCTTTGCGGTAAGGTGCTAAATCCTGCGGCGAAAGCCGACAGATGAGCGTTTTGCTTTGTGCGCCGGGCCTTTCGGGTCGGGCGTGTTTTTGTTTTCACCTTAATTTGACGGAAAGGTCTTCAAAATGAACAACTATCTTTTCACTTCCGAGTCGGTCACCGAAGGCCATCCCGACAAGGTATGCGACCTCATCTCCGACAGCATCCTCGACGAGCTTCTCAAGCAGGACCCCGCCAGCCGTGTCGCCTGCGAGAGCATGGTGAAGGACAACCATGTTTGGGTGATGGGCGAGATAACGACCAAAGCGAAGGTCGACTATGAGGCGGTGGTGCGCGGCGTCATCCGAGGGATAGGCTATACGCCCGACTGCGGGTTTGACCCCGACGGGTGCGAGGTGACCATCGCCCTGCAGAGCCAGAGCCCCGACATCGCGATGGGCGTCGACAGCTCGTTTGAGACGAAAAACGGCGACGAGCAGCAGCTCGGCGCGGGCGACCAGGGCATGATGTTCGGCTATGCCTGCAACGAGACCGAGGAGCTTATGCCCCTCACCGCGAGCCTTGCGCACAAGCTCTCCAAAAAGCTCACCGAGGTGCGCAAGTCGGGCGAGCTGCCCTACCTCAGGCCGGACGGGAAGTCGCAGGTGACGGTCGAGTACGAGGGCGGCAGACCTAAGAGGATCGACGCGGTCGTCGTCAGCAGCCAGCACACCGACGACGTCGACATCGAGACCCTTCGCCGCGATATAAAAGAAAAGGTCATCCTGACCACCCTTCCCGCCGACATGCTCGACGACAACACCAAGTACTACATAAACCCGACCGGGCGCTTTGTCGTCGGCGGGCCCGTGGGCGACAGCGGGCTCACCGGGCGCAAGATAATCGTCGACACCTACGGCGGCTGCGCGCGCCACGGCGGCGGCGCGTTCTCGGGCAAGGACTCGACAAAGGTCGATCGCTCGGGCGCGTACATGGCGAGATATATCGCCAAAAACATCGTGGCGGCGGGGCTCGCGGACAGGTGCGAGGTTCAGCTTGCCTACGCCATCGGCGTGGCGAAGCCCGTTTCTGTCTTTGTCGAGACGTTCGGCACCGAGAAGGCCGCGAACGCCGCGATAGCGGATGCCGTCAACAAGGTGTTCGACATGCGGCCGTCCGGCATCATCAAAAAGCTTGACCTGCGCAAGCC
This sequence comes from uncultured Oscillospiraceae bacterium, assembly GCA_964433495.1. Lineage (GTDB taxonomy): Bacteria > Bacillota > Clostridia > Oscillospirales > Ruminococcaceae > CAYSRC01. Next base: position 9,660 of record CAYSRC010000058.1, read on the forward strand.
CGGCTTTGCCCGCCTTGCCGCTTACGGCCACATGGGCCGTGAGGACCTCGGGGTGAGCTGGGAGAAGACCGACTGCGTCGACGCGCTTAAAAAGGCGATAAACGGCTGACGGCGGCACAGTGCAGCTTTGTACAGCCGTAGGGCGCTGCGGTGACGGCGCGGGCTTTTGTGCCGCAGAGCAGACAGAGCCGTGGGCCTTTCGGCCGGACGGAGCTTGTCCTGCGCGGTTCTGCTTTCTTCGAGTCCGAATTCCTTTTGTCGGCGAGGGGCCGGCAGCCCCCTCCCGCGCCGACTTGCAGGGGCTTGCTTCCAGAGAGCCTGCCGCGCAGAAAAACAAAGCCGTCTGCGCAGTGAACAGGCTCAGTTTGGTTTTAAGTAGTTTGATGACCGCGACGTCAAAAAGGCGCGTCCCGAAACGAGGGGACGCGCCTTTGGTGTTTTTCTGCGCATGGTTGCACAGGGGGCCGGAGATTATCAAAAGATAAGGGAAGCGGCTAAAGAGAGGGTGACTTCGGTTGTTCCCACTGCGCGGTGTGGGGACCCTGCTTGCAGCAAGTCTCAAAGTTTATGCTTGCCCTCAGGTCTCGCGCCTTTGAGCCTCCCCCGTGTAAGGGAAGGTGGCAGCGTAGGTGACTGATGAGGGGTGAGGTGTGCTTTCTCGCCCGACTTCGCCCCTGCGCAAACGCAGCTTAACTCAGATAGTAAGAACAAGATAAGGGGTGAGCCGAGCTCACTCACTCGACTTCGCTCCTGCCGTGAACAAAAGGTCTCCTGACCCCTCATCCACCGCCGGGCGGTCCCCCTTCCCCCCGCAGGGGAAGGTTTCCGGGCCCTAAAGCTTATGCCCATCCCTCGGGTCACGTGCCCTTGAGGCTCCCTT
>CAYSRC010000059.1:0-10342 GCA_964433495.1 uncultured Oscillospiraceae bacterium
CGAGGTCCTCCTTGCTCTGCACGTCGGACGCGGTGGGCCCGAGCATGATCGTCCCCGAGACGGTCGGCGCGACCCACACCCCCTTGGTGTGCCCCGTCGCCATCTTGACGGGCACGGGGCATATCGACGCCGAAAAGTCGCCCGCGTGGGCCTTGTCGACGATGAGGTATTCGCCCTTTCGCGGCGTGATGCGGTATTTGTCCCCGGACACCCTGTTGTTTATCTCGTCCGCGTAGACGCCCGCGCAGTTGACGACCGTCCGCGACAAAAACTCGCGCCCGTCCGCCGACCGCAGCCGCCAAACGCCGTCCTCGCGGGCAAGGTCGGTTATCTCGGTCTCAAGCAAAAGCTCGCAGCCGTTGATCACCGCGTTTTCGCACAGCGCGACGACCATGTCGTAGGGGCTCACGATCCCCCCGCGTTCGGCCACAAGCGCGCCCTTTACCGTCCTGCCGAGGTTGGGCTCAAGGCGCAGCGCCTCACGGGCGTCGATGCGGCGCATACCGTCGACGCCGTTCTGCCGGGCGGTGTCCTCGATTCGGTCGAGCTCGGCGAGCTCGTCGTCCGAAAAGGCGACGACGAGGGTCGTGTTTCGTTTGAACGGGACGTCGAGCTCGCGGCAGAGATCCTCGTACATTCGGTTGCCGAGCACGTTGAATTTCGCCTTGAGCGACCCGGGCTCGGCGTCGTGGCCCGCGTGGACGATCGCGGTGTTGGCCTTGCTCGTGCCCTCGCACACGTCGCTTGCCCGGTCGGCGAGCGCGACGCGCAGCCTGTAGCGCGTCAAAAAGCTCGCGACCGAAGCGCCGCTTATCCCCGCGCCGATTATAAAAACATCGTACACGTCAAATACTCCCTCCTCGTGGGTAAAGGTTATTCTGAAATCGATTTTTCGTGAAAAAACATGTATCCTTTTTCGAACCGCGCCGCCCCTGAGGCTCCCCTGCCCCTGAGCCCCCCGCCGAATGTCCGTTCCTCTTACGTTCGGCCGCCCTACGGAAATATGCAGGGTGTGTGTAAAGGGGGGGGCTTGGGATGCAGCAAACCCTTAAGCTTACATCCATCCCTCGGGCGGCGAGACCTTAGGCTCCCTTACCCTTAAGCCTCCCCTGTGTAAGGGGTTGCCGCCCTTGACCTTAGACTCCCTTGCCGAACGGCCGAGCTTAATAGGAACGATAGCTCGGCACTCCGCGCGGCAGATGCGCGTCGCAATCGGTACGGCGAACGGTAGGGTTCACATATTCCCGTGAATTCTGCCGAGTGTAAGTTGTACGACACTCGGTACACCCTACGGGAATATGTAGGGCGTGCCGCATGTCCGTACCTTTAACATGCGGCCAACTCACGGGATTATGTGAGCCGTGTGCAAAGGGAGCTGTCACAAAGTGACTGAGGGATTGACTTTCGCAAACCCTTATGACTTGGCGGTTATAATCACGGGTTCGGCGCGACAGCGCCCACGACAAATGAGGCGCGGCTTTGCCGAATTTGCCCGCAACAATGTTCCCCGCGGTTTGAGGCCTTGCCTCAAACGCCCATGCGTTAAAAACGCATGGGCCGGCCGCCCGCAGGGCGGCCCGTTAAGGTTATTATACTTTAATTTTCTCCGTATCACAAGCGCCGCATTGACAAACCCGGCGGCCAATGCCTATAATTTTTACATCCAAAAAAGTCGGAGGGACCGCAGATGGACGACCGCGCGGCGGGGATAATAAAAAACATCGAGTGCTTTGCGCTCGACATGGACGGCACCGTGTACCTCGGCTCGCGCTGGATAGAGGGCGCGCTCGACTTCCTCGACGCGCTCACCGCGTCGGGCAGGCGCTTTTGCTTTATGACCAACAACTCGTCAAAGAGCGCCGACGTCTACGTCAGGCGTCTGCACGACATGGGGCTCGACATCGACCCCGCGACGCAGCTCGTCACCTCGGGCCTTGCGACGATAAGCTATCTTGCCCGCGAGCACGCCGAAAAAAAGGTGTTTCTGCTCGGCAACGAGATGCTCAGGCGCGAGTTTCTCTCCCACGGCATCCCTCTTGACGACCGCGCGCCCGACATCGTCGTGACGGCGTTTGACACCTCGCTCGACTACGCCAAGCTGTGCGCCGTGTGCGATTTTGTGCGGCGGGGTCTGCCCTACATCGCGACCCACCCCGACTTCAACTGCCCCACCGAGACGGGCTTTGTGCCCGACATCGGCGCGATCACCGCCTTTATCGAGGCGTCGACCGGCCGCAGACCCGACCTCGTCGTCGGCAAGCCGTGCCGCGAGATCGTCGACTTTACGCTGCGCATAACGAAGAGCGCCCGCGAAAAGACCGCACTCGTCGGCGACAGGCTCTACACCGACGTCCGCGCGGGCGTCGACAACGGCCTCGCGGGTATCCTCGTCCTCAGCGGCGAGGCGACGGCCGCCGACATACGCACAAGCGGCGTAAAGCCCACCCTTGTCTTCGACAGCGTAAAGGATATCATCCCTTATCTTTAGCCCCCTCGTCCCGCGCCGAGGCGCACATAAAAACGCCTTCCTTTCAAAACCGTAAGGTTAAGCCCTTTTTTGTAAGCCAACAAAATGGCCGAATACCGCCCGTTGTGGCATAATTCTGAGTGCACCGAAAAAACAACGGAGGTGGCATGAATGCCGATACTTGAAGTTAGCAATCTAAAAAAGGTGTATTCGACCAGGCTCGGCGGGGCGAAGGTTCAGGCGCTTTCAAACGTCTCCTTCTCGGTCGAGCAGGGCGAGTACGTCGCCATCATGGGCGAGTCGGGCTCGGGCAAAACGACGCTGCTCAACATCCTCGCGGCGCTCGACAAGCCGACGGGCGGCGAGGTGCTGCTCGACGGAAAAAGCATCCTCACGATAAACGAAAGGGAGATTTCGGCCTTCCGGCGCGACAAGCTCGGCTTTGTCTTTCAGGACTTCAACCTGCTCGACACCTTCTCGCTGCGGGACAACATCCTTCTTCCGCTCGTGCTCGCGAAGCGCGGCTACGAAGAGATGGCCGCCCGTCTCGAGCCCGTCGCGCGCAGGCTTTCGATTGACAAGCTCCTCGACAAATACCCCTATGAGGTGTCGGGCGGCGAAAAGCAGCGTGCCGCCGTCGCGCGCGCCGTCATAACGGGGCCCCGCCTCATCCTCGCGGACGAGCCGACGGGCGCGCTCGACTCAAAGGCATCGGACAACCTGCTTCACCTGTTTTCCGAAATAAACGGCGACGGCATGACCATACTCATGGTCACCCACTCCACCAAGGCGGCAAGCCACGCAAAGCGGGTGCTGTTTATCAAGGACGGCGAGGTCTTCCACCAGATATACAGGGCCGGGCGCTCGCACGAAGAGATGTTTGCAAAGATCTCGGACGCGCTCACGGTCATGGCGGCGGGCGGTGAGCAGAGATGAAAAACCGCTTTTTCTATTGCAGGCTTGCCGCGACGAACATCACAAGAAACCGCCGCAACTACGTCCCCTATCTTTTGACCTGCACCGTCACCGTCGCGATGCTCTACATGATCTCCTCCCTCTCCTCAAACAGTGACGTCGCCGAGCTGCGGGGCGGGGTGTATGTCCAGTCGCTGATGACGCTGGGCGCGATCGTGACGGCGATCTTCGCAGCCGTCTTTCTCTTTTACACCCACAGCTTTCTGATAAAGCAGCGCAAGCGCGAGTTCGGTCTTTACAACATCCTCGGCCTCGAAAAAAAGCACATCTTTCTCGTCGTGATGTGGGAGACCGTCTATATCGCCGCGATAAGCCTTACCCTCGGCCTCGGAAGCGGCATCCTGCTCGACAAGCTGATGTATCTCATCCTTGCAAGGCTGATGGGCGACGTCGCGCAGCTGGGCTTTTATGTCTCGACCCCCTCTATCGTCGCCTGTCTGTGCCTGTTCGGCGGCATCCATCTCTGCACCCTCTTCAGCTCGGTTGTAAGAATCGGAAAAAACAACCCGGCCGAGCTTTTAAACTCGCAGAACGCGGGCGAGCGCGAGCCCCGGGCAAAGTGGATCATCTCCCTTTTGGGCCTCGTCACGCTCGGCGCGGGATACTACATCTCGATCGTCACCGAAAGCCCGCTTGACGCGCTGGCGCTGTTCTTTGTCGCCGTCATTTTGGTCATCATCGGCACCTATCTTCTGTTCACAACGGGAAGCATAGCGCTCTTAAAGCTTTTAAAGAAAAACAAGCGGTTCTACTACAAGCCCACCCACTTCATCAACGTCTCGGGCATGCTGTTTAGGATGAAGCAGAACGCCGTGGGGCTCGCCAACATCTGCATCCTGTCGACGATGGTGCTGGTCATGCTCTCCACGACGACGTCGCTTTGGCTGGGGCTTGAGGAGCAGCTGACGTCGACCTGCCCGCGCGACATCGTGTTCAACATCTACAACTCCGACTCGGAGTATGCGCAGCATGTTTTGGATGTCGCCGAGCAGACCGCGCGCGACAACGGCGTCGACGCCCGCAACCGCATGGTCTATGAATATCTTCACGACGTGGGCAACATGACCGAGGCCGGGGTCGAAAACTCCGACGATACACAATCCTTTTCTCCGCGGATACTCATGGCGACGCTTGAGGACTACAACCGTTACCTCGGCACCGACTATACGCTCGAAGAGGGCGAGGCGCTGCTCTACTCAAATGACAACGATATTCACTTTGAGCGCATCAATGTCTTCGGACAGACCCTGTCGGTCAGGGAGTATATAAAACAGCCGATGCCCAACGATGTCAACAACCGCGCAGACTCCATCGTCTGGGTCATCGTGCCCTCCCGCGATATCATCGCGAAGGCCGATGAATATCTCTCGAAGGAGCAAAGCATGATAGATGTCTTCTGCGGCATCGACGTCGGCGACGACCCCGAGCTTCAGCAGACAATTGCAAACAGGGTCGCCAACGAGATCTCGGACGCGCCCCCGCACTACGGCTATTACTACAACGTAAAGGGCATAGCGCGCAACGATTTCACCGCGCTTTACGGGGGGCTGTTCTTTATCGGCGTCTTTTTAAGCGTGCTGTTTGTGATGGCGGCGATACTGATCATATACTACAAGCAGATATCCGAGGGCATGGACGACAAGCGCAGGTTTGAGATCATGCAGAACGTGGGTCTCTCAAAATCCGAGGTCAAAAAGTCGATCAATTCGCAGATTCTGACCATCTTCTTCCTGCCGCTCGCGGTCGCGGGCATGCATCTCGCGTTCTCCTATCCCATAATCCGCCGCATGTTCATGCTCATCGAGCTTGCAAACGCGAGCCTTTTCGCGATCTGCATGGCCGCAAGCTTTCTTGTGTTCGCGGTTCTCTATCGCCTCATCTTCTCGCTGACGGCGAGGGTGTACTACAGGATAGTGAGCAGCAGATGAGCCTCGGGATGCAGCCGCATCGTTTTATGTATTTTGGGCATATGGTTTATACAGAGGTCCCGCGCCCCATCGGCGCGGGACCTCTGCGGTTGTTTTGCCGCCGCGGGGGATGTGTGGTATAATAACCTTGACGGGCCGCCCTGCGGACGGCCTGCCCATGCGCTCTCAGCACATGGGCGTTTGAGGCGAAGCCTCAAACCGCGGGGAACATTGTTACGGGCAAATTCGCTTTTGCTCGCTTGTCGTGGCCGCCTTACGGCGGCGATCACGTGATAACAACCGACAAGTCATAATGCTTTGCTGCGAGCCAAAAAGCCCCCCCTTGTGTAAAGGGGGGAGGGCCGCGAAGCGGCAGGGGATTGTGAGTGGTCAGCAAAAGTAGCAACATAAGGCATGTTTAGACGACAAGCCCTGCACAGTCAATCCCTCAGTCACCTTGTGGCAGCTCCCTTTACACACCCCGCATACTCCCGCGGGGCGTACCGCGCGTCGTTCCTATTACTACGCGCGGTTAGGGAGCCTAAGGGCCCGTGACCTGTGGGACAGGAGCAAGCTTTAAGTCCCGGAAACCTTCCCCCTCGGGGGAAGGGGGACCGCCCCGCGGTGGATGAGGGGTTAAGGGACTTTTTGTTCACGGAGGGGCCAAAGCCAAATGAACAAGCTCGGCTACCCCCTCATCAGTCAGCTTAAGGGCACGTAGTCCGAAGAAAAGCGTGAAACTTTAGGGCTACAGAAAACTCCAAAGATGCTGTAGCCCAAGCCCCCCCTTGTAAAGGGGGAGGGCCGCGAAGCGGTGGGGGGATTGTAAGCGGTCGGTCTGAGATTGCAAACAAAGGCCTTTCAAGCGATAAGCCTTTCTTTTTTTCAGGCAATCCCTCAGTCAGCTTCGCTGACACGGCTCGCATATTCCCGCGAGTTGTGTCGGCCGTCGTACCGATTACGGCCGACTCTTCCTTTACACAAGGGAGCCTCAAGGACACCGCCTGAGGAATGAGAGTAATCTTTAGGACTTGCTGTAACCCAAGCCTCCCCTCCCGCGTTGCAATCGAAACGACACGCTTCACGGCTTTTTCCGACAATACAGTCTTCTTTCCCTATAAAAAACAACCTATTCTTCAGCGAAAGGTCAAAGAAACCATGAGCCAAACGATCTATCAAAACGGCATACCCTCGTCCGCAGGCCTGTTCTCGGGGGCGAGCACCGACAAAAGCCTTCGGCGCGCGCCGCTGCTGCTCAAGGGCGGGCGCATCGTCGACCCCAAAAACGGCGTGGATTCAGAGGGGGATCTCCTCATACAGGGCGGCTTTGTCATCGCGTGCGGCGACGTCGGCGAGGCGCCCGCCTCCGCGCGGACATTCGACTGCCGCGGCACGATCGTCATGCCGGGGCTTGTCGACATGCACCTGCACCTCGGCGACCTCTTCGAGGTGTGCAGCGACCCCGTCGGCAAGGCCGCGCGCGACGGCGTGACCTGCGGCCTCTCGCCGGGCGCGGGCAACACCTTCATGGCCCCCTCCCTGCTCGGCGCCGAGGTGGACAGGGGGCTTCCCATAAGCGTCGGGGTCTATGTCGGCGCGGCGGCCTTCACCTCGACGCGACTCGACGCGGACGGTCTCGTCGCGCTCATAAAGGGCGAGCTCGGCGACGACGCAAAGGCGCAGCTGCTCAGCCGCAACGCGATCGTAAACGCCACGGCGAACAGGATCATCGGCGTAAAGGATCACATGGGGCACGGCGTGATGTCAGACGAACGCCTCGAGACCGTTTTTGACGTCACCTCGCGCGCGGGGCTGGTGTTTATGACCCACACGCAGGACTTTGAGCACGCGTGCCGGCTCGCCGCCCTGTCCAAGGGCCGCCCGCTCCACCTCGGCCACGCCACGGCCGCGGGCTGCGGTACCCACGGCAACGCCCTGAGAAGCTTCGCCGAGGTCCTCTCGCTCGTGGGCGGCAATATCACCGCCGAGTTTGTCGGCTCGATGCTGCTGCCGACGCGCGGCCGGCGCGACGGGCTCAAGATCGACGAAAAGGCGCGCCAGCTCGCCCTGCGCGCGCTGCACGACAAAAAGGTCTGCATCGTGGTGTCGGACGGTCAGCCCGGCGCGACCATGAAGGGCTTCGGCGACACCGCCGACAACCTCAAAGCGATCCTGTATCTCGCGAGCGACGGCGTCCTTTCGCTGCCCGACTCCGTCGCGCTCATGACCTGCAACCCCGTCGGCCTCATCGAAAAGCGAACGGGGTGCGCCGCGCTCGGCAGGCTGTTCGGCCATCTCGGCGCGGGCGCGCTCGGCAACGTCACCGTCGTCGACCCCGCAAGCGCCGAGGCGGTGCTCACCGTCGCGTGCGGCGAACCCGTGTCGTTCGACGGCAACCTTGTGCGCGAGGGGGGCGCGGCCGGCGGGTTTGTCTGCCGCGACGGCTTCTTTTGGCGCACGGGCGTCGGCGACCTCGCCCTGTACGGCGGATGACTCCCCCCGGCGCGCCCGCTCCGCCGCACAGAAGACAGACCGCCTGTCGCTGCACATGCGGGTGTCGGGTGTTTTCCCCGACTTTTCCTGTCGCAATCGACCTGCCTGCATCTTCCGCCCGGCAGGGTGTGTATTCTCCCGCATCGATCCCACAGTTTGAAAACAGGAGCTGTTCGACATGAACGAAACGGTTGTGACAAAACTGACGGCGAAGGACAACAAATATGCCTGCGCTTTCGCCGACAAAATCACGGCGGAAAGCCGGGAATCGGATGAATGGTATCGGTTTCTCGATGATTTTGTCGCTCTGCTCGATCACCCGAAATCCCTTGTGCGAAATCGGGCGCTGTCCATCCTTGCGGCAAACGCCCGGTGGGATGTAAAAAAACCGCTTCGACACCATCCTTCCCGATATTCTTGTCCACATAACCGAAGAAAAGCCGATCACGGCGCGGCAGTGTATAAAGGCGCTTGCCGGGATAGGTTCCGCAAAGCCGCAATACATCCCGGCAATCCTGTCGGGCATGCGAAACGCCGATCTTTCAAACTACGGCGACAGTATGCGCCCGCTGATTGAACAGGATATGGCGGAAACCGAGGGCAAGCTGAGAGCGTTCGCTGCGGCGGGACAGCCCGCCGAGCCGTAAAAGCGGCGGACAGGCGACGATTTTCAGTGCAGCCGCGCCCTCGCGGGCGCCGAGAGGTATGACAAAAATGAACAACAAAAAGCTCCCCCTGACCTTTATCCCGCCCGTTGCCGTCTCACTGGCGACGGCGGCTTTGATCCCGCTCAACCTGTTCGTCGTTCCCTTCCCCGAATGGCTGTGTGCCGCGGGCTGTCTGCTGTCGGCCGGCTTCCTCGTGTTCATGTGGGTGCGTGGCTCAAGCAGGGTGTTGACAAAAATCGCGGTCTCCGCCCTCACGGCGCTGCTTTCCTGCGCCTGTCTGTTCCTGAGCTTTTGCAACCCCTATTGGAGCTCCTGCGTATTCCGCGGCGGCCCCCCCGACGCGCAAAACTATGACGCGGCGCTCACCTCGGGCGAGGCGCTCGACGACCTCGAGCTCGCCATGCGGCTTCTCAAAAAGCTCCACCCGCTGCTTTTGAACGGCGTTCCCGACGAGACACGCGCCGAGTACGAGCGGGCGCGGCGCGAGCTGAGCGAGCTTGATTCTGTCGACGTCAACACCCTTGCGAGGTGTGTCGAAAGGGTGTTCTCAACGCTTCACGACGCCCACACCCACATCTCGCTCAACTACAGCGACCGGTTCATGAAATACCGCTATGCCCGCAATGCGGCGGGCGACGAGCCGGTCGCGGTAAACGGCGTCCCGATAGAGGACATATTTGCCGCGAACGCCGACCTGCTCAGCTATGAATACCCCGAATACGGCATCCTACAGCTGTCGGGCTATCTGACGTCGATGGGCGGCCTCGATTATCTCGGCATCCCCGTCGACGGCGGCGTCACCTATACCTATCTCACCCCGGGTGGCGAGACGGTTTACATCCGTGCCGAGCCCGAGGACTTTTTACTTTACGACGACTACGCCGCGTTCAACCGCCTTGACGAGACAAGCGGCGACCGCCCGTTTGTCTCCTACGACATATACCCCGAGCACAGCGCCGCGGTGCTCACCCTCACCGCGTGTATATACAACGACGAGTATATAAGCTGTCTCGACGCGATGTTTTCCGAGGTCTGCGAACTCGGCATCAAAAACGTGATCGTCGACCTGCGCGGCAACGGGGGCGGCAACTCGCTTGTCGCCGACGAGTTTATCCGGCATCTCGACGTCGACGCCTACAAAACATGGGGGTGCGATTGGCGGCTCGGCCCGTTCCTGATCGACTGTCCCCGGCAGACCGTCGTCAACGAGGGCCGCGACGTCCCGGGCTTCGACGGCGGCGTCTACGTCCTGACCTCGGTCGGCACCTTCAGCTCGGCCATGGACTTTGCGATGCTGATAAAGGACAACGGCCTCGGTACGATCGTCGGCGAAGCGCCGGGCAACGACCCCGACGGCTGCGGCGACGTCTCCTACTTCGCGCTTCGCAACTCGGGGTTATACCTTCAGATATCCACAAAGCACTGGCGTCGCGTCGACGACATACCGGGACCCATACTGCCCGATTATCCGTGCGACCCCCGCGACGCGCTCGAAACCGCTCTTTCCCTGTGCGGCTGAGTGCTTTTGATCTGCCGCGGGCGCTTCGCCCGGTTGGAGCCGCCCCCCCCCGCAAAGCATAAGGGCTGCCGGTTTGTGCACCGGCCGCCCTTTTTTGTACACCGTATTTGCTTCACTCGGATGCGGCCGCGCGGCAGGGGGCTTTGCTTCTCAGCAGACCCGAAAGCTTACGCCCATCTCTCGGGTTGTCGGCCCTTAAGCTTCCCCCGTGGGGGGAAGCAGTCAGCGCAGCTCCGGGTTCCCTTCAATGCCCTCTGAATTGAAGGGGGAGGACGAGCGGCGGAGTGGGCGGATGTTTGCGCCCCCGCGCAAA
>CAYSRC010000060.1:0-10246 GCA_964433495.1 uncultured Oscillospiraceae bacterium
TTAAACAGACCTGATGAGGAGGACAAAGCGGCCCAAAAGGCGGCGCAAGAGGAAGGGGAGGAAACAAAAGCAAGGCGCTTGTCATTCAAGGATAAGCGCGCCCGTGTATTCTGCTGTGACCTGTGCGAAAAAAAGATGAGTGTGAAATCGGTTTTTACATCTGGTCTGCTGAAACGGAACATCGAGTGCGAGCATTGCGCCCATGATATGAGATTTCGCAGAGAGTTTCACTTCAAACGGTTTTACTCGGGCATTTTTTTGGCAATGATGTCAGACTATTTAATGACTTATTTAAATACGCGCTATGAGATAGCGGGGTTTGGGTATATATATGTCGGAACCATAGCGGCATCCTTTTTTCTCGGCGAGTTTTTGGCCGTACTCTCCGTTAAAACCCGCGACGACGTATTCATGCCCCCGCACGACGAAAGCGAAGATGACAACACGGACAGCGGCGAGGACAGCGGCGAGGACAACGGCGAGGACAACTGACCGCAAACCGATTTGCTCCCCGCCCCTGCCCTTAAGGCTCCCTTGCGTAAAGGGAGCTGTCAGCGTTAGCTGACTGAGGGATTGACTTTTACAAGGTCTTGTCGCCCGAACAAGCCTGTCGGGCGCGGTCGAGAGCTACGCCTACGACGCGGCGGGCAGGCTCGCGAGCTATACCGACGGCGCGGGCGAGACGGCGGCGCATGAATATGACGAGAGCGGCGCGGTCGCGTCGGTGCGCTATCCCGACTGTAAACGCGGCGGCGGCCGCGCTAAAGCGGGCGCAGAGCACGATGACGGGCGCGGCGGCTTTTTGCGAGCAGACGTGGCAGAATGCTTCACTTTGCATCTGTTTTATCAGCTATTTCCAAAATCCGGCCCGCTTGCAAGACAAGCGGGCCGGGCTTTTCGTATGGGGGGAGTTCCCCCTCTCGGTGTCGGCTTGTACCGCTGTTGCTCCGTGAACCACCTGCCGACCTCTTAAACGCGGCGCCTGCCCTTTTAGTATTGCTGCCGCACGGAGGGGGCTGCTTTAAACAAAACTCCCCGATTTGTCCGTCTCCCGCGCTGTTTTTCGCTTGATGTCTCTCATCTTCCTCTGCACATGCGCCGTCATGATTGAGATGAACTCGGACACGGTGGGGGAGGCATACAGCGGATAACCCGATATCTCACGCAAATGGTGCGGGTTGTTCTTCCACGCCTTGTGCGAAATGGTTCTGATGTTGCGCTCAACACAGCATGCACTGCACCCGCATTCGGCAGCTACCGCCCCGTATATCTGCTCAACGACGCACAACAATCGCATGTCGTCCTCGACGGCAAGCTCTATCGCAAGCAGAGCCTGGCGATAGCCGTGATAGCGCTTTGTAATGCCGAGACAGTGGAATTCATCGCGGATGATATCGGTCGGTGTCAACATAGGAAATTCCTCCCATTTTTGAGGACAGTATATTGAAAAATCCGACAGATTACAGCACTTTAGACGAATAATTAAATTCGACAGTTTTTTACAAATCATGGCGCATAGGGGAGCCGTGGGATTGTGACAGATCCCCAAAGTGAATGGTACGGGCAGGCAACCAAAACCGCCCGGAAATGATCTTTCACTGTTCAGCGCGTTCGGCAGATTAAAACGTCCTTTACAGAATTTGCAAGTCAAGCCTCCTTGCGGGGGCTTGGCCTGTGACGACCCCAAAAGCACCGTGACGTCGGCAAGCATCTAAGGCCTTCTGAGATTATCCTTCACTTGCACCCACCGCTCTACAGCCCCCCAAAGGATAGTACTCAACCGATGCCGCCCTGAAATTATCTTTCGCTTGTATCTGTAGCCCTGCCGCCCCCAAATGGATACCCCCGCCCGGCTTTTAATTAAAGGACAATTCCCGCCCGCCTTTGATTTGCTCCGTACTTTAAGCACCATTTATCGCACTTGCTTTGTTCGACCCTCGAAGCAACAGCTGTTTACGGGATACGGGATAGGGGCCGCCTTTCCTATGGGATAAGCAGAGCAGAGGGCTTTCGTGACGAATATCGCGGCGTGTTCGTTCAACCCTCGAAGCAACAGCTGTTTACGGATACGGGGTATGGGCTGCCTCTCCTATGGAGATAAGCAGGGCAGGGAGCTTTCATTACACACAAAGAACAGGGATAAGTTGACACACGTCGCCTTATCCCTGCTCTTTTAATTCGCATATACCGGCACATCATATATTGCTTTTGACAACCGAACGCGTCGTGACCGAGCTTATTTGTCCGCGGGCTGCCCCGATTCAGTACAACCTGCCGTCGGGGGAACAGGTCAGGGTGACCGATGCGTGTTTTGTAAAGCCCGCTTTTACAAAGGTCCCGTACGCCGTCGCGGATGCGCCCGAGCACAGCCCGTAATTCTCGGTGCACGACCACGCCGAGTTGTGGATCGTGTACGAGGAGGCCGCAGAGACGGCCTTTGCCGTCGACCCGTCGTAGATAAAGCTGCCCGTGACGACAAGCGTCCACGCGAGGCCGTTCCCGTCGTAAAAATCGACCTTTTTGGAGCCCCTCGCCACGTTTGAGCGGGCCGAGCCGTACTGCGTGACGGTGACAATATAATACCCGTCCTCCGTGTCAATCCGCTCGCGGCTCACCACGGCCTCGGCGGGCAGCGCATACACGGTGCACAGGCACAGAGAGAAAATCAAAACAAAAACCGCAAAGGAAACAAGCTTCTTTTTCATTTTTTCACTCCTGTTCTTGATTTGAAGATGAAGAAATTGAATAGGTATATCCCGGGACGCGTTCGGTCACCACGACGTCGTGGTCGTTGAGCAAAATGATGATGTAAGAAACAACAAAGATCAAAAGCGCGAGAGCCAGAACCGCAAAGGAGACGAGAGCCCGTTTTCTGCGGCGTTTTATCCGCAGAACTTCCCGCTCGTCGACATCCTGCTGCAAATCACGGGCGACCTCTTCGGGCGCCGCATAATCACGCGGGATTGTCGCGTCGGGCGTCCCGAACTGCTCGAGCAGTTCGGAGAAAAGCTCATCTGCCAGCCGCGCTTTTGTTTTGCGGCTGCACACAAGGCTTCTTTTGACCCTGCCGACAAACGAACGGGCGCTGATCCCTTTTTTTACCAAGCTCGCTCACCTCCGATAAAATCGAACCCCCATGCGGCAGCGCTCATCAAGGCACAGTTGAGTCAAAGCGTCAAGGAAAAATCACTCGATCTCAAAGTATTCTACATCGTAGATGGTTTCGACAACCCGCGTGGGCTGTGCCGACAACACATAGTCGAGATAGACGAACAACCCTGCAAGCAAAACGACCGCCGCAAGGACACACGCAATGATCGCACATCTCTTTATCCGTTTGGCGGTCAATTCTTCGCTCGGGTCGACATCCTCCTGCAACGACGCCGCAAGCGCCCCGGGCTCACCGAACAGTCGAACGGGGTCGGCTTCTTCCGGCTGCTCGCAAAACTCCTGCTTTAAACCCGCCGTAAACCGTTTCTTTGTCGAGTGAAAACAGACAAGCTCCCTCGTCACCCTTTTGAGATAGCTGTCAATTGCGGATGTGCGAGACGTCATGGTCAAGCGTTTTCCTCCCCGAGCAGAGCCTGCGCGATTTGGACCATCTCTAAAAAATCGTTTTTGGTCTCTGCGAGATAGGCAAGCCCGCTGTCAGTGATCTTGTAATAGTTGCGCGCCCTGTTGTTCACAATTTCGGTTCGGGCAACCCGAACAAACCCCTGCTCCTCCAAACGGTAGAGAACGGGATACAGCACCGAAACCGAAAAACGGCCGCCGCTCCGCCGCTTTATCTCGGCGGATATTTCATAGCCGTATTTGGGCGTGCCGGTCAGCAGATTTAAAACAATGATGGGGCTGAGCGCCCTTTTAAAATACGCGTCAAAGGAATGCCCCGTGTTGGGTTCGTTTATAACGGCTGTCACCTCCCGGCTGCTTGATACAAATTATAGCGTAAATATTTCGGAAATGCAAATACTTAGCATTGACATATATTTACCCATCTGTTATAATCTTCTCGCGGAACCGACCGGCCCCGGGGATTCGGGCGGTTCGACGGCCAAACCGTGCGCAGGGTTTGAGAGATTTTGACAGAGGGTGATGGGATATGGTTTAAGCAAAGCGTCCCGATCGGCTTACGCCCAAAACCAAAGTTGATAAAATTGATTGGAGGAATAAAAAATGGTTAAAAGGAAATCTCGCTTTTTGGCGACAGTGCTTCTGCTGGCCCTTGTTTTCACAGCGGCCGCAATGCCCGCCTCCGCCGCGACTGCGGCAACGGCGACGCACTATACATATTTCTTTGATTCGCAGAGCACTTCCGCAAAATGCCTCAATGTCTACTCTGACGGTGTCCCTTCGTCAACCAACGCTGTAACGTGCTGCACATATTCCGGCAGTAACTATCAGCGCTGGGTAAAGGTGACCTGTGCAGATCCCTATGATATATATTCTTTCCTCTCGCCGGTCATTAAGCGGGAGTGCTATCTCTACTGTGATAAGAATGAGTATCAGCCGTATGCAAGGCTTCAACCGTTCACAGACTGTGCAATAAGCAATGCGGGATTCTTCTACTCTTCCGGACATAAGCTTTTTGTACAGGCGGGCGGCTCGTTAGACGCGCAGAAATACCTCTCGCGCAGCAACGCGACCGCAATCGGCGGCTACAGACTGCACTTTGACCAGAACGAGAGCATCAATTCGGGCATTGCCGGGCGTCAGACCGTGTATCAGTGGCGGTATATCACGACGACGGACAGAAGCACTGCCGGTTCTTGGTACAACGGATAGGTTGTTTTTTATCTGTGACGCGATAAGGGCGGGATAAACCCGCCCTTATCGTACAAAAACTCAGATAACAGATTGGAGTAAACAGGATGAAAAAGCGCAAGCTGTTATGGTTGGTTGTCGCCCTTTGCGTTTTGTGCACGGCGGGCTGTTCACAGCAGACGGAAAGCCCCGCGGATTTCTCCGGCGGCCAAAGCACGGGCGGCAATCAGGCCGAGGGAGGTTTCTCGGGCGAAACAACCCCGATGGAGCTTGTGACCCCAAACAAAGGGCTGCTCTATTCGAGTTATTCGGGTAATGAGCAGGGAACGTATTATGTGGATAACACGGGGAAGGATTTCTCCGGCTATCTGCTGTACATGGACTATGCGTCTCTTCAAACGGTCTATCTCTCACCGCAGCTCGACGTGACCTTTGACGAGCAGAACCCCGGCTGGATTGATTATCTCGGCGGGGGCGCGTTCCCCATCGCGACGGACGATGCGCTGTATGTGTACCTCTGCGGTTTGCCCGGTACGGGAAGCGCCACCTATGAGGAGCACCCCGCGCGGCTGCTCAAGATGCAGCCGAACGGCGCGGACAGGCAGGAGATCGTGTTTTCGGGAAACTATGACGTTCAGCTCGGCAGCGCCGTCGCGACCGACGGGGACGAGCTGTACTTTTTGGCGACAAGGTTCAAGCCCCAAACGGGGGTCATCGAGGCGACCGTGCTGCTCAAAAGCGACTTCCGGGCGGGGCAGATGGTCGAGGTGTGCGAGCTTGGCAGCGGCACCGACGTCCTCATTGTCGGGGCGTGCGATGAGGGGATGATCCTGCAAAAGATCGACGACGGGTCGACGTGCAGCTTCTCGGTTCTGACGGCCGCGGGTGAGGAGAAATCGGTTCCCCTCACGTGGACCGCCGGAGAGAGCAGCCGCATCGTGTACGACGGCAAGCTGGTTATGTGCGACGCCGCGACGGGCGTGCTTACGGCGTATGATTTTGCGAGCGGGCAGACGAGCGAGCTGCTCGACCTCAGCGGCCGGCTTGACCCGTCGAGCGAGGCGGTCTATATCTTGACGGATGAACATGACGCCCACATCGTGGTAGGGGTGTTTGAAATAATTGAGATCGGGGAGACGGGACATATCGGGGCGGAATTAAAGCGCCTGTGCGTCGACCTTGAAACGGGCGAGGTCAAGGACTTCACCCTGACGGGTGAACTGTTCGGCGAGGTGCAGTATATCCCGATATACTGCGAGACAGAGGATGACTATCTCGTAGCCTATACCTCACACAGGGCGGATGTCATCGCCTATGCCCCCGGCGGCTCGGAATACATAGACAACATACCCGTTGCCGACTTCGCCCTCATCGACAAGGACGACTATTGGAACTCGGTTCCCAACTACAGACCCATAGCGGAGCTTGAAAATGACATCCGCAGGGCTTGAGCGGGTCGGCCTCTCAGAGCCATTTTGCGGCGGCGGCCCGGCGTGACCGTTCGGGCGGTTTTTAATACCGTTCGGGCACAGGAACGCCCGCGGACTGCATTGGGTGGTATTTTGTCGGCGGGGTGAAGCCGGATTTTAAGCACAGGAGCGTTGTTCGCGCGCGGCGGGCCGCCGTTTGCGAATGAAAGCGCATAAAAAACGGATGGTGTGGTATAATTACCGCGGACGTGCCCCGCGCTGTGCGCGGACAAGGGCGGCCGAGACCCTCGGCCGCTTGACGCCGACACGTCGCAGGCCCTTTGCGCAGGGGAGCCGTCAGGGCCCGCGGCAAAAGGACCGCTTGGGCGGCGGCCTTGGCTCGAACGGATATCTCCCGACGCGAAATTGCCGTGGCCCGTTTTTTGCTTTGCCGTACTGTAAAGGATGAGGTTGGGGGTAAAGAGGATGAAAAAGCGCAGGTTGTTATGGTCGGTCGTCGTCCTTTGCATTTTGTGCACGGCGGGGTGCGCGCAACAGCGGCAGGGCGGCCCCGCCGGGGCCCCCGGAAGCGACCCTGAGCAGGGTGAGCCCGCCGCGAGTGTTGCCATGTCGCTTGTCACAGAGGGCGGGATGTTTCAGATGCGGGCGAGCGCGGAGAACGGCTGCTATGAGCTGTACGGGCATATCGACGGGCACGCAAAGCTGTTCTTTTACGACTTTGACGCGAGGCAGATATCCTATGTGTCCGATCAGGCGAACCCAACCGACGACGAGGCCAACCCGGGATGGATTTGCGACGTGATGGGAGGGGCGACGCCTGTCGCCGCGGGTGATTCGCTTTATCTTTTTAAGCGGGGCGCGCTGCCGGTCCCGGCCGCGGATCATCCGGGCTATGAAACATACATCATCAAGATGGATTTTGACGGGACAAATCGAAAGAATATCCCTCTCTCTTCCTGGCAGGAGTTTGACACGGGGGAGGTCGCATTTGACGGGACATATCTGTATTTTATTGTGGATGAATACGACAGCGACACGGGATTATTAAGTCAAATCCGTCTGTGCCGGGCTGATTTTGACGCAATGCAGCTTGAGACGGTCTGTGAATTGGACGCAGAGTATGGATATACCCTGGTTGATGTCTACCGCGACGGGCTGGTTCTCCAACGGTTCAGCGCTGTCGGCTCCATGATAGATGAATACGGCATGGAGGTTCCCTCGCTTAGAAACGAATTGATTTTGTATTCGCTTGTCGACAACTGTTTTTATGAACCCGATATCGAATGGGACAACGGTTCGTGTTCGTTTGCCTTCGGCGGAGATTCTCTGATCTATTATGCGGAGCCCGGCAGTGCGAGGCTGTTGTCTTACGACCTCGAAACGGGTGAAACATCCGCGGTCTGCGAGGAATTGAAGGCGGATTTTTCAGGGACGGATGCAATCTACGTCCACGGGCCCATATTTGATAATCACATCCCCTTCAGCGTGACGAGCGACGCGACGGACGGCGGCGCGGGGGCTTATTATTACGACCTCGACACGGGGGCAATTGTTCAGGTCGAATTCGATGACGTTGACGGGCTTGAATCGACGAACATCTATATCGTTGCCGAGACAGAAAACGAGTTTTTTGTAAGCCTCGGCGGGCGGTATGTGCGCTCGACCAAAACATCGGAAAACGGCGACAGCTATACCTTCGACGAGTTAATCTACGAATACGCGATGATAGCGAAGGAGGATTACTGGGATTCCGTCCCCGCCTTTGAGCGCTTTGAGGACAATGTCCACGCGGCGTAAGCCGCTCTGTTGTCCGCTGTCTGTGCAGAATCTGCCGCGGCGCGTTCGTTAGGCGCGCAGAAATTCCTCTCGCGCAGCAACGCGACCGCAATCGGCGGCTACAGACTGCACTTTGACCAGAACGAGACCATCAATTCCGGCATTGCGGGTCGGCAGAACGTCTATCGGTGGAAGTATTCCACGACCACGGCGGGAAGCAAAACCGGCTATTGGGGATAAACAAGCCCCCTGTTCGTTATGTCTGACGATAAGGGCGGGACAAACCCGCCCTTTTCGTTCAAAAACTCAGATAAGAGATTGGAGTAAACAGGATGAAAAAGCGCAGGCTGTTGCCGGTTGTTATTCTTCTGTGCGCCCTGTGCCTTGCCGGGTGCGCGCGGCAGGCGGGGAGCCCCGCCGATGCGCAGGGGGGCGCTCAGGGCTCTGCCGACGGAGGCGCGGCGGATACAGGCAAACGGTTGGAACTTGTCACACCGACCACGGGCCTGTTTTTTGCGAGCTATTCCGGCAATGAAAACGGCACATATTTAGTGGAGAATACGGGAAAGGACTATTCCGGCTATCTGACCTACTATGATTACGGGTCGCTGCAAAAGATCTATCTCTCGCCGCAGCTCGACGTGACCTTTGACGAGCAGAACCCGGGGTGGATCGACGACCTCGGCGGCGGCGCATTCCCCATCGCGACGGACGACGCGCTGTATGTATATATCTGCGGCTTAAACAGCGAGACATCCGCGACCTATGAGGATCACCCCGCGAGGCTGCTCAAGATGCAGCCGAACGGCGCGGACAGGCAGGAGATCGTGTTTTCGGGAAACTATGACGTTCAGCTCGGCAGCGCCGTCGCGACCGACGGGGACGAGCTGTACTTTTTGGCGACAAGGTTTCAGCCCAAAACGGGGGTCATCGAGGCGACCGTGCTGCTCAAAAGCGACTTCCGGTCGGGGCAGATGGTCGAGGTGTGCGAGGTGTCAGGCGGCGTCGACGCGCTCATCATCGGCGTTTGCGACGAGGGATTTGTCATTCAAAACAGCGTTGACGATATGACATACGGCTTCTCTGTCCTCTCCGCTGCGGGTGAGGAGAAATCTGTCCCATTTACATGGAACATCGGCGAGAGCAGCCGCATCGTGTACGGCGGCAAGCTGATGGTGTGCGACGCCGCGACGGGCATTGTGACGGCGTATGATTTTGCGAGCGGGGAGACAAGCGACCTGCTTGGCTTAGGCGGCAGCTTTGACCCGTCGTCCGAAATGATGTACATCTTGACGGACGGGTACGACGGCCGCCTGACGATGGGCGTATTTGAAGCGGTCGCCGGCGAAGAAGCGGGGGGCGTCGGGGCAGTTGTCAAACGGTTCAGCGTTGACATAGAGACAGGGGAAACGAAGGATTTCACGCTGACAGGGATAATCAACAACAGCGAACAATATGTAGAAATCTTCTCGGAGACCGAAGAGGATTTTCTTGTCGCCTACGGGGACCACAGCGCAGATGTCATCGGCTATGCTCCCGGTGGATCAGAATACATATACAGCACAAATGTTCTTGACTTCGCCCTCATTGACAAGGACGACTATTGGAACTCGGTGCCCGACTACCGGCCGTTTGCGGATGCGCGATGATGAAAAACGCAGAGCTTGAGCTGGTCGACCTCTCCAAAACCTACTATGACGGCAAGCGGGAGACGAGGGCGCTCGAGGGCCTCAGCCTCACGCTGACCGAGGGCTTCTACGCCCTGCTCGGCCCCAACGGCTCGGGCAAAAGCACCACCATGAACATCGTCACGGGCGGGCTCGAGCCCTCCCGCGGCTTTGTGCTGTGGAACGGCGACAGGGCGGGCAGCGCCGATTTCTACCGGGCGCTCGGGTATATGCCCCAGCAGCAGGGGATGTACGACGGCTTCACGGGGCGGATGTTTCTCGAATATTTCTGCGCGCTCAAGGAGCTGCCCCGAAAGGCGGTTGAGGGTGAGGTGCGGCGGGTTGCGCGCGCCGTCAACCTTGAGGACGAGCTCGGCAAGCGCATCTCGACCTATTCGGGCGGCATGAAGCAGCGGCTTTTGGCCGCCCAGGCGCTCATCGGCGACCCCAAGCTGCTGATCTTCGACGAGCCGACGGCGGGCCTTGACCCCAAGGAGCGCGCGCACCTGCGCGGGGTGCTCAAAAAGACGGCGGACGAGGGGCGGATCGTTTTGGTCGCGACCCACGTCGTCTCCGACGTCGAGAGCGTCGCGGACGGGGTCATCGTGC
>CAYSRC010000061.1:0-9205 GCA_964433495.1 uncultured Oscillospiraceae bacterium
CAAACGTCCGTTCCACTTACGTTTGACCACTCCGTGCGGTAGATGCACGTCGTAATCGGAACAACGCGCGGAAGGCGCATATTCCTGCGCCGCATGTCAAGCGTCGTTCCTTTTACGCTCGACCACACCTCACGGGAGTATGTGAGGCGCATGTAAAGGGGGGAGGGCTGCGAAGCGGCGGGGGGATTGCAACGATGAGGCGTATTGCTTTCGTCGTCCGCAAACGCGCGGCGCCCCGAACAACGTATTTTTGTGCACAGATATTACCGGGTGTAAAAAACGCGCGGCGGTCGAGATTGACACAGATGTCGTTTTGGGGTACAATTCAAAATGTAATATAGTTTACTTTTACTCATCCTGAGGCGTCGGGAGGAAGATACAATGGCTGACGAGCGCAAGGTGCGTTCACGGCGTCCGCTGCAAAAGATATATCTCAAGCGCCGCATCATCGCGGGCGCTGTATTGGCTGCGGTGGTTGTGCTGATCATCGTCATCATCGCGGTGTCGTCGGGCGGCGGCAAAAAGCCCCCGGCCGAGGATCCCGTCATCATCGGCCCCGTCAAGCCCGTCGATGCTGCCGACGTCAAGCCGCTCTACGCGGTGTACGACTATTCGGCGGCGGTGCCCGAGGCGGCGGCGGTCGGCGACAACTGGTTCGATGACGCGCTGTTCATCGGCGACTCCCGCGTCGAGGGGCTGCGGCTCTATTCGATCATCCCGTCCGCCGACTTCGCGGCAAACTCGTCCGCGAGCGTTTCGGGGATCCTCGATCGAAGCTTCAACGTCGGCGGGGCTGACATTGCGCTCAAAGCCCTGCTCGCGTCCAAGCCCTACGGCAAGGTTTACATAGGCCTCGGTGTCAACGAGGTCAGCTGGCTGCCCACCGCCGACTTCAGGGCGGGGTACGAGGAGCTTGTCGACGCCGTCAAGACCTACCAGCCGAGCGCGTCTGTCTACCTCTTGAACATCATCCCGGTGTCCGCCTCAAGGGGGTGGGGCAACGAGATCGCCGCGTACAATGCCGCCATTCAGAGCATCGCGTCGGACAGAAAGGTGTACTATGTCGACTCGGCGTCGGTCTACACCGACGAGACGGGGCTGCTCGACAGCGCAAGCAATGCGGGCGACGGGGTGAACATCGACGTAGGCGCCTACGGCAGGTGGCTTGACTACCTCAAGGCACACACCGTCAACCGTGAGATGTACAAAAACTGACCGTTTGGGGCCGCGCTTCGGGCCGACGGCACGTATACGATACATATTCTGCAATTGTGAAGGTGGTTTACCATGAAAAAGTTTATCCCGGTTGTTTTGACTCTCTGTCTCGCGCTCTGCCTCGCCGCGTGCGGGGGCAAGAGCGTCACCGTCGACACCGAGGCGCTCGCCGCGTCGATTGAGGCGGGCGGCCTGTTTGTCGACACCCTCGCGCCCGTCGACACGGGCGTCGTCAAGACGATAATCGGCGTCGACACCGACCTGTGCGAGAGCTGCAGCTACAGCATCGGAAGCGGGAACACGGGCGAGGAGTACGGCATCTTTGTGTGCTCTTCGGAGGCGGACGCCAAGACGGTCGCCGAGCAGCTCGAGGCGCGCAAGGCGACGCTGCACGACATGTACGAGTCGTACGCGCCCGAGGCGCTTGTGCGGATTGACAACGCGGTTGTGAAGCGCGCGGGCGTCTATGTCGCCTTTGTTTCGGCCGACGACTATTCCGCCGCCGCCGACATTCTGAACGAGGCGTTTGCGGGCTGAGCGGCTTTTTCGGCGCGTGAAAAGAGCGCAGCTGTAAGGGCATTGTGAACAGACCAAAGCACATAAAAAGGGCGCGGGAGCCGCTTTGGGCCCGCGTCCTTTTTTGCCCCCGCGTGTCGGAAGAGACGCGCGGGGAACTTTATAAAGAGGCTATCTTCCGCTCTGACGCTGTATGGGCTTAACCAGCCGCAGCGCCGACCAGCCGCCGAGGTCGAGCCGCTCCTGCAAAACAAAGCCCCGCGAAGCGAGCGACGAGGAGACCTCGTCGGCGCGGGGGTCGATTATCCCGCTGACGAGCAGGGCGCCGCCCTGCTTAAGCGCGCCCCAAAACATGCCGCCCATTGCCATGACGACGTCGGCGACGATGTTGGCGCATATCATGTCGTAGCCGTCCCCGAGTGAGCGCAAAAACGCGGCATCCTCGAGGATGTTGCCCGCGTGCGCCTCGTACACGTCGGCCCCGAGGCCGTTGTCCCGGGCGTTGGCGAGCGCCGTCTTCACGGCGTTTTCGTCGACGTCGACGGCTGTCGCGTGCGCGCAGCCGAGCAGCGCCGCCGCAATGGACAGGATGCCGCTGCCGCAGCCCATGTCGAGCACGCGGTCGCCCTCGTTGACGTTTGCCTCGATGAGCCGCAGGCAGAGCGCGGTCGTCTCGTGCTTGCCCGAGCCGAACGCCGCGCCGGGGTCCATCGTCATGACGACGTCGCCCGGCTGCCTTTCGTACCGCTCCCACGACGGGCAGACGACAAGGCGGTCGCCGATGCGCTCGGGCTTGTAAAACCGCTTCCAGTTTTCCGCCCAGTCCTCGTCGTTCACGCGCTCGCACGACAGCTCAAAGGGGATCCCGGCCGCGCCGAGCAGCGCCTCGAGACAGCCCGAGACCTCGGCGGGCGACGTGTCTTCGGGCAGGTAGATGTGCAGCGCCGCCCTGGTTCTGTCCTTGCCGAGCAGCTCGGCGTCGACATAGTCGACCCGCCCGATTACGGGCAGCATCTCGTCCATGTCCGAGTAGTCCTCGATCGAAAAGCCGTAGGGCGCCGCCATTGTCGCAATCGCCGACGCCCGCTCGACGTCGGACGACGGGATGCTCACGGTGAGTTCGCTCCAATTCATATTCTGTATCTCCGGGTTGGGTGTTTTTTGTTTTGTCCGCCGCTCTGCGCGCCGGGGTCGGGGCGAGAAGCGGGGAGCTTGAGGCGGCGAAGCCGCCGCACGCGTCAAAAACCCGCGGGTTTTGCGGCGGCCCGCGCCGAGAAACCAACAAAGCCGCCGACCGAGGTCAGCGGCTTTTGCCGTGCGGTTAGGCGTTAGCCTTTTTGGCGATCGCAGCCTTTCTGCGGTCAGCGGCGTTCTTGTGGATGACGCCCTTGCGGGCGGCCACATCTATCACGCTCGAGGCCTCCCTGACAACAGCGGCCTTGTCGGCGCCCTCAACAGCGATGGCAGCCTCTGCCTTTTTCAGAGCGGTTCTGAGGTTGGATCTTATCGCTCTGTTGCGCGCGGTTTCTTTTGCGTTGGTCTTTACGCGGTCCTTTTGGGATTTAATATTCGGCATGGTACCACCTCCTTCAATTGCCGTGCAGTACTTTAAATAATACCATCTGTTGCAAAAAAAATCAATACTGAATTTGCCGCTTTTTCGGCAAAAACCGCGGCATACCGCGCGCCCCAAACAAATAGTATTAAAAGAAACAGGGTTTGCGGAGGTGGTTTCGGACATGCAGGGGAAAAAGCGTCTGCGGGACACGCTGCTGCTCATGGCGGCGCTTGCGGTCCCCGCGGTGTCGGCGGCGTTTTGGGGCGGAGCCGACACGCTGCGGCGGGGGGTGGACGGGCTGTTCAAGCTCGCCGCCGCGTCGTCGATGCCGCAGGCGGGGCTTGAGACGGCGCTCATTCTCTCGGGCGAGCACGTCGCAACCCACCCGTCCGCGGCGGACGACAGCTATTTTTTGACCCCGGCGGAGGAACAGCAGGACGACGCGCCGCAGGCGGAGGAGGGGGAGCAAGCGCCCCTGTTCACCCCGCGGGATCCGTCGGGTGACACGGCGCTCGCCGAGGCGGCCGTACCCGAGGAGAACAGGGGCCCCATCGAGCAGACGCAGTACCTGTCCACGGTGACGGGGGACGCCTATGTCAACGAGGGCAACGCCTGCATACGCAACGCCACCGAGTACGACAACGAGCTTGTGCGGCAGGCGGCGCGCTCGCCCCTGCCCTTTTCGGTCGAGCTCGATTCGCAGCAGCCGCAGGTGCTCATCATGCACACCCACTCGACCGAGAGCTACGACCGCTTTGACGCGGGCTTTTACGACGTGACCTACCCTTACCGCTCGACCGACTCCGAGCTCAACGTCGTCGCGGTGGGCGAGGTGATGACGGCCGAGCTCAATGCGCTCGGGATAAACACCGTGCACGCCTGTGCCTATCACGACTATCCGTCCTACAGCAACTCCTACTCGCGCTCGAGGGAGACGGTTGTAAAATACCTCGAGCAGTACCCGTCGATCAAGATCGTGATCGACCTGCACCGGGACGGGCTCGAGACGGCGGACGGCCTCAGGATAAAGCCGGTCGCCGAGGTGGACGGCTATAAGGCGGCGCAGATCATGATCGTCGCGGGCGCGGGGGACAGCGACGACGCGGTGCCCGAGTTTCAGAAGAATCTCGCGTTTGCGAGCAGGCTTCAGGACAGGGTGCAGACCCTCTACCCGGGGCTTGCGCGCCCGCTCTACTTCGCGTACCGGCACTATAACCAGGATCTCACGACCGGCTCGATCCTAATCGAGGTGGGCTCGCACGCCAACACCCTTGACGAGGCGAAGTATTCGGCGCAGCTGACCGCGCGGGCGCTCGCCGAGCTGCTCGGGGACGGGCAGGGGGCATAAAGGCCGGCGCGCAGGAGGCGTGTGTTTGGGTGGGCTGGATATGCGGGGACGGGAAAAATCCCCCGTCCCCCTTTTGCGCGGACTGCAACGGACAGGCCTTTGCGGGCACTTCTCGAGGGCTGCGAAAGATGTCCTGTTTTTTTGCGGTGGGGACGGCGGGGCTTGCAGCCGGGCATCCCGTTCCGCACGGCGGAAAAATTTTTTTCGGCAGGGGGTTGACTCTGACACCGCGTGATGGTTTAAGATGGATTTGCACGGGAGGCGAGGAGACGATGATGACGATCGGTGAGGTGAGCGCCCTTACGGGCGTCAGTGTGCGGATGCTGCGGTATTACGACGAGCTGGGGCTGCTCAAGCCCGCGTCGGTCAGCGGGGCGAGGTACCGGCTTTATGACGACGCGTCGCTCGGCAGGCTGCGCACCGTCCTGCTGTTCCGAGAGCTCGAGCTGCCGCTTTGCGAGATAAAGGCGGTGCTCGACGACCCCCGCTACGACAGCGGCGCCGTCCTCGAGCGTCAGATCGAGCTGCTCACGCTGCGGCGGCAGCGGCTTGACGGGATAATCGCGCTCGCCCGTGAAATAAAGGAATACGGAGGAGACAAGATGGATTTTTCGGCGTTTGATAAGAGAGCGCTTGAGGACTATGCCGCGCGCGCAAAGCAGCTGTACGGCGACACCGACGCCTATGCGGAGTCGGACAAGAGGACGCAGAGCCTGTCGCAGACCGACAGGCAGGCGCTGAGTGTGCGCATGATGTCGCTCTTTGCAGACCTCGGCGGGCTGCGCGGCATTGACCCCGCCTCACGGGAGGCGCGGGAGTGGGTCGAGCGGCTGCGCGGCTTTATCGACGGCAACCTCTACCCCTGCACCGATGAGATATTGCAGGGCCTCGGCGCGATGTACCGCGGCGACCCCGAGTTTGCCGCCAACATCGACGGCGCGGGCGGCGAGGGCACGGCCGAGCTGGCGAGCAGGGCGATCGAGGCATATTTCGGGTAAGCCGGAACGGGTCAAAAGGGCCCTCGCGCGCAACGGGAACGACGCGCGGGAAGGGCCCTTTTTACACCGCGCCGAAAAAGCCTCTTCTCTGCGGCCCCATCCCGAGCCGCTCCCGAACCGCGCCCTCTTTAGGCGGACAATTTTGCGCGATTGTCCGTTTTTTTCGTGTTCAAATATGACGAAAAATGTGATACTATAACCTTACGGCGGCTTTGCAAGCCGTGTGCGCCGAGAGGGCGCGCTGCGGTGTTCGGCGGTCGCTCGGGGATCGACGACATCAGGCGGCAGAGCGGGCCCGGGGTTTTAGAAGTAAGAAAAACACAGGCGTTTACAATGAACGGGGGAATTCTGCAATGGTTAAGATCATGGCCGACAGCACCTGCGATCTCTCGCGGGAGCTGCTCGAAAGATACGAAGTGTCGGTTATCCCGCTGCACATCGTGCTCGGCGACAGGGAGTACGAGGACGGCGCGCAGATAACGCCCGACGACATCTTTAAATGGGCGGACGAACACAACACCACGCCCAAGACCGCGGCGCCGTCGCTCGAGCGGGCGTGCGAGACGATGCGCCCGTTTGTGCAGGCGGGCGGCGAGGCGGTCGTGTTCTGCATCTCGGAGGACATGTCCACGACCGCCAACGTCATGCGCCTTGCGGCCGAGGAGCTCGGTGCGGCGGAGAGGGTCACCGTCATAAACTCGGAGAACCTCTCGACCGGCATCGGTCTTTTGGTGATCGAGGCGGCCGAGATGGCAAAGCGCGGGATGTCCGCAAAGGAGATCGAGGCCGGGATACTGAAGCTCAGGCCTCTCGTGCGGGCGAGCTTTGTGGTGGACACGCTGACCTATCTGCACAGGGGCGGACGGTGCAGCTCGGTCGCGGCGATGGCGGGCAGCGTGCTCAAGCTTCACCCCAAGATCGTGGTCGAGGGCGGCAGGATGTCGGCGGCAAAAAAGTATCGCGGGCCGATAGGCTCGGTTATTATGGCGTACGCGCGCGACCTCGAGCCGGCGCTCAAAAACGCGCGCCCCGAACGGGTGTTCATCACCCACTCGGGCTGCGAGCGCGACACGGTCGAGGCGGTGCGCGGCTATCTCGGCTCCCTCGGCGTGTTTGCGGAGATCCTCGAGACCCGCGCGGGCGGCGTCATCTCAAGCCACTGCGGCCCCGGCACGCTCGGCGTGCTGTTTATCTCGAAGGGCTGAGCGCGCGGTATTGCCGCGCGCCCAAGCATTAACCCCCGTCGCTTGTTCGGCGGGGGTTTTGTGTGTCGCCTGTCGGCGGGACGGGACGGCGCGCGGGAAGCGTTTTTGGGGGCGGTTTTCAAAAATGCGGGCCTGTGTCTCACATCCTTTTGCCTCGCGGCGATGCCCCGACGGGCCGAAAGCTACCGCCTTACATAGATTAAATCGGTCATGCCGTTGTAGGAGCGCGCCTTCACCAGACGCAGCTTGATCTCGTGCTCAATGCCCTCAAAAAGGCGGAGTCCCGAGCCCAAAAGCGTCGGGATGACGGTGATATAATAGCGGTCGATCATATCCTCTGCCGTCAGCTGACGGACGATGTCGTCCCCGCCGCAGACCCAAATGTCCTTTCCGCTCTTGTTGCGCAGCTCTCTCACCAACGCGGCGGGGCTCGTGTTCACAAATCGGATGTTTTTGCGGGAGGCGTATTCACCGTGCGTGACGACATAGGTCGTGAAGCGGTCATAGACCCACTCGTCGGGGGAGAGCTCGGTGACGATCTGACGATAGGTGTTGTGCCCCATCACAACGGTGTCAATGTCCTCGACAAACGCGGTATAGGCGTCAAAATCCTCGCCGCTGTCCCCCTGCCCGCCCGGCCAATCGACCCCGCCCCCGCTGTCCGCGATGTACCCGTCAAGACTCATCGCGATAAACAAAACAATTTCCCGCATGTCGCCGCCTCCTGCCGTGGGGTTACCCCACGCACGTCATCGCATATTCCCGCCGCCCTCGGGCACAATAAAAGGCCCTTTCGCCGTTAAAATCCCACCGCACGGGTGTTTTTTTAAAGATACAACGCCGGACGGTTTTATTGTGTCACAAGCCGCGGGGGGCTGTCAAGACGTCCTGCCGGGCGGTTGCCGCCCCGCGAACGGACTGTGCGGAACGGCGCGCCCGAGGTTTGAGAGATTTTGTTTTGATGAACCCAAAAGACCGGGGCCTCCTTCTACAGAGGGGGGTCAAGAGACCCGAGAGCAGAGCGGGACGGCGACGCAAAAGGACGCAGCAGCGGCAATTGTTATAAAATAGGACGAAATATAAAAAATAATCTATTCAAAACACAGAAAAGTCTCCTATACCGCAAATAACTGTTTACTTTAGTATGCTACTATGCTAATATAATAAAGCAACGCGGGGCACGCCCGCGCAGAAAGGGGTTGTAAAGGAATGAAAAAGATATCTGTTTATCTGTTGGTTTTGGCTCTTGCGCTGACGATGCTCGCAGGCTGCTCGGCCGCGCCTGCCGATGCGGGCGGCAGCGACGGCGGGGATGTCGCTGCCGGCGGCGGTGCAGCGGATGACACGGGCGGCGACAGCACGGGATTGCTCGGCGAGGACAACGTGTTCACCGTCGGCTTTGACCAGGAGTTTCCGCCGTTCGGCTATGTCGGCGCGGACGGCGAGTTCACCGGCCTCGACCTCGAGATGGCGAAGGAGCTGTGCGCGAGGCTCGGCTGGGAGATAGCGCTTCAGCCCATCGACTGGGACGCCAAGGATTTGGAGCTTGCGTCGGGCACGATCGACTGCATCTGGAACGGTTTTACCATGAACGGGCGCGAGGACGACTATACCTGGTCGGTGCCCTACTATGACAACACGCAGGTGTTTATCGTGCGCGCCGACTCGGGCATTGCGGCGTTTGCGGATCTCGCGGGCAAGACCGTCGAGGTTCAAAAGGACTCGTCGGCGCTCGCGGCCCTCAAAGACAACGAAGAGCTGCTCTCGAGCTTCGGCGAGCTCGTCGAGATAGCCGACTACAACACGGCGTTCATGGATCTCGAGATGGGCTCGTGCGACGCGGTGGCGATCGACGCGGGCGTCGCAAACTTCCAGATCGCGGGCAGGGAGGACGAGTTCACCGTCCTCGACGAGGCAATCTCCACCGAGGAGTACGCGATAGGTTTCCTCAAGGGCAACACCGCGCTGCGCGACGCGGTCGAGCAGGAGCTGCTCAAGATGGCGGAGGACGGCACGGTCGAGAGGGTCGTCGAGATGTTCCCCGACGTCGACAAGACCAACATCAGCATCCTGAGATAGGGGCTGCGGACGAAGAGAGTGCGCCGCGAAGGGTGCTCGGACAGGCGTGCGAATAAAGCGGTGTCGGGCGCCGACATGGGGAGCCCGACACCGCTTGCTGTCGGCGGGGAGAAGATTTCGCACCGGGAAGGTTCGGAAGCAGCTCAAAATTTGGCGCGAGCCTCTTAATGCCCCCCTTACCGCGCGGCGGCCGTAATCGGAACCCGAGGGATGAGAGTAAGCTTTAAGTCCCGGAAACCTTCCCCCTCGGGGGAAGGGGGACCGCCCCGCGGTGGATGAGGGGCCA
>CAYSRC010000062.1:0-8942 GCA_964433495.1 uncultured Oscillospiraceae bacterium
TGCACAAAAAGCCGCTTTTGTGTAACAATTGGAAATCGAGAGGTTGTGGGGACGATGCTGAGGGTGTGTGTTTGCGACGACGACAGGGATTTTGTCGACGGGATCACCGATTATATACAAAAAAATTTTGACGACCTCGAGGTCGCCCATGTCTTCACGAGCGCGGACGAGGTGCTCGCCCGCGTCGACGGCGGCTCGCTCGAAGCAGACCTGTTTCTGCTCGACATAAAGTTTGACGGCGAGCAGGGCGACGGCATCGACCTCGCAAAGCGGCTCAACGACCGCCTCCCGGCCGCGCAGATCGTCTTTGTCAGCAACTATCCCGGCTACATATCCGACGTCTACGAGGCGTCCCACTGCTGGTTCGTTGTGAAGTCCTCGCTCGAGCGCTACCTCCCCGCGGCGGTAGAGCGTGCGAAGCGCAGCCTCGAACGGTCTCTCCATCGGCCGATTGTCATCGCGAAGCAGGGCGAAAAAGCCGTCGTGTACGCCGACAGCATCGTCCTTTTGGAGCGCAACCGAAGAACCACCCGCGTGGCGCTGAAAGACGGCGTTTTGTACACCTCCTCCCCGCTGTCCGAAATCATCCCGGACGAGCTCGGCTTCGCCTTTGTCAGATGTCACAACAGTTTTATCGCAAGCCTGCGCCATGTCAAGAGCTTTTCGCGCAGTGCGTTTGTCATGGACAACGGCGAGCGCGTGCCGATAAGCAGATCCCGCGCCGAGGCGGTAAAGCGCGCCTTCGCGCGCTACATGTGCGAACGCCTGTGAGCGGGGTTCTGCGGCTTTAAGCGCGCGGCATTAAAAGATAACAAAACACTGAGCGCCTGCGCGCGGGGTTCCGCGGGGTTCTCGGGGGGGGCCGCGCGCCCGTCGTTGTACCGCACGGTTTTCCCCCATACGCCTGTCTGTGTACCGCCGGGTTTCCTCGGGCGGTTTAAGCTTCAAAGCAGACTTACGGTTTAAACCGATATCCGCAGGGCTTTCCCGCCTGTCCGTATGCCGCCGGGAGCCTTCGGGCGGTTTTAACACGGCGTGCGGCGCTCTTCGCTCCCTTGCCGCGACATGGTTCGAACGTCCGCGGTCGGGTCTAAGGGCTTTAGACCGGGTCTTTGGGGTCTCCGCGTCCCGAGGGCAGCGGCAGCATGACGCAGGCGGTGCACACCCCGTCCTCTATGCGGCGCTCATAGACACCGCCGTACCTCTTCGCCGCCGCGTCGAGGATAAGGGCGCCCGTGCCGTGCGGCGCCCCTCTGTCCGCACGGCGTTTTTCGGTGTCTGTTTCGGCGCAGGGGTTTTGGGTCTTCACTGCAAGCGCCGACGGCGTCTGCTCGGCGGTTGTCTCCACCACTGCCTCGCCTCCGCGCTCTTCTTTAAAAGCGAGCGCGGCCTCGAGCGCGTTGTCGATGAGGTTGCAGAACACCGACGCCAGCGTCACATCGTCCACGGCGACCCCGTCGCCCACCCGCACGTCGACCGAGACCTCGACGCCGCCCTGCTGCGCAAGGGCGATCTTCTCGTGCAGAACGGCGTCCACGAGGTTGTTTTCGCAGCAGTCTATCGCCGACGTCTCTGCGTATCTGTCCGCAAGCTCGCCCGTAAAGGACTCGGCGCGCCGGGCCTCCCCCTCGCTCACCATGCGCTTGATTGCCGCGAGATAGTTCGCGATGTCGTGGCGCATGGCCCGGGTCTGCGCCCTATACTCGGCAAAATCCTCATAGTGCACGCGCTGCCGCTCGCACTGTTTTTCGAGAACGGCGTTTTGCAGCTCAACCGTTCGCGCCCGCGCGCACCGCACCGTCAGCTGCAAGGCCAGTGTGTCCGCGGCAAAGCAGATAAGCACCCCCGCCGTGAGAAACACCCGCACCTCGCCCCGCGACTCAAACACCGCGGGCGAGCTCATCACCATCAAAAAGCTGAACTCGATGGCAAAAAACAACAGGCTCAGCAGCGAGACCGCCGCAAGCTCTTTTTTGGAAAACTCAAGCGACACCGACCGCACCGTCGCCCCGATTGACAGGACGACCGCCGCATTAAAAACGCAGACGGACAGATTGATCGCCGCGCCGCCCGTGAGATAGGGAAACACGGGGTCGAGCGCGAGATAGACCGTCATCGCCATCATCTCGGCCAAAATCTGCCCCGCAAAGCAGAGACCGACCAGCAGGGCGGACCTGAGCGGACGCGTGCGGAAGACAAGCGTCAGCACCGCGACGCTGACGGCGAAATGGATGACCGTCTTGAGCGCATAAAGGTCGTGTATCGCCGAATTGAAAAAGCTTATCGCGAGCTGCGCCGCGTACATAAGCGCAAACCCGCGCCGGGCGCGGCCTCTCGCGCCCGCGCACAGGACGTAAAAGCCCGCGTAGACCGCCGACAGCACGGCGCACGTCATCGCCGTCCAAAGAGTAAACTCAAATTTCATCCGAAATTCCACCGCCCCTTCTCTTCGTTTTATTCTATCAAACGGCGGACGCGCGCGCAACGGCGGGCCGCTTAAAGGAGCTTTATATGGATATAACTTTCAACGGCTGGTTCATCTTTGTCACCGTCACGACCGTTCTGATGTACGCCGGGTTTTACACTGTCGCGCTGCGCCCGCGCTATAACGCGCTTGCGGCGTTTTTCGGCATGCTGCTGACCGAGACGGCGGCCTCGCTTGTCGCGGTGCAGTTTCAGACGCAGTATCTCATCAAGATGCCGCTCTATCTCACCGTCGAGCTCGCGGGCGTTCTGCTGCTCTTCAAGGACAAGCTCCTAAAAAAGCTTATCTCGGTGTTCATCGTCTATTTTGCGCTCTTGCCCTCCGAGATACTCGCCTGCGTTATCGGCCTTCTCGTGCGGCGCGGCCCCATCCCCGACAACAGCGACCCGCTGATAAACATTTTGCTTGTCGTCTTCACCGCCCTGTTTTTGTATCTCGGCTTCCGCGGTCTTTGCCTGTTCAACTACACCTACACGGTGAAAGAGGGCGCGAAGGTGCTGCTCATCGCCGCCTCGCTCTTGATCGTCTTCCTGTCTACCACCTTCTTTTCCTCGCGGATCATCGCCATCGAGGAGGAGTTTTCGTCGACCGTCGTCTACCTGATCGCAAGCTTTTTGGCGAGCATCGCAATGGGCCTCACCGTGTTTTCCCTGCTCAACGGCATCTACAGAAGCAGGCTTGCCGAGCAAAAAAACGCCCTGCTTGAGGCGCAGATGCAAAAGCAGCTGACCCACTACGCGGCCTACGCGCAGTACCAGACGGCGACGCGCGAGATGCACCACGACATCATGCGCCACATGGCCGCCGTCAAAAGCCTTGTGCGGAGCGGCGAACCCGAGCGCGCCTACCGATACGCGGACGAGCTCGCCGGGGCGTATGAAAAGGCGTCGAGGGTCGGCCTGTGCGAAAACAAGCTCGTCGACGCCCTGCTCAACGACAGCCTCGAGCGCGCCGAGGCGGACGACATCGATTGCCGCGTCGACGTGCGCCTCGGCGACGGGGCGCCGTTCGACGACATCGACCTCATCTGCGTGTTTTCAAACCTCATCGACAACGCGTTTGCGGCGTGCCGCAGGCTCAGCGACAACCGCTTTATCGACATCTCGGCCGAGCAGACCGACGAAAGCCTGCTGATAAAGCTGACAAATGCCTGCCTCGAAACCGACGGCACACATCCCAAAGCGCGCGGCACCGGCACCGACATCATCGAGCACGTGGCGGAAAAATACCGGGGAAGCTTCGAGCGGCGCTTTGAGGGCGGCAGGTGCGTCTGCACCTGTATGCTGCGGTTTTGAACGCCGCCGGGGTGTGTTTCGGACACGCCGGGATGAACGGGAAAACAGAGCTTCGGGGCCCGGCTCTCTCGGAAGAGTGCGGGGCCCCGTTTTTTATTTTGGGTTTGTTTTTGCGGTTTTCTTTTACGAGCGGCGGCAGTCAAAAAGCGTCGGGGGCATTGCGCCCTCGCCCTTAAAGGCTCCCTTACCGCGTGTAAGCGGAACGACACGCGGTACAGCTCACGGGAATATGCGAGCCGTGTCACGAAGTAACTGAGGGATTGACGGTGTAAGGCTCTGTCGCCCGGACATACCCTTTGCTGCAACACAAGGCCGCGAGCTTTACAATCCCCCCGCCGCGGCCTCGCCGCGCCTCCCCCCCTTTACACAAGGGGGGCTTTAAGAACCCCTTTCCATGGGCTTTTGCACTTGACCTTTGGCTCCCCTACCGCACGTCGTTCCGCTTACGGCCCACCCTCTGCGCCCTCAGCCCTTGCGGTAGTCCTTGGGCAGCACGCCGAATGCCGCCTTGAACGCGGCGGAAAACCTGCTTTGGCTGTCATAGCCGACCTCCTGCGCGATCTCGGCGACGCTGCGGGATGTCTCCTGCAACAGCTCGGCCGCGCGCTCCATGCGGTGCTCTTTGATGTGGGCCGCGATCGAATTGCCGTAGACCGCTTTGAACGCGGCCTTGAGGGTCGTGGGGTTTATGTGATAGCACCTCGCGAGCTCCTCGATGGTTATCCGCTCGTTCATCCTGTCGGTGAGGCGGTCGTGTGCCCTGCGCGCGATGTCGACCTGCTCGGACCGGCAGGCCGCAAGGCGGCCGTGCGGCCCCCGCTCTGTCTCGCAGAGGTAGAGCAGCAGCTCGAGCGCCTTGAGCTTTCGGTAGGCGTCCGCGAGATGGGCGGGCGCGCCGTAAAACCCCGAAAAAATCCCCTGCGAGCGCTCGCTGCCCGCAAAAAACGACACCCCGCCGCAGCTGCACAGCCCCTGCGCAAGCGCCCTCGGCGGCACCGACAAGTCCCGCAGCAGCTGCGGAGGCCGCCTGCACAGCTCGGCCGTGTCGACGCAGAGCGCAAGCCCCGAATACTCCCCGTCGGGGAGGGAGACCCGAAAACCGCGGCAGCTCTTCGCCGTGTGCAGCGAAAAATCCCCCGCGCGCAGCAGGAACCTGACCCCGTCGCCCGTCCCACACTCGGCGCAGCCCGAACGGCAGTAGTTTATATACAGCGTGTATTCTTCCCCGCTGTCCCGAAGCGTCCGAAGCGGGGCGCGCCCGGGCGGCAGATAGACGAGCTCGACGCCCGAAAAGAGCGCCGCACGCTCGATTCCGCCCTCCTTCACCGTCCCTGCGGCGGGGCGGCCCGCTCTCTCACCAACACCTGTCATCGCGCTCAACTCCGCGGCTCGGGGCACGCAATCTCCATGACCCGCTCGATCATCAGGTGCAGCAGCCTGCTCTGCTCGGTGTCCGCCGCGCGGTAGTAGACCTCCTTCCCCTCCCGCCTCGACACCACAAGCCCGCTGTTTTTGAGGGGCCGCAGGTGGTGAGAGACGGCGGGGCTCGACATGTCCAGCATGGCGGAGATGTTGATCACACACTCCTCACAGTGGCAGAGCAGCCAAAAGATGCGTATCCTGGTCGTGTCGTCAAGCTGCTTAAAGATGTCGGCCA
The DNA here is from genome assembly GCA_964433495.1 of uncultured Oscillospiraceae bacterium. Classification (GTDB taxonomy): domain Bacteria; phylum Bacillota; class Clostridia; order Oscillospirales; family Ruminococcaceae; genus CAYSRC01. The sequence continues at coordinate 5,438 of CAYSRC010000062.1, forward strand.
CCGTCTGAAACCGATCGACCTGCTCGACCTGTGTGCGCAGCTCTTCGATGTCCCCCTCGCCGTGGTCATGGGGCAGCGTCGCGTTTGCCATTTTTTATCCCGTCCTTTCTCTTTTTCGCCCGTTCGGAAGATCTTTTCGCCCGTTCGGAAGAAAGCTTTAAAAACCCGTTGACCTTTTGTTTCCTTCCGTATTATAGTATAGTCACAACGATTAAACAAGTGCTTAATCGTAAAATTCAACCGACAGCCGTCGAGGGGAGTGCCATCTTATGAAAAAGACATACGCCATCGAGGTCGACTGCGCGAACTGCGCCAACCTTATGGAGGACGCCGCCCGCAAAACCGCGGGCGTGGCAGCCGCAACCGTCAACTTTATGACCCAAAAGATGATTGTCGAGTTTGCGGACGGGGCCGATGCAAAGGGCGTCATGCAGGACGTTCTGAGGGCGTGCAAGCGGGTCGAGCCCGACTGCGAAATCGAGCTGTGAACGACGGGACAGCCGCGGCATAATGCCTTGCCCGGGCCGCGCAGAAAGGGGTTGCCTTTTATATGCAGAAAACAATCATCGACATTTTGCTCGGCGCCGTCGTGCTGACCTCGGCGGGCCTTCTGCTGTTTGTCGGCAGGCGCGGCGACGGGATGAGCAAAAAGCAGCGCAGGACGATGACGCGCATTCTGTTGTCCTCCGCCCTGCTGCTGTGCCTTCAGTTTGTCTCGGCGGATATGTTCGACGCGCTCGACGGGGTTCTGTTCCCGTCGGCGGGCCGCACCGCGCGGTTTGCCTGCTATCTCGCCGACTACCTCATCATCGGGTACGACATCCTGCTCAAGGCCCTCAGGGGGATCAAAAACGGGCGGGTGCTCGACGAAAACTTTCTCATGACGGTGGCGACGGTGGGCGCGGCGGCGATTGCCGTGTATGAAAACGGCGAATATCTCGAGGCCATCGCCGTCATGCTGTTCTATCAGATAGGCGAGTGGTTTCAGAGCTTTGCCGTCGGCAGAAGCCGGCGCAACATAAGCGCCCTCATGGACATCCGACCCGATTACGCCAACATCGAGCGGGACGGCAAGCTCGTGCAGGTTGACCCCGACGAGGTCGAAGTCGGCACGGTGATCGTCGTGCAACCGGGCGAAAAGATCCCCATCGACGGGACGGTCGTCGAGGGCGCGTCCTCCCTCAACACAAGCGCCCTGACGGGCGAGAGTCTTCCGCGGGACGCGGGCGTCGGCGACGCGGTCGTGAGCGGGTGCGTCTCGATGACCGGCGTGCTTAAGATCAGGACCGACAAGGGGTTCGGCGAATCCACCGTCTCCAAAATCCTCGACCTCGTCGAGAACGCAAGCTCCCGCAAGTCGAAATCCGAGGACTTTATCTCCCGCTTCGCGCGGGTGTACACCCCCGCCGTGTGCGGCGCCGCGCTTGCGCTGGCCCTCGCGCCGCCCCTTGTGCGCGCGCTTCTTTTGGGGCTTTCGGCCGACTGGGGCGTCTGGATATACCGCGCGCTCACCTTTCTTGTCATCAGCTGCCCCTGCGCGCTGGTGATCAGCATCCCCCTGAGCTTTTTCGCGGGCATCGGGGGCGCGAGCAGCAAGGGGGTTCTCGTAAAGGGCTCCAACTATCTTGAGAGCCTCGCAAAGACGGAGACGGTTGTGTTCGACAAGACGGGCACCCTCACCAAAGGCGTCTTTGAGGTGGTCGGTATCCACCACAACAAGCTTGAGGAGGCGCAGCTGTTGGAGTACGCCGCCCTCGTCGAGAGCTCGTCCTCCCACCCCATCAGCAAGAGCCTGCAGCGCGCCTACGGCAGGGAGCCCGACCGCACAAGGGTGCGCGACATCGAGGAGATAGGCGGCGGCGGGGTCGTCGCAAAGGTGGACGGCGTCGAGGTCGCCGCGGGGAACGACAAGCTGATGCAGCGTCTCGGCATCCCCTATCTCGAGTGCCGCAAGACGGGCACCGTCGTGCACATGGCAATCGGCGGCGAGTACGCGGGGCACATCGTGATCTCCGACGTCGTCAAGCCGACCGCACAGGACGCAATAAGCGCGCTCAAGGCCCTCGGGGTCGGGCGGACGGTCATGCTCACGGGCGACTCGCCGCGGGTTGCCCGGCAGGTGGCGGCACAGCTCGGCGTCGACGAGGTGTACGGCGGGCTGCTTCCCGCCGACAAGGTGCGCAAGGTCGAGGAGCTGCTGGCACACAAGTCCCCGCGCGCCCGCCTCGCCTTTGTCGGCGACGGCATCAACGACGCGCCCGTCCTCTCGCGGGCGGACATCGGCGTCGCCATGGGCGCGATGGGCTCGGACGCCGCCATCGAGGCCGCCGACGTCGTCCTGATGGACGACGACCCGATGAAGATGTGCACGGCGATAAGGATATCCCGCAGGTGCCTTCGCATCGTCTATCAAAACATCGTCCTCGCCCTTTCGGTCAAGCTCGCCTGCCTCGTCCTCGGCGCGCTCGGCGTCGCCGACATGTACCTCGCGATCTTTGCCGACGTCGGCGTGATGGTTTTGGCGGTGCTCAACGCGATCCGCTGCCTGTTTGTCAAACGGCTTTAGGCGGGACGGGGTCTCCCTCCCCTCTCTCCTGTATTTTTCTGCATTGCTCAGTACAGCGCGACCTCAGAAAAAACAAGCGGCAGGGCGGCTGTTTGAGTGTAAGAAAAACACGAGGGGGGGTACAAAAGCAGAAATTCTTTTCATTAAGCCGTGCCGCAGAAAAAAGCGGCGGACGTCAGTTTGGGAACACTGAACCCGCGGGAGTCATTTTTGTACAAAAGGCGAAGCGCGAGCGCCGTTGTTTTTCGCTTTGCGCCGTGCCGCGCCGACAGCTAACGCTCAATCAAAACCGCCGGCAACACACGAAGCCCCTCATTCCGGGGAAACAGTACAAAGAGTATAAAAAGCAGGGAAAGGACGCCGACGACGGCGCTGCTCCCTGCTTTTTGCACCCTGATATCATCAGTGAAATTTAACGCCGTGCTTTGCCCCACGAACGGGCAGGGTACTGCCCGAACTCCCGCCCCGCCGCGCGGTAGGACGCCGCGGCGTACCCCGCCAGCACCGCCGCGAGCAGCAGATAGATCCAAACCTGTCCGCCCGTCTTGAGGAATTCGGGCGCGGAGAAGAGCGGATAGGCGCTCAGGTACTTGAACTGCTCGTCGAGCAGCTCGGCCAGCACAAGCGGCGCGCAGAAAACACCTGTGTTCAGCGCGAGCGCGGCGGCGGTGTTCGGCGCCTTGCAGCTGACGGCGGTCATGATCGTCGCGGCGGCAAACGCACCCGCGCACCGGGACAGCACCGCAAAGAGCGCGAGCGTCCAGATCCCGACGACCTGCCACGCCGTGCCGAACTGCATAAGGCTGCACAGCGGGTAGAAGAAGCCGGGCAGGCCGTAGAAACGAAGGACGACGATCAGCCGCGCGAGCATCGAGGTGAGCGCCGCAAAGCAGGCGGCCGCCGCGCACAGCCTCATGCGGCACCGAAAGGTGTACCGCC
>CAYSRC010000063.1:0-8287 GCA_964433495.1 uncultured Oscillospiraceae bacterium
GGCACAACTCGCGAGAATATGCGAGCCGTGTCACCGTAGGTGACTGATGAGGGGTTAGCCGAGCTTTAACTTTATCCTTGCTATGAATAAGAATCCTCCTGACCCCTCATCCACCGCAGGGCGGTCCCCCTTCCCCCGAGGGGGAAGGTTTCCGAGACCTAAAGCTTACACTCGACCCGCAGGTTGCGGGCCCTTAAACTCCCTTACCGCGCGGTCAACCGCGCGGCAAGAGGGCTTGGGCTCCCCGTTCGCCGCGAGACGCTTAAAAGACGTGTCTGCTCGCAAAACCGCCGAAGCCCTTGGGAGGCGCGTCCTCCTTGAGGGGGACGCCGCGCGGGGCCGCGGCAGCAAGCGCTTCCGGGGGCTCGCCGCAAGCTTCGGGACGCTTTTCAGGATCAGTCCCGTTTTATAATCTTCACCTCGAAACCGACGCGCTCGCAGTCCTGCGGCGCCTGTGCCGTCACGGCGCCTGCCGCGGGGTCGCCCGCGAAGCCCGTCTCGTCGAGCACAAGCTCGACCTCGCCTGCGCAGTTGAGACCGACGCGCTGCCTCGAAAAGGTCAGCGCGCTGCCGAGCGTCGTCACGGCGTCAAACCCGCGCAGCCCCTCCCGCTCTCTGCCCGAGGGCTGATAATAAAAGCTCCCCATGCGCTGTGCCGTCGTTTCAAACGCGACGCTGCCGTGCGGCTCGACGGTCACCTCGACGACGAGATAGAGCACCCTGTCCAAAAGCGCCGCATCGCTCATAATTTCCTCGAGCATGCCCGTGTCATACCGGCGCGCGCCCTGCCCGTCGGTCGTCCCGTGCCCCGCAAGACATCTGCAAACCTCACGGAACAGCAGGTCGGGGTCGCTTAAATAGAGCGCGTCCCCGGCGTCGGGGTTGTCGAGCAGCGCGTCCCGAAACTCGAGGCACCGCTCCCGCAAAAACTCGCCGAGCGTTGTCTCGTACCGCTCTACCTCGGCGCTGCCCTCAATCCTGTCCCCCTCGTCGCAGCCGCCGTCGCCGTAAAAGCCTATCTCATAGCTCTTTACGTCGTCGCCGACAAGCGCGATGTAGACGGCGTCCCCGCCCTGCGCCGAGATTGTGCTGTTTCGGTAGGCAAGGCCGCCCTCGCGGTCGTACCTGCCGCCGTTGAAGCCGTAGGAGAGCATCGCCGTTCGGTCATAGTCGATCACGGCCTCAAATTGGACGTTGGGGGAGACGGCGTCCTGCGAAAATGCCGTTATATCGTGCAGCTTATACACCGTGACGGGGGTGTCGGGCGCCGCCGCGGGCGAAAACGCCGCGTCCATGTACGAGCCGTCCGACAGAAGCTCGCGATAGCCCTCCCAGCTTTCAATCGACCCGACGAGCCGCTCGCGCCTTTCCCCGTCCTCGCCGGTCAGCTCGCCCGTGAACGCGCCGCACACGACGCGGGGCTCGACCGCTTCGCCGTCCACGGTCACCCGCGGCAGCTCGGGGTCGGCAAGCGACCCCACCGCAGGGTAGGCGAGCGTCGCGCTTATCGGCTCGTCGGTCTCGTTTGTCAGGGTATAGCGGTCAACGACGGCGCATCTCCCCGTGTGCGAAAAGCCCGAAAAATCAAACTCGAGATACCGCTCGGCGGCAAGTCCGTCCGAGGGCGTCAGCGCCGTCAGCGGCAGCACCGGCCCTTGATAGCTCATCGGCCCGTCCGACACATCGTTTCCGCCGATATGCGAGCCCGCAAAGCGCGCCGCGCCGAAGCACGCGCCCGCGCACACCGCAAGCGCCGCGGCCACCGCAACAAACCGCCTTATGTGCAGGGCTTTGCGCTCACGCGGCGCGTCCCCCCGCTCGAGCGCCTCGTCAGAAATATCCCCAACGGCTCGCAGCAGTTCTTCTCTTTTCATCCGTCCAACCTCCTTTGACGTAACCAAAAAACGACGCCTATACCTCAAAACCCATCTCCGAAAGGCGGACGCGCAGCTTGCCCCTTATGCGGTGCAGCGACACCGCCGCGCTGCCCTCCGTGACGCCGAGGGACGCCGCCGCGCTCCCCACGCTCTCACAGTAGAAATACCGCCGTATAAACAGGGCGGCCTCGTTCGGCGGGAGCCCCAGCACAAACCCGTCGATTGCCCGCACAAGCTCCGCGTATTCAAACGCCCGCTCGGCGCTCTCGGCGCCGACGACGTCCCCGAGCTCGTCGAGGACGGCCTCCACCTCGCCGCCGCCGCGCTTTTGGGCGTTTTTTTGCGCATACCGCCCGAGGGCCAGCCGCCTGCAGATTTTCAGCAGATAGGCCCGCAGCCGCACGGGGCGCTCGGGCGGGACGGCGTTCCAGACCCGCAGGTAGGTGTCGTTCACGCACTCCTCAGCGTCCTCTCTCGTCCCCACGATGCCCCGCGCCACCGCGCGACAGGGCGCGCCGTGCGCCCTGTCGGTCTCGGCAATGGCGCGCTCGTCCCGCGCAAAGTACAGCTCGACAATCTCCCGGTCGTCCACCTCGCCGTCCCCCTTTCGCTCTCTTGCTCCCTCACTGTATATGACCGAAAAAAACCATCGCTATTACAGCCGGGCGCAGATTTTTTGTAATCCCTTCCCGTCCCGACATGTCTCTTGTCACAATCTAAGCTTCCCGCGCGCAATCGGTACAGCGTTCGGTTCTCCCTTCACGGGAAAGCTGCGTCGGCCCGCCGGAAACCGCAGGCCATTTTTTCACCGCGCACCAAAAAGCGGGGCGGCGGCATGGGAAACCCCGCGCCGCCGCCCTTGCTGTTAAGTCCCTACACCCGCTCTTTTTTCGTCTTCTCGAGTCTGCCCACAGCCTCCGAGATGGTCTGCACGGCGGCCTCCCTGCCGTAGCTGTCGATCTCGCTTCGGTCCTTGGGGCCGTGGGTCAGGCAGCCCGCGCCGCCGATGCACCCGCCGACGCACGCCATCCCCTCGATAAAGTTGCCGTCGAGCATCCCCTTGCTCGCCTTGAGCAGGGCTGTCCTGCACTGCTCGATGCCGTCGCACGGCACCGCTTTGAGCTCGAACCCCGCGTCCAGCCCCTGCTCCTTGAGGCCCTGTGCCACCGCGTCGGACAGCCCGCCGCTGCGCGCAAAGATCCTGCCGAAGTAGGACGCGTTGTCGAGCGTTTCCTCCTCGAGCTCGGTTATCTCGATATCGCGCGAGTCGAACAGCGCCTGAAGCTCCTCAAAGGTCAGCACGCTGTCGATGTACCGTCCGACCTCGGGCCGCTTAAACTCCGCCTTCTTTGCGGTGCACGGGCCGATGAACACGATTCTGCAATCGCGCGAGGTCTCCTTGATGTGCTTTGCAATCGTCGCCATGGGGGAAATGTTGTGCGACACATGCTCTTTGAGGTCGGGAAATGCCTTTTCAACGTATGACACAAACGCGGGACAGCACGAGCTCGTCAAAAACCCCTTTTCGGCGAGCTCGGCCGACTCGGCCCGCGCGACCATGTCCGCCCCGAGCGCGGCCTCGACGACCTCGTCAAACCCGAGGCGCTTGATGCCGCTTATCACCTGCCCGAGCTTCGCGTAGGAGAACTGGCTCGACACCGACGGCGCTACCACCGCGTACAGCCGGTAGCCGTTGTACTTTCTCTTGATGAGGTCGATCACCTCGAGTATGTACGACTTGTCGGATATCGCGCCGAACGGGCACTGGTAGACGCACGCGCCGCACGCGATGCACCTGTCGTTGTCAATCGACGCCGAGCTCGTCTCGCTCATCGAGATTGCCCCGACCTTGCACGCGCGCTCGCACGGCCGCTTGTTCATGATTATCGCGCTGTAGGGGCACACCTTTGTGCACGCGCCGCACTCGCGGCACTTGTTTTTGTCGACCACCGCGTGCTGGTTTGCGTCAAAGGAGATCGCGCCGAAGCGGCACGCCTCGGCACAGTGGTGCGCAAGGCAGCCGCGGCAGGCGTTGGTGACCTCGCACCCGCTTATCGGGCACTCATCGCACGCGATGTCGATGACCTCGATGACGTTGGGGTTGTCGCGGTCGCCGCCCATCGCGAGCTTGACCCGCTCGCCGAGGATAGCGCGCTCTTTATAAACGCAGCAGCGCATGGTCGGCGTCTTGCCCGGCACAATGCGCTCGGGGATATCCAGCACATGCTCGAGCAGGCGGTCGTTCCACGCCTCGCGCGCCACCTCCCTGAGCGACTGGTACTTGAGGTACTGTATCTTGGTGTCAAATTTTTTCATAGCGCTAAACCCCATGAGGATTTTTCTGACGCCCCGCTCCCGCGCAGACAGCCGCACTGCGGCGCCGCCGAGCCGTCCGTTCCCCGACACGCCCGCCGCGGGCAGGGCCTGTCTCATTCTGTCACTGATAGTCCACGACGTCGACCCACGACAGCAGCAGCTCGCGCTCCTCCTCGTGTCCCTTGACCGACTGCGACGCCGCGACGATGGGCAGCCACTTTTGCACATATTGGATGGCGGTGTCGGTCTTTTTGCACCACAGCCTCATGTATTCGTCCGCCGTCCTGCGGTCCCCCTCGAGGCAGAACAACAGATAGGTCCTCGCGACGTCCGCCGACGCGTTGCCCTGCGTCGCGTGCGCCCAGTCGAGGATGTACATCACGCCGTCGTCGTTCAAAATCACGTTGGACGGGTTGAAGTCGCCGTGGCACAGCTTGACGTGGTTGGGCATGCTCTCAAGCCTTGTGTGCAGGTCGTACCGTGTCGTCGCGTCGAGGTCGGTCTCGCTTATCTTGCGGTTCATCTTGTCCTTGAGCTTGTTGAGCAGCGGGCACCGCTTGGACTGCACCTCGATCTGCAGGTCGACAAACTTCTCGAGATACTCGCCCTTTTTGTCGGGGTTCTCCGCCATGAGCCGGTCGAGCGTCCTGCCCTCGATGAACTCGGTGACGATGGCCCACTTGCCCTCGTGCTTTGCGACTTCGAGCACCCTGGGGATGTTGAGGCCCGTCTCCTCCACCCGCGCCTGGTTGAGCGCCTCGTTGAGGATGTCGGCCTTGGAAAAATCGCTGTCGAACAGCTTGACCGCGCGCTCGCCGTCGCGGTAGATCGTCTTGTGCGCCCTTACTGCAATTACGCTTTGCTCCTTCATCACACCGTCCTCCTTATCTGCCGTAGTATGCGTTGAGGTACATCGTCTTTATCTCGCTCATGAGCGGGTAGCGGGGGTTTGCGCCGGTGCACTGGTCGTCAAACGCCTGCTCGACCATCTCGTCAAGCCTCTGCAAAAACTCGGCCTCGTCCACGCCGTAGTCCTTGATGCACTTTTTGATGCCGACGCGCTCCTTGAGGCCGTCCACTGCCTTTATCAGGTTTTCGACCTTTTCGTCATCCGTCTTGCCGCCGAGGCCGAGATACTCGGCCACCTCGGCATAGCGCCGCTTTGCGTGCGGGTGGTCGTACTGCGGGAAGGTACCCATCTTGACGGGCGTGTCGCTCGCGTTAAACCGAATCACCTCGCCTATGAGCAGCGCGTTCGCAACGCCGTGGGGCAGGTGGAAAAACGCGCCGAGTTTGTGCGCCATCGAGTGGCACACGCCGAGAAACGCGTTCGCGAACGCCATGCCCGCCATCGTCGCGGCGTTGGCCATGTTCTCCCGCGCGCGCGGCTCGGCGGGGCCGTTGTCGTACGCCGCGGGCAGGTTGTCAAAGACGACCCTCAGCGCGCGCAGCGCAAGCCCGTCGGTGTAGTCGGACGCCATGACCGACGCGTACGCCTCGAGCGCGTGGGTGACCGCGTCGATGCCCGAGGCCGACGTCAGCCCCTTCGGCGCGTTCATGTGAAGGTCGGCGTCGATTATCGCCATGTTCGGCATGAGCTGATAGTCGGCGAGCGGGTACTTTACGCCCGTCGTCTCGTCGGTGATGACGGCAAAGGGGGTCACCTCGCTGCCGGTGCCCGCCGAGGTGGGCACCGCGATGAAGTAGGCCTTTTCTCCCATCTTCGGGAAGGTGTATATGCGCTTGCGGATGTCCATAAAGCGCATCGCCATGTCGAGGAAGTCGACGTCGGGGTGCTCGTACATCACCCACATGATCTTTGCGGCGTCCATCGCCGAGCCGCCGCCCACCGCGATAATCACGTCGGGCTTGAACGAGCGCATCTGCTCCGCCCCCGCCTTCGCGCAGTGAAGGGTCGGGTCGGGCGCGACATCCGAGAAGGTGGTGTGCACGATGCCGAGCTCGTCGAGCTTGTCGGTGACGGGCTTTGTGTAGCCGTTCTCAAACAGGAAGGTGTCGGTCACGATGAACGCCCTCTTTTTGCCCATCTCGGACCCGAGCTCGGCAAGGGCGACGGGCAGGCAGCCCTTTTTGAAATAGACCTTTTCGGGCGCTCTGAACCACAGCATGTTTTCCCTTCTCTCCGCAACGGTTTTGATGTTCAGCAGGTGCTTGACCCCGACGTTTTCGCTGACCGAGTTGCCGCCCCACGAGCCGCAGCCCAGCGTCAGCGACGGGGTGAGCTTGAAGTTGTACAGGTCGCCGATGCCGCCGTGCGACGACGGGGTGTTGACGAGGATGCGGCAGGTCTTCATGCGCGCGGCAAACTCGTCTATCCTGTCCTTTTCGGTCACCGCGTTCACGTACAGCGACGAGGTGTGACCGTAGCCGCCGTCGGCAATGAGCCGCTCGGCCTTGTCGAGCGCGTCGCCGAAGCTCGCGGCCCTGTACATCGCGAGCACGGGGCTGAGCTTTTCGTGCGCAAACTCCTCGGACAGCTCGACGCTCTCAACCTCGCCGATCAGGATCTTGGTGCTCTCGGGCACGTCGACGCCCGCGAGCGCCGCGATGGTGTGCGCCGACTGCCCGACGATCTTGGCGTTGAGGCTGCCGTTGATGATGATGGTCTTGCGCACCTTTTCGGTCTCGTCGGGGCTGAGGAAGCGACACCCGCGCCTGACAAACTCGTCCTTAACCGCGTCGTAGACGCCGTCGAGCGCGATGACCGACTGCTCGGACGCGCAGATCATGCCGTTGTCGAACGTCTTGGAATGGATGATCGAATTGACGGCGAGCACAACGTCGGCGCTCTCGTCGATGACGGCGGGGGTGTTGCCCGCGCCGACGCCGAGGGCGGGCTTTCCGCTCGAATAGGCCGCCTTGACCATGCCGGGGCCGCCCGTCGCGAGGATGATGTCCGCCTCCTTCATGACCATGTTGGTCATCTCAAGGCTCGGCACGTCAATCCAGTCGATGATGCCCTCGGGCGCGCCCGCCTTTACCGCCGCCTCGAGCACGATCTTCGCCGCCGCAATGGTGCAGCCCTTTGCCCGCGGGTGGGGGCTGATGATGATGCCGTTGCGCGTCTTGAGGCAGAGCAGGGTCTTGAAAATCGCCGTCGAGGTGGGGTTGGTCGTCGGAATCACCGCCGCGACCACACCGATCGGCTCGGCCACCCTTTTGACGCCGAACGCGGGGTCGTCCTCGATGACGCCGCACGTCTTCGCGTCCCTGTACGCGTTGTAGATGTACTCGGCGGCATAGTGGTTTTTGATGACCTTGTCCTCGACGATGCCCATGCCCGTCTCCTCGACGGCGAGCTTTGCGAGCGGTATGCGCGCCCTGTCGGCCGCGAGCGCAGCCGCCTTGAATATCTCGTCCACCTGCTGCTGGGTGTAGCCCGCAAATATCCGCTGCGCCTCTCTGACGCGCTCAAGGGATTTTTGAAGGGTGTCTACACCGTTAACTTCGCATCTTTCCATCACAAATTCCTCTCCTTACCGATTTCTGCCGGTTGATTAAGGGCCGTCGGGCCGGGCCCGCCGCCCGTCCGCCGCGGCGCAGCCCATTTGCCGCAGGGACACAGCGCGGCGCGTCGGCCGGCCCATTCGTTATTATTTTAACAAATAGATATTGCCCTGTAAAGCCCATTTGTTAATTTTTTATCAAAAAGGTTTTGGTGCATTTGCCGTCTTATTTTGTGCAATGCGACGAAGGGACATGCGACCGCCCCTGCGGGAGTATACAGAGTCTGTCGCGGCGGGGACGCGGCGGAGGGATTGTAAGCGGCGGGCTGAGATTGCAACATAAAGCATATTCATGTGTCGAGGTCTTGTGCGGTCAATCCCTCAGCCAGCTTCGCTGACACGGCTCGCATAATTCCGCGAGTCGGTCGAATATAGGCGGAACGGACATGCGGCTGAATTCACGAGAGTATGTGAACCCTGTCGGCCGTCGTACAGATTACGACGCGCATCTGCCGCGCGGAGCGGTCAAACGTAAGCGGAACGGACGTTTGACATGCGGCGCGGTATTATGCGCCTTTCGGGCTATCGTTCCTATTAAGCCCGACCGGCCGACTCTCCCTTTGCACA
>CAYSRC010000064.1:0-7970 GCA_964433495.1 uncultured Oscillospiraceae bacterium
CCACCAAAATCCCGACGCATATACAATTGCGTCGGGATTTTTTCATAGGGGGATTATCCCCTCTTGACGTCGCTTTGCCCCGCTTCGCTCGACAAAGCCGCCTGTCACCCTCTTAGTTGAAAGCGTTTGACGCCTTGCAGCCCAAACGCTTATTTAAACGGCGCGCAAGGATAAGCGCCCGTGAAGGTCAACAGGCTTTGGGCGGCCGGCGAAGACAAAGGGCGCCCGTTCGATTGCCGAAAGCGGCGCAAAACGGGCGTCGCGCAGCAAAAAAGGCCGCCTCCCCGCGTTCTGCGACGGGCAGGCGGCCTTTTGTCATCCGTCATCCCTCAACACCGTCCCTAAAGATCAAGGGTGCTATTCGCGCCGTTTTACAGCAGGTGGCACAGCCTGAAAACAATCGCGTCCACCAAAAACAGGGCCGCGGGCAGCAGCGCCGCCGCACGGCGGGCCGCAGTGGTACATCGCTTTTTCAGCCCGTACATCACCGGCATGACCGCGTACTGCAAGAACAGCGCGGACGCGCCGAAAAACAGCACCGAGCGCAGGCAGACAAAGCCGCCCAAATTGCCCCAGTTCCACATTTCGGTGTTGTAGTCCCACAGACGGGTGTTAAAGGCGTTCAGCAGAACCCAGCCGGTCGCGTACTCGAGCGCGCCGCACACACCCGCCGCCGTGGCAAACACCAGGGCGGGATGCCGCCGCAGGCGCGCGGTGGTCAGCACAATCAGCAGCGCGCCCACGCCGTAGATGGGGATCCACGGCCCGAATGTGCCGCCCCGCTTGACCCAATAGCCGAGGTCGATGCGGTAGAAGAGCTCCTCATAAATAAACCCGAAAAAGCCGCCGAAAGCGAAGACCATCGCGGGCAACACAAGCCGCTCGGCAAGCCCGTTTGTCTTTTCTGTTTTCACCATAGTTAAAGCCCTCATTCTTTTGGTGGGGGATTTTTTATTGCGTTAAAGCGCGGACAATCGTGCCGCGGTTTCGATCGGCTTTTCCGCAAAAGCCGTTCTGTGCGGCAGTGGAGCGGCGCCGTCAGTGCCCTTCGTGCTCGCCGCACTCGTGGGCGTGCTCGTGCTCGCGGCAGACCGAGCCGGTGGATTTGAGCTCGCCGCGCAGATAGCGCAGGACGGCGGATTCGGCGTCGCCCTGCGCGCCCAAAATGACCTCGACGCCCCGCTCGTTGAAGATGTCCACGGCGCCGCCGCCCATGCCGCCCGAGATCATGACCTCGACGCCCATGTCCGCCAAAAAGTTGGGCAGAAATCCGGGGCGATGGCCGGGGTTGGCGACCGACTGCTCGGAGATAATCCGACCGTCCGCCGTCTCATAGATCATAAAGTTCTCACAGTGGCCGAAGTGGGGCCAAATCTGACTGCCGTTACAGGATACCGCGATTTTCATGATAGAATACTCCTTTAATTGTTTGTCCGTTTATTATATCTCGGCCGCTGCCGGCCCCGATATCTGCGCGGAAGGTCGGCGTCTTTGGTTCCAACGCGCTCCGACGCGTTTTACGGCCGGCTGCCGTCCCCGTCGCCGGGGCTGTTCGCCCCCGCGCCGAGGCCCAGCTCCTCCGACACCCGCCGATAGATCTCCCGCACCGCGCGGCCCGCGGGACAGTCGATGTCGACGACCGTTCGTCCCTCGTTGGCCGCCCTGACCGCCGCGGGGTCAAAGGGGATTTTGCCCGCAAAGACAAGGCCGCGCTCGGCGCACAGGCGCTCGATCTCCGATGTGTGTCTCGGGCTGACATCCCAGCGGTTGACGCACACCGCGAGCCTCGCCCCGAAACTCGCGGCGGTCTCGACCAGCCGCCCGAGGTCGCTTATCCCGCTGTCGCTCGGCTCCGCCGCGATGAGGATCATGTCCATGCCGCTCGCGGAGGCGATCACCGGGCAGCCGATGCCGGGCGAACCGTCGACTATCGCGAGCGCGCACGCGGGCGCAGCCGTGAACATCGCGCGCTTTACCTCGCTCACCAGCTTGCCCGAGTTGCCGCGGCCCATCCTGAGCACGGCGGTCGAAAACACGCTGTCGCCGGTGTAGAGGCTCCGCTCGCCCGCCAAATCTTCAATGAGCTCGACAGCGTCCGCGGGGCAGACAAGGCGGCAGACGCCGCAGCCCTCGCAGGCGAGCTCGTCGACGCGGGCCCTGCCGTCCTTTACGGCAATCGCGCCGAAGCGGCAGCGGGCCTCGCACAGACCGCAGCCCGTGCACCTCGCGGCGTCCACCCGCGCCCGCTCGCCGCCTGTAAAATCAAAGCGCTGCGGCGCCGTGTTCTGCCCCATGACGAGGTGCAGGTTGGGCGCGTCCACGTCGCAGTCGGCGCTCGCCCCCGCGCGGGACAGCTTGATGAGGGCGACCGACAGGGTGGTCTTGCCGGCGCCCCCCTTGCCGCTGAGCAAAAGCAGTTTTTTCATCGGCAGCCCCCTATCCGCGCGAGCAGGGCGGCAAAGCGCTCGCGATAGGACGGCAGCAGGCGGGCCGCCGTCCCGCCGCCCGCCAACACCTCGCCGAGGGCCCTGTCGTAGGCGAACCGCTCCGCTATCGGCAGGTCGTTGTCCCGGCAATAGTCCTCAAGGGGGGCAAAGGGCTCGGTCTGCCTGTTGACAACCGCAAAGCACGGCCTGTGCAGCAGCGCCGCCAGCTCGTGAACCATCTTAAAATTGTGAAAGCCGAACGCCGTGGGCTCGGCGACCAAAACGCAGCAGTCCGCATGCGCGACGCACTCGGTGACGCCGCACGCGCTCCCCGGCGGGCAGTCGATGACGGTGAGGCCGTCCGCCCGCCCGAGGGCCGCGCGGATGACCGGCACGCCCGAGGCTTCGCCGGGGTTCAGCACCCCGGTCACGACCCGCACGCCGCCGCTCGTCCCCTCCTCCAGCACGCCTATCTGCCGGGGGACCTCTTCGACCGCCCCCTCGGGGCAGACCGCCGAACAGCCGCCGCAGCTGTGGCACACCTCCGGGAACAGCATCGGCTTTTGCTCAATGTATATCAGCGCGTGGAACCGGCAAAACGCCACGCACTTTTTGCAGCCCTTGCACCGTGCGGCGTCAAACTCGGGCAGCGGCAGGGTGACGGGCGCGCGGCGCACGCCGTCCGGCTTAAAGAACAGCCGCCCGTTGGGCTCCTCGACGTCGCAGTCGATGTAGGTCGCGCGCGGGGCCGCGGCCGCCAGGTTGACCGCGACAAACGTCTTGCCCGCGCCCCCCTTGCCGCTCAAAACCGCAATCTTCATTGTATGCCGCGGTACCCGCCGTGGAACCTCGTGAGCTCCTCCGTCTCGCCCGCAGCCGCGGCCGCAAGCTCCTCCGCGGCGGTTTTGCGGGTGGATTTGCAGATCGCGATACCGGCCGCCCTAAACACGTCGGCGGCGTTTTGGCCGCAGCGGACGGTGACAAGAGTGCCGACGCCGCTGTCGACCAAAAACTGTGCCGCCTGCAAGCCCGCGCCGCTCTGCGCCGCGGCTGCCGGGTTTTCGACCACCCGCCGTTCTCCCTCGCCGCCGAACAGAAAGTACGGGGCGCGCGACAGCACGGGGCACACATCCTGCCTGTTTTCATCCAACGGGACCGCAATCAGCATCCTATTGTTCCTCCCTCATCCTCAGCTGCTGCATCCGGCGGTGCTTGCGGCATCCGCCGCAGCCGCAAAACTCTTCGTTACCGTCGCAGAGACGATAGTCGCCCCCCTCGATGCGAAGGGGCAGGCCGTCCACGAGCGCCTGCGCGAGCTTCTTCCTGGCGGTGTTGTAGATGAGCTGCACGGTGGTTCGCGCGACCTGCATATAACGGCTGCACTCCTGCTGCGAAAAGCCCTGCCTGTCGATGAGCCGCACCGCCTCGTATTCGTCGACCGACAGCACAACGGCGTCGGCGCACGGCGGCCCCCCGACGGGGCGAAACTCCCGCATGACGGGCATCCCGCACACCCTGCGGCACTTTTTTCGTCTCGGCACGCCCCCCTCACCTCCGTTCACGTCGTTGTTATTAAAAACAGCATAACATCAATTATGGCATATGTCAATAATCATGTCGACATATGCCGAAATAAACGGCATCCTTTCGGTGGGAATGCACGCGCGGTCGCGGAGTTTTCGGACTTTTTCCCAATGTTGGAAGCGTCGGAGAAACAGCGGCACAGCGCGCCGCCGAATGCGCGGATTATCCGCGATTGCACCCTCGGCGTCCGCATTGCACGGATATTTAAAAAAATTTTTAAATAGTTGTTGACCCGCCGCGGTGCGGATGATATAATCTATTTAAAGATATCTTTAAATAGATTGCGAGGGGGGAAGCGCTTGCCGCTGCACAAAGTTTTGTCTGCTCTCGCGGACGAAACCAGAAGGAATATCCTTCTGAAACTGCGGGAGGGAAAAATCAGCTCGGGAGAGCTGGCCGCGGCGCTGGGCATGACGCCGCAGGCGCTGTCCTATCACCTGTCGCGGCTCAAGGAAGCCGACCTGATCTACGAGACGAGATATAAAAACTTCATCTACTATGAGCTCAACCTGTCTGTCCTCGACGAGGCGATTGTTTGGATGACCGATTTAAAGGGGGGTCAATCGTGAAAGCGAAAAAAATCATCTTCTGTATCCTCATGCTGCTGCCGCTGCTCGCGACGCTCGTCTCGCTGCCCCTTCTGCCCGACAGCATCCCCGCCCACTACGGCGCGGACAACACGGTGACGCGGTGGGGCAGCAAGTACGAAACGCTCGTCTTCCCGTTCATGACGATAGCGTTCGGCCTGGTTATGTCGGGCGTTTCAAGATACGCGGCGCGGCAGGAGGGGCAGGGCAAAAACAACGAAAGGGTCTGTCTGCTTATCGGGATATGTTCCCTTGTCGTCTTTAACATGATGACAGGATACTTTCTGTACGCCGATTTTAACAGGGTGCAAAATCTCTCGGACGTCCCGATCGATCTGAGCCGCCTTCTCCTCATCCCGCTCGGTGTATCCCTTATCATCATCGGGAACATCATGCCCAAGGTGAAGATGAACTCCGCCCTCGGTCTGCGGACGACGTGGAGTGCAAAAAACGAGACCACGTGGAAAAAGAGCCAGCGCTTCGGCGGGATCTCCCTGATGGCGGTCGGGGCCGTCATCCTATTGATTTGTTGTTTTACCGAGGGCCTCGCGTGCAGCCTGCTGTCCCTCGGCATCCTCATCCTCTCGCTGCCCGTCAACATCTACTACACCTACCGCGTTGCGCAGCGGTATTGACGCCGTTTTGCGGTCGGACTCGGCCGCAGGGCGCCCTTCGTCCCCGGCATCTGCTTTGCCGCAAAAACAGACCGAGCCCGTCGCAGAGAAAAGAGCCCGCCGGCTTGACCGACGGGCCCTTTTCTTCATATTACATTAAAGTATAAAATCTCGTCAGCCCCGGTCGGCCTGCCGAACCCCGGCGGGCCGCGCAGCGCGCACTTTTTGAAAAGGACAGCGGGGCGTTTTTTCTCCGTCGGCCCGCAGTTCGATCGGCCGTGCATTTCGTCGTTTGGGGCATTGCAGAGTGCCCGTCGAGACGGTATCCCGCGGAAAACAGCCCGCGGGATAAGCGCTCGATTTGTCCACAACAATCCCCGCCGCGCACGGTGTTGTCCCCCGTCGGACGGGCCTAAAAACGAGCCCCGCGCAAGCGCTCCCCGCCTCGGTGGGCTCTGCGCCGCAGCCGCTGCGTCACGCGCGCTGACCCTCGGACGGCTTTTTGTCAAACCCGTGCACCCAGTCGGAGGTGTGATAGTAGATGAAATAGATCACCGAGCTTATCCCCCACGTTATCGGGTAGGCCCAATAGATATACCGAAGCTCGCCGAACAGGTGCATCACCGCCACGATGTAGCACACGCGCAGCACGCACCACACCGACAGCATGACGAACATGGGCACAAACGCCTTGCCCGCGCCGCGGCACACCGCCGCGACCGAGTGGGAAAACGCGAGCAGAAAGTAGAACAGCGAGACGATGGAGGACTGAAGCACACCGAGCTCGATCACCCCGGGGTTGCTGTCGAACATGGCGACCAGCTGCGGCGCGAAGATGTAGGTCAGCACGCCGATTATCTCGGCCATCACCACCGCCGAGATGATCCCAAAGCGCGCGCCTTTCTTCGCGCGGTCGTGCTCGCCCGCGCCGAGGTTTTGACTGATAAACGTCGTGATCGCCATGTTGAAGCTCGTTATCGGCAGGAAGCCGAAGCCCTCGATCTTGGCGTGGGTACCGTACGCCGCCATGGCGACGGTGCCGAACGAGTTTATCTGTGACTGGACGATGACGTTCGCAAAGTTTATGACCGAGTTCTGCACACCCGACGGCAGACCGTACCTGATAATCTCCCGCAGCATGTCGCGGTGGAACCGTATCTTGCGGATTTCGACCGTGAACACAAAACCCTTTCGCATCAGATAGATAAAGCACAGCACCGCGCTCGCCGCCTGAGAGATGACCGTCGCGAGCGCCGCCGCCCAAACGCCCCAACCCAGGGCGCCGACAAACAGCCAGTCGAGCAGGACGTTGAGCACCGACGAGAAGATGAGGTAGTAGAGCGGGCGCTTGCTGTCGCCCACTGCGCTGAGTATGCCGCGCAGGATGTTGTACATGATCGTGGTCAGCGCACCCGCGAAGTACCAGCGAAAATACTCGGTGGCGACGGGCAGCACCTCGGGGTCGGTGTTCATCCACACGAGGATGACGGGCGTGGCAATGACGCCCAAAACCGAGAGGAACAGCCCGCTCGCGAGCCCGAACGCGATATTTGTGTGGATGGCTCTCGACACCTTGTTCTCTTCGCCCGCGCCGAAATAGCGCGAGATGACGATGCCCGCGCCCATCGCGGTGCCCATAAAGAAGCTTATGAACAGGTTGATGAGCGTCCCCGACGAGCTGACGGCGGCAAGCGCCTCGGTCCCGAGAAAACGGCCGACAATCAGGCTGTCGGCCGTGTTGTACAGCTGCTGAAAGATCTGGCTCAGCATGATGGGCATCGCAAAGTTGACAATCAGCCGATAGATGTTGCCCTTTGTCATGTCGGTTGTACCGCTTTTGACCGTGTGTGCTATCCTCTCCACCCGCCTTCATTTTTCTGCAAAAAAGTTTCCGCAACCGCTGGCGCAGCGCGCCGCGGGCGGAAAGCCCTTGTCGGTATTACCTGCCCCGTGCGCCGTCTGCCGCATCCCAAGCGCGCATCCCGCCGCACAGCCGTTCAAAACATATATAATAATATCAAATCCTCTCGTTTTTTGTCAACTTTCCCGCCTCCCCCGCACGAGGGATATTGCGTCAAAATTTCGGATATACCGATGCGGCGGAACAAAAGCGAAAGAAGGGCGGCGGGAGGGCCGGCCCGAGGCGCGGCGAAGCGGCCGAAGGCCGAGCCGGGAGGCGCGCCGCGGCCAGGACTGCCGCGGAAAAACGCGTAAGTGCCGGCTCGGCAGAGCCGGTTTGCGGGCGTGGCTTTTTTGCGTGCAGGACAACACGATCTCCCCCACCCTCCGACAATGTACCCGCGCACCGTACGCCGCGTGCACGCAGGTGCCGGCGCACGGTTGACGGCCTTTTGCGCAGGCCTCGAAGCTGTACCGGGCCTTTTGCCTTCGGGGACCGGGCTTCCTCCGCATGGGCCGTCGCGGTCGTTTCGGCGGGCCGTATTTCGGAAAAAGGAGTATCGCCCTGCATGGGCGCGCAAAGCAGCGGCCGAAAACACAGTACTCAAGTTTTTTGACATATCGCGAATAATCAACTTGTAAAACCGCAAAAAAAATGATATACTATCATCGTCGGCCGTTTTGTGTTGCAACAAGCGGCGACACCGTTGCGCGTCCCCGCCGCAGCCCGAGGCCAAATTTAAATACGGAGCGGTATCGAAGCGGTCATAACGGGCCTGACTCGAAATCAGGTGTACCTCACGGTACCGTGGGTTCGAATCCCACCCGCTCCGCCAAAAATCCCGACGCGTATATCATCG
>CAYSRC010000065.1:0-7569 GCA_964433495.1 uncultured Oscillospiraceae bacterium
ATCAGCGGACAGAACGGACGGAGCAATCTTAACCATAGCTAACCACCTCGGAATTTATTGTAAAAATCTGCGTTTGCAGTCGTTGTTTTTTATTGAAACACGTGCGCGAACGACGCGTGACGCATCGTTTACACTCGCGCCGACGAGTCCCGTCCTTAAAACCCTCTTTCCGCTCGCAATCGGTACGGCGCTCGGGAAGGGGGGCTTGGGGTTCTCGGCAATCCCGAAAGCCTGCACCCGTCCCTCGGGCCGCAGGCCCTTGTGCCTACCCTGTGTAAGGGGAGGTGTCAGCGCAGCTGACAGAGGGGTTGTAAAAGGTCTGCTCGGGAACCGAGCTTCCCTGAGATTTGGGCCTCGGCCCGTCAATCCCCCCGCCGCCCCGCGGCCCTCCCCCCCTTTGCACACGCCTCACATACTCCCGTGAGGTGTACCGCGCGTCGTTCCGATTACGCGCGGTTAGGAGGGGCTTCAGGCTCTCGACAGACCAACAAACTTAAACGCTTCCCGCGGGCGGTTCGCGCGTCGTTCCGTTTGCGCGCGGTAAGGGGGGCTTGGGATGCAGCAAACCTTAGCATGTTCCCGGCGGTTTGGGGCTTTGCCCCAAACGCCCGGACGCTTTCAGCGCACGGGCTCGGTCGCTCTTCGAGCGACCTGCCGAGGGTATTATACCACACCTCACCTGTTCTTGTCATTCCCCGCGCGGTGCTCGCGGCGCTTAAAGGGGGACGCAAGCTTCACAAACAGCGAGCGCTTTCCCCCGCTCTCACCCCCTGCCGCGCCGTTTTCTCCCCCCTCGGACACGGGCTGCTCCGGCTGCCTTCTCAGGCGGACCCTGCGCTCCTTCACCTTGCCGGCGGCGCCGCTCGGCAGCGACACAAAAAACTCGGTATAGCTTCCGACCTCGCTCTCGGCCCAGACCGTCCCGTTCATTCTGCCGACGAGCGTCTTGACGATGTAGAGGCCCAGCCCCGTGCCCGTCTTGTCCAGCCCACGGGACTTGTCGGTCTTGTAAAACCTGCCGAAGATGTGCGTCAGCTCATCCGGGGGCACCCCGTCGCCCGAGTTGCGCACACTTATCACCGTGTTGCACCCCTTTGTGTCGACGGCGACTCGCAGCGTCCCGCCCTCGGGGGTGAACTTTATCGCGTTGTCCACAAGGTTGTACACGACCTGGTGCAGCATGTCCCGATCGGCGTTGACAAACCGCGCGTCGACGTTGAGGTCGGGCACCTCGATGCCCTTTTCCGCGATGCGCTTTTCGGCGCTCAGCATCACCGACAGCACGACGTCCCACGCGTTGAAGTTCTCGATGTTGAGCGAAAACTGCCCCTCCTCCATGCGCGAGATGTTGAGCAGCGAGGTCGTCAGGCGCGACAGCCGCTTGACCTCGTCCGATGCGATGCCGAGATAGTGGCTCTGCTTTTCGGGCGGGATGGTCCCGTCGAGGATGCCGTCGATGTACCCGCCGATGGTCGTCATCGGCGTGCGCAGCTCGTGCGAGACGTTGGCGACGAAGCTTCGGCGCGAGTGCTCAAACTCGGCAAGCGAGTCGGCCATGTTGTTGAACGACGCCGCGAGCACGCCGACCTCATCCTCTCCCTCAAAGGAGACCCTCGCGTTAAAATCCCCCTCGCCGAAGCGGTTGGCCGCCTCGGATATCTCGCGCAGGGGCCGGGTCAGCCGCTTGGTGGCGAAATAGATGATGATTGCCGACACCAAAAGCATGGTGCCCGACGACACCAAAAAGTTGACCATCAGATCGAGCAGAAACGCGATGAGCGGCGACATCGGGCTCGAGGCGAACACAAAGCCCGCGATGACCCCGTCCACCCTGAACGGTACGCCGTAGGTGTACTCGCCCGCGCTTTTAAAGAAGGCGTCGAGGTAGCCGACGCTCGAGTACCGCCCCCGCTTGATGGCGGTGGTGCGTATGTGCGAGCTCACCCGTCCCTCGTGGACACACCCCGGCCCCTCCGAGCAGATGACCACCTCGCCGTCGGCGTCGGTGATGTAGACGACGGCCCCGGTGGATTCGCTCACCGCGCCCAGCACGTCCTTTATCTGCGGCTCGCGGGCAAGCTGCCTTGTGTCAAACAGCGACAGCCCGCTTGCCTCGGCCGATACCCGCTCGGCCGCAGCCCTGAGGATCTGCTGCTTTTCGGCCGAAAAGTTCTGCGCCGAAAAATACATCAGCGAAACGCCGAGCAGCAGCGTACATGTTATAAGGGTAATCGCAAAAACCCTGATATACCTCGCAAACAAGCTGCTTTTCATCCCGCGCCGTCAACCCCCCGTCTTAAAGCCGGGCCCCGTTCAAAAGAGGGGCGTTTTGCCGCAAAGCCCGGCAGCCGCCCCGTTTCGGGCCCGTCGTGTCATTTTACCTCAAACTTATAGCCGACGCCCCAAACCGTCTTGAGCTCCCATCTGTCGGAAACGCCCTCTAACTTTTCGCGAAGGCGCTTGATGTGCACGTCGACGGTGCGGCTGTCGCCGAAATACTCAAACCCCCACACCTCGTCGAGCAGCTGGTCGCGGGTGAACACGCGGCCGGGGTTTTTGGCCATGTGATAGAGCAGCTCGAGCTCCTTGGGGGGCGTGTCGACGCGCTTGCCGTCCACCGTGAGCTCATACTTGACGATGTTGACCGTCAGCTTGTCATAGCGCACCTCGCCCTCGACATCGCTTCCGCCGCCCGCGCGGCGCAGCACCGCCTTGATGCGGGCGATGACCTCCTTGGCGTCAAAGGGCTTCACGACATAATCGTCGGCCCCGAGCTCGAGCCCCATCACCTTGTCAAACGTCTCGCCCTTTGCCGTCAGCATGATGACCGGCACGTCGCAGATCTTCCGTATCTCACGGCACGCCTCCCAGCCGTCCATCCTGGGCATCATGATGTCGAGCAGCACAAGCGCCGGCCGCTTTTCGCGCACCCGCTCGACGGCCGCGATGCCGTCGAACGCGACATCCACCTCAAAGCCCTCCTTTTCGAGGTAGAGCCGCAGCAGCTCGCAGATATTTTTTTCGTCGTCCACAACAAGTATTTTCTCGTTCACTCCACTCACCTCCGAGTCGTTTGCGCAAAACCGCGCCGGGCGGGCGGCGGGCTCAAGGCCCCGCGGTCCCGTCCGTTTGCGCCGCCCCGCGGGGCGGGGCGCTTTTTGCAAGTATAGCACGTCAATGTTGACAAACTGTTAAGGCAGCGCCGCACAGCTCACGGCCGGCCCCTCAAGCACCGTCCTGCCTGCAAATTTCCCGTCATGTCTCACAAAAGCCCTCGGTAATCCGCCGGGGATTGCCTGCGGTTTTTGCTTCATCCGACGAAAAATCTGCTTACGCAATCCGGTACATAGCATTGTGCGGTGTTGCCTTAATCTTGCCATGTAAGTAATTATAATATATAATTGTTAGGCAAAACAATAGGCTTTAGGCGGGAGTGATGACATGAAGCTCGGAATCGTGGGGCTGCCCAACGTGGGCAAGAGCACCCTTTTTAACGCAATAACAAACGCGGGCGCGCAGGCGGCGAACTATCCGTTCTGCACCATCGAGCCAAACGTCGGGGTGGTCGCGGTGCCCGACGCCCGTCTCGACAGGCTCGCCGAGATGTACAGCCCCAAAAAGTACACCCCCGCGACCGTCGAGTTCGTCGACATCGCGGGGCTCGTCGCGGGCGCGTCCAAGGGCGAGGGCCTCGGCAACAGGTTTCTCTCGCACATTCGCGAGGTCGACGCCGTCGTGCACGTCGTGCGCTGCTTCGAGGACGACGACATCGTGCATGTCAACGGCTCGGTCGACCCCATACGCGACATCGACATCATCGACACCGAGCTCATCCTGTCCGACATCGAGCTCGTCGAGCGCAGGATGGACAAGACGGCCAAGGCGATGAAGGGGGACAAGTCTCTCGCGGCCGAGCACGAGTTTTTGACACGGCTTCGCGACGCGCTGAGCGGGGGGGTTCCCGCGCGGTCGTTCCCGCTCGAGGACGACGCGCAGCGGGCGGTGCTCGACGACATGCCGCTGCTGTCCGCAAAGCCGACGATATACGCCGCCAACCTCTCGGACGACGACCTGTTCGCAGGGCCCGAAAACAACCCCCACCTCGCGCGCGTCGCCGAGCGCGCGGCGGGCGAGGGCGCGGGCGTGATTGCGGTGTGCGCGCGCGCCGAGCAGGAGATCGCGTCGCTGCCCCCCGACGAGCGCCGCGCGTTTTTGGACGAGCTCGGGGTGAGCGAAAGCGGCCTTGACAAGCTTATCCGCGAGGGCTACCGCCTGCTCGGCCTCATCTCGTTTCTCACGGCGGGCCCCGACGAGGTGCGCGCCTGGACGATCACCGAGGGCACCAAGGCGCCCCGGGCCGCGGGCAAGATCCACACCGATTTCGAGCGCGGGTTCATCCGCGCCGAGGTGGTCGCGTTCGACGACCTCGACCGCTGCGGCTCGATGGCGGCCGCGCGCGACAAGGGCCTTGTGCGCAGCGAGGGCAAGGACTATGTGATGAAGGACGGCGACGTCACCCTGTTCAGGTTCAACGTCTGAGCGCCCTCGTCTTTGGCCCTATCTTTAAAATGCGGCTTTCACGGCGGCTTTTTAAATCATTCTGTCCGCCCTGTCCGCGGCGCGCGGCTCGGGGCCCGGCCCTCTTCGGGGCGCTTTGACCCCGAAGCGCTTTACGGCGTTTTATCCTGTCGTCGACCTTTTCAATCTACTATATTTCGGAGGTTTTTAAGATGAAGATTGCAGTCATGTGCGCGATGAAGGAGGAGATCCGGCTGCTTGCCGCCGAGATGCGGGACGCGAGGAGCTATGAGAGCGCGGGCATCGTGTTCACCGAGGGCACGCTGTGCGGGCACGATGTGCTCATGGGCCACGACATGATCGGCAAGACCAACATATCGGCGGGCACCCAGCTCGTCATCACGACCTTTAAGCCCGACCTCATGATCAACATCGGCCTTGCGGGCAACTGCACCGACAGCCTCAAGCTCGGCGACGCCGTCGTCGCCTCCTCTCTCACCTTTCATGACTTCGACCCCGAGATAGCGGCGCAGTTCCCCCCGCACACCGCGAACTACACCCCCACCGAGCGCTATGCGCGGCTCGCGTGCGGCGTGCTCGACGCGATGGGCGTCAAAAACATCCGCGGCGTTGTCGCCACAGGCGACCAGTTTATCAGCGACCGCGCGCTCAAGCGGTCGATCATCGAGCGCACCGGCTGCGCCTGCGTCGAGATGGAGGGGGCCGCGTTCGCGTGCATCGCGATGAAGAACGGGGTCGACTTTGTCTCGGTCAAGATAATATCCGACAGCGCCGAAACCGACGTCGACGACGAGTTCAGCGACACGATAGACGCCGGAGGCTACTGCGACATCTCGACCGCCTTCGTGCGCGGCATGTGTGAAAAGCTTGCCTGAGGCAGGCGGCGTTTCGTTCAATCGTTTCAACCGCGGGCGAGGCGTCCGTCGTCCTTCGTTTCGGGCGACGGTCGCCCCGTGCCCCGAAAAAACGGACAAGACCCGCCGCCTCGGCAAAGAGACGTTTTGCTTTTCGTCAACAAAAAAGGCGCCCGCCGTCAACGGCCGCCGTTTTTCTCTCTTTTGGGGCGGCGCACAGGGCCCGCCTCGGCCGGGCTCTCTGCTGTCAAAGCTTTCCCCCGCTGCCCGTCTCCTCCAACCGTTTCCAATAGCCGAGGCCCGGCAGCATCCCTTTCATATACTCCCGCACCTTTTCGGGAGGAAAGCTCTCGCTTGCCATCTGCCCCGCGCAGAAGTCGATGAGATCGTCCATGCTGTGATAGGTGTATTCGCCGCCCGAATAACACCACTTGCAGTACTCCTCGTTAAACGTCCCGTCCGGCTCTCTGCTGATATTGCCGTCCTCGAGCGGCATCCCGCAGCACTGACAGATCAACTGCCGCGGCGACCCCAGCAGGGTGTTGATGGAGACGTCGAACAGCCCTGAGAGCAGCTTCAGCGTCTCGGTGTTGGGCGTCGTCTCGCCGTTTTCCCAGCGGGACACCGCCTGTCTTGTGACAAACACCCTTTCGGCAAGCTCGTCCTGCGACATCCCCCTTTTCGTTCTCAGCGCATAGACGACATCTTTGGTATCCATGAAATCATCACCTCCAACACAAGTATATTGCAAACACACTGCGGCGGCAAGCAACCCGCTGTTGCTGCCGGGCGCGCGGATTTGCCCCTTCGCCTCGGGGTTCCCGCGGGGAATGTGCGAGCCGTGTCAGCGTCAGCTGACTGAGGGATTGTCTTCGCAAAGACCTGTCGCCTAAACATGCTTTATGTTTTAACTTTAGCCCGTTGCTTGCAATCCCCCCGGCACTTCGTGCCACCCCCCTTTACACACGCCTCACATACACCCGTGAGGTGTGCCGCGCGTCGTTCCTATTACGCGCGGTTAGGGGGGCTTGGGCTACAGCAACTTTGGAGCTTTCTTCAATCCCCAAAGCTTCACGCTTTTCTTCGGACTACGCGCTCTTAAGCTTCCCCCGTGGGGGGAAGCTGTCACCGTAGGTGACTGATGAGGGGTAAACTCGCTCGCTTGACTTCACCCCCGCCGTGAACAAGAGCTCCCTAACCCCTCATCCACCGCAGGGCGGTCCCCCTTCCCCCCATGGGGGAAGGTTTCCGGGACTTAAAGCCTGCGCCTGTCCCGCGGGTTGCGGGCCCTTGGGCTCCCTTACCGCGTGCAATCGGTACGGCGCGCGGTACACCCTGCGGGAGTATGCAGGGCGTGTGTAAAGAGAGCTGTCAGCGTCAGCTGACTGAGGGATTGACTGCGCAAAGTTTTGGTCGTCTGAACATGTCTTATGGCACGAGTTTAGCCCGCCGCTTGCAATCCCCCCGGCTCTGCGCCCTTGCCCTCTTTAAAGCTTTTCAACCGGCGGACAAAACCAAAGGCCCGGGGCGGCTGCCCCGAGCCTTTGGCTGCATAAATCAACAGATCAAGTCACATTGCACAGAGGGACGGACGCGCCGCCGCGTCCCTCTTCAAAAGTCTCGGGGAGTTTTTCCTGCAATCCCCGCGCAGCCTTTGCTCAATCCCCGGGATAGAGCTCCTTCAAAAAGGCGTCTGCTTCCTCTATCGTCATGCCGTTTATCGCCGAATTCGGGGCGCCGTAATATCTTCCGCACACCCTGCAGGGCCCGACCGTTCTCCCGTCAAGCGCGTTGTAGCTGCCGTCGTGATAATCGCTGCAGCTCGTCGACCATGTGCCCGTCACGGGGTCGTAACCGTCCTCATATCCCGGCACGTGATAGTTCGGCACGTGCGGCGGAGCAACGGCAGCAGCGCCGCCGCTTGAGCCGGAGCCTCCGCCCGAGCCGGTACCGGTCGCCTGTCCCGCGTTCCCCGAGCCGCCCGATGACGTATGGCCCGAACCCCCCGCGGATGCCGCCTGCTTGGGCGTTTTGTCGGTGACGGTGACGGCCGTCTCGGCCGACCTCTCGACCCTCTCTTCAAAGGCGTCCGACACGGCGCGGACGGTGATCGTACACTCGCCCTCGCCCACGGCTTTCACAACGCCCTCTTCGTCCACCGTCGCGACCCGCACGT
>CAYSRC010000066.1:0-7436 GCA_964433495.1 uncultured Oscillospiraceae bacterium
TCCGCGCGCCCTCCCTCGCCGACGCGGGCGGGTTTTTGTCCGCCCTGTTCTCGGGCGGCGGGCAGCCGCTGGACAAGACCCTTCAGTTCTTTATCTGCGAGGGCCTCACCTACAGCAAAAAGCACCTCTATGTCTACTCGATATTCCTCATAGGCGGGCTTATCCTGCTCGCGCTGCTCGAGCGCCGCACCGTTCGCACGGGCTCTCTCAACCCCATGGGCGGCATCGGCGGCAAAAAGCGCTGGCTTGTCTACTGGTTCGCGGGGCTCGGCTGCGCCGCATTTTACATCATGATGCTGACGCTGAATAACGGCGTCGTCAGCTTTATCTATCAGGGCTATTAAGGGGGCGACAGGAATGAAAAAGCTCATAAGAAAGCTGCTTCTCTTTCTGCTGCCGTTCGCCGCGGCGTTCGCGCTGTTCCTCGCCTTTGACGCCTACAATTACTTCGGGATGGGCAGCCATATGACCTATCTCTCAAAACCCCTCTCGACCATGCGGGAGCTTGTGCGCGACAAAAGTGAGAACATCATCCTCGGCGACTCGCACATGGCGAACTGCAACGTCGACTATATCGAGGAGCTGTCGGGCGAGCACTACACCATGCTCGCCTACGGCGGGGCGACGCTGTCCGAGAACATCGATGAGTTTTGGTATGCGGTGGAGCACACCGAGCTAAAGAAGGTCGTCTTCGGGGTCGAGTTTTACAACATGAACCCCGACCACTATGTCGACCGATTCACCTCGGTGATTGAAAAGGTCGAACACCCGCTCACCTTTTTGAGCGGCTATACCTATTGGATCGAGGCGATCGAAAACATGTTCGCGACGGTGCAGAACGCGGCGGCCGACCTCACGGGGATCCACGCGCTGCGGGTGGCGGTCGAGGATCCGTCGTCGCTCGAGTTCGACCCCGTGCCGATGCAGGACCGCAACCCCTACACCGGCGCGCGGGTGGATTTAGAGGACTACAGTATGCTGATCTATCAGCAGTGCGAAAACTACTCCGCGCCGACGGGGCCGCTTGAGGAGCTCGGGAAGATCATCGACTACTGCGACGGGCACGGCATTGAGATCGTCTTCGTGATGCCGCCCGCCAACTCGGAGATCTGGAACAGGGTCATCTATCCCCTCGGCATCGACGGGTACATCGAGATGTACAAGGACTATTTAAAGTCGCGTGCGACGGTGTACGACTTTGAGTTTTACAACGATTTTGCAAGGGACGACAGCAACTTTCTCGACGGGATGCACATGGTGCGCAGCGGCAAGATGTGGCTGACCGAGGTCGTCTTCGGCGGCGAGGAGTCCCCCTACTGCATCAAGACGACCAAAGAGCAGTACCTCGCCGAGCGGGACGCACAGCCCGCCGGATAGAGGCCGTCGGCGCGGGCGCCGCGGGGACGGTGTCGGGGCTTGAGTGCCCCGGCAGATTTTTCGCAAAGCCCGGCCGCGCGGTCTCTTCGCCGCACTCGTCCCCGGGTGCGCCCTGCCCGGAGGACCGCGTCTGTCTTTGACTTAACCGAACGGTATAACAGGACGTCTCGCCGATAAGGGGGCGTTACGCCTGCTTTTTCGACGGCAATATGATTTGCCGCAAAGCAGTTTAAAAACGGGGCTTTGTCCCTGTTGAACAGAGTGAGGTGCTGCGCTTATGCCGCTGTCGCGGACCGTCGCGACCATGATCATCAGGGAGCTTGACGCCGTCATCCCGTCCAAGATAAACATCATGGACAAAAACGGCGTGATTATCGCGTCGAGCGACCCCGGGCGCATAGGCAGCCTGCACGGGGGCGCAAAGCGGATCATCGACATGGGGCTCGACGAGCTGGTCGTGCGGTATGACGGCGAGTACGGCGGTTCGCTCCGCGGGGTCAACTACCCCATCATCTTTAGGGACGAGATCGAGGGCGTGCTGGGCATAACGGGCGAATACAACGAGGTCAAGCACACCGCGCGCATCATCAAGCGCATGACCGAGCTGCTCATGATGGACGCCTACCGCAACGCGCAGCGGCGTCTCGGCGAGGCGGTGAGAAACCGCTATATCACCGAGTGGCTGGAGGCGCAGCCCTTTGAGGTAGATGACGCCTTTATCGGGCGCGGGCTCGAGCTCGGCATCGACATCACCCCGCCGCGCAGGATATTCGTCGTCAAAACGCTGCGCGAGGGCCCCGACGAGCTCGCCGACGCGAGCCGCTCGGAGCGGGCGCTCGACTATGTGAAAACGAGACTCGAGACGCTCGGGAGCGCGAGCCTCTATCTTGAGCAGGGCGAGACGCTCGTCTGCCTTGTCCCGATGACCGACGACGACCGGCTCGCTGTGTTTGCGGGAGAGCTTGTGGACGGCCTTGCGCGCCGCCTCGGGATAAGGATACTCATCGGCATCGATGAGCCCGCGGGGGACTATCGCTTTGCGGGCAAAAGCTATCGCAGGGCGCTGCGTGCGCTGAGCGTCTATGACGCGGGGTTCGGCAGCCCCGTGCGGATGTACCGCGACCTCAGCATCGAGCTCTTTTCGGGCAGCCTCAGCGAGGCGGTAAAGCGCGAGTTTGTCGCGAAGATCTTTCACGGCTTTTCCGAGCGGGAGACGGCGGATGCCGTGCGCCTGCTCGAGATATTCTATCACTTTGACGGCTCGCTCACCCTCGCCGCCGAGGCGCTGTTTATCCACAAGAACACCCTGCAATACCGCCTCAGGCGGATAAGCGAGCGCACGGGCTATGATCCGCGAAGCCTCGGCAGCGCGGGCCTGTTCGGCATCGCGATGGCCTTTTATCGCGAGCTGCGCAGTCTCGCCCCCGGCGCGGATTGAGACGCGAGACGGCGCGAAGCGCGCAGAGCACGGGCGGCCCCTTTGCCGCGCAGTTCGACCGCGCGGCAAAGGGGCTTTGGTTCTCAGCAGGCCCTAAAGCTTGTAGATGTCTCCGGGTTCGGGTTCTTAAGCCCCGCCTGTGTAAGGGGAGGTGTCGGGCTCTGCCCGACGGAGGGGTTGTCAAAGGTCTGCTCGGAGATCGAACTCGCCTGCAACTTTTGTCCGCCGCTCACAATCCCCCCGCCGCCTTGCGGCCCTCCCCCTTTTGCACACGCCTCGCATATTCCCGTGAGTCGCCGATCCCCCGCAGGCGTTGCCCCCGGCGGCGTTTTTCGGCGGGCCGCCCGCACGCTCCCCGCGCCCGCCTTAGGGACACCGCGGCCCCGCGCAATTTTGGCGCCGGGAAAGCGCCCGAACGGTTGACTTTGCCGGGTATAATTTGGTATCATTTATATGATTTCGATTGTGCTACGGCAGCGGCGTTTGCGCGCTGCCCCGGCGCGGTTGCTTTTGCTCGGGCGGCTTGGCCCCCGCTTGGGAGATAAAGCCGCAAAACATATGACGATAAGGGCTCAAGGGCGCCCTTATTCACAAACAGAAAGTGAGTGATTTTAATGCCTGTGATGTTCCTGTCAGCCGACCTCGGCAATCAGCGCGACCCTGAGCTCTACCCGCCGTTCGGCAACGTGCTCATGACCTGTGCCGTCGGCATTGTGATCGTGTTCGCCGTCCTCGCGATAATCTACCTCGTCATGATAGCCATGTCGAGGGCTCTCGCGAACAAGGGGGATCGGACGATCGTCACCTGCCCGTTCGACTGCACCGTCGGGTCGCTCGTGGCGGGGCCGCGCGCCAATGAGGACGACGTGGTCGCAACCGTCGTCTCGGACGGCGGCGAGGAGCGGGAGATCCTGGCCCCGCAGTCGGGCTTCATCACCTTCAAGGTCCAAAAGGGCGACAGGGTCAAAAAGGGCGCGCAGCTCTTTATCATTAAGTGAGGGGGCGGTAGACGATGTTAGATTCACTGCTTAACTTTTGGAACAGCACCGGCATCGCGATGATCATCCAAAATCTCGACTGGAGATCGCTCGTGATGTACGCGATCGTCATCGTGCTGTTCTATCTCGCGATAGTCAAAAAATTCGAGCCGCTGCTGCTGCTTCCCATCGCGTTCGGCATGCTGCTCACCAACCTGCCCGGCGCCGAGCTCATGCACATGGAGTTTTTCAACTCGGGCGACATAAACTTCGGGCAGGTGCTGCACGACGGCGGCTTGCTCGACATCCTGTATCTCGGCGTCAAGCTCGGTATCTATCCGCCGCTCATCTTTTTGGGCATCGGCGCGATGACCGACTTTTCGCCCCTCATCGCCAACCCCAAGACGATATTTCTCGGTGCGGCGGCCCAGCTCGGCATCTTCGTCACCTTTGCCGCCTGCCTCGCGACCGGCGCGTTCAGCGTGCTTGAGGCCGCCGCGATAGGCATCATCGGCGGCGCCGACGGCCCCACAGCCATCTATGTCACAAAGTCGCTGGCGCCCCATCTGCTGCCCGCGATCGCGGTCGCGGCCTATTCGTACATGGCGCTTGTCCCGTTCATCCAGCCCCCCATCATGAAGGCGCTCACCACCAAGAAGGAGCGCGCGATCCGCATGGACAACCTGCGCCCGGTCTCCAAGACCGAGAAGATCGTCTTCCCGATCGCGGTCACCGCCGTCGTCGCGCTGCTCGTGCCCGACGCTGCCTCGCTTGTCGGCTGCCTGATGCTCGGCAACCTGCTTAAGGAATCGGGCGTCGCCGACAGACTCGTCAAGACCGCGTCCAACGAGCTGATGAACATCATCACCATCTTCCTCGGCGTCACGGTCGGCGCGACCGCCACCGCCGAAAACTTCCTGCGTCCGCAGACGCTGCTCATAATCTTCATGGGCCTTGTCGCGTTCTGCATCGCCACCGCGGGCGGCGTGCTGTTCGGCAAGCTGATGTGCAAGCTGACAAAGGGCAAGATCAACCCGCTCATCGGCTCGGCGGGCGTCTCGGCGGTGCCGATGGCCGCGCGCGTCTCCAACACCGTCGGTCTCGAGACCGACCCCAACAACTACCTGCTGATGCACGCCATGGGACCCAACGTCGCGGGCGTCATCGGTTCGGCCGTTGCGGCAGGCGTGTTCATGTCGATGTTCTCGCACCTTGTGTAGTAAACTAAGGGTTCACAAAAAAACGCAAAAGCAGGGCCGTCGGTTCGGAGCCGGCGGCCCTGCTTCGTTATATTGCGGTTTTCTGCCGTAACACCCCGCCCAAAGCGGCGTTTGTTGCTTTTTATCGCCTTACTGTTTTTTGTCCCCGTCGGAGGGGCCGCCCTGCCGAAAGCGCGCCTTCAGCCTGCCGACAGCGGACGACAGCAGCGAGCCCTTGTGTCCGCGCGCGTCGCTCGGCGTCTCGCCCTTCATGACCTCGGCGATGCTCTTTTCGGTGTCGTCGCTGCCGGCGCTTTTTGCGGCGCGCAGCCTGGCCCGCAGCCTGTCCCACACAAACTCGCGCAAAAGGGTGTAAACGACCGAGGCAACGGGCACGCCCACGAGCATCCCCGCAATGCCCGCAGCGTTGCCGCCCACCGTGACCGCAGCGAGCACCCAGATCCCCGGCAGACCCACCGCGTTGCCCATGACGCGCGGATAGATGAGATTGCCCTCGAGCTGCTGCAGCACGATGATGAACACGAGGTACCAAAACGCCCGTACGGGGTCGTCGATGAGCTGGATGAGCACCCCGGTGACCGCGCTCAAAAACGCGCCGAAGACGGGGATGAGCGCGAGGGCGGCCGTCAGCGCGGCGACCATCAGCGCGTTCGGGAAGCCGAAGATGCTCATGCCGACAAAGACGAGCCCGCCGAGGATGAGCGCCTCGGTGCACTGTCCGCCGAAAAACCTCGAGAACGCGCCGAACGACATCGAGCACAGGCGCATGACGGTGTGCGCGGCCTCGGTGTTCATCACGGCGTACAGCAGCCGCTTTGCCTGCCTTGCGAGCCTTTCCTTGCCCATGAGGACATAGACCGAAAAGATGAGCCCCAGCACCGACGTCGTGATCGTGCCGATTACCTGCGAGGTCACGCTGAGCGCCGTCGCGACCGACTCGGACACGTTGTTGAGCGAGTCGGTGATGAGCCCCGCCACATCCGTCCAGTTTATCAGCGGTTTTTCGGCGCTCGTCTTGATGCCGAGCGCGTCGAGGTAGGGCGCCGCCCAGTCGGTGACCGTCTGCGCCCAGCCGGGAAGCTCGCGCGCGATGAGCTCGATGACGCGGCCGAGCTGGGGGATAATCATGCCGAGCAGCAGTGCGACGAGACCGATCACGAGGCAGAAGCTTATAAAGATCGCGAGGGGCCGCCGCACCTTTTGCCAGCGCGCGCCGAGGCGGCTGTTGAGGGGCGCAAAGAGGCGGTTTTCGATAAACCCCAGCGGCACGTTGATGATAAACGCCGCGCAAAAACCCACCGTAAGGGGCTCGAAGACCCTGAGAACCGCCAGCAGCGCGCCCCACACCGTGCCGATGTTGAGCACGAGCGCGGTGAACAGCACCGCAAAGGCGATGATGAGCATCAGGGTTCTGACGGTATTCTTGTCGAGTTTCAATGCGGTGACCCTCCGTTGTGTGCGGGTTGCGTCGGATGAAGGCGGGCCTTTGTCGGGCGCGTGACCGAAAATACATCATCTGACGCTTTAATATGTGTCCCCCGATGGGGGACGCGCGGGGCCGCCCTGCCGTGCAGCTGTTCGGCAAAAGCGGTATAACACTTATTGTACCACATCGGCGGCGAGAATCGGGTGACAGATGTCGTAAAATGGGGTATAATTTTGTAATCGGCCCGTGCAAGGGCGATGGGGCGACGACCTTGAGACGGTCGGCTTATGAAAGGCCCAAACTTGCTGTAAAGCTGCGGCTGACGCAACTTGCGGAAATATGCGGGCCGCGTCACGAAGTGACTGAGGTATTATGCCCTTGCCCTCAGCCTCCCCTACCGAACGGCCGAGCTTAATAGGAACGATAGCTCGGCACTCCGCGCGGCAGATGCGCGTCGCAATCGGTACGGCGTTCGGGGTTTCCATACTCTCGGGAATTCAGCCGAGTGTAAAAAGTACGACACTCGGCAGGGTTCACATAATCCCGTGAATTGTGTCGCATGTCCGTACCTTTAACATGCGGCCAACTCGCAAGAATATGCGGGCCGCGTCAGCGTAAGCTGACTGATGAGGGGTGAGCCGAGCTCGCTTGCCTAACCTCGCCCCTGCGCAAACGCAGCTTAACGCAGCCCGCGAGGACGAGATGAGGGGTGAGTCAATCTTGTTCATTAGGCTTCGGCCCCACCGTGAACAAAAAGTCCCCTAACCCCTCATCCACCGCGGAGCGGTCCCCCTTCCCCCCCACGGGGGAAGGCTTCCAAGATTTAAAGCTTACGTCCATCCCGCGGGTTGTGGGCTCTTAGCCTCCCCTGCCGAATGCAATCGGTACGGCGTTCGGCACACCCTGCGGGAGTATGTGAACCCGACCGCGCGTCGGTCCGATTACGACACGCATCTTCCGCACGGAGCGGCGGGGCGTAAGCGGGACGGACATTTGAC
>CAYSRC010000067.1:0-6727 GCA_964433495.1 uncultured Oscillospiraceae bacterium
CCGAACGCCGTACCGATTGCGCGCGGCAAGGGAGCCTTACGGACAGGAGCGCCTCAAGGATAAGGAAGCCTTAGGGGGCAAGGGCGCGGCCCCTGCGCCGGCCGCCGGCTTTATAAACATAAAGGTCCCGCGCGGGTGTACCCGCGCGAGACCTTTGCTTTAAGTTCGGTTCTTTCGCACGTCCTCGTCGGCTGCGCCCTCGCCCTGCGCGCACCCGGCCCGCTCGCGCTTCCTTGCGGTGGGCAGGTTCCAGCGGTAGTGGGTCGCGAGCAGCCGCACCGCGACGACGAGACCCGCCGAGAGCAGAAAGGACGCCGACGTCGGCACGCCCCCGACCGACAGGCAGTAGCAGCACACCGCGCCCGCCATCGACGCGACGGCGTAGACATGCTTTTGCAGCACAACGGGGGTGCGCATCGCCAAAAGGTCGCGGATCATCCCGCCGCCGACGCCGGTGAGAACCCCGACGACGGTGCACAGAAACATCCCCGTGTGGCCCGAGACGAGCGCCGTGTTCACGCCGACAACGGTGAAAAAGCCGAGGCCCACCGCGTCCATCGCGCCCAGCACCGCCGCGAGCACCCGGCCCTCGAGCAGGTCGGGCAGAGCGGGGAAGAATCTGCACGTCACAAAGAGCGCGAGCGCCGCCGTCGCGGCGACCGCGACATAGACGGGGCTGCGGAACAGTGCGGGCGGGATTTCACCCAGCGTTATATCG
This sequence comes from uncultured Oscillospiraceae bacterium, assembly GCA_964433495.1. GTDB lineage: Bacteria > Bacillota > Clostridia > Oscillospirales > Ruminococcaceae > CAYSRC01. The sequence continues at coordinate 719 of CAYSRC010000067.1, forward strand.
CGCAGCATCCCGCCGCCGACCGCCGTGATGACGCCCAAAACGAGGGTGCCGAACACGTCGAGGTTTTTTCGGACGGCGAGAACGCTGCCCGACAGGGAGAACGCGACGGTCCCGATGAGCTCGGCCGTCAGGACGATGCCCGAGATCTCCATCGGTCTTCAGTCGATGAGGCCGAAGAACTCGCGCACCGCGTCGCACTCGTCGCCCGTGCAGACGATGTGATGGTTGTTGATGGGGGCGTTTGTGAAGTAGCTGTAGTCGTCGAGCTTAATGCGTATCTGCGAGCGGCACAGGCTGTTCTCGCGCAGGTTTTCGACGATCTCGCCCCTGCTCACGAAGTAGCGCGAGAGATCCGCCGAGGTCTTGAAGACGGTCATGCCGCCCTCGGGGATCGAGCCCGCGACAGCGACGCCGATGCCCGACTCAAAGTGGGTGGTGAGGCTGTATTCATAGGGCATGTTGAGCGGCAGGGTGCAGTGCGCAAGCACCATGTCGCCCGTCGCGGTGTCGATGCGGCTGGGGTTGCACAGGAAGACGGGCTTGCCCGAGATGTCCCCGAGCACGGCCATCGAGATGAGGGCGGGGATGTCGCCCTCGCAGCCGCCGTAGACCCCCTCGGCGTTGAGGATGGCAAGGCCGAGGCAGCCGGTGGTGTGCACCGACGTCAGCAGGTCAAAGCAGCGGACGGTCACGCCGTGCAGGCCATGCTTATCGACGATGCGCCTGAACGCGCCGTAGACGTACAGCGCCTGCTCAACCTCGTTTTTGTCAAAGCCCTTGTGCAGCAGCTCGTCGGTGTAACGGTTGGGGGAGTAGCTCTTTTTGTTGATCTCGCTCACCAGCTCGTCCATGGGGACGTACACAAGGTGCGCGCCGAGCTTGCTCTCAAGCGCCTCCTCGTCGGGCTGGCTCGCGATAAGCCAGTCGGACGGCGCGCCGATGACGCCGAACTTTGCGCCCGCGAGCTTCTTTTTGGCTTCGTTCGCCTTTATGAGCGCCGCGACCCTGCGCGCCGCCGTCGCGCCGTCGCCGTGTATAATCTCGCCCCTGCGGCCGCGCTGGTTGAGAAAGCTCAGGATCTCCATCGATGCCGCAAGCGAGTTGCCGTGGCGGCTCGAGAGGATGTAGCAGGGCTTGTCGGAGATCTTGTCATAGATCTTCAAAAACTCACCCTCGGCCCCGCCCGTCATGACGAAGATAAAGCGAAGCTCTTCTGCCGCGAGCTCATCGACCGAGATGGCCCTCATCTCGCAGCCGAGCTCGGCCGCGATCTCCTCAAGAAACTCGTCCGCGCGGTCGTTGTAGGAGTGCTCGTCGATGCGGCTCGCAAGTGGAAAATACTTTAGCGTCATTTTGTTGTCCTTTCCTTCCCGTCCTGTTTTTTGTGCTCAAGTCCGCGGAAATCCGCCGTGTGCACGGCAAAAATGGGGCAGACCCGCTGCCGAAATACGGGATTTGTTGAGGTAATTATAATCTAAAATTATGAACAAAGCAACCGCCCGGGGGGCGAAACCGACAGCAGGCGGGCGCAGGTGAGACCGATGCGCGCGCGAATGCCGCAGAGGCGGGATATATTGCGGCAAAAAAGAATACAATTGCTTAAAAACCCGACAAAACAGGGTAGTCAAGCGGAGCTTTTTATATTATAATAAAAAGCGTTGTTTGCGGTTGTCAGCAGCTGCCCGCGCGGGATCCGGGCGCTCGGTGCGCCTGCGTCCACGGTGTCGAAAAATGTCGAACGGCGTCGAAAAGTGTCGCGGCGGGGCGGTGTCGGTGCAGAGTTTTTTGTCAAGGGGCTGGATGATCACGGAAAAAAGAAGAAAAAAGGCGACGAATGTCGCAGGGCTTGCGGCGGCGGTGCTGCTGTGCGCCTGCCTGTGCCTTTTGCGAACCGACGGCGGGTTTTATCAAACCCTTCCGCCGCGGGTCGAGGGGGTGACCCTGTCCGAGCAGCCGGGCGAGGACCGCACGCTCACCTTTGCGGCACAGGTGTCGCCGCCCACCGAGATGCGGGGCTACGACGGCTACAGGATGTGGGCGTGTATAAGGCCCACGCCCGACGCGCCGCCCGCCGACGGCGGCGGGTGGGTCGAGGTGACCGACGGGCAGGTCGAGTTCAGCGTCGGCTCGGGCGAGTGGTACATCTGCACCCTCGACTCGTTCGGCAATGTGGGCAGCTCGCTCGCGGGCACCGTCGAGATAAACGAGGTTGTGGACGTCAGCCTGTCGGACGGGGAGATCTACCTCGCGAGCGAGGGGGGAGAGTATACCCTTGTCCCCGAGGTGACGGTGATCGGCTCGCCCGACGAGACACTCACATGGACGTCGTCCGACCCGTCGATTGCGACGGTCGACGAAAACGGCGTCGTAAAGGCGGCGGGGGGCGTGGGCCGCGCGACGGTGACGGCGGCGTGCGGGAACGGGATCAGCGCGAGCGCGTCGGTCGTGTGCACCGACTACATCACGCTGCCCGTGATAAACAACACCAAGACAAAGCTCGGCTATGACATCGCCTTCACCGAGGAGGAGGCAGAGATGCTCGACAACGCGCTGTTTTGGCGTGTGGACGGGGCGGGATACGGCACGCGCGCCGGCGTGGTCGCCGCGGCGCGGTTTTTGGCGCTTGAGTTTTGCTACCGCGTGCCCTATTTTTACGAGAACGGCAGGCTGCATCTCGACGAGTACACAAGGCACTACTGCGACGGCGAGGGACGGTTCTATCACCGCGGTCTCTACCTCACCGAGAGCAAGTACGACCTCCTCGACCCCGACGGCATCCGCTACGGCCCCGCGCACTGGGGCGCGCCGCTGACCAACTGGGAGGACGCCGCCGAAAAGGGCTTTGCCTACGGGCAGCGGTATCCCAACGGGCTCGATTGCAGCGGCTTTGTGACCTGGTGTCTCGTCAACGGCGGCGTCGACGTCGGCGACGTCGGCGCGGGGGACTATGTCTACCGCGACGACGAGCTGTGCGACCTCGGCACGCGCGAGTACATCACCCTCGAGCTCATGCAGTCGGGGCGGGTCAAGGCGGGCGACCTCATCGGCAAGGACGGACACATCGCGATCATCATCGGCATCGACAACGAGAACGTCTACATCGCCGAGTCGCTGTACAGCGGCGTCGTCGTCGCGACCAAGCAGCGCTTCGGCGACATCCTCTACGCCTACCTGTACGACTACATCATGCTGATGGACGACGAGTACGACGGGGACGGAAACTATGCCGCCTATTGGGAGCCGCTCGAGTAAGACGGTTATATGTATGTTGAATAAAAAAGCTCGCCGCGTTTCGTCTGCGGCGAGCTTTTTGCACCCTTTGCGGGAGCGTTTTTTATTCGGTAAAAGACGGCCGCGGGGCGGGCGGCAGACGCGGGGGTCAATAAACCGCGCCGGCGGTGTGAATGTACCCGAACACGATGAGCCCGACGGCGGAGATGTAGGTGAGCATGATCCAAAAATTGAAATCGGGAAACGATCGTATCTTAAACTGCCGGTGGACGATCATGCAGTCGGACACCAAAAAGACGCAGGTGCCCGCCCATAGGAGCGCCGCAGGCAGCGCCCTTTGGGTGTACAGCAGCGCCGCGGCCGCCGCCGAGTGCGCGCACAGGGACGCGAGATAGCCGCACGCCGCGGCCTCGAGCAGCCCTCTTTTTCGCTTTAAAACGGGCGCGAGGGTCACGGCCGAGAGGGTGACGACGGGAACGGCGGACAGGGCCCACACCCACGCGGGGACACCGCCGAGGTCGATGTATTTTTGATAGGACAGGATGAACATCACGTGCGCCAGAAAAAAGGAAAACCCGCCGACGGGAAAGGTCTTGTCGGGGATGAGCAGCAGGTCGCCCGCGAGGCAGAGCACCAGCGCGAGCAGGAAGAAGGGATCAAACGAGGTGCACAGCAGGGCGTAGCACAGCATGAGCGACGGCAGGATAAAACCCTTTGTCACACGGCGCAGCGTGTCCCGGCTTTCGGCGCACGCGCGGAGGTGGACAAGGCTTATCGCCGAGAAACCTCCCCAAAGCAGATAGGGCATCGGTTTTCCCCCTTTACGGATGGATGATTCGAAAAACCGCCCCGTGGGCATCTGTCGAGCGCCGCGGGGCGGTTGCGGTTTGTTTAAGCGGGCCGCCTCAAGCGGGCCGGCGGCGGGCCTGCGCGGTCGGCGGAAAAGCGCCCGAGCGACGGACACCGCGCCCTACCGCGCTTTTAAGGGGACGGACGAGCGGAGCTTTATGCGTAAAACGCGACAAACGCCTTGTGCATCGCGAGCACGTCGAGACAGGCCGCGACCTCGTAGGGCGCGTGCATCGACAGCAGCGCCACGCCGACATCGACGACGTCGACGCCGAGCGCCGAGATGAACTTTGCGACGGTGCCGCCGCCGCCCTCGTCGACCTTGCCGAGCTCGCCCGTCTGCCAGGGCACGCCCGCGTTGTCGAGGACGGCGCGGACCTCGGCCATGAACTCGGCCGAGGCGTCGTTTGTCGAGCTCTTGCCGCGCGCGCCCGTGTACTTTGTGACGACGGGCCCGTAGTTGAGGTAGGAGCTGTTCGCGGGCTCGGACACCGAGGGGAAGGTGGGGTCAAAGGCGGCGTTGACGTCCGCGCTCAGGCACTTTGAGCGCATGAGGACGACCTCGCGGTCGCAGCCCTCGCGCTTTGCGAGCAGCCCTGCGAAGTTGAACAGCAGGTCGCTGTTGAGGCCGGTGTTGCCGTCGCTGCCGACCTCCTCCTTGTCGGCGAGGATGCACAGGGAGGTGTGCTCGGGCCCCTCGAGCTCGCCGAGCGCCGTGAGCGCGGTGTAGGCGCACACCCGGTCGTCGTGGCCGTACGCGCCGATGAGACTTTGGTCAAGGCCCATATAGCGCGCCTTAAAGGCGGGAACGACCTCGAGCTCTGCGGAGCTGAAGTCGGCCTCGGTTATGCCGCAGCGCTCGTTCAAAATCCGAAGTATGTTGAGCTTTACGGGCGATTTGACGCTGTCGTCGCCGTACGGCTCGCTTCCGAGCAGGATGTTGAGCTCCTCCCCCTTGATTACCTCGGGCGCCTTGCGGTCGTTCTGAAGCTTGTGCGAGAGGTGGGGCAGGATGTCGGTTGCGCACAGCACGGGGTCGTCCTCGCGCTCGCCGACGGTCACCTCGACGACCGAGCCGTCCTTCTTCGCGACCACGCCGTGCAGTGCGAGGGGGATGGCGACCCACTGATATTTTTTGATGCCGCCGTAGTAGTGGGTTTTGAAATACGCGAGCTCCTTGTCCTCATAGAGGGGGTTGGGCTTGATGTCGAGCCGCGGGCTGTCGATGTGCGCAGCGGTGATGCGCAGCCCGTCCTCGAGCGGGCGCGAGCCGATGACGGCGGCGACGACGCTCTTGCCGCGGTTGTTGAGGTAGACCTTGTCCCCCGCGGTATAGCGCGTCTTGGCGTCGAACGGCTTAAAGCCGCGTTCCTCGAGATACCGCACCGCGAACGCGGCGAACTCGCGCTCGGTCTTGCCCTCGTTGAGCGCGGCGATATAGCCGTCGCAGTAGGGGCGAAGCTCGTCCTTGACGGCGTCCTTGAATTTTTTAAAACAATTCTCGCGGTTGAAGGTCAGGCGCTCTTCGAGCAGCTTTGCTTCGGTTTTCGGTTTGTCTGCCATCTTTATGATAATCCTTTCTCAGTAAAAATAGACTGTTTTTCTCCGCCGCGGCGCGGCGGGCCGGGCCCTGAAAGTCCGCCACTGTACTGCGAATCGCGCGCCTCTGAGCTTCCCCCGTGGGGGGAGCTGTCGACGAAGTCGACTGATGAGGGGTGAGTTGAGCTTTCTCGCTTAACTTCAGCCCACCTAAAACAACAGGCCACCTGACCCCTCATCCACCGCGGGGCGGTCCCCCTTCCCCCGAGGGGGAAGGTTTCCGGGCCCAAAAGCTTGCACCTATCCCTCGGGTCACGGGCCCTTGAGCCTCCCTTACCGAACGGTCGGCCGGTCGGGCTCAATCGGAACGATAGCCCGACACTCCGCGCG
>CAYSRC010000068.1:0-6233 GCA_964433495.1 uncultured Oscillospiraceae bacterium
GGCACCGTCGGCGCGAACAAGAACTCCATCAAGATCATCGGCGACCACACCGACATGTATGCGCAGGCATACTTCTCCTATGACTCCAAGAAGTCGGGCGGCGTGACGACCTCCCACCTGCGCTTCGGCAAGAGCCCCATCCGCTCGACCTATCTCATCAACAAGGCCGACTTCGTCGCGTGCCACAACCCCGCGTACATCGGCAAGTACGACATGGTCGAGGCGGTCAAGCCCGGCGGCACCTATCTCATCAACTGCCAGTGGGCGCCCGACGAGCTGGACAAGCACCTGCCCGCGAAGGACAAGCGCTATATCGCCGAGAACAACATCAGCCTCTATATCATCAACGCGTTCGCGATCGACAAAAAGCTGGGCCTGCGCGGCAAGTACAACACCGTGCTTCAGTCCGCATTCTTCAAGCTCGCGAACATCATCCCCGAGGCGGACGCCATCCGCTACATGAAGGACGCCGCGACCAAGAGCTACGGCCGCAAGGGTGAGGACATCGTCAAGATGAACCACGACGCCATCGACGCCGGCGTCGACGCCGTCGTGAAGGTCGAGGTCCCCGCCGCGTGGAAGAGCGCCGAGGGTGAGCCCGCCCCCGTCAAGGTAGAGGGCGACCGCAAGGACCTCGTCGACTTTGTCAGGGACATCGTCGTGCCGATAAGCCACCAGCAGGGCGACAAGCTGCCCGTCTCCACCTTCAAGGGCCGCGAGGACGGCCACATGCCCCAGGGTACCGCGGCGTACGAGAAGCGCGGCATAGCGGTAAACGTCCCCTCGTGGAACCCCGACAACTGCATCCAGTGCAACTTCTGCGCCTATGTCTGCCCGCACGCGGTGCTTCGCCCCGTCGCGATGACCGCCGAGGAGTACGAGAAGGCCCCCGCGGGGAAGAAGGCCGTCGACATGATGGGCATCCCCGGCATGAAGATGGTCATGACCGTCTCGGTGCTCGACTGCACCGGCTGCGGCAGCTGCGTCAATGTCTGCCCCGGCAAGAAGGGGGAGAAGGCCCTTTCGATGCAGCCGCTTGAGAACGAGACCGCGCAGCAGGACGTCTTTGCCTACGGCCTCACGCTCGACGAGAAGCCCGAGGTCAGCGCCAAGTTCGCAGACACCACCGTCAAGGGCAGCCAGTTCAAGCAGCCCCTGCTCGAGTTCTCGGGCGCGTGCGGCGGCTGCGGCGAGACCCCGTACGCCAAGCTGGTCACCCAGCTGTTCGGCGATCGGATGTACATCGCCAACGCCACGGGCTGCTCGTCCATCTGGGGCGGCAGCGCGCCCGCGACGCCGTACACCGTCAACAAGAAGGGCCACGGCCCCGCGTGGGCAAACAGCCTGTTTGAGGACAACGCCGAGTACGGCCTCGGGATGTTCCTCGCGCAGGATACCCTGCGCGGCAGGGTGATCGACAAGGTCAGGGCCCTCGCCGAGAGCGCCGACAAGGACGACGTCAAGCAGGCCTGCAAGGGCTATCTTGACACCGTCAACGACGGCAAGGCCAACGGCCCCGCGACCGACAGGCTGGTCGCCGCCCTCGAGGCGTGCGGCTGCGACGCGGCCAAGGACATCCTCAAGGACAAGGACATGCTCGCCAAGAAGTCGGTTTGGTGCTTCGGCGGCGACGGCTGGGCCTATGACATCGGCTTCGGCGGCCTCGACCACGTCCTCGCCTCGGGCAAGGATATCAACATCCTCGTGTTCGACACCGAGGTCTACTCCAACACCGGCGGACAGTCGTCCAAGGCCACCCCGACGGGCGCCGTCGCGCAGTTCGCGGCAGCCGGCAAGGAGGTCAAGAAGAAGGATCTCGCCGCCATCGCGATGAGCTACGGCTATGTCTATGTCGCGCAGATCGCCATGGGCGCCGACATGAACCAGACCCTCAAGGCCCTGCACGAGGCCGAGAGCTACAACGGCCCGTCGCTCGTCATCGCCTATGCGCCCTGCATCAACCACGGCATCAAGGGCGGCCTTGTCAACGCGCAGACCGAGATCAAGCGCGCCGTTGCGTGCGGCTATTGGCATACCTTCCGCTTCGACCCGCGCCGCGCGGACGAGGGCAAGAACCCCTTCGTGCTCGACAGCAAGGCGCCGAGCGAGAACTACCTCGACTTCATCAAGGGCGAGGTCCGCTACAGCGCCCTGACGCGCTCGTTCCCCGAGCGCGCCGAGAAGCTGTTCGCAAAGGCGAGCGAGAACGCGGTTGCCCGCTACGAGTCGCTGGTCGAGAAGGCGGCCGAGTAATATCGGGTCCCGATTCACGACACGGCGCAGCGGCTTGAAGGCCGCGGGAGATATTAAGTTTTAAAGAGGACGGCACAGCCTATTCGCTGTGCCGTCCTCTTGTGCGTTTTGCTCTGTGTATGGGGGTGGCTTTGCGGCGGTTTTCGGGAATTTGTTTTTTAGGAGGCGCCGGGCGCGCCTTTGAGCGTCCTGTGAGTGAACAGCCCCGCTGCTTGAACAGAGGCTGTCCGTTGAGCTCAAACCCTGCTGTTTACAATCCCGCGCCGCGTTTTGCGCGGCATGGTTCACATAATCCCGAGAATTCTGTCGAGTGCAAATTGTACGACACTCGACACACCCTGCGGGAATATGCAGGGCGTGCCGCAAAGGGGGAGGGCCGCGGAGATGCTGAAAGCCAAAGCCCCCCTTACCGCGCGTTATCGGAATGACGCGCGGACTGTCTCACGGGCTTACTGCGAGCACCCAAAGCCCCTTGTGTAAAGGGGGGGAGGGCCGTGAAGCGGCAGGGGGATTGAAACAATTAAGCATATAGCTCCCGGTACACGCGGCACACATGACAATATAAACGCTTTTTAGTTTTTTACTTTTCCGCTGATTCGACTGTCTGCGACTGTGTCATGCGAAGTTTTAAATTCTTTGCGCCTCAAAGATACAGCACGCTCGACAAATTTTTCTTCCTTTCTTCGAGAGAAAGGAAGCAAAAGAAGCTTCGGGGGGTTGCGATTCCCCCCGAACCCCCTAAACGCCCTTGCAAGGAAGGCCCGCCTGTGCAGTCCCGCTAAACAGTAAAGAACGACATACGCGGGACTGTCGCCGCAAAGCGGGCCGAACACGAGCCTGCGGCGCTAAACACCCCCTGCCGCGGTCAGGCCGCACAGAGCGCGCAAAGCGCGCCGCGCGGCCTTATGCGGCGTCCCCCTCGAGGGGGACGCGCCTCCCGAAGGCTTCGGCGGTTTTACGGGCAGGTTCGTCCTTCAAGCGCCTTGCGGTACACCTCACGGGAATATGGGGGGCGCGTGCAAAATGGGGAGGGCCGCAAAGCTACTGCAAGCCCAAGGCTCCCTTGTGTAAAGGGAGCCTAAGGGCCCGGAAACCTTCCCCCACGGGGGAAGCTCAAGGGATCGCGGCCCGAGAGACGGTCGTAAGCTTTAGGGCTTGCTGAAAAAAGCCCCCCCCTTGCCGCGCGCCGTCTGCCCGCATCGGGACCTGTGACGCAAAGGAAACACAGGTCTTGGCGCGCGCACACGCTTTCATCGGCTCGCCCGCGCGGCGGCACAAAACGGAAGTAATTTTTAATGCAATACTGTGTTGACAGCCAATATTATATGCTATATAATATTGATGAAGTTTAGGTAAAGGAGGTCGGGCGGTGTTCAGCATTAACGCGGCGGTGCTTGACGCATTTGTCCTTGCGGTGCTTGCCGAGGGCGACACCTACGGATACGCGCTCATTCAGCGCATGAGGGCGCACATCGACATTTCCGAGTCGACGCTCTACCCCGTTTTGAGGCGGCTTCACAAGAACGGGTGGCTTGAAACCTACGACGAGCCGTATCTCGGACGAAACCGGCGATACTACCACCTCAACGAGGCGGGGAGGCGGCAGAACGAGGTGTATAAGCAGGAGTGGATCAAGTATAAGAACAAGGTCGACAGCGTTTTGATGGCGGCCGGCGAGGGGGATAGACAACATGACGCGTGAACAGTACATGGCTCTGCTCGAGCAGGGGCTTGAGAAGCTTTCGTCCGAGGAGAGGGACAACGCGCTGGAGTTTTACGAGGAGTATTTTGACGAGGCGGGCGACGACGACGCGGTGATGACACAGCTGGGCTCGCCCGCAAAGCTTGCGGCGCAGATCGTGGCGGACGCTTTTGCAAGGTCGATGGGGGAGGACAAGAGCGTCGAAAGGACGCCCGAGCCCTCCGACCGCGACGCTGCACAAGGTCGTGAGCCGCAGCCCGAATACGGCGCCGAGGCTTTTCAAAGCGGCGCGAACAGCGCGGGCCCCCGCCCGCAGTATGCGGACGAAACGGGCTCGTCGGGGCAATACGGGCAGGGGCGCACAGCCCCGATCTACTCAAGCACACCGCCCGTCTACGCTGCGCCCTATCCCACACAGAGCACCAAAAGAAAGGGCGTCTCGGCGGTGTGGGTGATAATCCTCGGCATCCTTGCGCTGCCCGTGGGTCTTCCGCTGCTCGCGGTGGCGTTTGCGCTGGTGGTCGCGATTCTTGCGGTGTGCTTCGGCCTGATAGCGGCGCTTATCGGGGTGCTCATCGCGATCGTGGTCGTGCCGATACGCGCAATCGTGTTCGGCTTGACAAGCGCGGCGGGGGCGGTGTTCAGCACCGGGCTGATGCTGGGCGGCGTGCTGTCAGCGCTCGGCGTGCTGCTGATTTTCGGCCCGCTGACGGTGTGGCTGATCATGTGGATCTACAGGGGCGCGTGCAGGGCCGTCGCCTGGATCTATAATAAGCTGAGAGGGGGAAGCACGAGATGAGCAGGGGGATGAAAACCTGTATGATAATCGGCTGTATCCTGCTCGTTGCGGGGATAGCCGTGACAGGGGTCTGTGTCGCGCGCGGTGAGAACGTTTTGGGATTTGTAAGGTATCTCGGCGACCGTCATGTCTTCGGCATAAGCAGGTCGGCCGACATCGTCGACTTTGAGGTGCCGCAGGGGATGCTTGAGGGGATAACCTCGCTTGAGGCCGAGATAGCGGTCGGCGACGTCAGTATCACGGCGGGCGAGCGGCCGAGCTTTAAAGCGTACGGCTTCCCCGAGGGGGCGCTGCACTTCGAGCTTCGGGGCACTGCGCTGCGCGTGTGGGACGACAGCGACGGAAAGGAGATTTTTGGGATTAACGCCCAGAGAACCGTCGAGATCGTAATGCCTTTCGAGGGGCTTGACAGGTTCGAGATCGATCTCGGCGTGGGAAACACCGTGATAAACGGCATGGCGACCGGCGCCTTTTCGGCGGATCTCGGCACGGGCAACCTCGACGCAGAGGGCGTGAAGGCCGAAAGTTTTAAGGTGAGCATGGGCGTGGGAGACTTTGTCGGAGCTGCGCTCGACTGCGAGAGCGCGTCGGTGGAGGTGGGCGTCGGAAACCTCGGGTTCAGCGGTGTGCTTGAACGCCTCGGCACGTTCAGCGTCGGCACGGGCGATGCCGATGTCGCGCTTGACACGCAGGATGTGTATGTCACCTGTTCGTCGGGTATCGGCGCGGCTTCGATCAACGACAACCACGCTGACGGCATGGGCGGAGATCTAAGTTGGGGCAGTCGCGACGCCGGGTGCAGCGTCAGCGTGGAGGCCGGTCTCGGCAACGCGCGGGTCGAGTTTTAACGGCGCCGCTCAAGATATAACGTGTGAAAAAGAAAAAGCTCCCCGCGCCGTGTGCACAACCGCACGGCGCGGGGAGCTTTTTGCAGAGAGGGCTCGGATATTCAGAGGGTGTAATGCGGCCGTGCGAGGGACGCCGCACACGGGACGAATATACGCTTCGGGGTTTGCTGAGAACCAAAGTCCCCTTACCGCGCGGCACACCGCACGGGGGTATGTGAGGGCATGGTGCGGCGAAGCCGTGGCGAAGGGATTGCAAAGCTGAGGCATACCCCTTTCGGTGCACGCGACAGACGCGGTAATAAAAAATTTGTTTCAAGATTTTTCTTTTGGTTCTTTTGACTGTCTGCGGTTGTGTCATACGAAGCTTTAAAGTCTAAAGTCTTTGTTCTTAAAGATACAGCCTGCTCGACAAGCATTTCTTCCTTTCTTCGTGAGAAAGGAAGCGAAAGAAGCTTCGGGGGGTTGCGATTCCCCCCGAACCCCCTAAACGCCCTTGCAAGGAGGGCCCGCCTGTGCAGTCCCGCTGAGCAGCAGAGAACGACATACGCGGAACTGCCGGCGGGGGGCGGGCCGATAACGAGCCTGCGGCGCAGGCCACCCCCTGCCGCGTCGGGCCGCACAGAGCGCACAG
>CAYSRC010000069.1:0-6215 GCA_964433495.1 uncultured Oscillospiraceae bacterium
AGGGCAAGCAGGGCCGCTTCCGCCAGAACCTGCTCGGCAAGCGCGTCGACTACTCGGGACGCTCGGTCATCGTCGTCGGGCCCGAGCTCAAGATCTACCAGTGCGGCCTGCCCAAGGAGATGGCGCTCGAGCTGTTCAAGCCCTTCGTCATGAAGCACCTCGTCGAGAACGGGGTCGCCAACAACATCAAGAGCGCGCGAAAGATGGTCGAGCGCGCCCGCACCGAGGTGTGGGACTCGCTCGAGACGGTCATCAAGGACCATCCCGTCATGCTCAACCGCGCGCCGACACTGCACCGTCTCGGCATCCAGGCGTTCGAGCCGGTGCTCGTCGAGGGGCGCGCCATCAAGCTGCACCCCCTTGTGTGCACCGCCTTCAACGCCGACTTTGACGGCGACCAGATGGCGGTTCACGTCCCGCTGTCCGCCGAGGCGCAGGCCGAGGCGAGGTTTTTGATGCTCGCCGCCAACAACCTGCTCAAGCCGGCCGACGGCCGCCCCGTGACGGTGCCGACACAGGACATGGTCCTCGGCTCCTACTACCTGACGATGAAAAAAGAGGGCGAAAAGGGCGAGGGCAAGGTGTTCCGCGACGTCGACGAGGCGATGATGGCCTATGCCGCGGGCGAGGTCTCGCTGCACGCCGCCGTCAAGGTGCGCATGTACCGCGAGATAGACGGCGTGACAAAGCACCGCGTCATCGACACCACGGTGGGCAGAATCATCTTCAACAACCCCATCCCGCAGGATCTCGGCTTCTGCAAGCGCGAGACCGAGGACGACATGTTCAAGCTGGAGGTCGACTTCCTCGTCGGCAAAAAGCAGCTCGGCAAGATCATCGACGCGTGCATCCGCGTGCACGGCGCGCCGACGACGGCCGAGATGCTCGACAGGATAAAGGCGCAGGGTTTTAAATACTCCACCAAGAGCGCGATCACGGTGTCGGTGTCCGACGTCGTCATCCCGCCGCAGAAAAAGAGTCTCATCGAGCAGGCCGAGCACCGCATCGAACAGATAAACAGGCAGTTCCGCCGCGGCATGATGTCCGATGCAGAGCGCTACCGCAGCGTCATAACCACCTGGCAGGAGACGACCGAAAAGGTCGCCGACGCCCTCAACGACAGCATGGACCGGTACAACCCGATCTTCATGATGGCCGACTCGGGCGCCCGCGGCTCCGCGAGCCAGATCCGCCAGTTAGCCGGTATGCGCGGCCTCATCGCCAACACCTCGGGCAAGACCATCGAGATCCCGATACGCGCCAACTACCGCGAGGGCCTCAACATCCTCGAATACTTCATCAGCTCGCGCGGCGCGAGAAAGGGCCTCGCCGACACGGCGCTGCGGACCGCCGACTCGGGCTACCTCACCCGCCGCCTGGTCGACGTCTCGCAGGAGGTCATCATCCGCGAGCAGGACTGCGGCGCGACCGAGGGCATCGAGGTCGCCGACATCAAGGACGGCAACGAGATCATCGAGCCGTTTGCCGAGCGCCTCGTGGGCCGCTATGCCGTCTTTGACGTGCTTGACCCGAACACGGGCGAGCTCATCGTGGACAAGGACACCATGATCACGCAGGAGATTGCCGAGCGGATCGTTGACAGCGGCATTGAGAGCCTCAAGATACGCTCGGTGCTCAACTGCCGCTGCGAGCACGGTGTGTGCGCCAAGTGCTACGGCGCGAACCTCGCCAACGGCAGGGCGATCGGTCTCGGCGAGGCCGTCGGCATCATCGCCGCGCAGTCGATCGGCGAGCCGGGCACCCAGCTGACCATGCGCACCTTCCACACGGGCGGCGTCGCCAACGAGGAGGATATCACGCAGGGTCTTCCCCGCGTCGAGGAGCTGTTCGAGGGGCGCAGGCCCAAGCCGAAAAACCTCGCCATCCTCACCGAGATCTCGGGCGCGGTGCACATCGACGACAGCAAAAAGAACCGCTATGCCGTCGTGACCGGCGTCGACGCCGACGGCAACCCCGACGAGCGCAGCTATCTTGTGCCCTACGGCGTGAGCCTCAAGGTCGAGGACGGCGACGAGGTCGAGGTCGGCGACATGATCACCGACGGCCTCGCGAACCCGCACGACATCCTCGCCATCAAGGGCAAGCTCGCCGTGCAGAACTACCTCATCCAGGAGGTGCAGCGGGTCTACCGCATGCAGGGCGTCGACATCGCCGACAAGCACATCGAGGTCATCGTGCGCCAGATGATGCGCAAGATGCGGGTTGTCGACCCCGGCAGCACCGAGCTGCTCGCGGGCTCGACCGTCGACGTGGTCGAGTACATGAAGCTCGACGAGGACATCAGACGCCGCATCGCTGCGGGTGAGGACCTGAAGCCCCTCACGGTCGAGCCGATACTGCTCGGCATCACCAAGGCATCCCTTGCGACCGAGAGCTTTTTGTCGGCGGCCTCCTTCCAGGAGACGACGCGCGTGCTCACCGACGCCGCCATCAAGGGCAAGACCGACCCGCTGATAGGCCTTAAAGAGAACGTCATCATCGGCAAGCTCATCCCCGCCGGCACCGGCATGGACATCTTCAACGAGGCGGGCTACGAGCCCACCGAGCTCGCGAACACCCCGGCCGAGGAGCCGGAGACGTCTGCGCCCGAGCAGCAGCCCGAGCAATCCGAGCAGACCGAGCAGCAGCCCGAGCCCGGCGCCCCCGAGGAGGAGGCGCAGTAACCGCCCGGTGACAGAGAAGTTTCGGGCAAAGGCGGCCGCGCCCCGCCCGCCGCAGCAAAGCGGCGGGGAAGCGCGCAGCCTGTACCGTTTGTCTTGCACCGCTCGCCCCCGCCGGGCGCTCAAAACCCCGGCGGGGAGCGGCGGGCTTTGCCGCCGCGTGCGGCAAGGTCGTTTCGGCGCGCGGCTTTGTCCCTGTTGTGCGCAACGGCCGCACAGGGGCTGCGGGCCCGAACAAAAGCATTCCGCTGTCCTCGCCGCTTGAGACAGAAGTTTTACGCCGCTTCGGGGCGGCGGCCGCGCCGCGCCCCGGGCCCGCCGCGGCGTCGGGCATAAAATTACAATCCTGTAATATCTCACAAAAAACTTGCAAATTCTTTGTGCATATAATATAATTAAAAATGCTGCGAAAAACGGTCGAAAGGGCGGTTTACAGGGCCTTTCGGGCGGTTTCGGGCGCAAAAAGGGGCTTTTTAGGGTCCTCTCGCGCGCACGTCCCGCGTTGACGGCGCGCGGCTTTGACCGCGGTGACAATGGGCTTCTGCCCGTTTTCATAAAAATTTTTTAAAAGGAGGTGCATCGCTTTTGCCGACATTCAATCAGCTGGTGCGCAAGGGCCGTGAGGAGCATACCTACAAGTCCAACTCGCCCGCGCTGCAGAGGGGCTTCAACTCCAAGAAGAGGGTCTACACCGACCAGAGCTCGCCGCAAAAGAGGGGCGTCTGCACGACCGTCAAGACCATGACCCCCAAAAAGCCGAACTCCGCTCTGCGCAAGGTCGCGAGGGTACGTCTGTCCAACGGCATCGAGGTTTGGGGCTACATCCCCGGCGTCGGGCACAACCTGCAGGAGCACAGCGTGGTGCTGGTGCGCGGCGGGCGTGTCAAGGACCTGCCCGGTGTGCGTTACCACATCGTGCGCGGCACGCTCGACACACAGGGTGTCAACGGGCGCGGCCAGGCTCGCAGCAAGTACGGCGCAAAGCGCCCCAAGAAGTAAAAAAGTCAAAACCGCCGAAACAGGCTTTATATATGATATTGGATATATATTGCCCTGCTCGGCAAGCTGCGGGGGCGGCAGCGCCGCCTTCGAGTACCGATGAAATCATCTCAATATGAGGGAGGGAAGAAGATATGCCGAGAAGAGGCAATATCGCGAAACGTGACGTTTTGTCCGATCCTGTCTACGGCTCCAAGATGGTCACACGCCTTGTCAACAGCATCATGTACGACGGCAAAAAGGGCGTGGCGCAGAAGATCGTCTACGGCGCTTTCGACATCGTCAAGGACAAGACGGGCAACGATCCGCTCGAGATGTTCGAGAAGGCGATGGACAACATCATGCCCGAGCTTGAGGTCAAGGCCCGCCGTGTGGGCGGCTCGACCTATCAGGTGCCGATGGAGGTTCGTCCCGAGCGCCGCGTGACGCTGGGGCTGCGGTGGCTTACGAGCTACTCGCGCAACCGCAACGAGCGCACGATGGCCGAACGCCTTGCGGGCGAGATCATGGACGCCTGCAACGGAGCGGGCGGGGCCTGCAAGAAGCGCGAGGATACCCACAAGATGGCGGAGGCGAACAAGGCCTTTGCACACTACAGGTATTAAACGCGCGGGGGAGGTTGTCCCCGGTTTTTTGCGCCCCGTTTCTCGGGGCGCGCAGCACAGTTTATTCAGTTCTGTAAGGAGGAAATTATGCCAAGGGACGTTTCACTCGAAGCTACCAGAAATATAGGCATTATGGCGCACATCGACGCCGGTAAGACAACGACCACAGAGCGCATACTCTACTATACCGGCATCAACCACAAGATAGGGGAGACCCACGACGGCGCCGCGACCATGGACTGGATGGAGCAGGAGCAGGAGCGCGGCATAACCATTACCTCCGCGGCCACCACCGCTTATTGGAACGACCACCGCATCAACATCATCGACACCCCGGGCCACGTCGACTTCACCGTTGAGGTCGAGCGCTCGCTGCGTGTCCTCGACGGCTCGGTGACGGTGTTCTGCGCCAAGGGCGGCGTCGAGCCGCAGTCCGAGACGGTATGGCGTCAGGCGGACAAGTACCACGTGCCGCGCATGGCCTACGTCAACAAGATGGACATCATGGGCGCCGACTTTTACCGGGTCGTCGGCATGATGAAGGACAGGCTCAAGTGCAACGCTGTCCCCATACAGATCCCCATCGGGGCGGAGGACAGTTTTGTCGGCCTCATCGACCTTGTCGACATGAAGGCGTACATCGACTTCGACGTCGTGCAAAAGGACGTCGAGGGCGAGGACATCCCCGCCGATATGCTCGAGACCGCGAACAAATACCGCGAGCAGCTGCTCGAGGCGGTCGCCGAGCAGGACGACGAGCTGATGGAAAAATATCTCGGCGGCGAGGAGCTCACCGTCGACGAGATAAAGCGCGCCATCCGCAAGGGCACCATCGACAACACCTTTGTCCCCGTGACGTGCGGCACGTCCTACCGCAACAAGGGCGTGCAAAAGCTGCTCGACGCCATCGTCGACTATATGCCCTCGCCCCTCGACATCCCGTCCATCAAGGGCACCAACCCCAAGACGGGCGAGGAGGAGGAGAGGCACGCGGGCGACGGCGAGCCGTTCTCGGCTCTCGCGTTCAAGATAGCGACCGACCCCTATGTCGGCAAGCTCTGCTTCTTCCGCGTCTATTCGGGACACGTCAACGCGGGCAGCAACGTCTACAACTCGATCAAGGGACAGAACGAGCGGGTGGGCCGCATCCTTCAGATGCACGCCAACCACCGCAAGGACATCGAGACGGTCTACTCGGGCGACATCGCCGCCGCGGTCGGCCTTAAAAACACCACCACGGGCGACACGCTGTGCGAGGTCAACCACCCCATCGTGCTCGAGTCGATGGAGTTCCCCGAGCCGGTCATCCGCATCGCCATCGAGCCCAAGACCAAGGCGGGCCAGGAGAAGATGAGCCTCGCGCTCGCCAAGCTCGCCGAGGAGGATCCCACCTTTAAGACCTACACCGACGACGAGACGGGGCAGACGATTATCGCCGGGATGGGCGAGCTGCACCTCGACATCATCGTCGACCGCCTGTTGCGCGAATTCAAGGTCGAGGCCAACGTCGGCGCGCCCCAGGTCGCGTACCGCGAGACGATCCGCAAGGGCTCCGACGTCGACATGAAGTACGCGCGTCAGTCGGGCGGCCGCGGCCAGTACGGTCACGTCAAGATAAAGGTCGAGCCCAACGAGACGGGCAAGGGCTATGAGTTCATCAACGCGGTCGTGGGCGGCGCGATCCCGAAGGAGTATATCGAGCCGGTCAACCAGGGCATCCAGGGCGCCATGCAGGCGGGCGTGCTCGCGGGCTATCCCGTCGTGGACGTCAAGGTCACCCTCTATGACGGCAGCTTCCACGAGGTCGACTCGTCCGAGATGGCGTTCAAGATCGCGGGCTCCATGGCCTTTAAGGAGGCCATGCGCAACGGCAGCCCCGTCATCCTCGAGCACATCATGAAGGTCGTTGTCTTCGTCCCCGAGGAGTATA
>CAYSRC010000070.1:0-6069 GCA_964433495.1 uncultured Oscillospiraceae bacterium
TATTCATAGCAAGGATAAAGTTAAAGCTCGGCTAACCCCTCATCAGTCACCTACGCTGACACGGCTCGCATATTCTCGCGAGTTGTGCCGAACGCCGTTCCGATTGCGTTCGGCTCTTCCCCCCACAGGGGAAGCTCAAGGGCACGCGACCCGATAGACGGGCATAAGCTTTTGGGCCCGCTGAGAGCCCAAGCCCTCTTGCCGCGCGGTTGACCGTCGTACCTATTACGGCCGACCGCACGGTGAGGGGGCCTAAGGTCGGGGCCTCACGGTCAAAACCTTAAGGGCAAGGGGACGGCAATCCCCGGCTGACAGGCCTGACGCGGCGACCGTGTCGCACAAGGCCCCGCTTTTTGCCGAGCGCCCGCGGCGGCATAGCCTGCGCTGCAATTATTATCTATAGCCATGACGGCACACACCCCCGCGGTTCGCGGGGGCGTGCTTTTGTGCGCAAGGCGGGCGGGGGGCGAAAAGCGCGGCCGCAAAAAAGGCCGCCGCGGCGGTATCTAAACCGCGCGGGATGTGGTATACTTTTACCATGGAATATATGTCCCGCCGCGGGGCGGCAAAAAAGGGAGGGCTTCGGCGCGGGCCGGGCACATCTCTTCACCTCGACGCGCGGGGACATAACAAATTTCGCCGCTGCGGCCGCGGGGCGGGGGCGGACAACAACCGACGGCGCACCCTCCCGCGAACGGCGCCGCTGAAAGGGCTTATTGACATGAAACTTCTGTGTGTTGACGGCAACAGCGTTCTCAACCGGGCTTTTTACGGCATAAAGCTGCTCACGACCAAGGACGGGCGGTACACGAACGCCGTCTTCGGCTTTATGAACATCCTGATAAAGTTGGAGGAGGCGCTCGGGCCCGACGCGGTCGCGGTGGCCTTTGACCTGCCTGCGCCCACCTTCCGGCACAAGATGTACGACGCCTACAAGGGCACCCGCAAGGGGATGCCCGAGGAGCTCGCCTCGCAGATGCAGCCGCTCAAGGATCTGTTGGGCTTTCTCGGCTACCGCATCGTCACCTGCGAGGGGTACGAGGCGGACGACATCCTCGGCACCTTTGCCGCGTCCTGCCGCGAGAGGGGCGACGACTGCTTTATCGCGACGGGCGACCGCGACAGCCTTCAGCTCGTGGGCGGCACGGTCAGGGTCATGCTGACGACGACCAAATTCGGCAGGGGCGAGACCGAGCTTTTGGACGAGACTGCCGTGAAAGAGCGCTACGGTGTGACGCCGCGGCAGCTCATCGACGTGAAGGCGTTGATGGGCGACGCGTCCGACAACATCCCGGGCGTCGCGGGCGTCGGCGAAAAGACCGCCCTCGCGCTCATCTCCCGCTTCGGCAGTCTCGACGGGGTGTACGGTTCGCTCGAGAGCCCCGACATCAAAAAGGGGGTGCACGACAAACTCGTGCGGGACAGGGACACCGCCTATCTCAGCTACCGCCTCGCCGAGATAAACTGCCGCGCCCCGATAGACTGCGAGCCCGCAGGCTATGTCCGCTCAAAGGGCGACCCCGCGGCGGCGTCGGCGCTGCTCGGCGAGCTCGAGATGCACTCGCTTGTGACCCGCCTCGGGCTGCCGCAGGCGTCCGCGGCGGCCTCGACTGCCGGTGAAAAAGCGCCCGAGACCCCCGCGCCCGAAATTGAGGTCGAGGCGGCGTCCCCCGGCTGCTTTGAGGGCGCAAAATGCGTCTGGCTGCTGCCGCTCGAGGACGCCTTTTACGCGACCGACGGGGTCAGGGCGTATAAGCTTGACAAGACGTCGCTGCGCGCGCTGCTCGGCGGCGAAACCCCGGTGCTCTGCTGCGACTCCAAGCGGGTGTTTCACGCGGCGGGCGACCTCGGGGTCCCGGCGCGGTGCGTCGCGTTTGATCTCACCCTTGCGGCCTATCTTTTGAGCCCGTCGTCGTCCGACTATTCCCCCGAGACGTTAGCGAGCGAGTACGGTGTAAAGCCCGACTTTGTGTGCGGGGCGCACGGCCTCGGCCTTTTAAAGCCGCTGTGCGAACGGCTTCGCGCGCGGCTCGAGGCGGAGGGGATGGCCGCGCTGCACGACGACATCGAGCTGCCTCTCTCGCGGGTGCTGTGCGACATGGAGCGGTGCGGCTTCTTTCTCGACACCGAGGGGGTGCGCGGCTTCGGGCGCGAGCTGAGCGGGATCATCGACGCGGAACAGCAGAGCATCTTTGCGCTCGCGGGCAGGGAGTTCAACATCAACTCGCCCAGGCAGCTCGGCTCGGTTCTGTTTGAGGATCTGGGCCTACCCGCGGGCAAAAAGACCAAGAGCGGCTACTCGACCAACGCCGAGACCCTCGAGGGGCTTGCGGGCAAGCACCCGATAATCGAGCACATCCTGCGCTACCGCACCTATCAAAAGCTCAGCTCGACCTATGTCGAGGGGCTGCTTGCCGCCGCCGACGCGGACGGCATCATCCACACGGAGTTTGTGCAGACCGAGACCCGCACCGGGCGCATCAGCTCGCGCGAGCCCAACCTTCAGAATATCCCCGTGCGCACCGAGCTCGGCAGCCGCTTTCGAAAATACTTCAAGGCGCGGGCGGGCAGGGTGCTGCTCGACGCCGACTATTCGCAGATAGAGCTCCGCGTGCTCGCGAGTGTGAGCGGCGACGAGGGCATGATCAGGGCCTTTAAAGAGGGGCACGACATCCACACCGAGACCGCGTCCGAGATATTTAAGACGCCGCGGGACAAGGTCACGCCCGAGCTGCGGCGCAGGGCAAAGGCGGTCAACTTCGGCATCGTCTACGGCATCGGCGCGTTCTCGCTTGCAAAGGACACGGGCGTCAGCTTTTCGGAGGCGAAGGACTACATCGACGGGTATCTCGCGAGCTACCCCGATGTCGCGGCCTACCTCGAAACGACCGTCAAAAATGCCGAGCGCGACGGCTATGTCACCACCGCCTTCGGCCGCAGAAGGGCGCTGCCCGAGCTCGCAAGCTCAAACAAGACCGTCAAGGCCCTCGGGCGCAGGCTGGCGATGAACACCCCTATCCAGGGCACCGCCGCCGACATCATCAAGATCGCGATGATCCGCGTGAGTGAAAAGCTCGCCGAAAAAAAGCTCGACGCGCGCCTCGTGCTCCAGGTCCACGACGAGCTCATCGTCGAGAGCGCGCTCGACTGCGCCGGGGAGGCGGCCGAGATACTCAAGCGCGAGATGGAGAGCGCGTGCGAGCTGCGCGCGGGCCTCGTCGCCGAGGTGGGGCAGGGCGCCACCTGGTACGATGCCAAGTGACAGAACGGCCCCGCGCCGCGTCGAAGGGGCAGGACGGGGCCCGAACGACGCCGAGGGTGTGCGAGTGCCCATCGGTATGGGGGGTTCGGGGGAGAAAAAAACGCCCGCGAGGTGTGCTGCGGGCACGGGCCCGCAGGGTGCGGACGCGGCCGAAGCGCCCCCTGCGGGAGATGCGGGCGAGCTGCGTGAAACAAGCGCCCCGCCGCGCAGGGAGAGCTTCCGCGAAGGCGGCTGCGGGGCGTTTGCCGAACCCCTTGTGCGCGGGCGGAGGCTTAGTCCGAAAGACGACGACCGCACCGTTTCAGTGCGCGCGGCGCGGGAGGACGACCTTGCCGCGCTCGCCGAGATCGACCGCCTGTCCTCCCCGCAGCCGTGGGGAGAGGACGCGCTGCGGCCCGAGCTCTCGCTGCCGCACGCGCTGCTGCTGTGCGCCGAGGCGGGCGGCGCGCCCGTCGGCTTTGTGGACATCCATCTCGCGGGGGACTCGGCCTACATCAACGAGCTCGCCGTCGCACCCGCCGCAAGGAGGCGGGGCGTCGCGGCCGCGCTTGTGTCGGCCGCGCTGGACAAGGCCGAAAGGCGCGGCTTTACGCGCGTTGTCCTCGACGTTCGCGAGGGCAACGCGGCGGCAAGGGCGCTCTATCAAAAGCTCGGTTTTAAGAGCGCCGGCGTGCGAAAAAGACTCTACCGCGACCCCGATGAGGACGGCTTAGTCATGATAAGGGAGATATAAACAATATGCTTATTCTCGGAATAGAGAGCTCGTGCGACGAGACGGCAGCCGCGGTCGTGCGCGACGGGCGCGAGATCCTCTCGAGCAGGATAGCCTCGCAGGTGCCCGAACACCGCCTGTACGGCGGCGTCGTGCCCGAGATCGCCTCGAGGCGGCACATCGAAAACATCGGCGCGCTGACCGAGGAAGCGCTGCGCGAGAGCGGTGTCGGGCTCGACGGCCTCGACGCGATCGCCGTCACCTGTATGCCGGGGCTTATCGGCGCGCTGCTCGCGGGCCTCAGCTTTGCAAAGGGCCTCAGCTTTGCGTCGGGCAGGCCGCTTGTCGCGGTCAACCACCTCAAGGGGCACATCTGCGCGCTCTATCTCACCCAGCCGGGGCTCGAGCCGCCCTTTGTCGCGCTTGTCGCCTCGGGCGGGCACAGCCACCTTGTGCACGTAAGGGGCTACACCGACTGTCGGGTGCTCGGCCGCGCGGTGGACGACGCGGCGGGCGAGGCGTTTGACAAGGTCGCGCGGGTTTTGGGCCTGCCGTACCCCGGCGGCCCCGAGATCTCGCGCCTTGCGCTCGAGGGGGATCCCGAGCGCTACCGGCTGCCCGAGCCCCACTCGAAGGGGCGGTACGACGTCAGCTTTTCGGGGCTCAAGACCGCGGTGATAAACCTTGTGAACACCGCCGAGATGAAGGGGGAGGAGATCGACCGCGCGTCGCTTGCGGCGTCCTTTCAAAAGCGCGCGGTCGGGATGCTGGCGTCGCGCCTCGCCGAGGCCGCGGGCGAGCTCGGCGTGCCGGCGGCGCTGTGCGGCGGCGTCGCCCAAAATAGGGCGCTGCGCGAGCTCGCGGGCAGACTGTGCGCCGAGCGCGGCACCCCGCTCTACCTCACCGACCCCGCGCTGTGCGGGGACAACGCCGCGATGATCGCCTCGGCGGGGTATTACGAGTTTTCGGCGGGCAGCACCGCGCCGCTGTCGCAAAACGCCTTTGCGTCATCCGACCTGTGACGCGGGGGAGGTATCGGCCCGTCATAAATAATTCGGGGCCTGTGTCCGCTGCGCCCGGTGCGGGCTCTTGTGTAAAAAAGCGCCGCCTCCAAGCGCCGCCGTGCAGGACGCGGCGGGGGAATGCGCCGGTTCTGCAAAGAGCGGGGGAGCTCGAAAGACCGCTTGTCGCCCGGTTTTCTTTTTGCGGGCGGCGGGGCGACGCCTTTTCCGCCGCCCGGGCGGGGGGCGAGCGGCCCGCGCCGTCTTCGGTGTTTTGCATAGGGATCCCGGTGCGATACACTTAAAAACCATGTGATTTACCACCGAAACCTCTATTTACTTAAAACCGATTTGTGATATAATGTTCTTATAGTGGAGGAATATTTTGCGTGTCCTCCGGCTTTATAGGATCTCTGAAAAAATTTTTAGAAAGAGGTTGTTTGCAATGAGTAAGATTGACCTGACACAGTACGGCATCACCGGCTCGACAGAGGTTGTTTACAACCCCAGCTATGAAGAACTGTTCGAGGCGGAGATGGATCCCACCCTCGAGGGCTTCGAGAGAGGCCGGCTCACCGAGCTCGGCGCCGTCAATGTGATGACGGGCATCTACACCGGGCGCTCGCCCAAGGACAAATTCATCGTCATGGATGAAAACTCCAAGGACACCGTTTGGTGGACCTCGGACGAGTTCAAGAACGACAACAAGCCCGCCTCGCAGGAGGCGTGGAAGGCCTGCAAGGACATCGCGGTCAAGGAGCTGTCCAACAAAAAGCTGTATGTCATGGACGTGTTCTGCGGCACCAACCCCGACTCCCGCATGGCCATCCGCTTCATCATGGAGGTGGCGTGGCAGGCCCACTTCGTAAAGAACATGTTCATTGCGCCCACCGCCGAGGAGCTCGAGAACTTCAAGCCCGACTTCATCTCCTACAACGCCTCCAAGGCGAAGGTGGAGAACTATAAGGAGCTGGGCCTCAACAGCGAGACGGCGGCCATCTTCAACATCACCTCGCGCGAGCAGGTCATCATCAACACCTGGTACGGCGGCGAGATGAAGAAGGGCATGTTCTCGATGATGAACTACTTCCTGC
>CAYSRC010000071.1:0-5751 GCA_964433495.1 uncultured Oscillospiraceae bacterium
CGGCGAACCCTTGTGCGCTCGCACGACTGCTCGTGCTTCCAGCGCTCGATGTTGGCGTGGTGGCCGGACCGCAGCACCTCGGGCACCGTGCGCCCGCGCCAGGTCTCGGGCCGTGTGTACTGCGGGTGCTCGAGCAGCCCCGAGTAGTGGCTCTCCCGCTCGTAGCCCGCCTTCTCGGACAACACCCCCTCGCACATGCGCGAGATGCCGTCCGCGAGGATGAGCGCGGGCAGCTCGCCCCCCGTCACGACGTAGTCGCCGATCGAGATCTCCTCGTCCACGATCTCCTCGAGAACCCGCTCGTCCACCCCCTCGTAGTGCCCGCACAATATCGCGATGTTGTCGAGCTTTGAGAGCTCGGCGATGCGGTCCTGGGTCAGCGTCCTGCCCGCGGGGGACATGTAGATGAGGTGCGGCCGTGTGCCCGTCATCCCGCACACCGCGCCGAAGCAGTCGTAGATCGGCTGGGCGTTCATCACCATGCCGTGCCCGCCGCCGTAGGGCGCGTCGTCCACCTGCTTTTGCTTGTTGAGGGTATAGTCCCGTATGTTGTGGCACACGATCTCAACCTTGCCCGCGGCGCACGCGCGCCCGATGATGCTCTCGCTGAGGTAGGTTCGGCACATGTCGGGGAACAGGGTGAGAATGTCAATCCTCATCGCGCAAAAGCCCCCTTATCGGCCTGATGTAAAGGCGCGCGCCCTCCTCGTCCGCCCGCACGCCTGTCACATAGTCGGCCGCCGCGGGGATAAGGCGCACCTCGCCGCTGTCGAGCCGCACGTGATAGACGTTGCGCCCCGCGGGCGAGGTCACGTCGACAATCTCGCCGTAGCGCTCGCCCGAGTCGGCGTCGATGACCGCGCCGCCGATGAGATCGTCGATAAAAAAGGTTCCCTCGGGCAGCGAGAGCTCTTCCCTGTCGAGATAGAGCACCCGCTCGACATACCTTCTGGCGGTGTCGATGTCGTCGACCCCCTCCAGCCTGACGAGCGCCATGCCCTTGTGCACCCGCGCGGACTCAACCTTGAGCGCCGTTTTGCCCTCTTTGTCGAGGTACAGCCGCTTGAGGCCGCACAGGACCTCGGCGCTGTCGCACCAGGGATAGACCTTCAGCTCCCCCGCGACGCCGTGGGTCGTCACGGCCTTTCCCGCCTCAAGATACCGTTTGTACATGGATAAGACCTCCGTAATCTCGGCCCGCGCACCCGCAAGGCCCTGCTGACGCTGTTGCCCGCGGCGGGCCGTCTCCGCTTAAGCCGGGGTTTTTGCCGTGTTCGGCATTGATTGCTGTCCGCGCAAAGCACTCGGCCGCGCCCGAACACGGCTTGTCCCGCATCGGCGCGGTCACGCCGCACCGATTATTTCACCCGCCGGTTTCATCGCTCGCGGACGCCTGCCTCAAAAGCCGCGCCGGCAAGATGCATCCGCGCAGTCGGGCCCTCAGCCCGCACAACCCCTCCGACAACCGCGCGCCCAAAAAGGAGCGGAACCGCAAAAGTCCCGCTCCCCTCAGCGTCTGCACAGGGCTCAGTCGATGTCGACCGAGATCTTCTCGCCCGCCCTCGCGGCGGCGGCGCGCATGACCACGCGAATCGACCTCGCAATGCGCCCCTGTTTACCGATGACGCGGCCCATGTCGCCCTGTGCGACCGCGAGACGATAGGTCACCGTGCCGTCAGCGTCGGGCTCGCCCGCGGTGACGCTCACGGCGTCCTTGTCCTCGACAAGCCCTTTCGCGATGTTTTCAAGCAGCTCCTTTATCCTGTCCATCGTCAGATAATCTCGTTCTTCTTGAGCAGCGCCTTGACGGTGTCGGTGGGCTGGGCGCCGTTGGATATCCACTGCTTGACCTTGTCACCGTCGACCTTAAAGACGGTCGGCTCCTTGGTGGGGTCGTAGTAACCGAGCTCCTCTATAAAGCGGCCGTCGCGCGGAAAACGGCTGTCCGCCACCACCACACGGTAAAAAGGTGCCTTCTTCGCGCCCATGCGGCGCAGTCTGATCTTTACTGCCATCGTTCTTTCCTCCGAAAAATATGTTTTTTATCTATCCTGTAAAAGCCGAAGTTTCGTTCGGATTACAACGGGTTAAAAGGGCAGCTGCATCCCGCGCATCATCCCCCTGCGCCTTCCCTTGCGGTTCAGCTGCTTCATCATCTTGTTCATCTGCTCAAACTGTCGAAGCAGCCGGTTGACGTCCTCGACCCGCGTGCCGCTGCCCGCCGCGATGCGGCGCTTGCGGGAGGGGTTGATGATATCGGGCCGCTCGCGCTCGGCGGGCGTCATCGAGTAGATGATCGCCTCGGTCCGCTTGAACGCGCTCTCGTCGATCGCCTCCTCGGGGATGTTTGCGCCGCCCGGCATCATGCCGATGATCTGCTGCAGGTTGCCCATCTGCTTGAGCTGCGCGAGCTGATCGAGCAGGTCGTTCATGTTGAAGCCCTTTTTGATCTTTTTGACCATCTCGGCGGCCTTTTCGGCGTCGATGGCCTGCTCGGCCTTTTCGATAAAGGTGAGCACGTCGCCCATGCCGAGGATGCGGGACGCCATCCTGTCGGGGTGAAACACCTCGAGGTCGTCGAGCTTTTCGCCCGTGCCCGCGAACTTGATCGGCTTGCCGGTGACCTTGAGCACCGAGAGCGCCGCGCCGCCGCGCGTGTCGCCGTCGAGCTTGGTCAGCACCACCCCGTCGACGCCGATGCGCGTGTTGAACGCCTCCGCGACGTTGACCGCGTCCTGCCCCGTCATCGAGTCGACGACGAGCAGCGTCTCGTCGACGCAGGCCGCCGCCTTTATCCGCTCGAGCTCGTCCATCAGCCCGTCGTCGATGTGCAGCCGCCCCGCGGTGTCGATGATGACGATGTCAAAGCCGTAGTCCCGCGCGCGCGAAAGAGCCGCCCGCGTTATCTTCTCGGGGTCGTCGGTGCCCTGCGAAAAGAACTCGACCTCGGCCTTTTCGGCCAAAATCCGCAGCTGCTCTATGGCGGCGGGGCGATAGATGTCGCACGCGACGACCATCGGCCGTCTGCCGTCCCGCCTGTACATGCGGGCGAGCTTTGCGGCGTGGGTCGTCTTGCCCGCGCCCTGAAGGCCGCACATCATGATGACCGTCGGCGGCTTTGAGTTGAGCTTTATCCCCGCGGAGCCGCTGCCCATGAGGGCCGTCAGCTCTTCGTTGACAATCTTGATCACCTGCTGCGCGGGGGTGAGGCTCTTCATCACCTCTGCGCCGACGGCCCGCTCGGAGACCTCGGCGACAAACTCCTTGGCGACCTTGTAGTTTACGTCGGCCTCAAGCAGCGCGAGCCTTACCTCGCGCATCGCCTCCTTTATGTCGGCCTCGCTCAGCTTCCCGCGCCCCTTGAGCTTGGAAAAGACGCTGTTGAGCTTTTGTGTCAGGCCCTCAAAAGCCATCTGCTATCCCTCCTGTCCCCGCTCGAGCAGTCCCTGAACGGCGTCGATGATCTCCCGCGCCCGTCTGTCGATGCCCGCCGAGCCGCCGTAGGTGTCGTTTTCGGTTATGATCTCCTGCGCGCTCACGCGAACGACGTCGGCAATGCGCTGCACCGCGCTCATGCGCTCGGCGAGCCGCAAACTCTCCTCGAGCTCGAGCATGGTGTTCTCGGCGCGCTTTATCGAGTCGCGCACCCCCTGTCGCGAGATGCCGCAGTTTTCGGCGATCTCGGCGAGCGAGAGATCCTCGTTATAGTAGAGATCCACGACCTCCAGCTGTTTGTCGGTCAAAAGACCGCCGTAGGTGTCGATGAGGTACGCCCATTTAAAATCCTTTGCCAACTGACCACAGCCCTTCAATGAGTGTAAAGCTAAACGGCTTTACTCTAAAAGAGTATACCACATTTTCGCGGCATGTCAAGGGTTTTGCTTTTTTCGGCTGCTTTGTCGGCAAAAAGGTTCTTCGATGTCAGCGATATCGCGGGGAATGCGGGGCATGTCCCGCGCCGTTGTCTCTCGGCGAACCTCGGGCGGCGACCCCTCCGTCGGGCATAGCCCGCCACCTCCCCTTGCATATGGTTCACATATTCCCGTGAGTTGTACCGAACGCCGTACCGATTGCGTTCGGCAGGGGAGGCTCAAAAACAAGCAACCCACGGGTCGAGTGTAAGCTTTATGGCTCGGAGACCTTCCCCCTTTGGGGGAAGGGGGACCGCCCCGCGGTGGATGAGGGGCAAAGAACCTGTTGTTTTAGACAGGCCTGAAGTCAAACGAGGATACTCAACTCACCCCTCATCTCGTCCTCGCGAGCTGCGGTGACACGGCTCGCATATTCTCGCGAGTTGTGCCGAACGCCGTTCCGATTGCGACGCGCATCTGCCGCGCGGAGTGTCGGCCGTCGTACCGATTACGGCCGACCGTTCGGCTCTTCCCCCCACGGGGAAGCTCAAGGGCCCGAAGCCCGAGGGATGTGCACAAGCCTTAAGGAGTTGCGGCATCCCAAGCCCCCCTTACCGCGCGTAAGCGGAACGACACGCGGTACACCCTGCGGGAGTATGCAGGGCGTGTGCAAAGGGGGAGAGCCGCAAAGCGGCGGGGGGATTGTGAGCGGTCAGCAAAGGTCGCTACATAAGGCATCTTCAAGTTACGAGGATCTTGCGCAGTCAATTCCTCAGTCGCTTCACGACATGGCACGCATATTCCTGCGAGCCGGTCGAATGGGCGAACTTAATAGGAGCGATAGATCACCACTCCGCGCGATAGATGCGCGGCACAATCGAGACAGCGCATGGCACGGAGCGCAGCCTGAGGCAAATCCTTTGCGCGGCCGCGGTCATGACCGCCCCTAAGAGGTGCGGCATGACTAAAGCATTAGCGAAAAGGCGGGCCCGGCTTCCGCCGTCCCGCCTTATAGATCGCCTGTCGTTTATAGACAAATACAGTCATACCGTCCGTACTCTTGTGCTCTTCTATCCTATATCCTTGCCATCTCTCTAAAGTCATCCCGCCGTATGCAGCGCCTCGACGACCGGACGCTCACAGCCCGAACAGCGACTTTTTCTTGGATGCCTGCGGCTTTTCGACCGACTTGTTGATGATGATCACGTCGGAGCCCACCGTGTCGATGTCCTCGCGCTCGATGACGATGTCGTCCTGTCGGCCCATAAGCCCCAGCAGCTCGCCCTTGCCGTATATAAACAGTTTCGTCACCTTGAAGGTCTCGGGGTCGATCTCTGCGTCGTCCACAAAGCCGAGGCGCGCACCCGTGACCGCACTGACGACCTCCTTGTTGCAAAGCTCGGAAAAAAACATCCTCTCCACCCCCGCCGCACGTGTTTGTCCCACAGCATGCCCCGCTCTGCCGAGCGGCGCGCCACGGTACAGTATATGCGGGGGACGGCGATTTGTTCACCCCGAACCTCTTTCTTGTTCGGCAAAAAGCCTGTTGCGATGCGCACAAGGGGCAGCCGCCCCGCAGCTTCGCAGCAGACGAGGGTCAGCGCGAGGCTAAAAAGGGCCCACCGCCGTCTTGAGCCCGACGCAGAACCCGAGCGGCGCCATGTAAACCGCGAGGGCCAACAGCGCCGTTCGGTGAAACGGGTAAACGGGACAGGACCTTCGCCGCAGGTACGTCCACAGCCCGCAGTCCGCCGTCCGCGTTTTAAAAATCGGCAGCGTCGCCGTCGAGATGAAGAACAAAAAGAAGATGAGCCACAGCTGTCCCGGGATGAACGCCCCGTCACGGCCGCCCCGATCGGTGAAGCGGGTAAGCAAGCAGCCGAGGTTTTCGAGCAGCCTG
>CAYSRC010000072.1:0-4622 GCA_964433495.1 uncultured Oscillospiraceae bacterium
CTCACTTGGCTTTCTCCTATCGAATTCCTTGTCCAACATGTTTGACAATCTTACAGGGGTCCCGCCTGCGGGCGGCGCGCTTCGGACTTAGGGGACCCGCAAGGCGCACCGCACCCTCCCGCAAAAGGGCGTGTCCAAAAAGAAGATTTAAGGGACGCTATCGCTCCTACCATCCGGGGTCTGCTGTCCCTTTTTCTCTCTTTGACTTTTTTAACTCTGCTTTCGGCCGCGCCCTCCGCATAACCCGGTGTTGCAACGGGGTCGCGCTGTTGATATAATAAAGCTTACGTGTGCAAAATCAGGGCCCTTTGCCCGCGCGCAGGACGCGCGGGCGAAGGGCGGCGGGCGCTCGCGCCCCGCCGAACCGACGCCGCTGCCGTCCCCCTGTGACCCTCGGCGAAAAAATAAACGGAGGAAAAAATGAATCGGTTGATTAAAGACAGGGCGTTCTACCGCTCGCTCGCGGCGATAGCCGTGCCCATCGCCCTGCAAAACATGATAAGCTTCGGCGTGCAGCTCATGGACAACGTCATGCTCGGCGCGCTCGGCGACACCGCCATCTCGGCGGCGTCCCTCGGCGGGCAGCCCTTTTTTCTGCTGACGGTGTTCGGCTTCGGGCTGTCGTCGGGCGGCGCGGTGCTCATCGCGCAGTACTACGGCAAGGGCAGCCTTGGGGCGGTGCGCCGCGTCATGGGCATCTCGATGCGCTTTGTCGCGCTCTCGTCGCTGTTCTTCACCGCCGTGTGCTCGCTGTTCCCCGAGGCGATCCTCGACATCTTTTCTAACGAGGCCGAGATCATCGAGGCGGGCGCGGGCTATCTGCGGGTGGTGTGCCTTTCCTACTTTTTCTACAGTGTTTCCAACTGCTACATGATGTCGCTGCGCGCGACCGAAAATGTCAACATCTCGACCGCCGTCTACGGCATCTCATTTTTCATCAACGTCGCTTTCAACTATCTGTTTATCTTCGGCCGGCTCGGCTTCCCCCGGCTCGGCATCGTCGGCGCGGCGGTGGGCACCGTGATCGCCCGAATCTCCGAGTTTATCATGGCGGCGCTGTATATGTACCTCAAGGAAAAGAAGGTCAAATACAACTTCTCCTACGTCTTCCGCCGCGAAAACGAGCTGCTGCCCGACTTTTTCAGACACAGCCTGCCCGTCGTCGGCAGCGAGCTGATCTGGAGCCTCGGCGCGGTGACGCAGACGGCGATCATCGGCAACATCAGCTCGACCTTTGTCTCGGCAAACAGCATCGCGGGCGTCATCCAGCAGCTGGCGATGGTCATGATGTTCGGCGTCGGCAACGCCTCGGCGGTGCTTATGGGCAAGACGATCGGCGAGCAGAACATCGAGTACGCCAAAAAAATGGGCAGGACGCTGCTGCTCATCTCGTTCGGCGTCGGCGTGACCGCCTGCTGCATCATCTTCGCGGTGCGCGTCCCGATGCTGAGCCTCTATAAGGTCTCGCAGCAGACAAGAGAGCTCGCCTACGACATCCTCACCGTCATCGGGCTTTTGAACCTCGGCAGCGCGACCGAGCTCACCTGCATCACCGGCATCCTGCGCGGCGCGGGCGACACCCGCTTTGCCTTTGCGGTCGACGCGGGGTGCACCTGGTGCATCGGCGTGCTGGCGGGCTACCTCGCAGGCTTTGTGTGGCGCCTGCCGGTGATTTGGGTCTTTGTGTGTCTGCGGTGCGACCTGCCCGTCCGCCTCGTCCTGTGCCTGACGAGGATATTTAGGGGAAATTACATAAAAAATGTCACAAGAGATGTTTAATTTAGGGTAATTGACAGATAAATAAAATCGTTATATAATCAAACTGTTAAAACCGCTCGGGCGCACCGGCGGCACAACTTTCCCGCCGCGGGGGCCTTTTGGGGTACCGGGCGGGCCTGCGGTCTCTATCAAGATGAACAATGACAACACAAGCGGGCAGGGCGGCCGTTCGCTCGCAAGGCTCACCGCCGCCTTTATGCCGTACATAAGAAAACGAGCGGGCGGGCTGCGCGCGGCGGGGCTCGAGCGGGACGACCTCGAGCAGGAGGGGCTCATCGGGCTTTACGACGCGCTCACCTCGTTTGACGAGACCCGCGGCGGCGAGTTTTCATCCTATGCGCTCGCCTGTATCAACAACCGCATGACGTCCGCGGTCAGACAGGCCGCGAGAAAAAAGAACCTGCCGCTGAGCGGATACCTCTCGCTGAGCGGCGACGACGCAATGCAGCTCGAGGGCGGCGGCACGCCCGAGGACATCGCCATCGCGCGTGAGGACTATCTCTCCCTTCAAAACCGTATAAACTGCGACCTTTCGCGCTTTGAGCGCGAGGTTCTTTCGCTGTATCTCGAGGGATATGACTATCTCTCCGTCGCCGAGCGCTTAGGGTGCTCGGCAAAGTCCGCCGACAACGCGCTGCAGCGGGCGAGGAGAAAGCTTAAACCCCGGCAATGAGCCCTTATCTTTTGGGGGCTTTTGCAGATAACACCCGTCTTTCGGCGCCGCCGAGGGCAAGACTCCGCCCCGCCGAGGGACCACAAAGAGCTTATTTAAGGAGAACAGTGATGTACGAAGACAAGACCCTGATATGCAAGGAATGCGGCAAGGAGTTTGTGTTTACTGCGGGCGAGCAGGAGTTTTATGCCGGCCGCGGCTTTGAAAACGAGCCCCAGCGCTGCAAGGAGTGCCGCGACGCCCGCAAGAGCGCAAGCAGGGCAAACCGCGAGATGTATACCGCGGTTTGCGCCAACTGCGGCAGGGAGGCCCGTGTGCCCTTCAAGCCCCGCGAGGACCGCCCCGTCTATTGCAGCGAGTGCTTTACAAAGATGAAGGAGGAGCAGAACTGAGCGCAACGGGCGCCTTCGCTTTGCGGGGTCCCCGTGTTTGATCCTTATTGACACAAAGTCCGGCCCGTTGTCAAAACGGGCCGGACTTTTTCGGCTGTCTGCACAGCCCGTCGCCGTCAAGCTGCGCCGGGCTGTTTTTCGGTCATATCCTGTAGTTGGACAAAAACGCCCTTGTGCGCTCGAGCTTCGGGTTGTCGATGACCTCGGCGGGCGGGCCCTGCTCGACGATCGCCCCGTCCGACACAAAGACGACCCTGTCGGAGATGGAGCGGGCAAACGCAATCTCGTGGGTGACGATCACCATCGTCATCTTCTCGGCAGCGAGCTCCTTAATCACCTTTAAAATCTCCCCCGTCAGCTCGGGGTCGAGGGCGCTCGTCGGCTCGTCGAAAAACAGGATCTCGGGCTCGAGCGCCAACGCCCGCGCGATGGCGACGCGCTGCTGCTGCCCGCCCGAGAGCTGGTAGGGGTACGCGTCCTCGCGGTCCTCGAGCCCCATCTTTTTTAACAGCCCGCGCGCCCTTTCATACGCCTCGTCGCGGCCCCGCTTCTGCACATTGATGAGGGCGTCGGTGATGTTCCTGATGACCGAGTAGTGCGGAAACAGGTTGAAGCTTTGAAACACAAGCCCGAACCTTCCCCTTATCTCCCGCAGCTTTTCGGGCGAGGCGTAGACGCTGACACCCTTTTCGTCCCGCGCGGCGTACTCGCCGAGATAGCAAAGCGAGCCGCTGTCCATGCGCTCGAGCAGCGTCGCGCAGCGCAACAGCGTCGACTTACCCGAGCCCGACGGGCCGATCAGGGACACGACCTCGCCCTCGCCGACCGAGAGGTCGATGCCCCGCAGCACCCCCTCGGAGCCGAAGCTCTTTTTTATGCCCGATATCCTCAGCACCTCCATGCCGCGCCTCCTCTCAGCGATAGTAGTCGAGACGCTTTTCGCATCTCTCGAGCGCATACGCCACAACGAGGTTGTAGACGTAGTAGAAGATGCCTGCTGCGGCGAGCGGAACCATCGTCTTGTCGGCGGACGCAATCGCCTTTGCGTTGGTGAACATCTCGGCGACGCCGATCGCGTACGCAAGGGACGTGTCCTTGACAAGGGTGATTATCTCGTTTGTCATCGCGGGCAGGATTCGCTTGACCACCTGCGGCAGGATGATCCGCACAAAGGTCTGCGTCCTCGAGTAGCCGAGCACCTGCGCCGCCTCGTACTGCCCGACGGGCATCGACGCTATCCCTGCGCGGTATATCTCGGCAAAATAGGCGGCGTAGTTGAGCACAAACGCAATGATTACCGCGGTAAAGCGGTAGTTTTGCCCCACCTGCAGCTTAAAGATGAAAAACGGGCCGAAGTACACCACCAGCAGCTGAAGCATGAGCGGGGTGCCCCGCATGAGGGATATGTAGATGCGCATGACAAAGGCGACGAGCCTGTTTTTTGACATCCTGCCGAACGCGACAAGCATACCGAGGGGCAGCGAGCCCAGCAGCGTCAAAAAGAAGATCGCCGCCGTGGTGAGCATGCCCTCCGCGAGCTTGCCGAGCATTACCGATAACTCCATCGTGACACCCCGTACCGTAAAAATCAAAAAGATTCCGCAAAGGCGCTGTCGCTTTTGCGGCCGAAACGTGCCGGGCGGATGCTGTACCGCCGTGACGCGGTGCGATCCCCCTGCGGTTTTGCCCGCCGCTTACAATCCCTGCGTCGCGGCTTCGCCGCGCCACCCCCCTTTACACAAGGGGGGGGGTACGTTCCGGGCCCTTAAGCTTCCCCC
>CAYSRC010000073.1:0-4475 GCA_964433495.1 uncultured Oscillospiraceae bacterium
GACATTGAAGGGGGAGGACGAGCGGCGGAGTGGGCGGATGTTTGCGCTCCTGCGCAAACGGAGCTTAACGTAGCCCGCGAGGACGAGATGAGGGGTTAACTGAGTTTGTTCATTTGACTTCAGCCCTCGCCGTGAACAGGAGGTCTCTTGACCCTCATCCACCGCAAGCGGTTCCCCTTCCCCCTCGGGGGAAGGTTTCCGAGCCCTTTAGGCTCCCTTGTGTAAAGGGAGAGTCGGTCGAGCTTAATAGGAACGACAGCTCGAATGGCGCATAGTATCGCGACGAATGTCAAATGTCCGTTCCGCTTGCATTGACCGCTCCGCGCGGCAGATGCGCGTCGCAATCGCGTGCGGCGTTCGGGGGGGGCCATACTCTCGGGAATTCTGCCGCGCGGGGCACTCACCCGGCGTTGATAGTCACCGAGCTCTCGGCCTGCCCGCCCTCGCCGCCGGGCTGTTCGGTCGCCCCTTCGGTCCCCTCGCCGCCGGACTGCTCGGTCGTCCCTTCGACCCCCTCACCTCCGGGCTGCTCGGGCGTCCCCTCGCTGCTGCCCTCGGGGTAAAACACGGTGTTTAAATCCGAGTCGGACGACTCGGGCTCGGCCGCAGCCGTGTAGTGCATAAGCCCGTCGTCGCCGATTACGAACGACATGTTGCCCATGATCACGTGGGTGTAGATGTATTCCTTGAGCACCTGATACCCCGCGGGAACCATGTGTATCCCGTCACCGCTCGCGTACTCCGCCTTGAGATATCCGCTCTCGTCGGACAGCGCGGGCACGATGTCGAGGTAGTAGAGCCCCTTGCTGATTGCAAGGTCGCGCAGCAGGCCGTTGTATTCGGCGATGCTCTCGGCGGTGTAGTTGGCGACGCGCTGCGCCGCCTCCTGCGTCTTGGGGGTGCACGACATGATGACGATCGAGCAGCCGGGCACGCGCATGGTTATGCTGTCGATGAGCTCGACAAACCCGTCGTAGTTCCACTGGATGCTCTCCCAGTTGAGGCCGTTTGTGCCGAGCATGATGTACACCTTGTTGGGCTTGTAGTACTGAATCGTCTCGATGAGGGTCATCGGGTTGCCGTCGGCGTCGGTGGTTATGGTGTTTGTCTGCGCCGTGTGGGTGTTTATGCCCCTGACGGCGACAGCCGTGAAGCTGTCGGACAGATACAGCGCGATGCCCTCGGTCAGCGAGTCGCCGACGAACAGCACGTCGTCAAAATAGCTGTCGTCCGCCCGCTGCGTCTCGGTCAGCACGCTTCCGCTCGCCTCGTTCTGCGCGCCCATCATCTCGACGGGCCGCAGACCGAAGTCGACGGGGTCGACCTTGGCGTGCAGGCTCTGCTTGCCGCCTCCCGCCGCCCTGAGGTAGAGGGACAGCCCCACCGCGAGCACAAGCAGCAGAACAGCCGGCACAATCAGCACACGAAATTTTTTGATTACCGCTCCGAGCGTTTCGCGTTTTACGCGCTTTGCCATCTCAAAACTCCTTTATTGTCAAACCCGCGGGCCCTGTCGCCGCGGGAAAACCGTTGCTCTGATCCCGGCTCGCCGCCGCAAAAAGGGCGGACGCGCGGGGCCGTTTTTACGGCTCACAAAATTTTATCACATCGGCGGTTTTAAATCAAGGCGAGGGGGCTCATGCAGGCGAGGGCCTAATCCTCTGTACCCCGACCCGACGCGGCACAATTTAAGCCCTTTTTCGATCGTTTGTGTTGCATATGGGGCGATTTCCTGTTAAAATCTCAGTAAACATAGTTTTGTAATAAAGGAGCTCTTTTGCGCGGGTGCGCTTGATATTTCGCTGTAGACAGTGTTGCGTCTGCCGCGATTTTGCGACCGCCGCGCGTCTGACGGCTTTAAAGGTGCGGCGTTGTTTCTTCGACTTTTTTGGGAGCGGAGGTGTAAAGCATGTTGAGAGGGAAGGCGGTTTCTCCGGGCTATGCCGTGGGCAAGGTGCTCGTCTACCGACCCGAGACGGTGCGGGTGCGCAACGGCCTGATTTTAAAGGCCGACGCCGAAAAAAACGTACAGAGCTTTTTGGCGTCGCTCAAGACGGTGAAAAATGACCTGCAAAAGGCGGTCGACGAGATGGACGACGACAACGCCGCCATCTTCACCGCGCACCTGCTCGTCGTCGAGGACACAGAGCTCATCGACGCCGTCGTCGGCAGGATACGAGAGCAGCTGCTGCCCCCGGACGAAGCGGTCGAAAGCGTTATTGAGGGCTTTTGCAGTCTGCTTGAAAATGTCTCCGACCCCACCATTGCGTCCCGCTCGGCCGATCTGCGCGACGTCAAGCTCAGCATACTGCGCGCGCTGCACGGCGTCAGGGACACATCGCTCTCAAGTCTGCCGGAGGGCACGGTGATCGTCGCGCACGACCTGCTGCCCAGCGACACCGCGCGGCTTGACAGAAAACACATCGCCGCCATCATCACCGAGACGGGCGGCGAGACCTCACACACCGCGATCATCGCGCGAAAGCTCGGTATCCCGGCGGTGCTCGGCGTCGAGGGCGCGGCCGCGCTTGTCGCCGACGGCGCACAGATCGCGATCGACGCGGTAAAGGGCGAAATTACCGTTGATCCCGATGAAGAGGCGATAAAAAAGAACGCCGCAAATGCCGAGAGCTACCGCCGCGCGATGAAGAGCAACGAGGGGTTCAAATATGTCATCCCGCTGCTGTCGGACGGGCGCAGGATATCCATCGGCGCGAACGTGGGAGAGGATTTTGACGCAGCCGACATGGAGGCGTTTGACGGTATCGGCCTTTTGCGCACCGAGTTTTTGTTTATGAAAAAGGCGTCGCTGCCGAGCGAGGACGAGCAGTTTGCCGAGTACAAAAGAATCGTCGAGCACGCGGGCGGCAAGCCGGTCGTGCTCAGGACGCTCGACGTCGGCGGCGACAAGACGCTCGACTATCTTCCCGAGGCGCGCGAGGTCAACCCGTTTCTCGGCTGCCGCGGCATACGCTTTTGTCTCGCCAACCGCGAGATTTTTCTGACGCAGCTGTGCGCCGCGCTGCGGGCGTCGGCCTACGGAACCCTGCGCATCATGTTCCCGATGGTCAACGGGGTCGAGGACTTTGAGCAGGCGGCCGCGTGCGTCGAACAGGCGAAAAAGCGCCTTGACGAGCGGGGAGAGCGCTATGACCCCGGTGTGACGCTCGGCGTGATGATCGAGGTGCCGTCGGCGGCGTCAATAGCGGACGCGCTTGCGCAAAGGGTGGATTTTGCAAGTATCGGGACGAATGATCTGTGTCAGTTTATGTTTGCCGCCGACCGGCAGAACTATCTTGTCGAGCGCTATTATCGGAGCTTTTCCCCCGCGCTGTTCAGGGTTATCTCGGGTGTGTGCAGAGAGTTCGGCAAGCTCGGCAAGCCGGTGCACGTGTGCGGCGAGCTTGCGGGGGACACCCGCGCGACCGAGGTGCTCGTGGGCCTCGGCGTCTCGGGGCTCAGCATGCGTGAGAACGCGGTGGGGGCGGTCAAAAAAAGGCTGTCGGGGTTTTCTCTCGGCAGGGCGGCGCAGAGCGCACGGAGGATTCTCTCGATGTCCGAGGAAAGAGAGGTTCTCGAGTTTATCGAGTCGAGGTAGGGCCGAGGGGGCGGCGTTTTAAAGGGACAAGGTCTCATCAAACGGCCGTGAAGGTGCGAGACCGGCTTAAGGTTTGCTGCGCGCCTTTTAAAGCCCCCCCCTTCCCGCGCCGTTCCCTTTGCGCGCGGCGGGGGAGTCTCGGGGATATCGCTTTGCCGCGGGCGGCGGACAAACGGCGCGCGATGCTTCGGAGCGGTTTAACGAAGTTGTAATATTTGTCTTTGTGCAAAATGATGATAACAAAGCCGTATATTTATGAGTTATTGACAAAATAGTTTCAATATAGTCGATTCGCATAATTGACAAAACCCGTGAAACAGGGTAAAATAATCACATAGACGCGGGTTTTGCGCGTCTAATAAACCTGCCAATTCATTTTTGGCGCAATTCTTTTAGGAGGAACACATGAAAAAGCTTTTGACACTTCTTCTTGTCCTCGCCATGGTGTTCTCGCTCGTCGCGTGCGGCGGCGGAAACGAGCCCGCTGACGACAATCAGGGCGGCGGCGACAACCAGGGCGACGTTCAGGGCGACAACAACGGCGACGGCAAGGTCCGCATCCACCTCGTCGTGGGCAACCTCGGCGACAACTCGTTCAACGACGCCGCCGCGAGGGGCTGCCAGCAGGCCGCTGACGAGCTCGGTGTTGATTACACCGTGACCGAGTACGGCGCCGACAAGAACGCCCTTGCCGCGACGCTGCTTCGCGCGATGGACGGCAACTATGACATGATCATAGTCGGCAACGACACCGACTACATGGGCAACACCACCATCGAGGAGAACGCGGGTGACTATCCCGACACCCTCTTCTTCATCTATGACACCGGCCTTGACTTCACGACCGCGCACAGCAATGTCCTCGGCGTGTGCTACA
>CAYSRC010000074.1:0-4445 GCA_964433495.1 uncultured Oscillospiraceae bacterium
TATGGAAACCCCCTAACGCCGTATAAATTGCATTCGGTAAGGGGCACCGTAAGGGCAAGTGCATCGTCGCGGGGATAGGATCGCAGAAAGCGCAGAAACGTGACATCAACACCCCCGCTTTGCACCCGCCCCACCGACAAAAAGAGACATCCCGAGGATGTCTCTTTTTGTCGGTAAAAACATTCATGCGCATGCGGCCCGATTTGAACGGGCAACAAGGAGGCCGTGTCGGCGGTGCAATCAGAACGAAGTCCAGCCTCCGTCGACCTCTATGACGACGCCGCTGATATACGCGGACTCGTCGCTTGCCAGGAAGAGAGCGGCGTTCGCGATATCGGTGGCTTCACCCGGTGCGGGGCTCAAGCCCAAAACGGGGCCGAGCCGCTTGTAGCCCTCGGCGTTGGGCATGCCCATGGATGTCCCGATCTCGGTCTTAATCCCACCGGGAGCGATGACGTTGCAGCGGATCCCCTCCGCCTTATACATATAGGCTGTGTTGCGGCTCATCGCGTTGAGCGCCGCTTTGGATGCGCAATAGATCGGGCCGGCCGCCTGATGCATAGAGCCGACCGATGACACGTTGATGATGTTGCCCCCGTTGCCCTGGGCCAAAAACACCCGACAGGCCTTGCGCATGGCGGCCATCGGCCCGTAGACATTGATGTCCATTACCGACCGATACTTTTCGTCGCTGGCCTCGGCCATAGGGGCCATGTCATCCATTATGCCGGCGTTGTTGACCAGGACATCCAGGCGGCCGAAATCCTTCACCGCAAGATCAATCATACCCTCGCAGTCCTCCCGCTTGGATACATCCCCCACAAAGACGGCAACCTTTCCGGGCGCCGCTTTCAGCCCCTCGGCAAGGGCCTCCAGCCGCTCCTTGCGGCGGGCAACAGCCACCACGTTTGCGCCTTCGTTCACAAAGAGCTCCACCATTGCTTTGCCCATTCCGGAGGATGCCCCGGTCACGACGATCGACTTGTTTTTCAGCCTCATACTTACCTCTCCTTTTTCATTCGACTGCGCCCATAAACCTTCTATGGGACCCTTTATTCAGTATAGTCATATTTCTCTCTTGATTTCAAGTTTTATTTTTTGAATGCGCCCCGCATTTCGGGAAATGCGCCCGCGCCGGGCAAGAATTTATTTGACATCGCCGCATTTCTATGAAAAAATAATACCATACGGGCGGCGCCGTGTCGTCGGGACGCGCCGTCGTCCCGCGCTGCGAAGGCGCCTCATGTTCCGTCGGTCCGCCACAAAGCAGGCGTCGGGGCTCCCTGCCCCCCGCCCTCGAAAGGAAGCAGAGAAATGGAAAAGCACAAGAAGCATACCCGCTCCGAGTGGAGCTGGATCATGTACGACTGGGCAAACTCGGTCTATGCGACGATTATCATGGCCGCTGTCTACCCCACCTTTTTTGCGGCCGTCGCCCCGTCGGGCGACATGTGGTGGGGTTACGGCACCTCCATCGCGACGTTTGTCGTGGCCGTGCTCGCCCCGTTCCTCGGCGCCATCGCCGACTACAACGGCATGAAAAAGAAGTTTTTCGGCGCGTTCCTGACTATCGGCGTCATTTTCACCGCGGCGATGGCGTTCGCCGACGACTGGCGGCTTATGCTGGTCGGATACATCCTGAGCTACATCGGCTTTTCGGGCTCCTGCCTGTTCTACGACAGCTTTTTGACCGACGTGACCACCCCCGAGAGGATGGACATGGTCTCGGCAAAGGGCTACGCCATGGGCTACATCGGCGGCAGCACGATACCCTTTATTGTGTCCATCGTCATCGTGCTCTTGATGAACTCATCCCCGCTGTCCGTCAAGATCTCGGTCGTCATCACCTCGGTGTGGTGGCTTGTCTTCTCGATCCCCTTCCTCAGGGATGTCAAGCAGGTTCACTCGCTCGGTGAAAAGCCCCCGCATCTGATGAGTCAGACCCTCAAAAACATCGGCGGGACACTGAAGGGCATCTTCAAAAACAAAGCCATTTTGCTGTTCATGCTCGCCTATTTCTTCTACATCGACGGCGTCGGCACCGTCATCCACATGTCGACCGCCTACGGCGCGACGCTCGGGCTCAACACGGTCGGCATGATTTTAGCGCTGCTGGTCACCCAGCTTGTCGCCGCGCCCTGCTCGGTGCTGTTCGCGCGGTTTTCAAAAAAGCTGGGCTCGATCAGGATGCTCGGAATCGCGGTCGGGGTGTATTTTCTGATCTGCACGGTGGGCTTCTATATGGGCTTCTCGCTCGAGCCGTCGCAGTTTGCCGCCGAGGACGCATACAACGCGGCGTTCGACTCGGTGACGCTGTCGGACGAGGGCGAGCGCGCCGCCCTTGAAGCGCTGCGCGAAAGCGGTCTCGGCGTGCTCAACTCGGCCGAGCGCTCCGAGGAGTTTGAGGCGCTTGTCGAGGCCTCTTCTCTTGGGGAGAGTCTGAAGGCGCAGGTTCGCAGCGCCGTCGCGCCCTGCCTTGCGGTTATCACCGACACGGGCGAGTACGACCTCGCGCTCATCCGCTCCAACATCCTTTTCTGGTGCATGGCGGTGCTCGTCGGCACCTGCCAGGGCGGCATACAGGCGCTCTCGCGCAGCTACTTCGGCAAGCTCATCCCCCCCGCAAAGTCGACCGAGTACTTCGGGTTCTTTGACATCTTCGGCAAGTTCGCCGCCGTCATGGGCCCCGCGCTGTACGGGTTCATAAAGACCTTAACAGGACGCTCGTCTTATGGTATACTTAGCCTGATGCTTCTGTTTATCATCGGCGGCATTCTGCTGTACGCCGGCAGAAACCGCTTCAGAGAGGCGGAGGCGCAAAACAGTTCGGCCGAGGGCTGAAGAAAGCGGCAGACCTATGTATTATTTCATGGTATTGATCGTCATCTTCTATTTCTTTGCACAGAACATCAAGATGCTTTACGACCGCTTTACCGGCACAGAGCCCGCCGTCGCGGCGACCTGGATTCTGCTGGCGCTCACGGTTTTGTACATCCCTCTGATGGTTTTGATGTTCTTCAAGGCCAAGCGCGAATACAAGGCGCAAAAGGCCCAAAAAGAGGAGGAAAAGCAGGAGATGCAGCGCCGCGAGTCGACCCGCAGGCGCGAGATGTATTTTGACGACTTTGAGGGCGGCCCCGACGGCGCACAGGCGTTGAATGACGCCGATTCGCCCGACGGCGGCGGGGCGGCGGACGGCATAGACGGCAAGAAAAAAACGGGCGGCGCGCAGATCGA
The DNA here is from genome assembly GCA_964433495.1 of uncultured Oscillospiraceae bacterium. Classification (GTDB taxonomy): domain Bacteria; phylum Bacillota; class Clostridia; order Oscillospirales; family Ruminococcaceae; genus CAYSRC01. The sequence goes on from CAYSRC010000074.1 coordinate 3,238, forward strand.
AGCGGCCGCCGGGGACGGGGCCGACGCCGAGGGCAAAAGCAAAGACGGCGGCCCCGACGGTGAAAAGGAATCATCGGGCGGCGCAGACGTCGGGACATTCGGGGACGAGACCGACACCGAGGGCAAAAGCGGGGACAGAGTTGCAGACGCGGCTCCCCCGCGCCCTGCCGATGCCGACGAGCAGTCGCTGTCCCCCTACGACTGCTGAGGCGGCGACGTGGGACGGAGTATACCTAAGCCGCGCTATACCGAGGGGCTGCTGCGGACGGTTTTTCTGTGTCTCGGCGCGGCGTTTGCCGCGGCGGCGCTCTTCACCTTCTTCGGCTTGTTGAAGCCGCATTCAAACTCGGCCGTTCAAGATAAAGACGTCCTGACGGCCGTTTTTATCGCGGTGTCGGCGGCGTTTTGTGTCGCGCAGGCTGTCCTCGGGGCCGTCGTGTCCGCAAAAGAAAAGCGGCGCGGGCGGCTGCTTGCGGACGGCCTCGAGATTGCGGGCCGAGTCGAGCGGGTTTATCTGCAACGGGGCCTGCGCTGGGGCGGTGTCAGTCCCTACCGAATCGTCTACTCCTTCCCCTTCCGCGGCAAAACGCTCCGCCGTACAAGCCGTCTTTTGTGGGAAGAGCCCGCCTGTAAGGCGGGCGAGCGCATCGCGGTGTTCGCCGACGGCCGCGGCAGATCCGCCGTCGGGGACTGCTGAGGGCGCGGTGTTTTTGTCGGAGGCGGCCTCTGCGGCGCTGAAGAAAGTGCTTTGACTTTGGATATAGAAAAACTAAATCGGGGGCGCCCTCTGCAAAGAAGGTGCCCCGACAGATTTATTCTCAATCAATCTCCCCGGCTGTTGCAGCGAATAACACATTCGTCACATTAAAAAGCTTCGACAATCCTCTCAGATAAAAGCGGTCAGATCTGCTGATTATATACGGTGACAAAATGGATAATCACACACCCGAGCAGCGCAGAAAAAACATGCAGGCGGTCAAGAATAAGGATTCAAAAATCGAGATAATGCTGCGAAAAGAGCTTTGGCACAGAGGTCTTCGATATCAAAAAAACTGCACCGAAATATTCGGTAAACCCGATATTGTGTTTAAGAGCAAAAAGGTTGCCGTGTTCTGTGACAGCGAATTCTGGCACGGATATAATTGGGACAGTAAAAAGAATGAAATCAAATCAAAAAGAGATTTTTGGATACCCAAAATCGAACGCAA
>CAYSRC010000075.1:0-3955 GCA_964433495.1 uncultured Oscillospiraceae bacterium
GCGGACGGCCGCGTCTGCAAGCCGACCGGCGCGGTGCAAGCTTTTTTTACAAAGTGACACGGTACTGCATTCTGTACGGCATCTGTTTTGTCAACTTCTTTCACGTCGGAGCAAGCTATGTATCGCTTGCTCCGACTTTATTTCAAAAGTCAGAGCGCACGCACGCCGCCGCTCCTCCTTCGCAAAAGCCGCGCTCCGCCCGCCCGTTCGGTTTTCGTAAACGCCCTCACGGCGGCGCGTCCGAGGCGGTCGCCGCGCGTCTTTTTCGACGCTTTTCTGCATGAAAAAACGCGCGGGCCCGCGCTTTCTGTGCTATAATATGGACAGTTTGTCCCTCTATCCAAAGCGAGCCCCGTTCAGCAAAAACAAGGAGGTACAGGGCCATGTCCCCTGTCAACATCAAAAAAATCGATCCCCTCTATCTGTTCGCCTATCTCTTCATCCCGGCAGCGGTGTGCGCGCTGTGCATCATGCTCAGCATACTCTATGTCCCCACCGGGACGGGGGCCGCGCTGCTGTGCGTCTGTCCCGTCGTCCTTTCGTTCGTTTGGTGGTTTGCGGGCGGTGCGCTCGTCGTCAGGGCACAGCGCAAACGGTTTGAAAAGGAGCTCGACGCCATGGGCTTTGTGAGAAACCAAACCTTCTTGGGCCGCGGGTGCACCGTTTATGTCGACGCCGGAGGCGGCGGCCTCGCCCTGCTCTTTTTCTGGAACCCGTTCACCCACTACACCCTGCCCGCGGCGGCGGTCGACAAGGTGTGGGTCGACGACGGGCGCAGGGGCGCGGGCGTCCTTGAGGGCAGCTCGTACGTCAGCTTTGACTTCACGGTCGGCGGCGTGCACGTGCGGGTCTACACCTTTACCTCCAACGCGCGCCACTCGATGGACAGCGGCTGCATCCAAACGGGGATCGCAAAGGCGGACGCGATGGCGCGCGCCCTCGACACGGCGGCAAGGGCGTCGCAACGCGCGGCGGGCAGACAGCAGACGTTTTTCGGCTCTCATTAAACAAACCGGCTCGGAACACCGTGCGCGGCTTTAACCCCCGGGTTCGCCCCGACATGGGATATTTTTTCGCGTGTGCAGACCTTTCCTCTGTCTCCCCGAACGCGTAAAACACCGGACGGCCCCGTCCCGCTCCCCCTATTGCTTTCCCGGAACGGAGGTCAACCGCGCCCCATTTTCTCCCATTGCCTTTTTGAAAGCGCAAAGCCCCGCGGGGCATCGTTTTTTATGCGTCCTCTCCCGTTTTGCCGCCCCTCGCGCGCCGCTCAAAGCGCTATGATACAGACGATGAACGCGACGAGCACCAACCCGCTGAGGATCGTCGCGGCAAGACACAGCTTGTAGGGGGTTTCGGCGACCCCGCCCGTCTCGGCGGGCTTGGGCGCGCTGAGCAGGCCCACCCCGCCGAAGATGAGCCCGATGATCCCAGTGAAGAAGGTGGCAAGGCCCATGATGCCCAGCGTCCTTGCGCTCTTGGACGAGCGCTCGTACTCCTCGCGCTTAAGGCGCGCTTCAAGCTCGGTGTTGTCCCGCTTGACCGTGTCCGAGACCCCCGACACGTGGGCGAAAAACTGCTCGCATTCCCCCGGCTGATAGATGTTAAAGTGGTGGAACCTGTCCTCGCGGGTGTTGAGCGCGTCCACCTCGAACACGAGGGGCGACCTGCCGTCCTTGTCGCTGAACCTGACGCTGACGCTCATGAGCTCCCCGTTTTTTCTGAGCGGCTCGACGGCGGCCGTCCCGATCGCATCGGCGGTCAAAAGCATCGGCCTGCCCATCCTCGGCGCATTGTTTTCGTATCCCATCGGGATGACAAACAGCCGCGAAGTGTCAAACGCAAGCGCATAGGTGTAGTAGGTCGTCCTGCGGCTGCGCCCGTAATAGGTCACATCCTCGTGATGTGCATAAGCGACGGTGTAGCCGCTTTCGCCCGGCAGCGCCCCCGCGACCAGCTGCTTTAAGCGCTCCATGTCCTCGCCCGTGCTGGCAAGCTGCGTGTTTCTGTTCTGCTTTATCTTGTTGTAGACAAAGATAATCGCCACGACCGCGGCAACCGCCGCCAGCACCAGATAATCCCTTTTCTCCATTCTGCACACGATTCCCTTCAAACAATTTGTCTTGCCGGCGCACCGCCCGCGCAGGGGCACCCGACGGCGCCGAAGCAATATACAATCAAATTATATCAAAACACACTTATTATGTAAATTGTTTTGCGTTGTTTGCGGCGCTGTTTTGCGGCGCGGGGTCTCGGGGCCGTGGGGGAAGAGCGGGAGAACATCCCCCGCCGCCGCCCTTTGCGGTGCGAGACCTTGCAGGGCAGCGCGCGGGGCCCCGGCGGGTGCGTTTTCGCCGTCCGCTCTGTCCCGTTTTCGGCGCGGGGCAAAATCCGCGCGGGCAAAACCGCTCCTTGACAGCACGGGCACGGGGGAATAGAATGAACTAAACGTGCGAAGCGGCGGCCTTCCCGTTCGGCGGACATCTTCACCGCGCGCATAAAACGCGCCTGCGGCACACGGCCCCGACTCCCGGGCAGCAGACAACAGAGGAGAAAGCATTTATGAAGAGAATCTACTCTTCCGTCGACGAGCTCATCGGCGGCACCCCGCTTTTGCACCTTCGAAACATCGAGAGGGCAAACGGGCTTGCTGCGCAGCTGACGGCAAAGCTCGAGTACCTCAACCCCGCGGGAAGCGCCAAGGACCGCGTCGCGAAGGAGATGCTGGACGACGCCGAGCGCACGGGCAGGCTTAAGGCGGGCACGGTAATCATCGAGCCGACGTCGGGCAACACCGGCATCGGGCTCGCGGCGGTCGCGGCCTCCCGCGGCTGCCGCGCGGTGATCGTCATGCCCGACACCATGAGCGTCGAGCGCATACGGACGATGCGGGCCTACGGCGCCGAGGTGGTGCTGACCGACGGGGCCGAGGGGATGTCCGGGGCCATCGCAAGGGCGCAGCAGCTCTCGCAGCAGATCGAAAACAGTTTTGTCGCGGGGCAGTTTGTCAACCCCGCCAACCCCGAGGCGCACCGCAAGACGACCGGCCCCGAGATATACGGCGACACCGACGGCGAGGTCGACATCTTTGTCGCGACCGTCGGCACGGGCGGCACAATTACGGGCGTCGGCAGCTATCTCAAGTCAAAAAAGCCGTCGGTCAGGGTGGTTGCGGTCGAGCCCGCGTCCTCCCCCGTGCTGAGCGGCGGCAAGGCGGGCCCGCACGCCATACAGGGCATCGGCGCGGGGTTTGTCCCCGAAATTCTCGACACCTCGGTCTACGACGAGGTCATCGCGGTCAGCGACGACGGCGCCTTTCGCGCCGCGCGCGAGATGGGCAGGCTCGAGGGGGTGCTGGTCGGCATCTCGTCGGGCGCGGCGCTGTGCGCGGCAAAGCAGCTTGCCGCGCGCCCCGAAAACGCAGGCAAGCTCATCGTCGCGCTGCTGCCCGACACGGGCGACCGCTATCTTTCGACGCCGCTCTTTTCGGAAGAATAGGCGCCTGGGCCCCGCGCCCCTTTGCCCACCCTTCGGTCGTCGCCCGTCTCGAAAAAGACAGCCCGGCGAAATTTTTACAAAAAATTCGGTTTTATCAAAAACGGTATTGACTTTATGTCGGTTCTCGTGATAAAATACTTGTTGTTCGGCGAGAGCGCCTCGCCCGACGCAGTTCGCACCAATAGCTCAGTTGGTAGAGCAGCTGACTCTTAATCAGCGGGTCCCGGGTTCGAGTCCCTGTTGGTGCACCAAAATCCCGACGCGTATACAATCGCGTCGGGATTTTCCGTAGGGGGGAATTTCCCCCCTCTCGGCGGCGGTTTGCGCCGCAATTGCTCTGCAAACCGCCTGTCACCCCCTTAGATGTCCGCGAAAGACGGCATCCGCCCTTTCGCGGAACAAAACGCGGCAGCGGTCAGCCGCGTCTGCAAGCCGGCCCGCGCGGTGCAGGCTTTTT
>CAYSRC010000076.1:0-3781 GCA_964433495.1 uncultured Oscillospiraceae bacterium
ACCCCTCATCCACCGCGGGGCGGTCCCCCTTCCCCCTCGGGGGAAGGTTTCCCGGACTTAAAGCTTACTCTTGTTCCTCGGGTTCTGCACCTTTAGGCTCCCTTACCGCGCGCAATCGGTACGGCGTTCGGGGATTCCCATACTCTCGGGAATTCAGCCGAGTGTAAATTGTACGACACTCGGCACACCCTACGGGAATATGTAGGGCGTGTCGCGCGTCCGTTCCGCTTACGACGCGCATCTGCCGCGTGGAGTGGTCAAACGTAAGTGGAACGGACGTTTGACATCCGGCACGATATTATGCGCCTTTCGGCCGTCGCACCGATTACGACGCGCATCTATCGCGCGGAGTGGTCAAATGTAAACGGAACGGACATTTGACATTCGGCGCGATATTATGCGCCTTTCGGGATATCGTTCCGATTAAGCCCGACCGGCCGACCGCGCGGTTAGGGGGGCTTGGGCTTGCGGCCGCTCCGCGCCCCCCTTGCACACGCCCTGCATACTCCCGCAAGGTGCGTGCAAAGGGAGGCTTTGTCTTCCCATTCGCCGCGAGACGCTTGAGGGGAGAGCCTGCTCGTAATACCGCCGAATCCCTCGGGAGGTGCGTCCCCCTCAAGGGGGACGCCGCGCTCAACAATATGAATATCTTTCAAAACCACTTGATTAGCCGGAGGTTCTTTATTATACTTTAGTAAGGCATCATCCTAAAACATCCGATTCACCGGCAGAGGTAAACCATGCAGCAAAAGATAAAACGACTTGTCGTCAAGGTGGGCACCTCCACCCTGACCTATCCCACCGGCAACACCAACCTGCGGCACATCTCACGCCTTGTCGAGGTTTTGAGCGACATCATGAACGCGGGCGTGCAGACGGTGCTTGTGAGCTCGGGCGCGATAGGCGTCGGGGTGGGCAAGCTCGGCCTCGGCAAGCGCCCCGACGACCTGCGCGGGCGTCAGGCGGCGGCCGCTGTCGGCCAGTGCGAGCTGATGTTTATGTACGACAAGCTGTTCTCCGAGTATTCCCACACCGTCGCGCAGCTGCTTGTCACCAAAAGCGACCTCGACGACCCCGAGCGCCGCGAAAACCTGCTGAACACCTTTGACAAGCTGCTCGAGTTCGGCTGCGTGCCCGTCGTCAACGAAAACGACAGCGTCGCGGTGGACGAGATCGTCTACGGCGACAACGACTGCCTGTCCGCCGACATCGCGGTGCTCACGCGGGCGGACGCGCTCGTCATCCTGTCCGACATCGACGGGCTGTACGACGCCGACCCCGCCCGCAGCCCGGGGGCGCGGCTCATCCCCACGGTGCACGACATCACCGACGAGATAAGGGCGCTCGCGGGCGGCGCGGGCACCTCGCGCGGCACGGGCGGCATGAAGACCAAGCTGCACGCCGCCGAGCTCGCGGGAAGCGCGGGCATCGACACCTATGTCGTCAACGGCACGCCCGCAGACAACCTGTACGCCGTGCTCGAGGGCAGGGCCGTGGGCACACATTTTAAAGCGAGGTGCAAGGGGGATGCTTGAACAACTCGGAAGACGGGCAAAGCTCGCCGGGGGAGCCCTTTCGCAGGCGGATACAGAGCTCAAAAACCGCGCGCTCTTTGAGATCGCGGACGAGCTGTCCCGCTCGTGTGAGGCGATCATCGCGGCGAACAGAATCGACCTTAAAAACGGCAAAAGCGGCGGCATGGGGGACGCGATGCTCGACAGGCTCGCGCTCGACCCCGTCCGCATAGACGGCATCGCCGGCGCCGCAAGGCAGGTTGCGCTTCTTCCCGACCCCGTCGGCCTGACCCTCTCGCAGCTGAAGCATAAAAACGGCATGACGATCAAAAAGATGAGTGTGCCGATGGGTGTCATAGCCGTGATCTATGAGGCGCGCCCCAACGTCACCGTCGACTCGGCCGCGCTCTGTCTCAAGAGCGGCAACGCGGTCATCCTGCGCGGGGGCAGCGAGGCGATAAACTCCAACATCGCGCTCACCGATGCCGTGCGGCGCGCGCTCGAGCGGGCGGGCCTGCCCGCCGACTGCGTCCTGCTCGTCACCGACACCTCGCGCGAAAGCGCGCGGGCGCTGATGACCCTGACACAGTATGTCGACCTGCTCATCCCGCGGGGCGGCGCGGGCCTTATAAAAAGCGTGGTGCAAAACGCCGCCGTGCCTGTGATTGAGACGGGCGCGGGCGTCTGCCATGTGTACGTCGACGCCGACGCCGACCTCGAGACGGCGGCGGACATCCTGTTCAACGCAAAGACCTCGCGCCCGTCGGTGTGCAACGCCTGCGAGTGCGCGCTTGTGCACGCGGCGGTCGCCGAGCGGTTTTTCCCGATCATGCTCGAGCGGTTTTCCGGCTGTCCCTGCGAGCTGCGGGCGGACGAGCGCGCGCTGCCCCTTCTCGGGGACGCCGCCGTCCCCATGGCCGACGACGACCGCGGGCGTGAATACAACGACTACATCCTCGCCGTCAAGACAGTCGACAGTGTCGACGAGGCCATCGACTACATCGGCCGCTACGGCACCGGGCACAGCGAGTGCATCGTCACCAAAAACGACGACACCGCGAGGCGGTTTTTGAGCCTTGTGGACGCCGCTGCGGTGTACCGCAACGCCTCGACCCGCTTCACCGACGGGGGTGAGTTCGGCCTCGGGGCCGAGATCGGCATCTCGACCCAAAAGCTGCACGCGAGGGGCCCGCTGGGTCTGCGCGAGCTGACGACAACCAAATACATCATCGAAGGGAACGGTCAGGTTCGCTGACCGCGGGTGAACATCCATGAACTACGGGTTTATCGGCCTTGGGAATATGGCCGGGGCGATCATCAAGGGCATGCGGGCGAGCGGAGAGTTTCGGGACGACACGGTTTTCGGCGTCAACCGCAGCTCCCAAAAGACGCAGGCGCTGCACGAGAGCTGCGGGCTTGTGCCCTGCAAAAGCATCGAGGAGCTGTGCCGAAGCTGCGACATCGTCGTGCTCGCCGTAAAGCCGGGCGTGCTCGCCGACGTGCTGCCCGAGGCGGCGCGCTCGCTCAAAAAGGACGCGACGGTCGTCTCGATCGCCGCGGGAAAAACGATAGAGTATCTGCGCTCGGGGCTCGGCAGCGACAAGGTCGTGCGCGCAATGCCCAACATCAACGCGCTGGTCGGCGCCTCGACGACGGCGCTGTGCCCTGCGGGCGGGGTGAGCGAAGGGGAGCTCGATGCGGTGAGACGGATATTTCTGTCGGTCGGCGACGTGAGCGTGATCCCCGAGCACCTGTTTTCGGTCTTTTCGGCAATCGCGGGGTGCTCGCCCGCCTTCACCTATCTGTACATCGACGCGCTCGCCAGGGCTGCCGTGCGCGAGGGGATGCCCCGCCGGCAGGCGCTTGAAATCGCGGCAAGCGCGACGCTCGGCAGCGCGAAGACAGTGCTCGAGTCGGGGGTCCACCCCGCCGAGCTCGCCGACCGGGTGTGCTCGCCGGGCGGCGTGACGATCGAGGGGGTGCTCAAGCTGCGCGAGCTGGGGTTTGAAAACACCCTGCACAGCGCAGTCGCCTGCATGGTCGAAAAGGACAAAAAGCTCTGAAATGCGCTCACACAAAGCGTCACGCCCTTTTGGCGCGCGGCCCGAGAGGCCGGTGTAAGCTGTGGAGACGTCACGGCATCAGCCGCGGCGGGGGGATTGCAGGCAGCGAGCTAAAATCGAAACATAAAGTATAATTAGACTACATGCTCTTGCGCAGACAAACCCTCAGTCGACTGCGCCGACTCTTCCTTTACACAAGGGAGC
>CAYSRC010000077.1:0-3768 GCA_964433495.1 uncultured Oscillospiraceae bacterium
GCCGCCCCGATCGGTGAAGCGGGTAAGCAAGCAGCCGAGGTTTTCGAGCAGCCTGAGCGCAAAATACGTCTGTATGGGCACAGTGAACACAGGGCCAAAGGCGAACGGCACAAACAGTCTTTCGTGATCCGCTCGGCGACAAATTCATGCGCTGTGCGCTTTTACAGCGCGTACCGCGCGCTCATATTCGCAAGCACAAACATGAGCGGAATAAACCACGTTTATCGCAACGATGAGGGTGCTGAGCACCCTGCTTTCGCCCATTCAAACGTAAAACCCGTTGTCGAAATCATTCCAGACCATAAATGTGTGCACGGGGAACAACAGCAGGATGATAAAGCTTTGCAGGTTGTCGACGTAGTTTTTTCGCATACGGCTGTCACCTCACGGCAGAATTCGTCGCAGCCCTCCTGGAAAACACAGCCAAAATTATATACGAAGCGCAGAGGCGAACACAACAGGCCTTTTCACGCCCGCTGCATCAAAAGGCGGGCGCTCTTCTCCCGCGCAGCTTCGGCTCCCCGTATCCCAAACGGTCCGAAGAACGAAAGACACGGCTCGTTTCATCTGCGCGGCGCACGGGGATGCCGCCTGACACACGCGTCAATTTAGCACGTTTTTCCCGAAACCCTCTTCACACAAAATCCCGCGGGCGGCCCGCCTGCATCTGCCCTCGGGCTTTCTGCATCCCGCCTGTTCGCTGCGCGGGCCTTCACCGTCAAAGCTCTGCAAAACAATGCGGCGCGGGCGGCCCGGTAGGCGCGCCCGCGCTTAATCCGCAAAAACCAAATGACCGCGACAGGCCGACAAAACCGCGTCCTTGGAGGATGACCGCCAATTTAAAGTATTGCAGCCGCGGCTTGTCGATTGACGGATTTTCCGTCCGCGTCTCATCCTCTGTTTTTCGCGGTTCTCCCTGCGGTCTGTTACAGTATCGCCTCAAAACATGCACCCGCCGCGCCGTCAATCGGGCGTGATAAACCAGTCGCCATCCTCTTTTACGAGCCCGACGCTGTACTCGGTCTCACCCATGACCACCGTTGCCGTCGCCCTGTCGCCGTCGACATCCACCGACGTTATCCCGCTTATCACAAACCCGCCGTCGATCTCGCCGAACGCGATGCCGAGCGCCAGCAGATCGGATACCGACACACCTATGCCCAACAGCGAGTTCGTTATGTTGAGCATGGCCCTGCCCGCCGTGCGCGTTGAAGAATCGAGACAGTCGAGCGCCTTTTCGATATCTCCCGCGTTCAACGCCCGTGCGAACCCGTTTATCCTGTCTTCGATAAGCTGCTCGTCGCTTTTAAAGCAGCCCGTCAGCAGGGTCGCCGCGACGCAAGCCAAAACCAAAAAGACAATTATCCTCTTCATAAATTTTTCTCCGTTTGTCCGCAGAATTTTTTGAACCAACCCCGCCCGCTCAAGCGCCCCAAAGATAACAGTCGGCCACACAGTATGTCAGCGGCCCGTTTGTCTCCCTTCGGGCCTCGACCCTCAGCGTCAGCTTTTCGACGCCGAGCAGATAGACGGTAAAGTCCTCGGGCAATATGCCGCCGCGCTGCAAATCCGAGCGATAGATCTGCTCTCCGTCGGCATACGCAATAAGCACGCCCGCACAGTCCTCGCCGGTTTCGTCTTTCGCTTCATAGTGGGTAAAGAACGTTCCCTCGAGCATGGAGTACTCTCCCCCGAGATAAAACGTCCATTCGGCAAAGCAATCCGCTTTAAAATAGAGGGTCACCACCTTTTTCCCGGAGTCATAGTCGCTGTTCCCAAGATTGTCGGCGTCGGAGGATGTCAGGTTAACGACGCTAACCATGTCGGAGCCTTCGGAAAAGATATCGAGCGAGAACAGCTCGGTCGGCAGTGCGTCAACAGCGGCGGAAAGCGCACCGCTGTCATACAGCGCGCGGGCCGACTCAAGCGCTTCCCTTTTTTCGCCGTAGCTTTCTATGCTTTCGACAAGTTCGAGCACATATGCCTCAAATCTGCCGCCCGCTTCGGTGCGATATTCGTCTATCCTCTCTCGCAGCTCATCCCCCTCGGGAAGCTGTGACGTCACCTCGTCGCAATAATCAAAGGCATATTCGTAGAAACCGCCTTGATCCTCCCCGTTTTCCTGCTCACAGCGGGCCTTGAACTCGTCAAAAGCCGGCTCGAGGTTTTCGCCGCACACAACGCCGGCATAGCTGTCGTAGGCCGTGACGCCCGCCGCGGCGATGTAGGCCGAAAGACAATCGCCGCCAGCGGCGCTGTCCCTCGCCTCGATCAGCGTCAGTGCGTCCCCGGCCCTGTGCGAACAGCCGCTGAACCGCGCGAGTGTCGAAGCCCGCTCATATGCGGCCTGTGAGCTCAGCTCACCACTCATATAAGCGTCAACGGTTCTGTCCGCTTCGTCCGAAAGCCGCGCGTCGACCGATTGCTTGAGTTCGGCGTTTGCCGAAATCTCGGTATAGTAATAAAGCTCGGCTGCGTCGACATCGGTGTCGACCAGCTTCATAAACCGTGCCTCCTCTGCGCCGGCGCATCCCGCAAACAGCAGCATGGCGGCGCAGAGCAGCAACGCAAGCGCCGAAAATCTCTTCATTTCTCTTCCCCTTCTCTTTTATTCGCGGTCGGTCGCCGAAAGGCCTTTGGGGCGGCCGCCCCGTCACTATTTTTCGACCACCGTGATCAAGTCATAGAAACTTTGTGCGAGCTGCTCCGGCTCGACCCCTTCGGGAACAGACACAAAATCTGCAGTCAACACCCCTTCGCCTCCCAAACAATAGCACACAAGCAGCTCATCTCTTCCTTCCTTACTGTCTACAGCATAAAATCCCTCTATTTCACCCTCTCCGAATTCGGTAGCACCGCCACCCGAAACCTGTTCAAAAACTTCTTTTTCAGAGTCTAAAACAGCAGAAAGGTGATCGGGGTCGCTGCCGGCACATGAAAAATAACACTCAACCATCATGTCCTCAGAGCCTACATTAAAACCCACCAATTCTCTTTCGGGCGCTGATTCAGCTAACAGGTTCCCGCTCAGAGCTTCCTCTACCGAATTGTCGAATTCCCGGAACGATAGAAATCCTCAGACGGAAAGTATTCAGGTGAATTTTCCTTGTTTCTCGTATAATAATCAACCGCAATATAATAATTAGACGGGACTTTCACCTTCACGGCCTCTACATTCTCGCCGTAGACTATTGTTACAGCAAGCTCTTCAAGCTTGTCTCCCCCCGGATAAACCCCGCCCAAAAGCTCGGGTGCTTCCGGGGTGTCATCCTTTTCGGGTTCAACGGCATTCACCGCCCCCCGTCCTCTGCCCCTGTGTCCTCCGTCCCCGGGTTCTGCGTCCCCTGCGGCCCTGTTTTGGGCTCGGGGTTTCCGCCGGTTTACCGCACGTCGCCGCGCCGAGCATTAGCGCCAACACCAGCAGTCCCGCGCACAACCCTCTCTTCATAAGCTGTTTCTTCCTTTTTGTATTTTAAGCCCTGTCCTCAGCTTCCGAACAGGCTCCTCAACCGCTCTTTTCTCTGTCTCCTCCCGTCCGCAGCGCTGCGGCAAAGTATGTCCCGTGGGGACTGTCCGAGGCAAAGGTGCTGCCGAAGCTATCCTCCTGCCTCAAGCGGCCAAGCCCCCGAAAAAGAACTTGACTTTAAACACTGCGTTGATGTATGTTCTTTAATAAGAGAATAGCAAAAAAACCGCTTATTTTGTAGACAGGTTGCACAAAAAGCCGCTTTTGTGTAACAATTGGAAATCGAGAGGTTGTGGGGACGA
>CAYSRC010000078.1:0-2881 GCA_964433495.1 uncultured Oscillospiraceae bacterium
CTGAGGGATTGACCGCGAAAGGCTTTCTCACCTAAACATATCTTGTGTTGCATCTTTCGCTCACTGCTTACAATCCCCCCGGCACTGCGTGCCCCCCTTTTGCACAAGAGGGGGCTTAAGGACGCGTTGTTCCGATCACGCGCGGCAAGGGGGCTTTTGGGCTGCCGCAGAATACGCGTTTCCTTTACCCAAACACCTTCATAAAGCCACCCCGAACACATTCCCAAAACACATTTTTGCGGTGCGGGCGGCGCCGCGGGAGGACAGGATATTATGATAGAAAAGGCAAAGCAGATGATACGGGACAACCTGTGCACGGTCGCGGCGGTCACCGCCGACGGGCAGGTGTTTTGCGAGAGCGGCTCGACGGTGCGCCCGCTGTTTCGGCTCTTTACCCGGCACAGGGACGAGCTGCGCGGCGCGGCGGTCGCGGACAAGATAATCGGCAGGGCGGCGGCAAGCCTGCTGTGCAGCGCCGGGGTGGGCGAGGCGTTCGCGTTTTTGATGAGCGAGACGGGGCTTGCGCTGCTTAGGGAGCACGGGATAAAGGCGGGATACGAGCGCCTTGTTCCTGTCATCCTCAACCGAACCGAGACCGACCTCTGCCCTATGGAAAGGTCGGTCGAGGGGGTGGACGACATCGAGACCTGCGTGCACAACATCGCGCGGTTTATCGCCTCGACCCCCGAGCCCAAATTCGGCCGCGGGTGAAAAAACGCCCGTTCCGCGCCGTGCGGGGATAAAAAGCACACCGATATCCCCCGAAAGCTCGCGTTTTTTCGGGCACCGGGGCTTGAAAAGATCGGGCGGATATGGTACAATTATTCGGCAATTCGCACCCGCTCGCGTCTTCGCGGCGCGTGTCCCGCCCCGAAACGGGGGAGGGATGCCGCGCTTGTAAGCGGCGGGGAGGATAACAACAAAACACAAAGGGAGAACGAAAAATGGCAGTAGTATCCATGAAGCAGCTTTTGGAGGCGGGCGTCCACTTCGGGCACCAGACCAGAAGGTGGAACCCCAAGATGGCCCCCTACATCTTCACCGAGCGCAACGGCATCTATATTGTCGACCTTCAGAAGACGGTCAAGATGCTCGACGTCGCCTACAGCTTTGTGCGCGACGCGGCGGCCGAGGGCGACATCCTCTTTGTCGGCACTAAAAAACAGGCGCAGGAGTCGATAAGGGACGAGGCTGAGCGCTGCGGTATGCACTATGTCAACGCCCGTTGGCTGGGCGGTATGCTGACCAACTTCCGCACCATTCGCCAGCGCGTCAACCGTCTCGACCAGCTCAAGAAGATGCGGGAGGACGGCACCTTTGAGCTGTTGACCAAAAAAGAGGCGAGCAAGCTCGAGCTCGAGATCGAAAAGCTCGAGAAGTTCCTCGGCGGCGTCAAGAATATGCAGCGCCTTCCCAAGGCCCTGTTTGTCGTCGACACCCGCAAGGAGCACATCGCCGTGGCAGAGGCCCGCAAGCTGGGCATCCCCGTTGTCGCAATTGTCGACACCAACTGCGACCCCGACGAGATCGACTACATCATCCCCGGAAACGACGACGCCATCCGCGCCGTCAAGCTCATCACGGGCGCCATGGCCGACGCGGTCCTCGAGTCCCGTCAGGGCGAGCAGCTCGAGGAGGCCGCCGAGGAGGCCGAGGGCGAGAAGGAAGAGTAACCCCCCCGTTTTTGAAGGGTCGCCCCGAAAAGAGAAAAAGCGCGGACGCGCCGCGTTGTTGCGCCGTGCCCGCGAGTTGTCAAGAAACGCTTAAAGAGAGAGTTTTAAGGAGAGTATCAGATAAATGACTTTTACAGCAAAGGATGTCCAAAAGCTGCGCGAGATGACCGGCTGCGGCATGATGGATTGCAAAAAGGCCCTCACCGAGGCGGAGGGCGATATGGACAAGGCGGTCGAGATCCTCAGGGAGCGCGGGCTGTCCAAGGCGGTTAAAAAGGCCGGGCGCGTCGCTGCCGAAGGGCTTGTGAGCGCCGTTGTCAAGGGCGGCGTCGGCTGCGTCGTCGAGGTCAACTCCGAGACCGACTTTGTCGCGAAGAACGACGGCTTCCGCGAGTTTGTCGCGACCTGCGCCGATGTCATCATCGAGAAGAACCCCGCCGATGTCGAGGCGCTGCTCGCGTGTGACGTCGACGGCAGGACGGTTGACGACCACCTCAAGGACAAGATCATGACGATAGGCGAGAACATCAAGATTCGCCGCTTTCAGCGCATGGAGGGCGTGCTCGTGCCCTACATCCACGCGGGCGGCACCCACGCGGTGCTCGTGCGGTTTGAGACGGGCGACGACATAGCCGCAAAGCCCGAGTTCACCGCCTACGGCAAGGACATCGCCATGCAGATAGCCGCGGTCAACCCCGCCTATCTCGACAAGAACAGCGTCCCCGCCGCGGCCGTCGAGGAGGAGAAGAACGTCGTCCTCGCGCAGATAGCCAACGACCCCGCGTCGGCGAGCAAGCCCGACGCCGTCAAGGAGAAGATGGCCGTCGGCCGTCTCGGCAAGTTCTACAAGGAGGTCTGCCTGCTCGAACAGCCGTTTGTCAAGGACGACAAGATGTCGGTTGCGCAGTACACCGAGGCCACCGCAAAGCAGCTCGGCGGCAGCATCAAGGTTGCCGAGTTCGTCCGCTATGAGAAGGGCGAGGGCATTGAGAAGCGCCGGGACGACTTTGCGTCCGAAGTGGCGAGCATGGTCAAGTAAGAGGGTTTTAGTTTACAGCAGATGTTTCGGGGGGCGGTGCCGTGTGCGCCGCCCTTTTGCGTGCGCAGGGATACGGACAGCGGGCTGAAGCTGTGACAAAAGGCGTGTTCGGCGACGGGGTTTTGTGCAGTCAATCCCTCAGTCACTTCGTGACACGGCTCGCATATTC
>CAYSRC010000079.1:0-2334 GCA_964433495.1 uncultured Oscillospiraceae bacterium
TTGTCGTGGGCGCTTCGCGCCGATCCCGTGATAACAACCGACAAGCCATAACGCTTTGCTGCGAGCTAAAAAAAGCCCCCCTTGTGCAAAGGGGGGTGGCGCGGCGAAGCCGCGACGGAGGGATTGCGTGCTGTAAGCTAAAGCTGTGACGCAAGGCATGTTTAGGCGACATAGCCCTGTACAGTCAATCCCTCAGTCGGCTAAAGCCGACAGCTCCCTTTACACACGGCTCACATAATCCCGTGAGTTGTACCGAACGCCTTACCGATTGCGACGCGCATCTATCGCGCGGAGTGCCGAGCTATCGTTCCTATTAAGCTCGGCCGTTCGGTAAGGGAGCCTGAGAGACACTGCCCACGCGACAAGCAAAAGTTTTAGAAGTTGCTGAGGGCCGTGAAAAGCTGCCGTGACCCCCCTAACCGCGCGTTACAGGAACGGCGCGCGACGAAGGGATTGTAAGACGGGGACTGAAGACGCAGCAGGGAGCCTTTAGAGACGTTTCGGTTCCGCTTTCTCGCTTTATGCAGAGTATAGTGATATAAACAGGTCAATCGCTCGAAATACATACCGCCCGCTTTGACCCGGCGGGGGTGCAAAGGGGGGCTTTGCAGTGTGGGTTTGGATTTGGTCGGCGGCCTTTCTGCTGTTTGTGGTTGCGGAGGCTTTTACGGCTCAGCTGGTGTCTATTTGGTTTATTGTGGGGTCGATTACGGCCTTCTTTGCCGCGCTGTTCGGCGCGCCCGTGTGGGCCCAGCTGCTGATTTTTGCGGCGGTGTCGGTGCTGTCCCTGTTTCTGCTGAGGCCGCTTGTAAAAAAGAAGGCGACGCCGCGCTCGGTGCCCACCAACGCCGACATGGCGGTGGGACGTGTCGCCGTGGTCACGCAGGAGATCCGCAACGACTACGCCGAGGGAAGGGTCGTGCTCAACGGTCAAAGCTGGTCTGCGCGCTCGTATGACGGACGCGTTTTTCTCGAGGGAGAGCGGGTGCGGGTGCTGTCGATTGACGGAGTTAAGCTTATTGTTGTTTCAACAAAGGAGGATAATTAAAATGCCGGTAGTGTTTGCTATGACCGCCGCCCAGACGGGCGGTTTGGTGGCGCTGTTTTTGGTCCTGCTGGTGGTTATCGTGATCATCGTCAGCAACATCAAGATCGTGCCGCAGGCGACGGTTTACGTCGTCGAGCGCCTCGGGATCTACTATCAGACGTGGGGCGCGGGCTTCCACTTCAAGACCCCGTTTATCACCCGCATCGCAAAGCGTGTGTCCCTCAAGGAGCAGGTTGTCGACTTCAAGCCGCAGCCCGTTATAACCAAGGACAACGTCACCATGCAGATAGACACCGTCGTGTTTTTCCAGATAACCGACGCGAAGCTGTTCACCTACGGCATCGAGCGTCCCATGTCCGCGATTGAGAACCTGACCGCGACGACGCTGCGAAACATCATCGGCGACATGGAGCTCGACCACAGCCTCACGAGCCGCGACATCATCAACACCAAGATCACCGCGCTGCTCGACGAGGCGACCGACCGCTGGGGCATCAAGGTCAACAGGGTCGAGATCAAGAACATCATCCCGCCTGTCGAGATCCAAAACTCGATGGAAAAGCAGATGAAGGCCGAGCGCGAGCGCCGCGAGAGCATCCTGCGCGCCGAGGGCGTGAAGAAGAGCCTCGTCCTCGAGGCCGAGGGCCGCAAGGACAGCCAAATCCTCGCAGCTCAGGCGGAGAAGGAGGCGGCCATCCTCAGGGCGGACGCCGTGCGCGAGCAGAAGATACGCACGGCCCAGGGTGAGGCGGAGGCCGTGCGCCTTGTTCAGGCTGCCCTCGCCGAGAGCATCAAGATGCTCAACGAGGCGAACCCGTCCGACAAGGTCATCTCGCTCAAGGGCATCGAGGCGTTCGGGCGCGCCGCCGACGGCAAGGCGACCAAGATCATCATCCCGAGCGAGATCCAGTCGCTTGCGGGCCTTGCAACCTCGCTGACCGAGGTCATCAAGAGCAGCGCGAACGAGGAGAGCCCGCAAAAGGAAAAATAACGGCAAAGTTGTGCCCTGCGCGCCTGCTTGTGAGCGCGCAGGGCATTTTGCGGTTTTGCGGGCCGCGGCCGCACCCGCGAGGAAAATGCCCCCGTCGTTTGGCGAGCGGTGCTGATTTGTTACACTTAAAAAGCCGAGCCGCGCTCCCGCTGCGGATGCGCGCGGGCCGGTGGGGCTTATGCGGTGCTCGCTGCGGCCGTGCCGCTGTGCGCGAGCATGGGCCTTGGGCTGCCGACCCCCGGCGAGCTGTTGCCGCGCCGAGACAGGGGACTGTCCCCGCCGCTTCGCCGAGCTC
>CAYSRC010000080.1:0-2253 GCA_964433495.1 uncultured Oscillospiraceae bacterium
TCGACACCTACCGTTCGGGCGGCGCGGGCGGACAGCACGTCAACAAGACCGAGTCCGCCATCCGCATCACCCACCTGCCGACCGGCATCGTCGTCGAGTGCCAGGACGAGCGCAGCCAGTACAAAAACAAGGACCGCGCCATGAAGATCCTGCGCTCCCGCCTGCTCGAGGCAAAGCAGCGCGAGCAGAACGACGAGATCGCCGCAAAGCGCCGCGGCATGGTCGGCACGGGCGACCGCAGCGAGCGGATAAGAACCTACAACTACCCGCAGAGCAGGGTCACCGACCACCGCATAGGCCTCACCCTCTACAAGCTTGAGGCGGTGCTCAACGGCGACCTCGACGAGATAATCGACGCGCTGATAACCGCCGACCGCGCCGAAAAGCTCAAGGCAGAGTAACTGGACGGTGAAAGGCAAAAATGGAGACAAAGCTTGTTAAAGTAACCGAACAAAACCTCGACGAGGTCGCCGCGGAGGCGGCCTCGCTGCTGACCTCGGGCCACATCGCGGCCATCCCGACCGAGACGGTGTACGGCCTTGCGGGCAGCGCGCTGAACGACGACGCGTGCAGCGCCATATTCGAGGCCAAGGGACGCCCCGCGGACAACCCCTTTATCGTCCACGTCAGCGACCTTTTGATGTTAAGCTCGGTCGTCACCTCGCTTACCCCCGAGGCGGCCGAGCTCGCAAAGCGCTTTTGGCCGGGGCCGCTCACGATGATCCTCAAAAAGAGCGACGAGATAAGCAGGGTCGCCACCTGCGGGCTGGACACCGTGGCGGTGCGGATGCCCTCGCACCCCGTCGCAAACAGGATAATCGCCGAGGCGGGCATCCCGCTCGCCGCGCCGTCCGCAAACCTCTCGGGCAGGCCGTCGCCCACCTCGGCGCAGCACGTGTTCGACGACATGGACGGGCGCATCCCGCTGATTGTCGACGCGGGCAGCTGCGAGGTCGGCGTTGAAAGCACCGTCGTCTCGCTCGCGGGCGACGTCCCGACCATCCTGCGCCCCGGCATAATCTCGCTTGAGGAGAT
The DNA here is from genome assembly GCA_964433495.1 of uncultured Oscillospiraceae bacterium. GTDB lineage: Bacteria > Bacillota > Clostridia > Oscillospirales > Ruminococcaceae > CAYSRC01. Next base: position 1,036 of record CAYSRC010000080.1, read on the forward strand.
ACGGGAGGTGCTGCCCGACGCGATTGTGGCGCGCGCGGTAAAAAGCGGCCTGACCGACGGCGAAAGGGTTCTCTCCCCCGGTCTTAAATACAAGCACTATGCCCCCCGCGCACATGTCGTCCTCATCAAGGGGGACTTTGACAGTTATTGTGAATATGTTCGCGCGCACGCGCAGAGCGCGGCATACGCCATGTGCTTTGACGGCGAAACCGAGCTCGTCGGCATCCCCGCGGTCTCCTACGGGCCCGAGGACAACCCCAAGATACAGGCAAAGCGCCTCTTTTCGACCCTGCGCGCGCTCGACAAGTTCGGGGCGGACAACGTCTTTGCCCGCTGTCCGTCCGACGAGGGCGAGGGGCTCGCGGTCTACAACCGCCTTGTGCGCGCCGCCGGCTTCGACGTGGTCGAGCTGTGAGCGGCTTTCACGTCGCCGCGCTCGCGGGGCAGTCGGGCAGCGGCAAAAGCTTTGTGGGCGCGCGCCTGCGCGAGCTCGGCGCGGCGACGGTCGACAGCGACAGCACCGCGCGCCTGGTCGTCGAGCGGGGCATGCCCTGCCTTGCCGAGCTTGTACAGGCGTTTTCGGGCGACATCCTGCTGCCCGACGGCTCGCTTGACCGCAAAGCGCTCGGCGCGCGCTGCTTTGCGTCGCAGGGCGCGAAAAAGCGCCTCGACGCAATCACCCACCCGTACATAATCGACGCGCTCAAGGAGACCTTTCGCGGGCTCGAGGGCGAGGGGCGGCGGTTCTGCGTCGTCGAGGCCCCCGCGCTCTTTGAGAGCGGTCTCGACGCCCTGTGCGATTTCATCGTCGTCGTCACCGCGCCGCGCGGCGACAAGCTCAAGCGTATCATGCGGCGCGACGGCCTCACCGCCGAGGCGGCGGCCGAGCGCCTGTCGCGGCAGCTCCCCGAAAGCGAGCTTGCCGCCCGCGCCGACGAGGTCATCGACAACAGCGGCTCGCTCGACGACCTCAGGGCGGCCGCCGACGGGTTGTACGCAAGGCTGTGCGAAAGGTTTGCGCGCTGAACGCGCCGCAGGGGGATTGACGGGCCGTGACAATAGTCCCGGACGAGTTTGGTTCCCGAAGCAAGTTGAAACAAGCTCTTGACACCCTTTCCGTCAGTTGCGCTGACACCTCCCCTTGTACACGGCTCGCACATTCCCGCGAGTTGTACCGAACGCCGTTCCGATTGCGACGCGCATCTGCCGCGCGGAGTG
>CAYSRC010000081.1:0-1823 GCA_964433495.1 uncultured Oscillospiraceae bacterium
GCCGCGTCTGCAAGCCGACCCGCGCGGTGCAGGCTTTTTTTTGCAAAGAGACGCGGTAATGCATCCTGTGCGGCATCCGGTTTGTCAACTGCTTTTAAAATCCCTCGCGATATCATCGCGTCGGGATTTTCCGTAGGGGGAAAATTTCCCCCTCTCGGCGGCGGTTTGCGCCGCAACTGCTCTGCAAACCGCCTGTCACCCCCTTAGATGTCCGCGAAAGACGGCATCCGCCCTTTCGCGGAACAGAGCGCGGCAGCGGTCGGCCGCGTCTGCAAGCCGACCCGCGCGGTGCAGGTTTTTTGCAAAGAGACGCGGTTATGCATCCTGTGCGGCATCCGGTTTGTCAACTATTTTCAAAATCCCGACGCGTATATCATCGCGTCGGGATTTTTCATGGTTTTAATAGGCGGAAATCGGAAGGCATCGCGAATTTTCGGCGGCGCGCGGGGCAACCTAAGCTTGTAAGACAGCTTCTGTTTTTAATCGAAAGGAGAACACCATGAAAAAAGACAAGGGTAACCGCACGAGAATTTCCGACCTTGAGGAGGTCACCGTGCCGTCCGAGGTTCCTAAGGGGATCATCTCGTCCGAAGAGGACGTCCGAGACCTCGAGGTCGACGAGCGCGACGTCGAGATAATCCGAAGGTGGGACAGCGAAAACAGGCTGTAGGCCCGCACCTTTTGCCTTGACCGACAGCGGGCCGACGCGGCGGAGGGATTATATGCGGCCCGACAAGCCGAAATCCGCAACAGGTAATCATCTGTTCAAGCGACAAAACCCTTCTCAGTCAACCCCTCCGTCGCTTCGTGTCGGCTCCCTTTACACACCCCCTATACTCCTCGCGGGGCGCAGTCGCGCGGGCGAGCTTAATCGGAACAACAGCTCGAGAGGCGCATAACATCGCGCCGAATGTCAAATGTCCGTTCCGCTGCCGTTTGACCGCTCCGCGCGGCACGCCCTGCATATTCCCGTAGGGGGGCCGCATGTTAAAGGTAAGGACATGCGGCACAATTCACGGGAACACGTGAACCCTGCCGCGTGTCGTACATTTTTACACTCGGTTGAATTCCCGGGAGTATGGGAGCCTCCGAACGCCGCTCCTATTACGCGCGGGAAGGGAGCCTAAAGGCAGGGGCAAGGTGCCCGCCCGGGCAAGCGGCAGGTAAAATCGCCCGAGCGGCAAACACAAAACAGTCTCTCCTTGGACACGGCGGACACAGCGAACTCACCGCACGAAAAGACCGACCTGTGACGTTCACAGGTCGGTCAAACACTTTTACCCGCGCTCCCTGCGCCGAGGGCGCGGTTTTTTCGTTTTGCTTCGCTTAATCTGTCTGTTCAAGCGCTGCCGCGCGCCGTTCCCCCAAAAGGGCCCGCAGCCCTTCGGCGGACGGGACAACTCCCCTCAGCCCTCGCGCTGCGCGAGCGCCGCGTCCTGGAGCTCGTCAAAAGCGGCCATGCACTCGTCCACCGAGTCGCCCGCGAGCAGCTGTCGCACAATGAGGCAGGTGTTTCCCCACTGCTCGACGTTCATGCCCGCGTTGGAGCCCAGCACATAGACCCCCTCCTCGATTCGATCGTTGAGGGGGCGCAGGGACGGCACACAGTCCACCTTGACATTCCGCGACGGGGAGATGACCCGGTTGGTCTCGCTGAACAGCTGCAGCGCCTCGTCAGAGAGGATGACGTCCATCACCCGCATGGCGTCCTCGGCGTGCTCGGCCTCGGCGCCCACGGCCCAGCCCGTCATGGGCATGACCGGCATCTGTCCCCTGCTGCTCGGGAAGCCGATCACCTGCATCTCAAAATCGGTCTTGCCGTA